>NC_007712.1:1390382-2085573 GCF_000010085.1 Sodalis glossinidius str. 'morsitans'
AAGCGTCCGATGATGTGCTGACCGCAGCCTCTTCAGCACCTGCGGGCGGGATGAACGTGTATTACATCGCCTATAACCAGGACATGACCGTCGAATATATCCAGGCCTGTGCGATGTGGGCGCGGGCATTCAACTATGCTGCCAGTGAAATCGAAGAAGGTTTCTGGGAAGAGGACGAAGACGACAAGCACATCAAGACCTATACCATCAAGTTTCCCGACTCCGGTTTCCGCGTTGTCGCGCTCTCCAGTCGACCGTCGAACCTGCGTGGCCGTCAGGGCATCATCGTTATCGACGAAGCGGCGTTCCATGAGCAACTGGACGAGCTGCTGAAGGCGGCGCTGGCGATGCTTATCTGGGGTGGCAAGGTGCGCGTTATCTCCACCCATGACGGTGACGATAACCCGTTCAATACGCTTATCGGTGATATTCGGGCCGGACGTCAGGAGGGTAGCGTACACCGCATTACTTTCCAGGAGGCCGTGGCGGAGGGACTGTTCCACCGCGTCTGCCTGCGTACCGGGAAAGAATGGTCGCAAGCGTCCGAGCAGGCGTGGATGGCATCGGTGTACAAATTCTACGGTGCCGGTGCATCCGAGGAGCTTGACTGCGTTCCGGCCAACGGAGGCGGCGCCTGGCTGTCCCGCGCCCTGATTGAGTCCCGCATGTCACCCGATACGCCGGTGCTGCGCCTGACCTGCCCGGAGGGCTACGAGCTGAAGCCCGACGACGTCCGCTGGAGCGAGACGCAGGACTGGCTGGACGAACACCTCAAACCATTGCTGGAAGCTCTGCCTGCTGACGCACGTTCTTTCCTGGGGCGCGACTTTGGCCGCAGCGGTGACCTGTCGGTGGACTATCCCCTGTTGCAGGAGAAGAACCTGGTACGTCGCGTACCGTTCGTGCTGGAGCTGCGCAACGTGCCGTTCAAACAGCAGGAGCAAATTGCGTGGTATCTGATGGACGGCCTGCCAAACCTGATGGGCGCGGCGCTCGATGCCCGTGGTAACGGCTCTTATCTCGCCGAATACGCCATGCAGCGCTACGGCTCCAGCCGGGTCAAGCAGGTGATGCCTACCGAAAACTGGTATCGCGAGCATATGCCGCCGGTCAAGGCTGCGCTGGAAGATGGCAACCTGGTGGATTTACCGAAGGATGAAGACACGCTGGACGACCTGCGGGCCGTTCAGGTGGTAAACGGCGTTCCCCGCGTGCCGGAACAGCGCTCAAAAGCGAAGTCTGACAGTGGCAAGCGTCACGGGGATTCAGCCATCGCACTGGCGCTGGCGTACTTCGCCAGCCGTGAAATTAACAAAGGGCCGGTGAAGGCAAGCTCACGCCGTCGTCGTCAGGCGGCCCGTATGCTGGAGGATTACTGATGGCCCGTGGACTCTGGGTTTCAGCCAATGAGTTTGTCTCTTTTGCCGAACCCAATAAAACGCTGACGGAGCAGATCGCCTCGCGCAGCCGCTCCATCGACTTCTTCGGGCTGGGAATGTACCTGCCTAACCCTGACCCCATTCTGAAATCTCAGGGCCGGGATATCCGTATCTATCGTGAACTGCGTACCGACCCGCTGGTTGGTGGCTGCATCCGCAGGCGGAAGGCGGCGGTCAAGTCGCTGGAGCGTGGTCTTGAGCGCGGTCATGCCCCGGCGCGGGTATTCAGCTTCATCCGGGATATGCTCGACGATCTGGATTTGTCACGCATCATCGGCGAGATGACCGACGCCGTTCTCTACGGGTATCAGCCCTGTGAGATCATGTGGGGGCGTTCTGTTAAATCCTGGGCCATCGCCGATATCGTGGGTAAGCCACCAGAGTGGTTCCAGTTTGACAATGACAACCTGCTGCGCTTTCGCGCCAAAGACGCCGGGCTGGAAGGCGAGCCGGTACCGCTGAACAAGTTCGTGGTACCGCGTCAGGATGCGACCTACGACAACCCGTATGGCTTCCCTGACCTGTCTATGTGCTTCTGGCCCGTGACATTCAAAAAAGGCGGCATGAAATTCTGGGTGCGCTTTGCCGAGAAGTACGGCTCACCGTGGGTTATCGGCAAGCATCCGCGCGGGACGGCCCAGGGTGAGATCGACCTGCTGCTGGACTCCATGGAGGCAATGGTGGAAGACGCGGTGGCCGCTATCCCTGACGATTCCTCCATTGAAATTAAGGAGGCCGCAGGCAAGGCCGACAGCAGCGATATTTATCAGAACCTGATCACGCTTGCCCGCAGTGAAATCTCCATCGCTCTGCTGGGGCAGAACCAGACCACCGAGGCCAACAGTAACCGCGCCTCCGCGCAGGCCGGACTGGAGGTCACCGATGATATCCGTGACGCTGACGCTGATATCGTGGAAAGCGCGGTGAATCAGGCCATCAGGATGGCGGTATCGATGAACTTTGGCGATGTGGCCAGCCCCGTCTGGAAGATGTGGGAACAGGGAACGGTCGATGATACCCAGGCGACCCGTGACGAGAAACTCAGCCGCGCCGGTGTGGTCTTCACCCCGCAATACTTTAAGCGTGAGTACCAGCTGCAGGACGGCGATATTGACGAGACACCACCGTCAGAGCGCCAGAAGAACGCGCTGCCGCTGTCGTTCGCCGAGGCGATTGATGCCGATATACAGGCCCAGCAGGACCTCGATGATTCGCTGGATATTCTGATGAACGGTGGCACCTTAAACGGCGTACTTGCGCCGGTGCTGGAGCCGCTCTTTAACCAGGTGAAAGATGGCGTTAACCCGTCTGAGCTACTGGGGGCGCTGGCTGAACTGTACCCGCAGATGAATGCGGATGACCTGCAGGAACGGCTGGCCCGTATCATGTTTGTTGCAACTGTCTGGGGGCGTCTGCATGAGCGTGACAACGGCTGAACTGGCGTACTGCATGACGCTGCCCCCAAAACGGGCTATCAGTTACCTGAAGTCCAAAGGGTATAGCTTCACGTGGGACTGGGAGGAAATGTGGCAGGATGCCCATGCCCGCGCCTTTACCGTCGCCAAAGTGACCCGCCTTGATATCCTGGAAGATATCAGGAGCGCCCTGCAGCAGGCACTGGATGAGGGCAAGACTGACCGCTGGTTCCGCCAGCAGCTGGAGCCGGAGCTGCAGCGCAAGGGATGGTGGGGGCCACGTGACACCACAGACCCGGTAACGGGCGAGCCGGTCACCATCCAGCAGGGCAGCCCGTGGCGGCTCGACACCATCTTTCGTACCAATATGTCCGTACTCTACAGTGCCGGTCGCTGGGCGGAGCAGATGGAGAACGTCGACGACAGGCCGTACTGGATGTATACCGGCATCAACGACAGCCATACCCGTAAGAGCCATCTGGCGCTGCATGGTCTGGTGCTACGCTATGATGACCCGTTCTGGCAGGCGTTCTACCCGCCGAACGGCTGGCGCTGCCGTTGTGGCGTCATAGCCCTGAGCGCGGCGGATGTGCGTGCCCGTGGCCTCAAGGTGTCAGATTCTGGCACAACCATGGGATGGGAGCTGAAGCTGGTCTCAGAGAAAACAGGCGAGATGCAGAACGTCGCCACCTTCAATACCGGCACCACGAAGGTGGCCACCGACGTCGGCTGGTCTTACGCGCCGGGGGCAGCATACCGTCCCGACCTTGCCCGCTATCAGGGTACGCTTCAGCCGCTGGCACAGCAGGAACTGAGAGGATAACGATGGCTTCCGATAACCTGGTCAATATCACCATTAACGATGAATCCCTGCGCCGGAGCCTCCGTGCGCTGGACCTGGCTGCCACAGACCTGGAACCCGCGATGCGTAAAATCGCCGGAACCCTGCTGGCGGAAACGCAGTTTAACTTTCTCGATGAGGGGCGTCCGGGGTGGACTCCCTCGCTGGCAGCGGAAAAGCGCGACGGGCAAACACTGCAGGATACCGGGCGTCTGATGGGGTCAGTATCAACCGACCATGACGACCGGCAGGCAGCAGTTGGCACTAATGTCGTTTATGGGCCAATTCACCAGTTCGGTGGTAAAACGGGGCGTAATGAGTCCGTCGAACTTCCGGCCCGTCCGTTCCTGCCGCTGACAGGGGACGGTGAGCTGCAGCCTGAAGTGGTTGTCCCCATCCTCGATACGATTGTCCGCCATCTTGAAGCAGCGGCCCGTCGCTGAGTTTTGTCTCTACAGGCGGGTGATTTATCATTGCCAGCCGCTGAGGGGCTGTATTACCTTTATAAAGGCTTTACAGCCCCCGCTTTGCACCACTATTCGCCCGCAGCGTGACATTCCCCGTACTGATACCCCCGATTTTTTCTAAAGCAGATTAAAAGCGCTGCTGATGCTTTTTCCACAGACTGTCCCCGACAACGTAACGCGGGACAGCAAAATGCCAGCCATTCACATTTTTAAAGCCGGTACTCATACCGATATGCACGGCACGAAACTGCCGTTCACGCAAAGCGATCTTGCCGCCTGCGTGAAAGCCTATGACCCGTCCGTCCATGAAGCACCACTCGTTATTGGCCACCCCAAAACGGAAGACCCGGCGTGGGGCTGGGTGAAATCCCTGTCGCTCAAAGGCGGCGATCTGCTGGCAGAGCCTGACCAGCTCGACCCGCAGTTTGCCGAACTGGTGGGCAACGGACGCTTCAAGAAGGTCTCCGCCTCATTCTATCTCCCTGACTCACCGAACAACCCGAAGCCCGGCACGCTTTACCTGCGTCATGTCGGCTTTCTGGGGGCGCAGCCACCTTCCATTAAGGGGCTGAAGCAGGTCTCGTTTGGTGAGAAAGAAGAAGGCGTCGTGGAGTTTGCCGACTGGAGTGATATCACCAATGCCTCTTTATGGGGCCGTCTGCGCGATTTTCTGATCGCCCAGTTCGGGCTGGACGAGACCGACAAGGTGCTTCCTTCATGGCAGGTTGACTCCCTGCGCGAAGAGGCTTACCGCGACACCGGGAAGTCTGAACCGGACTTCAGTGAACACAATCCCAACCCTCAACAAGAGAACAGCACCATGACTGAAGAAGAAATCAAAGCGCTTCAGGCGGAAAACACGCGTCTGAAAGCGGAAGCCACCCAGCGGGCGGAACAGGAAGCAAAGACCAGGCAGGACAAGCTGCACGCGGACAACGTCTCCTTTGCCGAGAAGCTGGTCGGCGCGGGTCGCCTGACCCCGGCAGCAAAACCGGTTGTTGTTGCCATTCTTGACGCGGTCTCTGCAGGTGACAAGCCGGTTGAGTTTGCCGAAGGCGATACCCGCACCCCGCTGGCCACGGCGTTTAAGACGCTGCTGGACAGCACTGATCCGGTACTGAATTTCAGTGAGCATGCGACCAAAGACCGCGTGAGCACGGATATCAAAACGACGTCAGCGGAGTTTGCTGAAGCCGACCCGGAACGTCTGGCGCTGCATCAGAAAGCGCTGGAACTGTCGAAAAAAGAAGGCATCAGCTACGACGCTGCTGTCTCCCGCTGCCTGTAATTAAGGAGAGAACATGTCTGACTATTTAAAGGGTAAGCGCGTCGTTGACCCGGTGCTGACCAGCATCGCACGCGGTTATAAAAATGCCGCGTTCATCGGCGAACGCATCTTCCCCATTGTCCTTACCGATAAGGAAGGTGTGACCGTGCCGACCTTCGGTAAATCCGCTTTTGTGGAGTACGACACCGAGCGTGCCGTGGGGGCTGACAGTAACGTTCTGGTGCGCGAGAAAACCGGCAAGCTGGACCTGGTTCTCAACGAGCACGATCTGGCTGCGCCGGTGGACTATCGCGAGCAGGCGGAGTCGATGTTCAACGAAGAGGCCAAAGCCATTCGCCGTGTGACGAGCGGCGTCAACCTGAAGCGCGAACTGTATGCGGCCCGTCTGGCCCAGGACAAAAACGTCTATCGCGCGGCTAACGTCAAAGCGCTGGCTGCGGCTGACCGCTGGGGCGGTGGTAAGGGTGACCCGATTGGCGTCATTGAAGGCGGGATTGAGGCGGTACGTAACGCCACCGGCCTGCGTCCGAACCTGATGACCATGGGGGCAAGCGTCATGTCGCTGCTGAAGTTCCACCCGGCGATTCAGGCCGCGATTGGAGCCAACGAGCGCAAGCGTATCACCATCGAAATTCTGAAAGACCTTTTCCAGCTGGAAGATGTGGCGATCGGCGAGCCGGTCTCCATGGCCTCCATGAAAGACGCGCAGAACAAGGACAAAGTCCCGACCGATATCTGGGGTGACAACCTGATGCTGCATTACGTCGGCAAACCCCAGCCAGGCACCGACAGCGCCGACGAAAACGAGCCGTCATTCGGTTACACCCTGCGCCGTAAAGGGATGCCGGTGGCGGATAAATACGACGGCGTCGGCGGCAAGGTGAAGTACTGCCGTTATACCGATATCTACAAAGTCGCCGTGGTCGGTGGCGATGCCGGGTATCTCATCACCAACATTGTGAAATAAGGAGACGGTCATGGGTACAACTCAACAGGTCATTCTGACCACCACTGTCGTCGCACTTGCGGCCCTCTCTCAGCAGCGTTTTGTGGGGGCCGATAACGCCCCCTGCAAGGCCGGAGCCGTGGCGCTCGGTGTGGCAGAGGTGGATGCTGCTGCCGGTGATGTAACGCCGGTCAACGTACTGGGTATTGTTGCCGTCGAGGCTGGTGCTGCGATTGCTAAAGGGCAGAACGTCCAGTCGGATGAGAATGCCTGCGCCGTTCCCCAGACAGCCGCATCGGGCGAGACCCCGGCGGGCATTTCTGCCGGGATTGCGCTGGATGAGGCGCTGGCCGAAGGTGACGTTATCCGTATCCTGCGCGGGGTGTGATATGTACTGCACCCTCGCGGATTTGCTTGAACAGGTTCCTGAGCGGACGCTAATCCAGCTCACCAATGAGGAGCTGGACTTCGACTCGCCCGCGACGGTGAAAACTGAGGTGGTGGACAGCTGTATTCGCTATGCCGATGAACTGATTGATGCCCATCTGCGCGGACGCTATACCCTGCCGCTGGCGGAGATACCGACCGTTCTGCGGGACATTGCCATCACGCTGGTGCGTTACCGGCTCTACACCCGCCGCCCGGAAGGGGCTGTCCCGGATACCGTGAAGGATGACCACAAAGAGGCCCGGCGACAGCTGGAGGGGTTGCGTGACAACAAGCTGACGCTGGGGCTGCAGTCCACTCAAAAAGACGTGCCTGAGTCCGGTGAAATCCGGGCGCGGGCACGTCGCCCCACCTTTGGCGGGCGCGATGGCTTACTGGAGAAATACTGATGAACGTTCTGCCCGTCCTCGATGCAGTACTGACCCGGTTACGGGAGAAGCTGCCGCAGCTGCAGGTGGAGTACTTCCCGGAGAAACCGGCTGAGTATCGCCTGAATCATCCGGTTGGGGCGCTGCTGGTGAGCTATGCCGGGTCGCGCTTCGATAAGCCGAATGATATCGGTGCGGTGCTCCAGACTCAGACTATCCAGCTCTGCGTCACGGTAGTTTTCCGCCAGCTCAACGGTAAAAGAGGCGCGATTGACGTTCTGGATGCAGTCCGTCGCATCCTCGGTGGCTACACCCCGCCGAACTGCCGCCGTCGCATCTGGCTGACCCGCGAGGTGTTTATCGGTGAGGTCAAGGGGCTGTGGCAGTACGCCCTCGACTTTGCCACTGAAAGCGTCTTTATCGAAGACAGCGATTTACCGTCCGGCCCGCTGTTAACCGAAGTGAACTATGAGGAAAGCGAGTGATGAAAGAATACCGCTATTCCGGCCCGGCCAGCGGCGTCACGCTGTCGGACGGAACCGAAATCCTGCTCTGGCCGGGGAAGAATGTTTCCCTGCCGGAGGAGCATGACTATGTGAAGGTACTGGTGGCGCTGAAGCATCTGACACCGGTATCTGAAGAGACTAAACCCGCCAGCACACCGGTTGTGCAGTCACCAAAGCGCAGGAACGCCGGCGACAACGATGTGAAAACGGAGGACTCCCATGGCAGCTAACTATCTGCATGGCGTCGAAACCATTGAGGTGGAAAACGGTGCCCGCCCGGTAAAAACGGTGAAGTCTGCCGTCATTGGCCTGATTGGTACCGCCCCGATGGGGGACGTCAATACGCTGGTGCAGTGCCTGTCTGAGAAAGATGCAGCGGCGTTTGGCAGCCAGCTCACCGGTTTTACCATTCCGCAGGCGCTGGATGCGATCTACGACCATGGGGCAGGCACCGTTCTGGTCATTAACGTGCTTGATCCGGCTGTGCATAAAACCGCTGTGGCCGATGAAGATGTAACGTTCGACAAGGCGACGGGCAAGGCACAGCTGGCTAATCCGGTGGTCGCGCAGCTGGTACTGAAACCGGACAGCGATGGCCAGCCTTATGTGGAAGGTCAGGACTACTCGCTTGATGCACAGACCGGAGTGATTACCAACCTTGGTAAGAGCATTGCCGCAGATGCAACGGTGAAGGCCAGCTATAACTATGCTGATCCAACTAAAGTCACCCCGGCTGATATCATCGGTGCCGTTAACGCTGCGGGCAACCGTACCGGCATGAAGCTGCTTAACGACAGCTTCAACCTGTTTGGCTACTTCGCAAAAATACTGATTGCCCCGGTCTTCTGCACCCAGAACAGCGTCTCGGTTGAGCTTATCGCCATGGCTGAGAAGCTGGGCGCGGTGACCTACATCGACGCGCCGATTGGTACCACTTTTGCGCAGGCTCTGGCGGGGCGTGGCCCGGAAGGCACCATTAACTTCAACACCAGCTCCGACCGCGTCCGTCTGTGCTACCCGCACGTCAAGGTGTACGACGCGGCCACCAACAGCGAACGGCTGGAGCCGCTGAGCCAGCGTGCTGCAGGTCTGCGTGCCAAAGTCGACCTGGACAAGGGCTACTGGTGGTCGTCCTCCAACCAGGAAATTCTGGGTATCACCGGCGTGGAGCGCCAGCTGTCGGCAATGATTGACGACCCGCAGAGCGAGGTGAACCTGCTCAACGAACAGGGCATCACCACGGTCTTCAGCAGCTACGGCAGCGGCCTGCGTCTGTGGGGCAACCGTATGGCGGCATGGCCAACGGTCACCCATATGCGCAACTTTGAGAACGTTCGCCGTACCGGTGATGTGATCAACGAGTCCCTGCGTTACTTCAGCCAGCAGTACATCGACATGCCGATTACCCAAGCGCTGATTGATGCGCTGACGGAGTCGGTCAACGCCTACGGTCGCAAGCTGATTGGCGACGGTGCGCTGCTGGGCTTCAGCTGCTGGTTTGATCCGGCCCGCAACGAAGAGACGGAGCTTGCCGCCGGTCACCTGTTGCTGAGCTACAAATACACGCCACCACCACCGCTGGAGCGACTGACGTTTGAGACCGAGATCACCTCGGAATATCTGTTAACCCTGAAGGGGAATAGCTGATGGCAAAGATTGAGATCAACCGCATCACGAATGCCAACATCTACCTGGATGGCGCTAACCTGCTGGGCCGGGCCGAGGAGGTCAAACTCCCGGACGTCTCCATGACCATGCAGGAGCATAAGGCGCTGGGGATGGTGGGCAAAGTGGAACTCCCGGCAGGCTTCGACAAGCTGGAGGGTGAGATCAAGTGGAACAGCTTTTACCGCGACGCGATGCTGTCTGCTGCGAACCCGTATAAGTCGCTGGCGCTGCAGTGCCGTTCCAGCGTCCAGCGCTACAGTTCGCAGGGGCTGATTGACGAAATCCCGCTGGTCACATTCCTGACGATCATGTTCAAGAAGAACCCGCTGGGGACGTTCAAACAGCACGAGAACGCCGAGTTCTCTAGCAGCTTCACCTGCACGTACATCAAGCAGGTACTGGATGGTGAAGAGCTGCTGGAGCTGGACTATCTGGCCAACATCTTCCGAGTCGGCGGCGTTGACCAGTTGACTGACTACCGCATCAATATCGGGGGCTGACGGTGACCGTCGAGATTGAAGATAAAGGCGGGAACTGTGGTTCGATTGGCATGGGAAATGGTACGTGGTTTACCATCCTTGATATTCCGGGGGTGGAAAACCTTTTTAATACCCAGAAAACCAATGACCCGATTGACTGCACCCGCTCTAAAGCACGGAAGCTCGCTGACCTGATTGAGGCATGGGAGCCACCTGACCACTGGTTCACCGGCATCGGCAAATCTGAAGGAAAGGCGCTTCTTATCGCCTTCCTGCGTAACTGCAAAGGCTTTCGCACTCACTGATATCACAGGGGCTTCGGCCCCTTTCTTCTTAATCCCCTTTAATATCCGTCACGTCCACCTCCAGACATACTGCTCTGAACTTACACAGGAGCACGATCATGTCACAGACCCAATCCGATACTTTTAAGCTGTCTTACCCCTTCACCACCGCAGCAGGCACCAGAGTTGAGCAGGTTGAACTGAAACGCCTGACGGTCAAAGACCTGAAGCAGGTGCGCAAAATCAGTAAAGACCCGGCTGACTGGGACGAACCGCTCATTGCCCGTAGCACCGGTATTCTCCCCGAAGACCTCGATAACATGGATCTTACCGATTACATGGAGCTGCAGAAACGATTTCAGCAAGTCACTGGGCTGGGCAAGAGCGACGAAAACGCTGATGCAGGCGCAGGGGCTGCTGGCGAGGTGGTTTAGATTTCAGCCGGGGGAGATTGATGCCCTCGATACTGACGATCTGGAGATGTGGCTGGAGCAGGCTGAAGAGCAAATCAAAAGCGAGTTCGGCGACAATCAGTAACGACTCATCACTTAACAGCCGCCCCTCGCGGCTGTTCTGCATGGCTCTCAGACATTTTCCTTCCGTTTTTCCGCTTTCAGAGGATAACAACCGTGGCCAGTGAATTTTCAGTCGGCGTCATTATTGGCGGCATTGTCGGGAGCAGCTTCCGCTCAGCCGTCAGTGGCACCCGACGCGCCCTAGATTCCCTGGGCGATACATCGCGCCGCCTGCAGGAACGCCAGAATGCCTTAACTCGTGCAACTGAACGTTATGGCCAGTTAGGCTCTTCCCGGATGCAGCGCCTCAACAGCGAACTGCTGCGGGTAAGCCGCACAATGGAGCAAATTGAACGCCAGCAGCGCCGTCTGTCAGCAGTATCAGCCACCAGTGACGCGCTGAAAGCTAACCGCATGGCGCTCTATGGCCAGGGAGCAGAGACTTATGGTATCGCCCGAACGCTGGGCGCACCGGTCATGGCCTCTGTCAAACAATATTCATCGTTTGAATCCCAGCTACGCGATATCAGTGTCACCGGTGATCTGGATTCAAGGCAGGAACAGGCCATCGGTACTGCCATTCGTCGGGCATCCCTGCAGGTCAATCAGCTCCAGGAATCTCTGTTGAGCGGCGTTGGTCAACTGGTTGCCGATGGCATGAATCCGCAGCAGGCAGCGACCTTTGCCGGGATGCTCGGTAAAGCGGCCACGGCCACCAAAGCAGATATGACTGACCTCGCAAAAATGACCTACGCCTTTAGCGATGCGCTGAAAATTACCGATGCCAAAGAGCTGGAGCAGGCGTTTGGGATTGCGGCAACCGGGGCCAAGCTAGGCTCGTTTGAGCTGAAGGATATGGCGAAAGCGTTACCCGGTATGGCCAAAGCCTTCGCTGCACGTGGTATTTACGGCAAAGACGCCATAACCCAGATCGTAGCCAGTCTGGAAGTGGGTAAAGGCAGCGGCTCAGCGGAAGAGGCCGTCACTAATATGTCAAACTGGCTGGCGGCAATGGGACGCGGAGATACCACGCAGAAATACGCTAAGGCTGGCGTGGATTACCAGGGATCAATGCAAAATTATGTAGCCCAGGGGTTCTCTCAATATGAAGCCTCCCTGATGATTGCCAACCGGTTTATCGACGGTAAAGGCAAGGCATTTGTGCAGCAATGGAAGGCGGCAGGCTCAAGAGGCGATCAGGAAGGCCAGCAGAAGCTGATGGAGTCCTTCGGACTGGCGGAAGTCTTTACCGATATCCAGACCGTGAACCATCTACTGTCTATGCGTCAGGGCTGGGATAAGTACCAATCTAACAAGCAGGAAATGAACACTCCCTCTGCAATGTCTACGCTGGACAAGGATGCAGCGAAACAAAATGATACGCTCGAAGGACGTTGGCGCAGAACGCAGATTGGGTTTAACGACTCGGCCATTAGCATCGGAGAATCATTACGTCCGGCGTTGATCCAGCTGGGGGAAACATTCATCCCCTTAATGAACAGCGTTGGAAAATGGATTGCGGCTAATCCGCAACTCGTGAGCGGCACAATTCAAGTGATTGGCGCATTACTTGCGTTCAAGATGGCAACCATCGGCCTCAAGCTCGGGCTGAATCTCCTTATTTCACCTTTCGTCAACGTCTGGAAAAATGCCGTGCTCCTGCGGGCCAACTGGCTTCGCCTGACACTCGCGCTGGGTGAAGGCGGCAAACTTCGCTGGCTGGTGACCGGCTTCAGCTCCGTCGCCAGAGGAGCCAGAACACTGGGTGGTGTGCTGTCAGGTGGGCTGGTTCGCGGCATTATGATCGCCGGGCGTGCCGTTCTCTGGATTGGGCGGGCATTGCTGATGAATCCCATTGGTCTTGCTATCACCGCCGTCGCGGCGGCGGCTTATCTTATTTATCGTAACTGGGGGGCTGTCAGCAGTTGGTTCAAACAGCGCTGGGCTGACATTAAAGAGGCTTTTAACGGCGGTATCGTGGGGATTGGTAAGCTGCTGATTAACTGGTCGCCGGTTGGTCTGCTCTATAAAGCCTTTGCGGCTGCGCTGAAATATCTCGGCGTTGATCTGCCCGCGAAGTTCACTGACTTCGGTGGCCATCTTATCGACGGGCTGATAAACGGCATCAAAAACAAATGGGAGTCGCTCAAAACCACCGTCACAGATATGGGTGACAGTGTCGGCGGCTGGTTCAAGGAAAAGCTGGGTATCCATTCGCCGAGCCGCGTGTTTATGGGCTTTGGTGACAACATCGCGCAGGGTGCCGCTATCGGCCTGCAGCGTACCACACCACTGGCAGCGCTCGCCGGACAACGCCTGGCAACAGAGATGACTCCCGATGTTCCCCGTATCCCGTCGCCGGAAATCATGGCAGCGGGATATTCAGGTCGTGGCGCAGTTGCAACTGGCGGCGGAACATCTGGCGGTATCCAGGTCAGCTTTAATCCTCAGTTTTTCCTCAATGGCAAAGAAACCGCAGCGCCTGCCGGACTGACCGGCGCACTGAATATGAGCCTGCATGAACTGGAGAAAATGCTGGAGCGTCTGCTGGCTCAGAAACAACGTCGGGGGTACGAATAATGTTTGCGGTACTGGGTGATATTGAGTTTGAACTGATTACCTACTGGGACGGCTTTGAGGCCACTTTCGGTGTCGATTATGCGGAACATGCCCGCATAGAGGGTAAGCCCGGCCTGCAGTTCGTCGGCGACAAGCTGGACGAAATCCAGATAAGCCTGGTCTTCCATCAGCATTATTGTGTGCCCGACGTGGAGCTGGCGAGACTGAGAACGGCCATGAAAGCCCATCAGGCGCTGGCACTGGTTTTCGGCAACGGTGACTATCGCGGCTGGTTTGTGATTACCGACGTGACCGCGACCAGCGAGCAGACCGACAGCACAGGCAACGTGCTGGCCGTCAATGCCACCGCATCTCTCCGGGAGTACATCGGCGACCCGAAGAACCCGCTACAGCCTCCTGCGATACGCACGCAGGTTCCCGGCGTCGGGGCGGTCTCCGGTGCCGTACCTTCTCCCTCCGGGGTGGCGCAGTACGTTCGCGACGGCGTCAACTATGCCAAACAGGCGCAGTCTGTTCTCCAGACCACCATCAGCGCCGTTCGGGTGGCGCAGAAAATGAAGGATAACCCCGCCGTCGCGCTGACCCGCGTGCCGGGGCTGATGAGCGGACTGGGCAACGTGTCCGGGGCGTTAGGCCAGAGCGTTCCGGCATTCAATGCGCTCTCTGAATCCATGCCTGATGCCATCAGTCTGGCCAGAGCCACCAGCGATGCGGCCACGTATGTACAACAGGCACAGTCTTCGCTGAGCGGCGTGGACGGCAGCAATATCGCGGCAGCGCTGGATGCCGTTTCCGGGCAGCTTAACTCCGCCAGCACCACCTTCACTCGTATGTCGCCGGGGTTAAGCACCATGGCAGCTAAAATTCTGGCGAGGAGTGTGTGATGTTTCTTGAACATGTTACCCGTGACGGAGAGCGCTGGGACTCTCTGGCATGGCAGTACTACGGCGACCCACTGGGCTATCCCCGGATAATTGCCGCCAATCCGCACGTGGCCATTACGCCGGTGCTGCCCTCCGGGCTGTTGTTACTGATCCCGGTTATCGAGGCTGAAGAAGCCACCACAGAAGAGGATATTGCCCCATGGCTGAGATAAACAGCACTGCACAGGTCGCATCAGCGTTAACCGGCGTCAGCGATGTTCTGAGTCCGGTGTTCACGCTGTGGTATCTGCAGAAGAACATCACCACCGATATCGCCCCCTATGTCACCCGCGTAACCTACAGCGATAACATCAAAAGCGAGTCCGATACCATTGAGGTGGAGCTGGACGACACCGATGGCCGCTGGCTGGATAAGTGGTATCCGGGCAAGGGTGACACGCTGACGCTGAAAATGGGTTATCAGGGCGAGAAGCTGCTGTCCTGTGGTACGTTCTCGATAGACGAGATCGAGGTGAGTTCGCCCGCGTCCGTTGTCGCTATCCGGGGCGTGGCCACGTCGGTCAACAACGCCCTGCGGACAAAATCCAGTCGTGGTTTCGAGAGCACCACGCTGGCGGCTATAGCCGGACGGATTGCCAAAAAGCATCAGCTGAAGCTGGTTGGCAGTATTGAGTCCATCAAAATTGACCGGGTGACCCAGTATGCTGAAACGGACGTGGGCTTCCTGCGTCGACTGGCCAGCGAGTATGGTTATGCCGTGAAAGTGGTCAGCGACCAGCTGATTTTCTCTCATCTGGCCACGCTGCGCGATCAGGAGCCGGTAAAACAGTTGAAGCCACAGGATGTGGCCAGCTTTTCCCTGCGTGACACCATCAACCGCGTCTACAAATCCGCAAAGGTAAAACACCAGAAGAGCAGCGATAAAAAGCTGATCGTCTACGAAGCTGATGGCGGTACCAGCGAAAGCGACAAACAAACCAAAGGCGGTAAGGTCACCAGTGCCGACTCACTGAAGGTCAACAGCCGCGTCAGTGATCCGGACAGCGCCCGGATTAAAGCAGATTCGGCGCTGGCCAGGCATAACGAATACCAGCAGAACGGCTCGCTGTCGCTGATGGGGACGCCTCAGTTGACTGCAGGCAACAAAATTGAACTGGTGGGTTTTGGTCAGTTATCCGGGCCATGGCTGATAACTACTGCCCGCCATGCGTTTGACCGTAACAGCGGCTACATCACCGAACTGGAAGTGGCACGAGGGCCGGTTACGCAGGGCAAAGCGAAGAAAGGTAAAAAGACCGGAAAAACCCAGACGCTGACCGTCTATAAACCGGACGGCAGCACGTCCACGGTAATAAAGGAGAAAAAATAATGGCAGGCGTCACCCGTCAGGTCGGTACGGTCAGCGCCGTCGATGCCGACAAGGTTCAGGCCCGCGTTCGTCTGCCTGAGTGCGATAACCTGCGCACTAACTGGCTTAACGTACTGCAGCGCAACACCCAGGATAACAAGGATTACTGGCTACCTGACGTGGGGGAGCAGGTTGAGGTGCTGCTCGATGCCAACGGCGAGGATGGTGTCATTCTGGGCGCGGTGTATTCAGACGTCGATAAGCCACCGTTCAGCGACAAAAACGTCCGGGGCACGAAATACGCGGATGGCGCAGAGTTCAGCTATAACCGCGCGACCCATACGCTGACGGTCAAAGGTGGTATCGAGCGCGTAGTAATCGAGGTTGCGGTAGGTATCAGCCTGAAGGGGAAAACCATTGATTTGACCGCTGACACCACCACGGTGAACGGCAACCTTGAAATCAACGGCAATGCCCACTCCACAGGCAGCATGCTCTCTGACGGCCAGAACTCCAATCATCACTCCCACTGACCTTCTTAAACGCCTTTAATATCGGCGTTCCCGCACAGGGGCAATACTGCCCCCATGAAAACAACTTCCGTATTCTGGCAACCGGCCCTGCAGGCCCCTGGCGAAATCGTCCGGGGGCTGGATGATATCTGGCAGGCCATTCAAATCATCCTGCGAACTCCTCGCGGCAGCGACCCGCATCGCCCGGAGTTCGGCAGCAACCTGCATCTTTATATCGACTGGCCCATCGACCGGGCTATCCCACATGTGGTGCGCGAGTCCGTTGATGCCATCCGGCGCTGGGAGCCTCGCTGCCAGCTTATGTCGGTTAAACCCGCCGTCGACGGTGAACATCTTACGCTCCGGGTGAGCTGGAAAGGCTCTGACGGACAGCCCCGGACTCAGGAGCTTTTATGGCGCTGACAGAACCCGATTTTATTGAACGCGATGCCGACAAAATCACGGCTGAAATGATTGCTCAGTACGAAGCCGCAACCGGCAAGACGCTGTACCCCGCCCAGGCTGAGCGCCTGTTGATTGACCTGTGGGCATACCGCGAAATGCTGGTCAGGGTAGCGGCGCAGGAAGCGGCCAAACAGAATCTGGTCGCCTTTGCCCGTGAGCCGATGATTGATTACCTCGGTGAACTGGTCGGTGTTTACCGCCTTGCCGCGCAGCCTGCCACCACCACTCTCCAGTTCTCCGTGGATGAGGCACTGGCCATTGATGTGCTGATTCCGGCAGGCACCCGCGTCAGCGCTTCCGACAGCATTATTTTTGCCACCGATACGGACGTGGTGCTGAAAGCCGGATTGCTTCTGGTCAATGCCACGGCCACCTGTACCGAACCGGGAGCCGCTGGCAATGGCTGGCAACCTGCGCAGGTCAGTCAGTTGCTCGATGAGATTGATAACGTCGACCTGCAGGTGACCAATCTGATGGCAAGTTCTGGCGGTTCAGAGCAGGAAGACAATGACAGGCTCCGCGAGCGTATCAAACTGGCCCCGGAGTCATTCACCAACGCCGGAAGCCGTATGGCATACCGCTTTCATGCCATGCAGGCCCATCCCAACATCGTCGACGTCGCTGTGCTCTCCCCGGTTCCCGGCACCGTAGAACTGTATCCGCTGCTCAGTACCGGCCTGCCGGAGGACAGCATCCTTACGCTGGTAGAGAGTTTCTGCTCGGACGAAAAAGTCAGGCCGCTCACTGACACCGTGCGGGCTAAAACACCTGTGCAGGTGGATTACGCCATTGAAGCCAACATCACTATCTATCGTGATCAGGATGCCAACTCGATAAAGGACAACGCCAACAGCGCCATACAGAACTGGGTGGCGTCCCGTACCGCCACGCTGGGGCGCGATATTGTCCCCAGTCAGATTATCAGCGTGCTGTCCGTTGCCGGAGTGTATCAGGTCGAACTGGTGACACCAGTGCTGAAGGTAGTGGCAGAAAACGAATGGGCAAACTGTACGGCGATCACTCTTAACATGACCGGGGTGTCCGATGGCTGAGCCGCTACAACTCCCGCCACCGCTTGAGGGTGATATCAGTCTCAGAACGCTGGGAAGACTCGCCGGGCGGCTGGATAACATCGACCTGAGCGTACTGATGGTCTATCTCGTCGATATTGTCGACAGTTCCGCGCTGCCATGGCTGGGCGAGCAGTTCTCACTGTTCGGCGATGGCTGGGAGCTGGCGGAATCTGACGATGTACGCCGCATGCTTATCAAATCCGCTATCGAGCTGCACCGCTACAAAGGGACGCCGTGGTCAATCAGGGAAATTATCCGCCGTTTCGGCTTCGGCGAAGTGGATCTGATTGAAGGCACTGGCCAGATTGGCTACGACGGCAAACACACTTACAACGGGCTTTTCGTTCATGGCGATGCGGAAGCCTGGGCGGTATATCGCGTCATCCTTCAACAGCCCATCACTAACGCTCAGGCGGCGCTGTTACGCCAGACGCTCGCTGCTTTTGCTCCGGCCCGCTGCCATCTGGCAAGCCTGGAGTATCAGTCTGTCGCCATTCGCTACAACAACACCGTCAACTATGACGGCAGCTATAACCACGGGAGCAGTTAATTATGGCAAACCTACCTGAAACCCCGCAGTGGGAAGAAGGCATCTACCAGATTGAGGTCTCTGACCCCGTTCTGGGTGGGCCTGACGGAATCTCTAACCGTCAGGGTAAACAACTGGCCAGCCGCACGCTGTACCTGAAGCAACAGGTTGAAAAAGGCGGTTCTGAACTTGCGAAACACATCGCGGCAGCAGACCCGCATACCCAGTACGCACCGAAAGCCAGCCCGACATTCACCGGCACGCCAACAGCGCCTACGCCTGCAAATAGTGATAACAGCAAGAAGCTGGCGACGACAGAGTTTGTGGCCAAAGCACTTGCGGCGCTTGCTGGCAGCGCTCCTGAGACGCTGGATACGCTCAAAGAGCTGGCTGATGCCCTCGGCAACGATCCGAATTTTGCGACCACGGTGTTGAACAAGCTGGCGGAAAAGCTGGCCAAAGACCAGCACGGCGCAGATATTCCTGACCCGGCGCTCTTTGTCAAAAACCTTGGTTTAGGAGATGGTAGCTATGTGGGTCGATTGATTGGTTCGCCAAAGGTGTTTAAATCGTCAGGGACATACACACCAACCAAAGGAACAAAGTACGCGATTGCTGAGGTTCAAGGAGCTGGTGGAGGAGGCGGTAATGCTACCGGGAACACAACAACATCGGCATTTGGTACATCGGGAGGGGCTGGGGCATACGCGCTATCGTTTTTCGCCATTACATCAGGCACAGCATCCATTGTTGTTGGGGCTGGAGGTGTTCCATCAGGTAATGGGGGAACATCATCATTTAGTGGCTTTAACAATACGATCATAGCTGCAGGTGGGAATGGTGGCACCAATAACATTGGTAGCGGAGGAATGACATCAAACGTTCACGCCAGAGGTTCTGACGGAGGAACCGCATCGGGAGGAACGATTATTAATGGTAAAGGCGGCGCGGGAGGTGCGTCATTTATTTTGTCTGGCACACCCTCTAGTGGTATAGGAGGGGATTCTCACTTCTCCGGAGGCGCTTTCGGCGCGGGTGCTCAAGGTGGCGCAGGTCGGAATGCTATATTGGGCGCTGGCGGTTCCGGTGCAACCGTTTTTATGGCAAATACTACCTACAACGGCGGTTCTGGCGGTGATGGCATTGTTATCATCTGGGAGTATGCATAATGTCTAAATATGCTTTGGTTAAGAAAGGTTTTGTGGAAAATGTGGTTGAGTGGGATGGGAAAGGCGATCTGTTCCCTGAATTTGTTTGTGTGAATGTTGACGCCATAACTACAGGCCCAGGGTGGTCGTATGATGGGAAAAAGTTCACCCCACCTCCCGAACCAGATAAGACGCACGAACAATGGGTAGTAGAAGCTAACCAGCATAGAAATGCGCTGTTAGCGCAAGCTGATGACGTTACTGCTTACTGGAGAGCAGAACTCGCTCTTGGCATTATCACCGATGAAGACAAAGCCAGTTTGATACTCTGGCTGACCTATATTAAAAAATTACAAGCTGTTGATACCAGCACTGCGCCAGAGATGAATTGGCCTACGCCTCCGGCTGAAAGGGCCAGTTAATCTCACGGTGGATGTTTATAGGAAGTAGAACACACTAATATTGTAATTCTTTTGCACATATTGAAACGCCGCAGCGATACCATTTATCTCACGGAAATGGGCGCATTTATCGCGCGGCGCATCATCGCACACCATGACGGCTTTAGCATGCAACTGTAGGCAAGTGATGGTCCACATATGATTGACATTACCTTCTACAGCCGCCTGCAGTGCGTGGGCCTTATTGTGCCCTATCACCAGAATCATCACCTCTTCTGCGTCAAGCAGCGTACCGACGCCCACCGTCAGAGCGTAGCGGGGTACCTGCTCGATATCATTGTTAAAGAAGCGTGAATTGGCCCGACGGGTATCCTGGGTCAGGGTTTTGATGCGGGTGCGCGAGGCCAAAGATGAACCCGGTTCATTAAAAGCGATGTGGCCGTCGTTGCCGACACCGCCCATGAACAGGTGAGTTTTGCCGTAAGATTTGATCTTCTCCTCATAACGGCGACATTCAGCATCAATATCCGGGGCATTGCCGTTAAGGAGGTTGATGTTTTCCCGTGGAATGTCGATATAATTAAAAAAGTTATTAAACATGAATGAATGGTAGCTTTCGGGATGTTCGGCGGGTAAGCCGACATATTCATCCATGTTGAACGTCACCACATGCTTAAAGCTGACCTGGCCCGCTTTATGCAATTCAATCAGGCTTTTATAGGCTTCCAGCGGCGTGCTGCCGGTGGGCAGACCGAGAATGAACGGGCGGTCGGCGCTGGGGGTGAAGGCGTTGATACGGTTGACGATATGACGGGCGGCCCACTGACCAACCTGAGCGGCGGTGTTTAATGGAATCAGTCTCATGTTTGTCCTCGTAATATGTTGCAGTGCAGTGTTTGACCGGGGAGTATAACCGCTGGGCGTCCACGCTGGAATCCGACGTGTTGTCCCCCCCTTAGGGGCAACTGCGGGTTGATTTTTTTTATTGCAAAATAAGTTTGCCTTAAATACTAGAGTAAGTCACAAAATAGAGCGATTCAAGATGAAATTTTGTTAAGAAAACCGTTATTATTTTGCGATGAGAATTAAATCTTTCGTCGGCGGGCCGTTGCGCTGCTGACGATGGCAACGACAAAGGCGGCAGTGCCAGCAGACCGGCCGCCAATAAAAGTCATGCTAATAGGGGAAACAAGGTGAATATACTCAGTTATCTGCAGAAAATAGGCCGGGCGCTGATGGTCCCGGTGGCGACACTGCCTGCCGCCGCTATCCTGATGGGGGTGGGCTATTGGATCGATCCGGTTGGCTGGGGGGGCAGCAATGCACTGGCAGCCTTTTTCATCAAATCCGGATCGGCGATTATTGAAAATATGTCGGTGCTGTTTGCCATCGGCGTTGCCTATGGTATGTCGAAAGATAAAGACGGCGCCGCGGCGCTTACCGGCTTCGTCGGTTTCCTGGTGGTGACGACACTGTGCGCGCCGGCCTCGGTGGCAATGATACAGAAAATCCCCGTGGATCAAGTGCCGGCGGCATTCGGCAAAATCAATAACCAGTTCGTCGGCATCCTGGTGGGGATTATTTCCGCCGAACTTTATAACCGATTTAGCCATGTCGAGCTCACCAAGGCGCTGTCGTTTTTCAGCGGACGCCGACTAGTGCCGATTCTGGTTTCCTTCGTGATGATTTTCATCGCCTTTATTCTGATGTATATCTGGCCGGTGATCTTCAACGCGCTGGTGGCGTTCGGTGAACACATCCAGCAGCTCGGCTCGGTGGGCGCGGGTATTTATGCCTTCTTTAACCGCTTACTGATCCCGGTCGGTCTGCACCACGCCTTGAATTCGGTCTTCTGGTTCGATGTCGCCGGCATTAACGATATTCCCAAATTCCTCGGTGGCCAGCAGTCCATTGAAGCCGGTACCGGTATCGTCGGTATCACCGGCCGTTATCAGGCGGGCTTCTTCCCGATCATGATGTTTGGCTTGCCCGGTGCGGCGCTGGCGATTTACCATTGCGCCCGCCCCGAAAACCGCAGTAAGATCGCTGGGATCATGCTTGCCGCGGCCTTCGCCTCGTTTTTTACCGGCATCACCGAACCGCTGGAATTCTCCTTTATGTTCGTGGCGCCGGTGTTGTATTTCCTGCACGCGATATTGACCGGCCTGTCGGTCTTTATTGCCGCCAGTATGCATTGGATTGCCGGCTTTGGCTTTAGCGCCGGGCTGGTGGATATGGTGCTCTCAAGCCGAAACCCGCTGGCGGTGCATTGGTATATGCTGATCCCGCAAGGGCTGGTGTTCTTCGTTCTGTATTATCTGGTATTCCGTTTCACCATCCGACGCTTTAATTTGCTCACCCCGGGCCGCGAATTGCAAATGGCCGGCGATGAAACCGATGGCTACGATGTGAATATCGATGCCGGCGGCGAAGGTGATGAGACGCAAAAACTGGCGCGTCGGTATATCAGCGTCATCGGTGGCTCGGACAATCTGACTGGTATTGATGCCTGTATTACCCGTCTGCGCCTGAGCGTAAAAGACACGTCGCTGGTCAATGACGCCGTGGCGAAAAACCTCGGCGCCCAAGGTGTGATCCGTCTGAATAAAGAAAGTCTGCAAATCATTGTCGGCACCCGCGCGGAAATTATTGCCAGCGCGATGCGTACTGTATTGGCCAACGGACCGGTCAGCCCGGCGCGCGCGGTATCCCCGACGCCGGTCGCGACTCCTGCACCGCGCGTAGAAACGCCTTCTGCCGGGAAACCGGTAGTGGTTTCGCTCATCTCGCCGATGACCGGTGACGTCGTGCTGCTGGAGCAGGTGCCGGATGAAGCTTTCGCCACCCGCGCCGTGGGAGAGGGTATCGCCATCCGTCCCACCGATAAACTGGTGTTGTCGCCGGCGAACGGTACGCTGGTCAAAGTCTTCAATACCCATCATGCTTTCTGCCTGGAAACCGATGGCGGCGCTGAAGTGGTAGTGCATATCGGTATCGATACCGTGGCCCTCAATGGACAAGGCTTTACCTGCCTGGTGGAAGAGGGCAGTAAGGTGACGCAAGGGCAGCCCATCCTGGAGCTGGATTTGGCCTACCTGAATGCCAACGCGCGTTCGATGATTAGCCCGGTGGTCGTGAGCAATATGGAGGAGTTCGGTGCGCTGACTCCCACCGCCAACACGACCGTGGTAGCAGGGCAAAGCCGGCTTTTGGACCTCACCGACAAATAAATCGCTTCTCCTTTTGCGCCGCGCGGTGAGACGCCCACAGCTGCGGCATACGCCGTAATGTTGTACTAAAAACGCCCGTGCTGCCGTAAGGGGCCGGGCGTTGCTTTTTCTGCTGTTATTCTTGCCGCGCCGGGGGAGGATCCCGATGCGGCAAGGCCCTGACCCGATGCCGCGTCCCGTTACCCCTCGTCACTTCGCTAACGCCGCCCTGCGGCGCCGGAATGGAGAATTTCTTTAACAAACGGTTGTGTCCTGGCGTGGCATGTTGGAACATAAGCGTAATGAATGAATGTCGTGCTGTTGTGTAGAGGAATATCAACATGAGTGAGGCTGAAGCCCGCCCAACAAATTTTATTCGTCAAATCATTGACGACGATCTGGCCTCGGGGAAGCATACATCGGTGCACACCCGATTTCCGCCGGAGCCAAATGGCTATTTGCATATCGGCCATGCCAAATCTATCTACCTCAATTTTGGCATCGCCCAGGATTATCAGGGCCAATGTAACCTGCGTTTCGACGATACCAATCCGGTTAAAGAAGACATGGAATATGTCGACTCTATCAAGCACGACGTGCAGTGGCTGGGTTTTAACTGGAGCGGTGACATTCACTACTCTTCCGATTATTTCGACAAGCTGCATGACTACGCGCTTGAGCTTATCGACAAAGGGCTGGCCTATGTCGACCAGCTATCGCCGGATCAAATCCGCGATTATCGCGGCACCCTCACGCGCCCGGGTAAAAACAGCCCTTATCGTGATCGGAGCGTGGAAGAAAACCGGGCGTTATTCGCCAGCATGCGCCAGGGCGAATTTGCGGAAGGCAGCGCCTGCCTGCGTGCAAAGATCGACATGGCCTCGCCGTTTATGGTGATGCGCGACCCGGTGCTGTACCGCATCAAATTCGCCGATCACCATCAGACCGGCAGCAAGTGGTGCATCTATCCGATGTATGACTTTACCCACTGCATCTCCGATGCGTTGGAAGGCATTACCCATTCGCTTTGCACGCTGGAGTTTCAGGATAACCGCCGGCTGTATGATTGGGTGCTGGATAACATTACGATCAATGTGCATCCCCGGCAGTATGAATTCTCCCGGCTTAATCTCGAATACGCCATTATGTCCAAGCGCAAGCTGAATCTTCTGGTCACGGAGAAAATTGTCGAGGGCTGGGACGATCCGCGCATGCCGACCATTTCCGGTCTGCGCCGCCGCGGCTATACGGCGGCCTCGATTCGTGAATTCTGCCGCCGTATCGGCGTGACGAAGCAGGATAACAATGTTGAGATGGCCGCGCTGGAAGCCTGCATCCGCGAAGATCTGAACGATCGAGCGCCGCGCGCCATGGCGGTGATTGACCCCGTGCGAGTGGTCATCGAAAGTCTCCCTATGGGGTATGAACAGGATATCGCGATGCCAAACCATCCCAACAGGCCGGAGATGGGGACCCGTCAGGTGGCGTTCAGCCGCGAAATTTATATCGATCGTGCTGACTTCCGCGAAGAAGCCAACAAGCAGTACAAGCGGCTGGTATTGGGCAAGGAAGTGCGCCTGCGCAATGCGTTTGTGATCAAGGCTGAACACGTGGAAAAAGACCCTCAGGGGCAAATCACCACGATTTTTTGCCGTCACGATCCCGACACCCTGAGTAAAGACCCCGCGGACGGGCGTAAGGTGAAAGGTGTAATCCACTGGGTATCGGCCAACCGTAGCCTTGCCGCGGAGTTCCGTCTGTATGACCGGTTATTCAGCGAAGCTAACCCGGCGGCTGCGGAGGATTTTCTCTCCACGCTGAATCCCGATTCGCTGGTTATCCGTCAGGGCTTTGTCGAAGCCGGCGTGCCGGCAGCCAATACGGGCGAACCCTTTCAGTTTGAGCGCGAAGGCTATTTCTGCGCCGACAGTCGCTACTTCAGCCCCACTCATCCGGTGTTTAACCGCACCGTGGGACTGCGCGATACCTGGGCTCAGAGAGCCGCAATGTAACTTTTTCCTGTCCTGTGCCTTTTTCGCTCAGGCGCAGGGCGGGGCCATCGCCCCGTGTTCTCTTCATCCCGCCGGCGAAAACGCCGGCTGCGACCGCCTCGATTCCCCTATTCTTGACCGCATGCGAAGACAGACTTTTCATGCCGGGTCCTGTGCGTGTCGGGCTGCCGTTTTAATCACTTTTACCCTAATTCAGGCCGCATAATGTTGATCGCTGCCGCTTACAGCACATTATTGCTTCTGCCCGTTTTTTATCGCCGCCGCCAACTCATTGAGATTCTTTAATTCAAGGGCCAGCGGTTGGTTGCGTAGGCGCACCTGATAATGGTCGGGACTGTCGCACCAGATAAAGATTTTATCTAACTCATCGGACGGCGGCGCTACTTTACAGACGATGGCCTTATCCCTCACCCGTAGCTTAACGCGGGCTGACAATACCTCAAACGCCGTATGCTTTTTTCTCTCGGCGCCGAAATCGTAGCAGGAGAACACCACCTCTTGTGCTGCCTTGGAGACGACGGGACCCGTTGACGATAGACTTTGCAGCGAAGCATAAACTGTTTTTCCATAGGGGACGAAGGCGCAATCCGTAGATTGAAACCTGGGCAAACTTGCCAGATCAATTTTTGCGTAAACGGGAAGCGCCGACACCAGTTTGCGTGCCCCCTGCCGGCAAAGGCACAGGTTTGGGCGGTCGTGGCGGGGTCTGCGTAGTCACAGTTTCGCCGCTATGGCGTGGGCGCGCTTGCACCAGAGACGGTGTGAGCGGCAGCGCGCGCTGGTGTTCGCCGGGCTTGGCGTCTTCTCGCGGGCTGCGCGAGGGCCGCGGCGGTGAGGTCGGTTTCGCGGCTTTTCGGCCGGAATTGATAGCGTCCTGTTGCGGGCCGAGGCGGTGAGGATCTCTCTATTGTGGCGGGGCTGAGCCATTTTGCCTGTCTTACGCTGAGGTGTCGGACCTAAACGACGTTGGCACGGCTGGAAGCGCTTCCGTTGCGTCCACGGAGGCTCGCGGCGGGAGGTTATCTTGCAGGATAGGTTTAATCATTGTGACACCTGTAAGTTGATTTATGCCGAGAGAAAAAGCGTTACCGGTTTCAGCTTAAGGCTGGAGTTAGCGGCACACGCGGCGGAGGGTTACCTGCACCGTAATGTGTTTCTGGCGCAGGAGCGGACTAAGAATTGTGAATAGTGATCGACCTATAAACCCACTGCTCGATAGATTAGGAAGTAACTTTCCCTATCGGAATCAGGTGAAAGGCTGATTCAAAATGAAGGAATGACGCAGAAGTGAAAGGCCGGGGGTGGCAAAGCGTTAAGGTGTCAAAGAAGGAAAAGAGGCAGGGAGGTAAGAATGCAAATGAGGCAAATGACGAAAGGATTCAGGAGTGTGAGAGTGAGGCGGTAAGGTTGACTCAGGCAGTTACAGCCTCAACAAATAAAAAAACCGCCGGCGGCGGTTTCTCTTTGTTCGCTCGTGATCTGACGGCCCAGGTGTTGGCGGTCAGAATTTTACGACGTGCGGATCATCTATATCATGCAGGGTTTCATCTTCACGGCAGTCGCCCTCTGCGCAATGGCCATAAATATAGAGACTGTGGTTGGTCAGTTTGATATTGTGCTTTTTCGCGATATCACGCTGGCGCGCTTCAATAAACTCATCGCGAAATTCGATGACCTTGCCGCAATCCAGGCAAATAAGGTGATCGTGATGATGCTGTTGGGTGAGCTCGAAAACCGATTTGCCGCCCTCAAAATTGTGGCGGGTGACAATACCGGCATCATCGAACTGGTTGAGTACGCGGTAAACGGTGGCCAGCCCGATTTCCTCACCCATATCGATAAGCTTTTTATACAGATCTTCCGCACTGACGTGGTGGCATTCCGGGTCTTGCAACACTTCCAGGATCTTGAGCCTGGGAAGGGTCACTTTCAGGCCGGCCTTCTTTAAGGCGATGTTATTGTCAGTCATGCGGGTTTGGTCCTGTTACTTGATAATCAAGCTATAAGCTAACACAGCCTATAACAATCGTCGGCCCGAAAAATGGTTCACTGTCTCATCATAGAACTCGCGGTCACAAATGAAAAAGAGACTCATTTTCATTATAGCCTACTCAGCGAGTAAGAACTATGTTACCTCTTTAGGTTCAAAAAATCACACAAAGTGTGGTACCATTGTACTGTTTTGGCGGAAAAAGTTACAAAATTGTAGCTATCAATTTGAAAGGAATTATTTATTAAGCCTAAAAACGGCAACCTGCCGTCCGGAGAGGCCGGACGGCGGCAAGGCGATTAGCCCAGATTCATCTCTGCGCTGATTTGTTTAACCCAGCCATTGACGCGCTCGGCGGTCAACCCTGGCTGCCGGTCTTCATCAATGGCCAGACCAATAAAGTGATCGTCGTCGGCAAGTCCTTTCGACGCCTCGAAATGATAGCCGGCGGTAGGCCAGTAGCCAACCAGCGTAGAGCCGTTAGGTTCTATAATATCCCGCAGGGTGCCCATCGCGTCGCAGAAATACTCCGCGTAGTCCTCCTGATCGCCACAGCCGAACAGCGCAACAATCTTGCCGTTAAAATCGACTTCTTCCAGCGTGGGGAAAAAATCATCCCAGTCGCACTGCGCTTCGCCGTAATACCAGGTCGGGATACCCAACAGCAGACGGTCGTACTGTTCCAGATCTTCTTTGCTGCTTTTGGCGATGTCAAAAACATCAGCAACATCGGTACCCAGTTGCTTCTGGATCATCTTGGCAATATTTTCGGTATTGCCGGTGTCACTGCCAAAAAAAATGCCTACACTCGCCATGAATATTAAAACCTCATAAATATTAAGGATATGCTCAATCGTCAACCTTAAGCTGATACGGGCAATAATAGCAGACCATCATCTAAGGAGATACCTGCCGGCGGGGGGTTTTTGCGTCAAATCCTCCCTGTGCGGTAAACGCGCCCGCTGCGCCGAGAGGGTCGACAGCAATTGCACGCAGGCAGGATGTCTATCCCGCTGCCGGCGGCTGCCCGGCAGGGCGCTTTGCCCGCAAGCGATGACGCCCAGGAGGGGTAATGCCTGTCAAGCATTCAACCGCTGGCCGGCAGTGTGTCCGTCCCGCCTTCAGCCGGCAGGCGCTCAAGCTCCGCCAGCAGGATAAGTTCGATAAGCTCACTGCGGGACATCGCCCGCTGGTCGGCCAATCTGTTCAGCGCATATACCGCCTGCGCATTAATTTTTAACTCCACCCGGCGCAGCCCGCGCACTTTATCGCGCCGCAGCTGGTTGCGCTTGTTGATTTTGAGCTGTTCATCCCTTGAAAGGGGGCTGGTTTTCGGCCGTCCCGGACGACGTTCATCCGTAAATAAATCCAGCGTGGTGCGGTCCGTTTGTTCTTTTGCCATAAGTTGATGAAGGGATATGCAACCGTAAGCGGCAGGGTCGCCGGCGGGTGGCCTGAGCCCTGGCCGGCGTCTTCCGAGCGTTATCTTTACCGGTCCCTGGAGGCAGCCGGCATCCAAAAACCCGTCATCTTACCCTAGCGACGCGGGCGGCGACAATGGCTAACTGCCTCTGCCGGCTTAACTCTCCGCCAGAAAACGCGCGACGGCGCGCAGTACCGCCTCGGGCTTTTCGGCATGCACCCAATGGCCAGCGCCGGCCACCACGTGAGCGCGAGCGTGGGAAATTGCTGACGAATCTGGTCGCGGTAGCGGTCATCCAGATAAGGGGAATTGCCGTCGCGGATAAACAGCACCGGCCCGGGCCAGGGCGCCTGGGTCCGCCAGCCGATAATGTCGGCGTAATTGTGCGCAATGCTTTTAACATCGAAACGCCAGTGGCCTTGATGAAACGATTTTAGTAGAAACTGCACGGTGCTGGCGTCGTCGATATCCTGCTCCATCAGCCGCGCCGCCTCGCTGCGCTGGGTGACCCCGGCGTTGCTGACGCGCGCCAGGGCCGTGAAAATGGCGTCATGGCTGCGGACCTCATAAGCGACGGGCGCCATGTCGATAACCACCGCCCGCGCGATGCGTCCCGGCGCCTGCGCGCGCAGCGTCATTGCCACTTTGCCCCCCATGGAATGACCGATGACGATGCAGCGCTCAATAAGTAGAGCGTCCAGCAATGCCATCACATCCTGCTCCATTTCGTCATAACGCATGGTGGGCGCATGGGGGGACAGGCCGTGATTGCGTAAATCGATTTGCAGCGTGCGATGGTTCTCGCCAAGGGGACGGGCCAGCCCGCCGAGATTATCCAGACTGCCGAATAGGCCGTGGATAAACACCACCGGCAGGCCCTGTTCCGGCTGATGCGCCGCTTGCAGCCGATAGTTCAATTTCATAGCGCTCCTTTTGCTGTAAAGAAAAGTAGTAGCCTATCATGAGTTTAGTGTTGCAGAGGCCGCGGCGGGGAAAAATCGACGCTTGCGCGGGCGGGACGAGGGGCCGGGCAGATTCCGACTTTTTCACACCAACCGCGGTTGGTGCTGTTCGTTGCCGGGGTTTAACTTGTATAATCGGGACGATTGATTTATGTGGAAAATAACGGATTACAATGAAAACTATTGAAGTCGATGAAGATCTTTACCGCTTTATTGCCGGCCATACGTTACATATTGGCGAAAGCGCCTCCGATATCTTGCGCCGTCTGTTGAAGTTTACCCCCGGCGTTGACAATGCTTCCACCCCGGTCGTGGCGGTGACGATGGCGGCAAAACCCTCAGAAAAATCGGAATCTGTTCGTCCACTGCCCGAGAGGGTTCGCGCAATGCGTGAATTATTGCTCTCAGACGACTATGCTTTGCAACGCAAGGTAGTGGATCGCTTCATGCTGGTGCTGACCACCCTGTATACACTGTCGCCGCAGGCTTTTGCCGGCGCGACCGAAACATTGCATGGCCGTACCCGCACGTATTTTGCCGGCGACAGAGAAACGCTGCTGCAAAGCGGCCACCAGACCAAACCGAAACAGGTGCCCGGTACGCCTTATTGGGTCATTACCAATACCAACAGCGATCGCAAACGGAGCATGATTGAGCATATTATGCTGGCGATGCAGTTCCCGACGGAACTGATAGAAAAAGTTTGCGGCACTCTTAAATTTCATTGACTAGCAACGGAGAAGCGCCGATGGCCAATCACCCCCGCGCCGGACAGCCCGCCCGCCAGAGTGATTTAATTAATGTGGAACAATTAACGTCGCAATATTACGTATTGCTGCCGGAGCCGGGCAATAGCGCTCAGGCGGTGAAGTTCGGTACCTCGGGACACCGCGGCAGCGCCGGACGCCATAGCTTTAACGAAGCCCACATTTTGGCCATCAGTCAGGCTATCGCCGAAGAACGCGCCAAACAGGGTATTGTGGGGCCGTGCTATGTTGGCAAAGATACTCATGCGCTCTCCGAGCCGGCGTTCATCTCAGTACTGGAAGTGCTGACCGCCAACGGGGTAGAGGTTGTGGTACAGGCGGACAACGGCTACACGCCGACGCCGGCGATTTCCAATGCTATCCTCACCCACAATCGCGGCGGCGGCGCACAGGCCGACGGCATCGTCATCACCCCTTCCCACAATCCGCCTGAAGACGGCGGCATCAAATATAATCCGCCCAACGGCGGGCCGGCGGATACCAACGTAACCCGCGTCATTGAAGAGCGCGCTAATGCGCTGCTGGCGGAGAATCTGCGCGGCGTTAAACGCCTGACGCTGGACCAGGCCTGGCAGAGTGGTCATATTCACGCCCGGGATCTGGTGCAGCCCTATGTTGAAGGGCTGACGAGCGTCGTGGATATGCCGGCAATCCAACGCGCCGGGCTGAAACTCGGCGTCGACCCGCTGGGCGGTTCCGGTATTGCTTATTGGCAGCGCATCGCCGAGCATTACCGGCTGGATTTGACGCTGGTGAATGAAGAAGTGGACCAGACGTTCCGCTTTATGCATCTCGATTATGACGGCATTATCCGCATGGACTGTTCATCAGAATCGGCAATGGCCGGCCTGTTAGCGCTGCGCGATGAATTTGATTTGGCGTTCGCCAACGATCCGGACTATGACCGTCACGGTATTGTCACGCCGGCAGGCTTGATGAACCCGAACCATTATCTGGCGGCCGCGATTAACTATCTCTTTCAGCACCGTCCTCAGTGGGGCGATGAGGTAGGCGTGGGTAAAACGCTGGTGTCCAGCGCCATGATTGACAGGGTGGTCGACAGCCTGGGCCGCCGGCTGGTGGAAGTGCCGGTAGGCTTCAAGTGGTTTGTGGATGGCCTGTACGACGGCAGTTTGGGCTTTGGCGGCGAAGAGAGCGCCGGCGCGTCATTCCTGTGCTTTGACCGCCAACCCTGGTCCACCGATAAAGACGGTATCATCATGTGCCTGCTGGCGGCGGAGATTACCGCCGTGACCGGCAAAAATCCCCAGCAGCATTATGATGAACTGGCTCAGCGCTTTGGCACCCCCAGCTATAATCGTATCCAGGCGCCGGCCAGCCACGCGCAAAAAGCGATTTTGTCCAAGCTTTCCCCTGAACAGATCAGCGCCAGCACCCTGGGAGGCGATGTGATAACCGCGCGCTTGACCACGGCGCCGGGCAATGGCGCAGTTATTGGCGGACTGAAAGTGATTACACAAAACGGCTGGTTCGCGGCCCGGCCTTCAGGCACCGAGGAAGCGTACAAAATCTATTGTGAAAGCTTCCTTGGCGCAGAGCATCGCCAGCAGATCGAGAAAGAGGCGGTGGATATCGTCAGCGATGTGCTGAGCGGGGCGAAATAAGCAGACTGCCAGCGGTCGGCACCCCACGACAGGAACCGCTGCGCGCCAACCGGGCAGCCTGCGTCGCCCGACGATCATACAGCATGCCTAACAGCCATCTTCCGCAGGAGCCGAGTATGACCAGTAGGATTCCCGTGGGTATCAGCGCCTGTCTGATTGGGGAAAATGTTCGCTTCGACGGCGGTCATAAATGTCTGGCATTTGCCATGGATGATCTGGCGCCGTTTGTCGCGTTCACGGCGGTCTGCCCGGAAATGGCTATCGGATTGCCGGCGCCGCGCCCGGCGCTCAGGCTGGTGCAAAATCTCCACGGCCACATTGCTTTGCGTAACAGCAAAGAGGGAAGCACCATCGACCACACCGCCAGCATGGAGGCTTTTGCAGGTCAGCGGGTGCGGCAGCTCGCCGAGCTTTGCGGTTATGTTGTCTGCGCCAAGTCGCCAAGCTGCGGTATGGAGTGGGTACGGGTGTACGCCTCACAGGGCGTGCAGAAAACCGGGGTAGGGCTTTTCACCCGCGTACTGCAAGAGCAAATGCCCTGGCTGCCGGTAGAGGAGGACGGCCGGTTGCAGGACCCGCAGCTGCGGGAAAACTTCGTGGCGCGCGTCTTTACGCTATGGGAATTTAACCAGCTTATGCGTCGGCCGCTCACCCGCGGCGGGCTGATGGCCTTCCATCGCCGGTACAAACTATTGCTGCTAGAGCATTCCCAGCCGGAGTATTGGCAGATTGGCCCCTTTGTCGCAAATATGGATCGCTGGCCCTCGCTGGAGGCGTTTGCCCTGACGTATCGCGACCGGCTGATGGCGCTACTGCGCCACCCCGCGACCCGCTGTAACCACACAAACGTACTCATGCATGCTCAGGGGTATTTCTACCTCTACCTCACCCGCGCACAGCGCAGCGAACTTACCGGATTGATTGACAGTTATCGCCGGGGGTTACAACAGCTGCTGGCGCCCATTACGCTGCTGAAACATTATATGGCTGAATATCTCGACGCCTGGCTGGCGCAGCAGCGCTATTTTGAACCTTACCCCGAAGCGCTACGGCTGCGTTACGGACATTGATGCTACGGATATGCTATGACAATTCATCTGGTCTGGCTGCGCAACGATTTGCGCTTGCACGACAATACTGCCCTGCACGCTGCCTGTCAGGATACGCAGGCCCGGGTGTTGGCGGTATTTATCGCCACGCCGCAACAGTGGCGGGATCACGATATGAGCCCGCGACAGGCGGCCTTTATCCGGCAAAATTTGCGTCATCTGGCTGAGGAACTGGCAGCGCGCGGCATTGCGCTGCACTATCATCAATGCGCGGATTTCGCGGCCCAGGTGGAATGGCTGGCGGCATTTTGCCAGCGCGAACGGGTAGATAAACTGTTTTACAACTATCAATATGAACTCAACGAACGGGAGCGCGACCGGCGGTTAGAACAGCGCATCGGCGAGAAGACGCTGTGCCAGGGCTTTGATGACAGCGTACTGCTGCCGCCGGGCAGCGTACATACCGGCAACCAGCAGATGTACAAAGTTTATACCCCGTTTCGCAATGCGTTCCTGGGCCGGCTTGAAGAGCAGGATCCGGCCTGCCTGCCGGCGCCGTCGCCACGTGCGGGGGCGCCTTGCGCCAAGGTGTGCGAGATTGCGCCGTTTGATTACCCCATGACGCCGCCCGGGGAGGCGTACCCCGCCGGCGAAGCGGCTGCACTTTCCCGTCTGCGCACTTTTTGCCATCAGCAATTACAGGATTATCATCGCGGTCGCGACATCCCGGCTTTGGACGCCACCAGCCGGCTTTCCGCCTGGCTGGCTGTCGGAGTTCTGTCGCCGCGCCAATGTTATCAGCGGCTGCGCAAAGCTTATCCCCGCGCGTTGACGCCGGGGCAGAACGGCGCGTTTACCTGGCTGAATGAACTGATATGGCGTGATTTCTACCGCCATCTTCTGGTGGCCTGGCCGGCGCTGTGCCGCTATCAGCCGTTTATTCCCTGGACGCGCCACGTGGTCTGGCGACAGGATGATGATTTGTTCGACGCCTGGTGTGCAGGGCGTACCGGTTATCCCATCGTGGATGCTGCCATGCGGCAACTGGCGGAGACCGGCTGGATGCACAATCGGCTGCGAATGATAAGCGCCAGTTTTCTGGTCAAGGATCTGCTTATTGACTGGCGCCGCGGCGAGCGGTATTTCATGTCGCAGCTTATCGACGGCGATCTGGCGGCCAATAACGGCGGCTGGCAGTGGGCGGCCTCAACTGGTACCGATGCGGCGCCTTATTTCCGCATCTTCAACCCGACCACCCAGGGAGAGCGTTTCGATGGCGACGGCGCGTTTATCCGTCGCTGGCTACCGGCGCTCGAGTCGGTGCCGGATACTTATCTGCATCAGCCCAATCGGTGGCCCGACGCGCAGCGCGCCGGGCTGGATTATCCGCTGCCGATCGTCGATCATGGTAAAGCGCGCGCATGGGCCCTGGACGCATATGAGGCGGCCAAAGCCCGGGGAGGGGTGCGGGACGAACCATGATGAAAGAGGCGACTCGATGCGTAATACCGAACTCGAACACATTATCAATCAAAAGCTTAACAGCAACGCAGTGGAGGATTATGCCCCTAACGGCCTGCAAGTGGAGGGGCGTCAGGAGGTGCAGCGTATCGTCACCGGCGTTACCGCCTGTCAGGCGCTGCTGGATAGCGCTCTGGCCCACGGCGCCGATGCGGTCATCGTCCACCACGGTTATTTCTGGAAAAACGAGGCGCCGGTTATCAGCGGCATGAAGCGCCGGCGGCTGAAAACGCTGCTGGCTAACGATATCAATCTGTACGCCTGGCATCTGTCGCTGGATGCCCACCCGGAACTGGGCAATAACGCGCAGCTTGCGGCGGCGCTGGACATTCGGGTGACCGGGGCACTGGAACCGCTGCTGCCGCAAGGTGAACTCGCGACGCCGCTTAGCGGCGCTGCGCTGCGCCTGCGCCTTGAGCATACGCTGGGGCGTAGCGTGCTGCATTGCGGCGATGGCGGGCCGGCGCAGATCTCGCGGTTGGCCTGGTGTACCGGCGGCGGTCAGGGGTTTATCGAGCTGGCGGCGCAGGCGGGGGTGGACGCCTTTATTACCGGCGAAGTGTCCGAACAGACCATCCATGTCGCCCGGGAACAGGGTCTGCATTTCTATGCCGCCGGCCACCACGCCACCGAACGCGGTGGGATCCGCGCCTTGGGCGAGTGGCTGACCCAACAGTATGATTTGGATGTGACTTTTATCGATATTCCCAATCCTGCCTAGCGCTTTTGCCCGGCCATTCTCCTATTGACAGCGCCTCCCGGGTTGCGCATGCTCATGGACTATTAATGAGCTAGATAATGGATTCGGCATCAGGCCGATTTCCCAGGAGGCGGGATTGCAACGGGCGCGATGTTATTTGTTGGGGGAGCGGGCGGTGGTGCTGGAGCCGCCGATCAGTCTGGAAAGCCAGCGCCGCATCTGGGGGCTGGCGCAGCGTATCGCTTCACACCCGGATGTTCGCGAAGCGATTCCCGGCATGAACAATTTGACGGTGCTGCAGACCCATCCGCAGCTCACGGCGCTGGATGCGATAGAACGTCTGCAGCGCTGGTGGGAGGAGAGCGAATCGGTATTGCCCGAAGCGCGGCAGATCGCCATCCCGGTCATCTATGGCGGCGATGCCGGTCCCCGACCTGGCGCAGGTAGCGGAATGCCACGCCGGCGCTTAACACTCCGCGTCGCGCCGAGCTGCGTCTGCAGGTTCCCGCCGGATCGGTCGGTATCGGTGGCCGGCAGACCGGCATCTATCCCCTGAGCAGTCCCAGCGATTGGCAGTTAATCGGCCACACCCCCGTGGCGCTGTTCACACCCCATGCGGCGTCGCCCACGCTGTTGCGCCCCGGTGATAATGTGCGTTTCGTGCCGCAGAAGGAGGGGGTATGCTGAAAGTCATTCACGCCGGCATGATGACCGCGGTGTAGGACGGCGGCCGCAGCGGTTATCGCTACCTCGGTATCAGCCAGGGCGGGGTGCTGGACCAGCCAGCCATGAAGATGGCGAATTTGCTGGTGGGCAATGCGCCCGATGCCGCGGTGCTGGAAATTACCCCGGGGCAGTTTTGCGCCGAGATCCCACCCGGGCTGGTTGGCGCTGACCGGCGCGGATTGTCACGCCCTGCTGGATGGTAAACCTCTCTGGACCGGCTGGCGTTTTGCGGTACGGGCCGGGGCAGCAGGTGAAATTGGCCTTGCCGAAACACGGCATGCGCAGCTATCTGGCGGTGTCCGGCGGCTTTGACGTCCCGCCGGTGCTGCAATCGCGCAGTACCTATAGCAAAGCGGCGATTGGCGGTCTGGAGGGCAGATGGGTGCGCGACGGCTACAGGCTGTCGGTCGGCCGCAACGGCTGCCGACGCTGCAAATGGGGATAAAACAGTTGCTGTTCGGCAACCGCGTACGGGCGCTGCCGGGGCCGGAGTATCAGGAATTCAGCGCCGAGGCGCGCGATGCGTTTTGGCGTGTCGCCTGGCAATTGAGTCCACAAAGTAACCGCATGGGCTACCGTCTGCTGGGCAGCGTCCTACAGCGCACCGCCGACCGGGAGCTTCTGTCCCACGGCGTGTTGCCCGGTGTGGTGCAGGTCCCCCCCCCCGGCACGACAGGTTTATTTGCGCTGGCTGTGGAAATCCCGCTGGGCATAGCCGGTGTAGAGCTGGCGCGGACGGGCGATTTTCAGCCCGTCGTCGTGCATTTCTTTCCAGTGGGCTATCCAGCCGACAGTGCGCGCCATGGCGAAAATGACCGTGAACATGGTTGAAGGAATCCCCATGGCTTTCAGAATGATGCCGGAGTAGAAGTCAACGTTGGGATAGAGTTTGCGCTCTTTGAAGTAGGGGTCGTGCAGCGCGATGTGTTCGAGCTCCATGGCCACCGCCAGCAGGTCATCGGAAAGCTTAAGCTCTTTCAATACTTCATGGCAGGTTTCGCGCATCACGGTCGCGCGCGGATCGTAATTTTTGTACACGCGGTGGCCAAAGCCCATCAGGCGGAACGAATCGTTTTTATCCTTGGCGCGCTTGATGAACTCGGGGATATGCTCCACCTTGTTGATCTCCTCAAGCATCCGTAGGCAGGCTTCGTTGGCGCCGCCGTGGGCAGGTCCCCATAACGAGGCAATGCCTGCCGCGATACAGGCGAACGGATTGGCGCCCGAAGAGCCGGCGGTGCGCACCGTTGAGGTAGACGCGTTCTGTTCGTGGTCGGCGTGCAGAATGAGGATACGATCCATGGCGCGTTCCAGCACCGGATTAACCTCATAGGTTTCGCACGGCGTGGAGAACATCATATGCAGGAAGTTGCCGGCATAGGACAGATCGTTGCGCGGGTAGATAAATGGCTGGCCGAGCGAATACTTGTAGCACATGGCGGCTACGGTGGGCATTTTCGACAGCAGGCGAAACGCGGCGATTTCGCGATGGCGTTCAACGTTGACATCCAGCGAGTCATGATAGAACGCCGCCAGTGCGCCGGTCACTCCGCACATGACCGCCATCGGATGGGAGTCGCGCCGAAAACCGTGGAATAGCCGGGTGATCTGTTCATGAATCATGGTATGGCGCGTGACGATAGTGCGAAACTCATCATATTGCTCGCGGGTCGGCGCTTCGCCGTTCAGGAGGATATAGCAGACCTCCAGATAGTTCGACTCCAGCGCCAGCTTGTCGATGGGAAAGCCGCGATGCAGCAAGACGCCTTTGTCGCCATCGATATAGGTGATCTTAGATTCACAGGAGGCGGTGGAGGTGAAGCCGGGATCGAAGGTGAAATACCCCTGGCTGCCCAGGCTGCGGATATCGATTTCTTTTTCGCCCATGGTGCCCGTTAGCATATCCATGGCGATAGGGTCCTGCCCCTCAGGGGTAAAAGTCGCTTTACTTTTAGCCATTATATTCTCCTTAGCGCGTATAAACTCAATCTTTCACCACGGGCAGCTTACTGACCCCGGCGTTTTTTCTACCGTCCGTGCCGAACATGCCGATAAGCCTGATGCAAAGCGCAGCCTGACGCTTCACCCGTAAAGGTAGAACGAACGGTTTGCCTTGGGTGGTGAAGATTTATCGAAAATATTATTTGCTATTAATGGGCATCTTAACCTGTGGGTCAAGGAGCTTTTCACACTGTTGCATAAACTTAATCTTGGAGGAAGTGTGCCGTTACTCGATAAGCGAGTTATAGCATAGAAGCGGGATGGCTTGTAATCAAAATGTTATTTTATTGTCAATGTGGATGTATACCCTTATAGGAAATGTGAGAATCGTGACGGTGCTCACTAAATCGTTCAAATGTTAACAAACTATTTGTATGGTAATTGTAATCATAATGTGAAAGCCATATACTTCAACAAGGTCTCCGGAACTCCCTGTAGTAGGAGCATACAGCGTTATTTAACGCGTCATTTACGCACAAGGAATTGTGATTTTAGCACATGACGTCGCATGGTTTATCCTGTTAACGCTGTCTGATCCAGCCAGGACCGGAGGAAGGAAAATAATAATAGCTGTGTGGGAAAAACCGTGAAAAAACAAAGGCCTGTCAACTTGGATCTGCAAACGATCCGGTTCCCCGTAACTGCAATAGTATCCATTCTTCATCGCGTTTCCGGCGTCATCATGTTTGTTGCTATCGGTATCCTGCTGTGGGTTCTCGGATTATCTCTCTCTTCCCCCGAAGGTTTCATTCAGGCGGCCGCCATGATGGACAGCTTTATCGTCAAATTCATCTTTTGGGGAATTTTGACCGCGCTGGCCTATCACACGTTGTGCGGTATCCGTCACATGCTGATGGATTTCGGCTATCTGGAAGAAACGTTGGCGATGGGTAAAACCACCGCAAATGTTACATTTTTGCTAACTGTCGTGCTATCTATATTGGCTGGAGTCCTCGTATGATAAGCAATGCTTCGGCATTAGGACGTAACGGAGTACATGAGTGGCTATTGGTTCGTGCATCTGCCATCGTTATTTGCCTTTATATTATTTATCTGCTCGGTTTTATCCTGTTGGCAGATACTCTCACCTATGACGTCTGGCGAGGTTTTTTCGCCACCCCTATGACGAAAGTCTTTACCCTGCTGACCTTGTTTTCCATCCTGGTGCACACCTGGATCGGCATGTGGCAGGTATTAACGGATTACATCAAGCCCCTGGCGCTGCGGCTGCTGCTGCAACTGACTATCGTTATCGTGCTCATGGTTTATTTACTTTATGGAACTGTCGTGGTGTGGGGGGCGTAGTCAATGTCATTGCCGGTGAGAGAGTTTGACGCCGTAGTAATCGGCGCAGGAGGCGCAGGTATGCGCGCCGCGCTACAGATCTCCCAGATGGGACTCTCCTGCGCGTTAATTTCAAAAGTTTTTCCTACACGTTCCCATACGGTATCAGCGCAGGGCGGTATCACCGTCGCGCTCGGCAACAGCCATGAAGACGACTGGCAGTGGCATATGTACGATACGGTCAAAGGATCCGATTACATCGGCGACCAGGACGCTATCGAATACATGTGCAAAACCGGTCCGGAAGCGGTGCTGGAACTGGAGCATATGGGACTGCCGTTTTCCCGCCTTGACGACGGGCGTATCTACCAGCGTCCGTTCGGCGGCCAGTCGCTTAACTACGGCGGCGAACAGGCCGCACGCACCGCCGCCGCCGCGGACCGGACCGGGCATGCGCTGCTGCATACGCTCTATCAGCAGAACCTGAAAAACCACACCACCATCTTTTCCGAGTGGTACTCCCTCGACCTGGTGAAAAACCAGGATGGCGGCATCGTAGGCTGCACCGCGCTGTGTATTGAAACTAGTGAAGTGGTGTATTTCAAGGCGCGGGCGACCATTCTCGCCACCGGCGGCGCCGGACGCATCTACCAATCCACGACCAACGCCCACATCAATACCGGCGACGGCGTCGGCATGGCGCTGCGCGCGGGGGTGCCGGTCCAGGATATGGAAATGTGGCAGTTTCACCCCACCGGCATCGCCGGCACCGGGGTACTGGTCACCGAGGGCTGCCGCGGTGAAGGCGGTTACCTGCTGAACAAGCACGGCGAGCGCTTTATGGAACGTTACGCTCCGAATGCCAAAGATCTGGCGGGCCGCGATGTGGTCGCCCGCTCGATTATGATTGAAATCCGCGAAGGCCGCGGCTGCGAGGGGCCTTGGGGGCCGCATGCAAAACTGAAGCTGAACCATTTAGGCAAAGAGGTTCTTGAATCGCGTTTGCCGGGGATCCTGGAACTGTCGCGCACGTTTGCCCACGTGGACCCGGTGAAGGAGCCGATTCCGGTCATTCCCACCTGCCATTACATGATGGGGGGGATCCCGACTAAAGTGAGCGGCCAGGCGATCACCGTCAACGCCCAGGGTGAAGACGTGGTTATCCCCGGCCTGTTCGCGGTAGGTGAAATCGCCTGCGTCTCGGTGCACGGCGCGAACCGCCTGGGCGGCAATTCGCTGCTGGACCTGGTGGTGTTCGGCCGCGCGGTGGGAATGCATTTGCAGGAGTCGCTGATGGAGCAGGGACCGACGCGCGATGCCAGCGACGACGATATCGAGGCGTCGCTGAGCCGCTATCACCGCTGGAACAACAATCGCAGCGGCGAAAATCCGGTCGAGATCCGAAAAGCTCTGCAGGCCTGTATGCAAAACAACTTCTCGGTATTCCGCGAAGGGGATGCCATGGCCAAAGGGCTGGTGGAGCTAAAGGAGATCCGCGAACGTTTGCATCATGCCCGTCTTGACGATACCTCGACGGAATTCAACACCCAGCGCGTAGAGTGTCTGGAGCTGGATAACCTGATGGAAACCGCTTACTCCACCGCGCTGTCGGCGAATTTCCGCACCGAAAGCCGCGGCGCCCACAGCCGTTTCGACTTCCCGGACCGCGACGATGAAAACTGGCTGTGCCACTCGCTGTATTTACCCGAAAGCGACAGCATGACGCGTCGTAAGGTCAATATGCAACCGACATTACGCCTGGCGTTCCCGCCGAAAGTGCGTACCTACTAGGGTGGAGGATGAATCATGAAGGTTGAATTTTCCATCTATCGCTACAATCCCGATGTCGACGATAAGCCGCGCATGCAGGACTACACCCTCACCGTGGAAGAGGGGCGCGATATGATGCTGCTGGATGCCTTAATCCAGCTTAAAGAGCAGGATCCAAGCCTGTCGTTCCGCCGCTCCTGCCGTGAGGGGGTTTGTGGCTCAGACGGCGTCAATATGAACGGCAAAAACGGTTTGGCGTGCATAACGCCGCTGTCGATGTTGCGCAAGGGCGACCATAAAGTCGTCATTCGCCCGCTGCCCGGGCTGCCGGTCATCCGCGATTTGGTGGTGGATATGGGGCAGTTCTACGCCCAGTACGAGAAGATTAAGCCCTTCTTGATAAACAGCGGCCGCAACCCGCCGGCGCGTGAGCATCTGCAATCGCCGGAACAGCGCGCCAAGCTGGACGGGCTATATGAATGTATTCTCTGCGCCTGCTGTTCCACGTCCTGCCCGTCTTTCTGGTGGAACCCCGATAAATTTATCGGGCCGGCGGGGCTTCTTGCTTCCTATCGTTTCCTTATCGACAACCGCGACACCCATCAGCAGGTGCGGTTGGATGATCTGAACGACGCTTTCAGCGTTTTCCGCTGTCACAGCATCATGAATTGTGTCAGCGTATGCCCCAAAGGGCTTAACCCCACCAAGGCTATCGGTCATATCAAGAGTATGCTGGTGAACTATAGCGCCTGACGGGCGCAATCTGCTCCCCGTTCGCTGTAGCAGTCGGGGGGCAGTGCAGGAAGCCTTTGAAAAACGGTTAGTGGGCCCGGGCCCCGCGGCCAGCTGCTTTTCAAAGGTTCCTTCGGCAAAGATGACCTCTCAGGGGTAATCCGCTGGCTGAACCGCTTATATGTTATCCGATTACGGGTTAACCACGGCGAAAACTGAAGCTTAACAAGCTTAAGGGATCATGATGCAGAACGGCGCAATGAAGGCCTGGCTGGATTCCTCCTATCTGGCGGGCGCAAACCAGTCCTACATAGAGCAGCTCTATGAAGATTTTTTGACGGATCCTGACTCTGTCGATGCGAGCTGGCGTGCAATATTTAAACAGCTACCGACCGCGGGCGTCAGCCCCGATCACCTCCACTCCAAAACGCGGGAATACTTCTGCCATCTGGCGAAAGATGCCACACGCTATACCGCCTCGGTCAACGATCCGGATATCGATTCAAAGCAGGTGAAAGTCCTGCAGCTCATCAATGCTTTCCGTTTCCGCGGGCATCAGCATGCCAATCTGGATCCTCTGGAGCTGTGGAAACAGGAAACGGTTCCCGATCTTGATCCTGCTTTCCATAACCTCACCGAGGCTGATTCCCAGGAAACTTTCAACGTGGGGTCGTTCGCCATCGGTCGCGACACCATGAAACTGGCGGATTTGTATGAGGCGCTGAAAAAGACCTATTGCGGCGCCATCGGCGCCGAGTATATGCACATCACCAATACTGAAGAAAAACGCTGGATCCAGCAGCGTATCGAGTCGGTGGTGGGACAGCCGAGTTTCAGCCGCGACGAGAAAACGCGTTTTCTCGCCGAGCTGACCGCGGCGGAAGGGATTGAACGCTATCTGGGCGCCAAGTTCCCGGGCGCTAAGCGCTTCTCGCTGGAAGGCGGCGATGCGCTGATTCCGATGTTAAAAGAGATGGTGCGCTATGCCGGCAGCAACGGTACGCGGGAAGTGGTGCTAGGCATGGCACATCGCGGCCGCCTGAACGTGCTGGTCAATGTGCTGGGCAAGAAGCCGCAGGACCTGTTCGACGAGTTCGCTGGCAAGCATAAAGAGCACTTGGGCACCGGTGACGTGAAGTACCATCAGGGCTTCTCCTCCGACGTCGAAACCGAGGGCGGGCTGGTGCATCTGGCGTTGGAGTTCAACCCCTCCCATCTTGAGATCGTAAGCCCGGTGGTCATGGGCTCGGTTCGCGCACGTATCGACCGGCTGGATGAGCAGAGCAGCAGTATGGTACTGCCGATCACGCTGCACGGCGATGCCGCTATCAGCGGCCAGGGCGTGGTCCAGGAAACGCTGAACATGTCCAAGGTGCGCGGTTACGACGTGGGCGGGACGGTGCGTGTCGTTATCAATAACCAGGTGGGTTTCACCACCTCGAATCCTAACGACGCGCGCTCTACCCAGTACTGTACCGATATCGCCAAGATGGTGCAGGCGCCGATTTTCCACGTCAACGCCGATGATCCCGAAGCGGTAGCGTTCGTCACCCGCGTGGCGTTGGATTTCCGCAATACCTTCAAGCGCGACGTCATGATCGATTTGGTGTGCTATCGCCGCCACGGCCATAACGAGGCCGATGAGCCGAGCGCCACCCAGCCGCTGATGTACCAGAAAATTAAAAAACACCCGACGCCGCGCAAGATCTATGCCGACCGCCTGGAGCGCGACGGCATTATCACTCTCGCCGACGCCACTGAACAGGTCAATGTGTTCCGCGACGCGCTGGATCAGGGCGAGTGCGTGGTGAAAGAGTGGCGGCAGATGAATATGCACTCCTTCGCCTGGCAGCGCTATCTCAATCATGACTGGGACGAAGACTACCCCAGCCAGGTGGAAAGTAAGCGTTTGCAGGCGCTGGCGCACCGCATCAGCGAAGTGCCGGCCGGCGTCGAAATGCAGCCGCGGGTAGCCAAGATTTATCACGATCGCGCTGCGATGGCGCACGGTGAAAAGCTTTTCGATTGGGGCGGCGCCGAGACGCTGGCTTACGCCACGCTGGTGGATGAGGGGATCCCCATCCGCCTGTCGGGAGAGGACACCGCCCGCGGCACGTTCTTCCATCGCCACGCGGTGGTGCATAACCAGAAGAATGGCTCCAGCTACACTCCGTTGGCCAATGTCCACAACGGTCAGGGCAGCTTCCGTGTTTGGGACTCGGTGTTGTCGGAGGAGGCGGTGCTGGCGTTTGAATACGGTTACGCCACCGCCGAGCCGCGCACTTTGGTAATTTGGGAAGCGCAGTTTGGCGACTTCGCCAACGGCGCCCAGGTAGTTATCGATCAATTTATCAGTTCCGGGGAGCAGAAATGGGGACGGATGTGCGGGCTGGTGATGCTGCTGCCCCACGGCTATGAAGGGCAGGGACCGGAGCACTCCTCCGCCCGTCTGGAGCGCTATCTCCAACTGTGTGCGGAACAAAATATGCAGGTCTGCGTCCCGTCGACGCCGGCGCAGGTCTATCATATGCTCCGCCGTCAGGCGCTGCGCAATATGCGCCGGCCGCTGATTGTCATGTCGCCCAAGTCGCTGCTGCGCCATCCTCTGGCTATCTCGTCGCTTGATGAATTGGCCAACAGCATGTTCCAGCCCGCCATTGGCGAAGTGGACGATATCGACCCGCAGGGCGTTAAACGCGTCGTGATGTGTTCCGGCAAAGTCTACTATGATCTCTTGGATCAACGGCGTAAAAACGGGCAGCAAGACGTGGCCATCGTGCGTATTGAGCAGCTCTATCCGTTCCCGCTGCAGGCGGTTCGGGAGGCGCTGGCCCCCTATGCGCATGTTGACGATTTCGTCTGGTGCCAGGAAGAGCCGCAGAATCAGGGCGCCTGGTATTGCAGCCAGCACCATTTCCGCGAAGTGATATCCGCAGGCGCCGCACTGAATTATGCGGGCCGTCCGGCTTCCGCCTCGCCGGCGGTGGGGTATTTGTCCGTGCACCAGACCCAGCAGAAAAATCTGGTCAACGACGCGCTGAACGTTAATTAACAATAAGGATAGAGAATGAGTAGCGTAGATATTCTGGTTCCAGACCTGCCTGAGTCGGTAGCGGATGCCACCGTCGCCACCTGGCATAAAAAGCCCGGTGACAGTATTCAGCGTGATGAAGTGCTGGTCGAGATTGAAACCGACAAAGTGGTGCTGGAAGTTCCCGCCCCTAAAGCCGGCGTTCTGGAAACATTATTGGAAGACGAAGGCGCTACCGTGACCGCCCGTCAAGTGCTGGGGCGCCTGCGCCCGGGCGACAGCACCGGCCAGGCGATGACAGAGAAGTCCCAGAGCCAGGAGTCCACGCCGGCTCAGCGCCATACCGCGGGTCTGGAAGAGGGAAGCAACGACGCGCTGAGCCCGGCCATCCGCCGCCTCATCGCCGAGCACGATCTTAATCCCGAGGCTATTAAAGGCAGCGGCGTGGGCGAACGTCTGACCCGCGAAGACGTCGAAAAACATATCGCTGGCCGCCAGAACGCCGCTCCGGCGCCGGCGCTGCGCAATCGCAGCGAAAAACGCGTGCCGATGACCCGCCTGCGCAAACGCGTGGCCGAACGTCTGCTGGAAGCGAAAAACAGCACCGCCATGTTGACCACCTTCAATGAGGTGAACATGCAGCCGGTGATGGATTTGCGCAAGCAGTACGGCGACGCGTTTGAAAAGCGCCACGGTATCCGCCTGGGCTTCATGTCCTTCTATATCAAAGCGGTACTGGAGGCGTTGAAACGTTTCCCGGAAGTGAACGCGTCTATCGATGGCGAAGATGTGGTTTACCACAACTATTTTGACGTCAGCATCGCGGTATCCACGCCTCGCGGCCTGGTGACGCCGGTACTGAAGGATATCGATGCGCTGGGCATGGCCGATATCGAGAAGAAAATCAAGGAACTGGCTATTAAGGGCCGCGACGGGAAACTGAAAGTCGAGGAGCTGACCGGCGGTAACTTTACCATTACCAACGGCGGCGTCTTCGGTTCGTTGATGTCGACGCCCATCATCAACCCGCCGCAAAGCGCGATCCTAGGCATGCATGCCATTAAGGATCGGCCGATGGCGGTAGGAGAGCAGGTGGTTATTCTGCCGATGATGTATCTGGCGCTGTCTTATGACCACAGGCTTATCGACGGAAAAGAATCCGTCAGTTTCCTGGTGACAGTGAAAGAGATGCTGGAAGATCCTACTCGCCTGCTGCTGGACGTTTAGCGCATGACGGCGGCGGATCCAATGCCGCCGCCCCAGATCAACGGCTTTGGTGCCGAATTACGGCGACGCGACGCAGCGCCGCTGACACTCTCCAGACGAAGATGGAAACAACATCATGAATTTACATGAATATCAGGCAAAACAGCTGTTTGCTCGGTATGGTCTGCCTGCCCCGACGGGTTACGCCTGCAATACGCTGCGTGAAGCGGAAGAGTCCGCCTCGAAAATCGGCGCCGGCCCCTGGGTGGTGAAATGCCAGGTGCATGCGGGCGGCCGCGGTAAATCCGGCGGCGTGAAAGTGGTGAAGTTGAAAGAAGAGATCCGCGCTTTCGCGGAGCAGTGGCTGGGCAAGCGTCTGGTGACCTATCAGACGGACGCTCTGGGCCAACCGGTCAATCAGATTCTGGTGGAAGTGGCCACCGATATTGCCAAGGAGCTTTATCTGGGCGTGGTCGTCGATCGCGGCACGCGCCGCGTGGTATTTATGGCGTCCACCGAAGGGGGCGTGGAGATTGAAAAGGTGGCGGAAGAGACGCCGCACCTGATTCATAAAGTGGCTCTGGACCCGCTCACCGGCCCGCAGCCTTATCAGGGCCGCGAGCTGGCGTTTAAACTGGGCCTGAGCGGCAAGCAGGTTTCTCAGTTCAGCAAAATTTTTATGGGTCTGGCGACGCTGTTCTTAGAGCGCGATCTGGCGCTGGTGGAAATCAACCCGCTGGTGATTACCGGCGCCGGCGATCTTATCTGCCTTGACGGCAAATTGAGCGCCGACGGTAACGCGTTGTTCCGCCAGCCGGAGCTGCGCGAGATGCGCGATCACAGCCAGGAAGACGAACGCGAAGCGCACGCCACCCAGTTGGAGCTGAACTATGTGGCGCTGGACGGCAACATCGGCTGTATGGTGAACGGGGCCGGCCTGGCGATGGGGACGATGGATATCGTCAAACTGCACGGCGGCGAACCGGCCAACTTCCTTGACGTGGGCGGCGGCGCCACTAAGGAGCGCGTGACCGAAGCATTCAAGATAATCCTGTCGGATGAGAAGGTGAAAGCGGTGCTGGTTAATATTTTCGGCGGTATTGTTCGCTGCGATTTGATTGCCGACGGCATCATCGGCGCGGTATCCGAGGTTGGCGTCAGTGTCCCCGTGGTAGTGCGTCTGGAAGGGAATAATGCCGAACTGGGCGCCAAGCGATTGGCGGACAGCGGGCTGAACATTATCGCCGCCACAAGTCTGACCGACGCGGCTCAACAGGTTGTCGCCGCGGTGGAGGGTAAGTAATGTCTATTTTGATTGATAAAAACACCAAAGTCATTTGCCAGGGTTTTACCGGCAGCCAGGGGACCTTCCACTCCGAGCAGGCGCTGGCCTACGGCACCCAAATGGTCGGCGGCGTCACGCCCGGCAAAGGCGGTACCGAGCATCTCGGTTTGCCGGTATTCAATACCGTGCGCGAAGCGGTTGACAAAACCGGCGCCACGGCATCGGTTATATACGTGCCGGCGCCGTTCTGCAAGGACTCGATTCTTGAGGCGATCGATGCCGGCATAGAGCTGATTATCTGCATCACCGAAGGCATCCCGACGCTGGATATGCTGACGGTGAAAGCCAAGCTTGAGCAAAGCAAGGCGCGCATGATCGGGCCGAACTGCCCGGGCGTTATCACCCCGGGAGAATGCAAAATCGGTATTATGCCGGGGCATATCCATCAGCCTGGTCGGGTGGGTATCGTTTCCCGTTCCGGCACCCTGACCTATGAAGTGGTGAAGCAGACCACTGACACCGGCCTCGGGCAGTCCAGCTGCGTGGGCATCGGCGGCGACCCGATCCCCGGCTCGAACTTCATTGACATCCTGAAGCTGTTTGAAGAGGATCCGCAGACGGAAGCTATCGTGATGATAGGCGAAATCGGCGGCAGCGCGGAAGAAGAGGCCGCCGCTTATATCAAGGATCACGTCACCAAACCGGTGGTGGGTTATATCGCCGGCGTCACGGCGCCGAAGGGGAAACGGATGGGCCATGCCGGCGCGATTATCGCGGGCAGCAAGGGCACGGCGGATGAAAAATTCGCCGCCCTGGAGGCCGCGGGTGTTAAGACCGTGCGCAGCCTGGCCGATATCGGTGAAGCGCTGAAGTTTATTTTACCGAACTGAGTTGGTCCCTCGAAAGAGGACGCACTGACGCCGCGCGCCCGGGGGGGGCGCGGTGATGACATTGCATCAAGGCTGCCTGCGGGCAGCTTTTTTATTGCCATAACGGCACAATGGGAGCGGTTTTTTCGTCCATTGCCCGGCAAAGAAGGGCTGAGTCTGATGCGGATGCGGGTGCTGAAGGCTTATGTTAATGCTGAAGCTTATACTGAGGCAGAGGAAGAAGCAGTGGCAGAGAAATAGGCAGTGGCTGATGCTGACTTATACTGAGATAAAGTCTGCCTTATACGCCGGCTGCGGTCGTTACGCCTGATGATGCAAGACGACGTTGGCGTTATACGCCGTCAGCCAAAGGATCTGGCATGAGGTGAGCAACGGGTTGCATTTAAAGCGCCGGAAATAACGCTAAGTGACAAAAATGACGGTATGATGACCGTTGTGGATACTATATTAATAAACACGCACTATCGCGCAATGCACATAATAAATAACGCTACCGCGCAGAAACGAATATTTCCCGCTATTATTTTCATTTACTTTTAACACCATATTTTATTAATTACACTTTAGCAACATTTCGCCGGATTTGATTTTTTTTGGCTACCAATATTTAACAAAGCGGGCAAAACATTGCGTTAAATAAATATTTCTCTGCGCGTGACGGGTTATGCCGGCGCCGTTTTTGCGCCAGAGCAATTTCAGCGACGACGCGGCGTTATCCCTCGATTGATCATTATGCGGTTTTAATACCTCCGTCACTAAAAAATATATTTATCCGGAGGAAATTGAGGGGTACTATACGGGCATTCCCAACCGGGTCTGTTGGTATTTCTTTAATCCGTCTGCGGCGCCGCTGCCCTTCTTCCCCTCAAGGTCCGAGGCGGCAGGCGGTTAATGACAACTATAAAGCCTTTATCATTCACCGTGCCTTTCCGGCTGACCCAATCACGAGGGACGGCTGTAGCGGCGTATGTGGGTCCTTCCTGCGAGGAGCAAGGAGTCATCATGTTTGATGTCGTCGAACTATCACGATTACAGTTTGCTTTAACGGCGATGTACCATTTCCTGTTTGTGCCGCTGACGCTGGGTATGGCGTTTTTGCTGGCCATCATGGAAACGGTTTATGTGCTGTCGGGTAAACAGATCTATAAAGATATGACCAAGTTCTGGGGCAAGTTGTTCGCTATCAACTTCGCCCTCGGCGTGGCTACTGGTCTTACCATGGAGTTCCAGTTCGGTACCAACTGGTCATACTTCTCCCATTATGTCGGCGATATCTTCGGCGCACCGCTGGCCATTGAAGGGTTGATGGCCTTTTTCCTTGAATCCACCTTCGTCGGCCTGTTCTTCTTTGGCTGGGATCGCCTGGGCAAAGTGCAGCATATGGCGGTGACCTGGCTGGTGGCGCTTGGCTCCAACTTGTCCGCGCTGTGGATCCTGGTGGCCAACGGCTGGATGCAAAATCCCATCGCGGCGGATTTCAACTACGAAACCATGCGTATGGAGATGGTCAGCTTCGCTGATCTGGTACTTAATCCGGTCGCGCAGGTGAAATTCGTGCATACCGTGGCCGCGGGTTACTGCACCGGCGCGATGTTTGTCCTCGGTATCAGCTCCTATTACCTGTTAAAAGGGCGCGATATCGCCTTCGCCAAACGCTCCTTCGCCATCGCCGCCTCCTTCGGCATGGCGGCGGTGCTGTCGGTCATCGTGCTGGGGGATGAATCCGGTTACGAGATGGGCGATGTGCAAAAAACCAAGCTGGCGGCGATCGAGGCGGAGTGGAACACCGAGCCGGCGCCGGCCTCCTTTACCCTGTTCGGTCTGCCGAATCAGGAAGATCAGACAAACCACTTCGCGGTGCGTATCCCTTATGCGCTGGGCATAATTGCGACCCGTTCCACCAATCGCCAGATTACCGGCCTGAAAGATCTGATGGCGCAGCATGAGGTGCGTATTCGTAACGGGATGAAGGCCTATAGCCTGCTGCAACAGTTACGCGAAGGCAGCACCGATCCTGCCGTGCGCGAAGCGTTCAACAACAGTAAGCAAGACCTGGGTTATGGACTGCTGCTGAAACGCTACACAGACGACATTACCCTGGCCAACGAGCAGCAGGTTCGGCAGGCAACCAGCGATTCTATCCCGCGCGTGGCGCCGCTGTATTTCTCCTTCCGTATCATGGTGGGCTGCGGCGTGCTGATGCTGCTGCTGATTGCCGCCTGTTTCTGGACCGTCCTGCGTAACCGTATCGGTCAGCCGCGCTGGCTGCACCGCGCGATGCTCTATGGGATTCCGCTGCCGTGGATCGCCATCGAGTCCGGCTGGTTTATTGCTGAATATGGCCGTCAGCCCTGGGCTATCGGTGAAATTCTGCCGACTTCTGTCGCCAACTCGACCCTGACCGCCGGCGACATCCTCTTCTCGATTGGGTTGATCTGCGGGCTCTATACGCTGTTTTTGGTAGCGGAAATGTATCTGATGTTCAAATTCGCGCGCTTAGGACCGAGCAGTCTGAAAACCGGCAACTACCATTTTGAGCAATCGTCCATTTCCTCGGTGAGCGCACGGTAATACAGGAACGAATGACTATGTTTGATTACGAAGTATTGCGTGTTGTCTGGTGGGTACTGATCGGCGTGCTGCTCATCGGTTTCGCCGTCACCGACGGATTTGATATGGGCGTCGGCATGCTGATGCGCCTGTTTGGCCGCGGCGACGTCGAGCGCCGCGTCATAATCAATACCATCGCCCCGCACTGGGACGGCAACCAGGTATGGCTTATCACCGCCGGCGGCGCGTTGTTCGCCTCCTGGCCCATGGTGTATGCCGCAGCGTTCTCCGGTTTTTATATCGCCATGATCCTGGTGTTGGCCTCGCTGTTCTTCCGCCCGGTCGGTTTCGACTACCGCTCGAAAATCGACGACGCCCGCTGGCGCAATCTGTGGGACTGGGGGATCTTTATCGGCAGCTTTATTTCTCCGGTGGTGATAGGGGTTGCATTTGGTAACCTGCTACAGGGCGTGCCGTTCCACGTGGACGAGTATCTGCGCCTGTATTACACCGGCAATTTCTTCCAGTTGCTTAACCCGTTTGGCCTGCTGGCGGGCATCGTCAGCTTGGCGATGTTCCTGACCCAGGGCGGCACCTATCTGCAAATGCGTACGGGCGGCGATTTGCAGGTGCGGATGCGCGGCATCACCCAGCTTACCGCGCTGGTGACGATGCTAACCTTCCTACTGGCCGGTATTTGGGTCGTCTACGGCATCGACGGCTTTACCGTTACCTCCGTCATCGACCGGGCCGCGCAGTCCAACCCGCTGCACAAAGAAGTGGCGCATCAGGCCGGGGCGTGGCTGGCCAATTACCACGCCTATCCGGGATTATGGATCGTGCCGGCGCTGGGCGTGGTGCTACCGCTGCTAACAATTGCCTTTAGCCGTGCGGGGCGCAGCGCCTGGGCCTTCATTTGCTCCTCGCTAACCGTGGCCTGCGTGATTCTGACTGCGGGGATTACGCTGTTCCCGTTCATCATGCCGTCGAGCACGATGCCGAATGCCAGCCTGACCATGTGGGATGCGACCTCGAGCCTGGGGACGCTGAAAGTCATGACCGTGGTGGCGATCATTTTCGTGCCTATTGTGCTGCTCTATACCATTTGGTGTTACTACAAAATGTTCGGTCGCATCACGAAAGAACATATTGAACAAAACACGCATTCGCTGTACTGAGTTTAGGAGCTTAATTATGTGGTATTTCGCCTGGATTTTAGGAACGCTGCTGGCCTGTGCCTTCGGCATCATTACCGCGCTGGCCCTTGAACATTTGGAAGATACCCGCGGCGAGGATGCCATGAAGTAACAGGGCAGGCTATCTCGTTTTTGTACGGACTGACGGACAAGCGCCCTCTGAGGGAGCTTTCCCTCGTCATGGCCCTGACGCTTGCCGGCTGCGTTTTCTGGTCGCTGTCCCGCTTCGCGGCCCAGACCAGTACGCTGTCGTGGTGGCAGGAGATCTTTATCGTTTGGGCGGTTTGCACAGGCGTCTGGTTTTTCTGCCGTTGCCGGCGATGTTGGTTATGATCGCCGCCTTACTTTACAGATTCTCTTAATAACTTTACGGTCCTTTAATCCCGCAATGTAAGGGACCTAAAATATTTTCTTTCCCCCGGCTTACCCATTCCCAACGTGTTAGGTCTTGAGTATAGTAAGCAACGTTGTTTTTGCGTTGTTGGACGGTGGAGTGAGTATTTCGTTTTTCCAATGGCCGGTTTGCGTCTATTACGAGGATACCGACGCCGGTGGCGTGGTTTACCATGCCCGTTACGTCGCCTTCTATGAACGCGCACGCACCGAAATGCTACGCCAGCATAATTTTCATCAGCACGCGCTTATGCGCGCGAACGTGGCGTTCGTGGTGCGGCGCATGGCGGTGGAGTATTTTGCGCCTGCGCGCCTGGACGATTTACTGCAAGTGGAAAGCGAAATCGTCTCCCTCAAGCACGCCTCCCTGACCTTTGCACAACACATCCTGAATGCTGACGGACAATTGCTCAGCCAGGCGGATGTCGTGATCGCATGTGTCGATCTACAGCAATTGAAGCCGATTGCGCTTCCTACGTCTTTTGTCGCGGAGTTCAAGCAGTGACTGACATGAACATCTTTGATCTGTTCCTGAAAGCGGGCTTTCTGGTAAAACTGATCATGCTGATTTTGATATGCTTTTCTATTGCGTCCTGGGCCATCATTATCCAGCGCTCTCGTATCCTGACCTCCGCCGCGCGCGAAGCGGAAGCCTTTGAGGACAAGTTCTGGTCCGGCATCGAATTATCCCGCCTGTATCAGGAAAGCCTGACGCGCCGCGACAGCCTGAGCGGCTCCGAGCAGATCTTTTACGCCGGTTTTAAAGAGTTCGCGCGCCTGCATCGCGCCAATAATCACGCCCCTGAAGCGGTGGTAGAAGGCGCTTCCCGCGCTATGCGTATTTCGATGAACCGCGAACTGGAAGCGCTGGAAACCCATATCCCGTTCCTTGGTACCGTGGGTTCCATCAGCCCGTACATTGGTCTGTTCGGTACCGTGTGGGGCATCATGCACGCGTTCATCGGCTTGGGCACCGTAAAACAGGCTACGCTGCAGATGGTCGCGCCGGGGATAGCCGAAGCGCTTATCGCCACCGCGATCGGTTTGTTTGCCGCCATTCCCGCGGTCATGGCCTTCAATCGCCTGAGCCTGCGGGTCAACAAGCTTGAGCAGAACTACGACAACTTTACTGAAGAGTTCATCGCCATTCTGCACCGTCAGGCTTTCGCTAGCGATAGCGCCAAGTAAGCAGGAGGGGTAATCATGGCCAGAAGACGCTCGCGCAGAGAAATCAAGTCCGAGATTAACATTGTCTCCTTGCTCGATGTGCTGCTGGTGCTGGTGTTAATCTTTATGGCGACGGCGCCGATTATTACCCAGAGCGTCGAGGTGGATTTGCCGGATGCGACCGACTCCAAAACTGTCGGCAGCGATGATAATCCGCCGGTGATTGTCGAGGTTTCCGGCATCGGCCAGTACAGTCTGGTGGTCGATCATCAGCGTCAGGAGCAATTGCCCTCCGAACAGGTGGTTTCCGAAGCGCGCGCCCGCCTCACCGCGAATCCCAAGACGGTGTTTCTGATAGGCGGCGCCAAAGACGTGCCCTATGATGAGATCATCAATGCGCTGAACTTGTTGCATCAGGCCGGCGTGAAGTCGGTCGGTCTGATGACGCAGCCTATCTGACGGTCGGCTCGTGATGCGTACTATTTCCGGTCAACCACATTTTGGGAATCGATTGTGTTGAAGGCTACCGAACAGAACGACAAGCTTAAACGTGCTATTATTCTGTCGATTGCGCTGCATTGCGTTCTGATCGCCGTATTGATCTGGAGCTCGATTCATCAGCCGCAAGAGACGAGTGCGGGCGGCGGTGGCGGGTCGTCCATTGATGCCGTGATGGTCGATCCCGGCGCCGTGGTGCAGCAATATAACCGTCAGCAACAGCAGCAAATCGATGCGCAGCGGGCGCAGCAGCAGCGCCTGAAAGCGCTGGAGAAACAACGGTTAGACGCTCAGGAAGCGGCCGAAGCGCAACAGCGCCAGCAGGCCGAGCAGCAAAAACAGGCGGAAGAGGCGGCTAAACAGGCCGAGGCGGCCGCAGCACAGGCCGAAGCGGAAGCGGCGGCCGCGGCGAAACAGCAGGCGGAGGCGGAAGTGAAAAAAGCCGCCGCTGCTGAAGCGCAGAAGCAGGCCGACGCGAAGGCGAAACAGGCCGCCGCGAAAAAGGCCACCGCCGCCAAGCAATCCAGCGAGGTGGACGATTTGCTGGGCGGGCTGACCGACGCTAAAAATGCGCCCAAATCCGGCGGCGCGCCCGCCGCCGGGACTAGCAACAGTAAGCTGAGCGGCGCCACCGGATTAGAAATCAATGGCTATCTGGCTCAGGTGCGCCAGGCTATCAGCAATAAGTTTTACGATGCGTCCAACTATAGCGGTAAGACCTGCATTTTGCGCATCAAACTGGCGCCAGATGGCATGCTGATTTCGGTCAGTCCTGACGGTGGCGATCCGGCGCTGTGTCAGGCGGCGGTCTCCGCGGCGAAGCTGGCGGCGATTCCCCGGCCACCCAGTCCGAAGGTGTATGAGGCAGTTAAAAACGCGACTCTTGACTTTAAACCTTAGTAAAGCCATTTAGCAGAATGCAATGGTTATCAAATAGTCCTGTTTGGGTTTAAGATTTATACTATGTTGTCTAATGGGAAGATGTAGTGTTGTTTAACCCGACAAGTTTACAATTCTGCAATTGCGACCGGCGCCCTGGCGTCGGTTTGGGAGATGAAATGAAGCAGGCATTTCGAGTAGCGTTAGGTTTTTTCCTTTTATGGGCTTCCGTGCTGCATGCGGAAGTGCGTATTGAAATCACCCAAGGGGTGGATACGGCCCGGCCGATCGGCGTGGTGCCGTTTAAATGGGCGGGGCCGGGTGCCGCGCCCGAAGATATTGGCGGTATAGTCGCCGCCGACCTGCGTAACAGCGGTAAATTCAACCCGCTCGACACCTCTCGCCTGCCGCAGCAGCCGGCGACTGCCTCAGAGGTGACGCCGCCCGCCTGGACGGCGCTTGGCATCGATGCTGTGGTGGTGGGGCAGGTGCAGCCGAGTGCCGCCGGTAGCTATGTGGTGTCTTATCAACTGGTGGACACCTCCGGCAATCCGGGCTCCATTCTGGCGCAAAATCAGTTCAAGGTCGCGCGCAAATGGCTGCGTTATGCCGCCCACACCGCTAGCGATGAAACCTTTGAAAAGCTCACGGGCATCAAGGGCGCCTTCCGTACCCGTATTGCCTACGTCGTGCAGACCAATGGCGGTCAGTACCGGTATGAACTGCGCGTCGCGGATTATGACGGCTTTAACCAGACGCCGGTACACCGTTCGCCGCAGCCGCTGATGTCGCCGGCCTGGTCCCCCGACGGCAGCAAGCTTGCTTATGTCACCTTTGAGAGCGGCCGCTCGGCGCTGGTCATTCAGACGCTGGACAGCGGCGCTATTCGCCAGGTTGCCAGTTTCCCGCAGCACAACGGCGCGCCGGCATTTTCGCCGGACGGCAGCAAACTGGCCTTTGTGCTGTCGAAGACCGGCAATATGAATTTGTACGTGATGGACTTAGGCTCGGGCCAGGTGCGTCAGGTGACCGAAGGTCGCAGCAATAATACGGAGCCGAGCTGGTTCCCGGACAGTCAGACGCTGGCGTATACTTCCGACCAGGGCGGTCGTCCCCAAGTGTATAAAACCAATATTAATGGCGGTACGCCGCAGCGCCTGTCCTGGGAGGGGTCCCAGAACCAGAATGCGGATGTTAGCCCGGACGGCAAGTTCCTGGTTATGGTCAGCACCAACAACGGCGCGCAGCATATCGCTAAACTGGATCTGGCAACGAACGCCGTCCAAGTATTGACGGACACGTTCCTGGATGAGACGCCTAGCGTCGCTCCTAATGGCACAATGGTTATCTACAGCGCTACGCAAGGGCTGGGTTCCGTGTTACAGCTGGTCTCGACTGATGGGCGTTTCAAAGCGCGTCTTCCGGCAACTGATGGACAGGTCAAAAATCCTGCCTGGTCGCCGTATCTGTGATGCATGTGTAAATATGTATAGCAAACTATAAAAGGAATATGAGATGCAACTGAACAAAGTGCTGAAAGGGCTGATGTTGGCGGTGCCGGTGATGGCGATTGCCGCATGTAGTTCTCACAAAAGCGCCAACAATGGCGACGAATCTGCCATGGGCGCTGGCACTGGCATGGATATGAACGGCAACAATGCCTCTTCCGACGAGCAGGCTCGTCTGCAAATGCAGGAGCTTCAGCGTAACAATATCGTTTACTTCGATCTGGACAAATACGATATCCTCTCTGAATTCGCTCAGATGCTTGATGCACACGCCAATTTCCTGCGCAGCAACCCGTCTTACAAAGTGACCGTTGAAGGCCATGCGGACGAACGCGGTACGCCGGAATACAACATCGCCCTGGGCGAGCGCCGCGCCAATGCCGTGAAGATGTATCTTCAGGGTAAAGGTGTTTACGCCGATCAGATCGCTATCGTATCTTACGGTAAAGAGAAACCGGCCGTACTGGGCCACGACGAATCGGCTTACGCCAAAAACCGTCGTGCCGTACTGGTCTACTAAGAGACTGGCATGAGCAATAACTTCAGACCTTATCTGTTGAATCTGTCGTTATTGGTTGGTGTAGCGGCCCCTTGGGCCGCTACCGCCCAAGCGCCAATCAGTAATGCCGGCTCCGGCTCGGTGGAAGACCGGGTCACTCAACTTGAGCGTATTTCCAGTGCGCACAGCCAGCTGCTAACCCAGCTTCAGCAACAGCTCGCCGATAATCAGCGCGATATCGACTCGCTGCGCGGCCAGATTCAGGAAAATCAATATCAACTGTCGCAGGTCGTCGAGCGGCAGAAACAGATTTATCAGCAGATGGACAGCCTTTCCAGTCAGACGCCGGCCGCGTCTTCAGACGGTCAACCTCAGGCATCCGCCTCCGCCGGCGGCTCAGACGCTAACACCGACTATAACGAAGCGGTGGCGCTGGTGCTGGAGAAAAAACAGTACGACCAGGCGATCAGCGCATTTCAAAGCTTCGTGAAGCGTTACCCCGATTCGACCTATCAGCCCAACGCCAATTATTGGCTGGGGCAACTTAATTATAATCAGGGTGAAAAAGATGATGCGGCCTATTATTTTGCCCTGGTGGTGAAAAACTATCCTAAATCACCTAAAGCATCCGACGCGCTGCTCAAGGTGGGCGTCATCATGCAGGAAAAAGGCCAGAAGGATAAAGCCCGGGCGGTTTATCAGCAGGTGGGCAAACTGTACCCCAGCGCCGAGGCGGCCAAACAGGCGCAAAAACGGCTTGCGGGGCTGTAATAGCGACGCGTCTGAACGGGGCAAGGGGGACGTGAAATGGGCCAGAATGCTCAAAGATCAGGCAGTTGGCCGCGTTTGGACTAATTAAAGGTTGCGTCAAAATTTATAATAAGTAATATATGCCGCCGTTGCCCGGGGAAAGCTGATTTCCTCTGGCTGCGGGTGTAAAACGGGTGTCGGGGTCGTTAGCTCAGTTGGTAGAGCAGTTGACTTTTAATCAATTGGTCGCAGGTTCGAATCCTGCACGACCCACCATCTTCCGCCGCTTGACCTGTCCGCCCATTCCCGCTTTTATTGTTATCTGCTATCTATTATCAAATGTTAAACGCCAACGGCTATTAACGGCGAGGCTTCATGTCAGCGCCAGGAGCATCGGTGTCGCCCCCCTTAGGGGTAGGTAAGGAATCGCAACCGGCAAATTTTGTCCTCGCGGGTGAGCTGGCATCGCCACTCTGGCGCCGCCTGCGTGCATAGACCAGAGCAAGTCACAATTCCTTCGCCGTCTGTGTTACCCACTAAACTTTTTTTCGCCAGAAGGCACAAATTAGGCGCGACAATGCGCGATAAATTACGTATTTTGTTTAGCATACTAAACCTAGCTTTCGTCAGCCGGCAACGAGCTTAAAATAGACCGGTGAGGCGATAGCGCATTGCCAGAGAGCAGTGATGAGCGAACTCATAGATGATTTTGCCACCATTTATCCATTCCCGCCCAAACCTGCGGCACTGACGGAGGGGGAAAAGGCAGGTCTGCGCGATAACATTGCACGTCTGCTTAAGGCGTGCAACGCGGTCATTGTGGCCCATTATTATACCGATCCTGAGATACAGGCGCTGGCGGAAGCGACCGGCGGCTGTGTTGCAGATTCGCTGGAGATGGCGCGTTTTGGCAGCAGCCATCCGGCCACCACGCTGCTGGTGGCCGGCGTGCGTTTCATGGGCGAAACCGCCAAAATTCTCAGCCCGGAAAAAACCGTGCTGATGCCGACGCTGCACGCGGAGTGCTCTCTTGATTTAGGCTGCCCGGAGGCCGAGTTCAGCGCGTTTTGCGACGCTCACCCTGACCGGACGGTAGTGGTCTACGCCAATACCTCCGCGGCGGTCAAGGCGCGCGCCGATTGGGTGGTGACCTCCAGTATCGCGGTTGAGCTTATCGATCATCTCGACAGTCTAGGAGAGAAGATTATCTGGGCGCCGGATCGTCACCTTGGCCGTTATGTGCAAAAACAGACCGGTGCGGATATGCTGTGCTGGCAGAGTGCCTGTATTGTGCATGATGAATTCAAGACCCAGGCGCTGCGCCGCATGAAAAGACTCTATCCCGACGCGGCCGTGCTGGTGCATCCCGAGTCGCCGCAGGCGGTAGTCGACCTGGCTGATGTGGTGGGTTCCACCAGCCAGCTCATTCAGGCGGCCAAAACGCTCAAGCAGCAGCAGATGATTGTCGCCACCGATCGCGGTATTTTTTACAAGATGCAGCAGGCGTGCCCGGAAAAAAACCTATTGGAAGCACCGACCGCCGGGGAGGGCGCCACTTGCCGCAGCTGCGCACATTGCCCGTGGATGGCGATGAACGGCCTCAAGGCTATCGCTGCAGGGCTCGAACGCGGTGGGGTGGAGCATGATATACGAGTAGACGAAGCGGTGCGTCAGCGGGCGCTGGTGCCGCTAGATCGCATGCTGTCATTCGCAGCCGACCTCAAGCGCTGTTAAGGACAAGGCGCGACGCCAACGCCGCAGCAGGTGGCGACAATGGGAGCAAGACGTAATTATTGCTCAAATCTCGGACATTCATGCGGCGGCCGCTAATGATAACATGTCCCGTTTGGACCGTGCCCTGGCCTGGCTGGATACCCTGGCGCCAGACGTGCTTGTCCTCTCCAGTGATTTGATTGATAATGACGAGATTGAGGGCTATCCGGCGATAGCGGCCCGGTTGGCAAGGCGGCCTTATCCCGCCTATGTTCTGCCGGGCAATGCCGATAACAGGGCAGCCATACGAGCGGCGATACCTGCGCCTTACTGGAACGATGGGGGGCGGGCGGGGAGCGCTGCTGGTCAGGTGGAGACGCATCTGCCGTGGCTGCAAGACGCACTGTCCCCTGCTGGCCCTGCGGCGTCGATAGTATTTTTGCACCACCCTGTTTTCCCAATAGGCATTGCGCCGTTGGATCGGACGATGTGCGGCGGCGCAGAGGCCCTGGGCACGCTATTGCGCCATCATCCCCGTCGTCCGCTGGCGATGGGCCATGTGCACTGGCCCGCGGCAGGTACGCCGGCGGGTATCCCCGCCTTTCTCTGCGGCTCCATCTGTCCCGCCAACCCGTTGTGGTTTGGCAGGCGACGGTACCCCCGGCGGGCGATCCTCCCGCTCTGATGATCCATCGTTTTATCAACGGCGCCCTCGCGAGATACTTCGTCTCGATTTAAGCCCGCCGGCGTACGCGCTGACTGTGCCCACGGGCGGGGGGTGAGGATGCGCGCACTAGCCTCAGCGGACCAGATCGTTAACGGCTGCAAAGCGGCATCGTCAATGATGATGGGCGTGCAGATTTACCGCGCCCTGATGAATCGCACAATCATCTTCCTCGCAATGCTGGTATTGCATTTGAATGGTGGCATGTCCAATGTGGTAATGCTCCAGCAAATAGTCCTGAATGCGGTGCAACAGACCATCGTGGTCGCGCGGCGGAATTACCTGCATATCCAGCGTCATCAGCGGCGCTCGTCGACCTGCCAGAGATGGACATGATGGATATTGCGCGTCATCTCGCGCTTGAGCTTTTCAATATCAAACTGCTGCGGGGGGCCTTCAAGTAACTCATGCAGGCTTTCGCGCAGCCGCCGCCAGCCGCTGCGCAGCAACAGACAGGAAACCAGTATCGACAACAGCGGGTCAACCGGTAGCCAGCCCGTGTAGAGGATCAACAACACGGCGATAATGGCGCCTACCGAGCCGAGCAAATCTCCCAGCACATGCAGCGCCGCGGCGCGCAGGTTATATTTTTTTCGCCGCCGCCGCCGCCGCCGCCGCCGCCGTGCAGCAGCCAGAATGACACAATATTCGCCACCAGCGCGGCCACGGCAATGGACATCATGGTCCATCCGGCGATGGGTTGAGGGACAAGAAAGCGATGCGCGGCTTCCCAGACAATCATCACCGTGATAAACAGCAGCGCCAGAGCGTTGAGAAACGCCGCCAGCGTCGTCAGGCGCAGATAGCCGAATGTGTGGCGGCTGTTCGGTCGCCGCGACGCGAACCGCACCGCCAACAATGCTATCAGCAGTGCGGTGGTATCGGTAAGCATATGCCCGGCATCCGCCAATAACGCCAGCGACCCGGATAACCAGCCGCCGATCACTTCGATAAGCATGAACAGCGCCGTGACGACAAACGCCGCCAGCAGGCGTTGATGGGCGCCCCTGTCCACCTCCGGCGACGTGGCGTGGTCATGCCCGTGGTGGCTGCCGTGGTGTGCCCGCGTTGCGGGGGCGTGTGAATGTAGAGGATCTGCCGGCATAGGGATTCCTGTCTGTCTGTCGCGAAACGGCCGCTGGCCGCGCTGCTCTATCAGTTTACCTACCGCTATCGCCCTTTATCATTTATCGTTCGGTCGTGGCTTTGCGGCTTGACCTCTGTGCGCAAGCCACCAGCCACCAGCCGCCAGCGGCATCCAGGCTTCCTGATAGCGCAGGGGCCGGCAGGATGGGATAAAAAAATCAGGCCTAAGACTGATTTCTGTTTGCCCGAGAAAGGCCGGGCAATGGACCTGCGTGAGTTACCGGATGAGTTTTACTGCGTCGTGCCGTCGGTTTTGGTGCCTTCCGGCGTTCCGGTGCCGGTGGTACAGGTTTCAACTTTTTTGTTCACGTCCGGGCAACGGCCGTCTTTACACATGGTGTTTTTTATGCTGCTCGGCTTTATTCAGGCCGGAAGCATCGGTACCCGTTGTCGATCCGGTGGTATTGGTATTAGTGCCGCTATTGTTAATATCCTTATTATCCACTCTGTTCGGCGCATTTTTCTGCAATTCAGTCACACCGTTATCGGTACCGCCCGCGTTAGAGCCCGTACCGTGAGCCGCCATGACTGCACTGCTGCCCAGCATCATTGCTGTCGTAAGAAAAAGTATTGCCATTTTTTTACTAATGCTCGTCTGCATAGTTTTTCCTCTTAACCCGTTTTTGGTAAAGCTCCGCGGACGGAAAGCCCGCTGGAGAGAGAATGTCGAGATAAAAAACATCCCACTGAGAAAAAATGAAAGCCGGTGCTGACCGGAGTTAAGTGCCGGTTATCTTTGGCTTATCATAAATTAAGCATAGTAAAGAATTAGCCAATATCAAATTTTATAGCTTTTAATACTGCTTTGTGGATTTACAGTCTGAACCACAAGGGATAGATTGAATCACCTTTTTTAAACATGTCGTGCCTGGAGCTAAGCAGAATTAACATGAATTACCAAAATGATGATTTACGCATTACCGAGATTAACGAATTGCTGCCGCCGGTAGCGTTATTGGAAAAATATCCGGCGACGGACCGCGCAGCCAGTACCGTTTCCGCCGCGCGTTCGGCGATTCACAAGATCCTCAAAGGTAATGATGATCGTCTACTGGTAGTGATTGGCCCCTGCTCGATTCACGATCCCGACGCTGCGCTGGAATATGCCGGGCGCCTGCTCAAACTGCGCGAAAATCTGAGCGGCGAGCTGGAAGTGGTGATGAGAGTCTATTTTGAAAAGCCGCGCACCACCGTCGGTTGGAAGGGGCTTATCAATGATCCCCAAATGGACGGTAGTTTCCACATTAACGATGGGCTGCGTATCGCGCGCCGTTTACTGCTGGCGATTAATGACAGCGGTTTGCCCGCGGCGGGCGAGTTTCTCGATATGATCACTCCGCAATATCTGGCGGATTTGATGAGCTGGGGAGCTATCGGCGCCCGTACCACTGAATCCCAGGTTCACCGAGAGCTAGCTTCCGGTCTTTCCTGCCCGGTGGGATTCAAAAACGGCACCGACGGCACCATTAAGGTTGCGATTGACGCCATCAACGCCGCCGGCGCGCCGCACTGCTTCTTGTCGGTCACCAAGTGGGGGTATTCCGCTATCGTCAACACCAGCGGCAACGCCGATTGCCATATCATTTTGCGCGGTGGCCGCGAGCCCAACTACAGCGCCCATCATGTTCAGGCCGTGAAAGAAGGACTGACCAAGGCCGGGCTGCCGGCGCAGGTAATGATCGATTGCAGCCATGCCAACAGCAGCAAACAGTTCAAGAAGCAAATGACGGTGGCGGATGATGTCTGCCAACAGCTGGCGGCAGGTGAAAGCGGTATTATCGGCGTGATGGTGGAAAGTCATCTGGTCGAAGGGAATCAGAGCGCCGAATCCGGCACGCTGGTCTATGGCCAGAGCGTGACGGACGCTTGCATCGGTTGGGAAGATACCGAGCGTCTGCTTACCCAATTGGCGCAAGCGGTGAGCGCGCGTCGGCAGATATAACAACAACGCGACGTCACTATCCTAAACGGGAAAGCGCCGGCGCGGCGTCCTTTGCGCGCCCCGCGGGGCGGGGAGGTTATTTCGCTTTACCCTGATTGGCGACCGCGGCGGCTTTGGCGGCGATCTCGTCAGCGTTGCCGAGGTAGTAATGTTTAATCGGCTTCATATTGTCGTCGAATTCGTACACTAACGGCACGCCCGTCGGAATATTCAGTTCCAGAATTTCTTCTTCGCTCAGATTGTCCAGGAATTTCACCATGGCGCGAATGGAGTTACCGTGGGCAGCTATAATGATCCGCTCACCGCTCTTCATGCGGGGAAGAATTGTTTCGTTCCAGTAAGGAATCACGCGATCAATGGTCAACGCCAGGCTTTCGGTAGTCGGCAGCTCGGCGGCGCTCAGGTTGGCGTAGCGGGGGTCATGGCCCGGGAAACGCTCATCTTCACGGGTGAGTTCCGGCGGCGTAATCGCGAAACCGCGACGCCACTGTTTCACCTGCTCGTCACCGTATTTTTCCGCGGTCTCGGCTTTATTGAGCCCTTGCAGTGCACCGTAATGACGCTCATTCAAACGCCAGGATTTTTCCACCGGCAGCCAGGCCTGGTCCAGCTCGTCCAGGACGCCCCAGAGGGTATGAATAGCGCGCTTCAGTACCGAGGTGTAGGCGAAATCAAAGACATAGCCATCCGCTTTCAGTACCTGGCCCGCTTGCTTTGCTTCGGTGAGGCCCTTGTCAGACAGGTCTACATCCGTCCAGCCGGTGAAACGGTTTTCATTGTTCCACTGGCTTTCGCCGTGACGTATCAGAACCAGTTTAGTTACAGCCATTACGCGACTCCTCAAAGTCCTAAGATTTTCATGATAACTCCCCGCATTATATGGCCTGCTTATATCAGGCGACAACCGCCAGTGCGCCAACCACGGGAATAAATCTCATCGGCAAACCGTTTATAATGCCTGGAACCGGTAGCGGGTCTGCGAATCGTAGGCGTCCGACTGCTGGAGCCAGCAGGCGTGCTGCGGGATCTTCCGCGCTGGAAAGACCCGGATAGAGCAGATAACCGTGATCGTAACCTTTCATACGCTGCTGGTCGTGGTCGCGCAGAAAGTCGGTGGCGATGGTTTTCGGCTGACGGAAATCCATACCGGTATTGCCGACATCGGTCGGATTGGCGCAAGGTATCCCCTCGCTGTCCACCGGCAGGTAATCATTGGCCATGATCTGCAGGCGCTGTTGGCGAACATCGCTGTTGGCGCCGTCGGGGTGAAAATAGCCGTGATTGGTGAGATTGACCGGACAGGGCTTATCTAGCGTAGCGTGATAATCAATTTGTAGCGCATTATCGTCAGTAACGGTATAACGCACGTCCGCCACCAGATTGCCGGGATAACCCTGATCGCCGTCGGTGGAATGCAGCCGGTATAGTACGGAGGTCTGATCGTGCTCCACCAACTGCCAGCGCCGGTTGTGAAACTCTTCCGGCCCGCCGTGTAGCTGATGCTTGCCCTGATTGGCGGAAAGCGTAAAACGCTTGCCATCGTGGTTCAGCGTCGCCTGGCGAATGCGGTTGGCGTAACGGGCCGACGGTGGCGCCGAGATAGGCGTTCTGGCGCAAATAATCCATCGGTGTCTGGCAGCCCAACAGAACTTCCCGCGTCCCCCCCGCCTGCAGTGGGACCTGACAGGAGAGCCAGGTGGCACCCCAGTCCATCAGGGTGACCTGAAACCCCTGGTCATTGCCGAGGGTGACCAGCCGTAATGGCTGACCGTCGGGCGCCTGGCCTGATTCATACTCTTTCAGCATACCCCTGCTCCTTCGCTGGCGTGACAGACATAAACTGCTGCTTTCAACCCGGTTTGTTGCTCGTAGTGTTTTGCCACGGCCGCCCGCACGTCCTCCACGCGGTCAGTGGGCACCAGCGCCACCACGCAGCCGCCGAAACCGCCGCCGGTCATCCGCACGCCGCCGGCTTAGCCGATTTCCTCTTTGATAATCGAGACCAGGATATCGATGGCCGGCACGGTTATCTCAAAATCATCGCGCATCGAGGCGTGGGATTCCGCCATCAAACAGCCCATCAGCGCCAGGTCTCCCGCCGCCAGTGCATTCGCCGTGGCCAGCGTGCGCGCGTTTTCGCTCAACACGTGGCGCATGCGCTTGGCGACCGTGCTGTCAAGCTCATGGGCTACCGCCTCAAATTGATCCAGCGCCACATCGCGCAATTTTTCCACCGCGAAAAAGCGCGCGCCGGTTTCGCATTGCTGGCGGCGGGCGTTATATTCGCTGTCCACCAAGCCACGTTTAACGTTGGAGTTGACGATAACCACTGCGATATTGTCCGGCATCGGCATCGGCATCGGCATCGGCATCGGCATCGGCACCGCGCGGGTGCCCCAGCGTGCGGCAGTCGATCAATAAGGCGTGATTGTCTTTGCCCAACGCCGAAATTAACTGATCCATTATGCCGCAGTTACAACCGACAAACTGATTTTCCGCTTCCTGACCATTAAGCGCCAGCGCTACGTTATCCACCGACAGGTGATAGAGCGATTGCAACGCTTTGCCCACCGCTACTTCCAGCGCGGCAGACGAACTCAGGCCCGCCCCTTTGGGAACGTTGCCGCTAATAACCAGGTCGGCGCCGCCAAAATTCCCGTCTCGGCGCTGTAAATGTTTTACCACGCCGCGCACATAATTGGACCATTGCTGATCGGCATGGGACAAAATTGGCTCATCCAGAGAAAAAATATCGTGCTGGCGGTCATAGTCCACGGCAATAATCCAAATTTTGCGATCGTCGCGGCGGGCGCAGCTTATGACCGTCTCGTAATCGATGGCGCAGGGCAGTACAAAACCGTCGTTATAATCGGTGTGTTCGCCAATAAGATTGAACCGGCCGGGTGCCTTGACCGTCAGGACAGGGGCATAACCAAAGGCGTCGCGAAAAACGGTTGCAGTGGTGTTTTGTAAACTCATCGTGAGGCTCCAGATTGCCGAAAATGATTCTCGCTGACCGCCCGCAGGCGTTCGGCGGCTTGTTCTGAGGTCAAGTCGCGCTGGGTTTCCGCCAGCATTTCATAGCCCACCATAAATTTGCGCACCGTAGCGGAGCGCAGCAGCGGCGGATAAAAATGCGCGTGCAATTGCCAATGGGCATGGTCGCCGTCGCTAAAGGGCGCGCCGTGCCAAACCATAGAGTAAGGAAAAGAGCATTGAAACAAGTTGTCGTAGCGGCTGGTGAGCTTTTTCAGCGCCAACGCCAGATCGGCGCTGGTCTCGCTGTCCAGATCGGGCAAGCGCTGGACAGGGCGTTTGGGCAGCAACAGCATTTCAAACGGCCAGGCGGCCCAGTAAGGGACGACCGCCAGCCAATGGCGGGTATCGACCACGGTGCGCGCGCCGTCCGCCAGCTCGCGGGTGGCGTAGTCGAGTAACATCGATGAGCCCTGCTGCCGGTAGTACTCCCGTTGCAAACGGTCTTCGCGTTCGGCTTCATTCGGCAGGAAACTGTTTGCCCAGATCTGCCCATAGGGATGGGGATCGGAACACCCCATGGCGGCGCCTTTGTTCTCGAATACTTGCACCCAGGATAGGTTTTGCCCAGCTCCGCACTTTGCTCACGCCAGGTATTGACCACCGCTTCCAGCGCTGGTAGCGACAGTTCGGGCAGCGTTTTACTGTGGTCCGGCGAAAAGCAGATCACCCGGCTGGTGCCGCGGGCGCTCTGATTGCGAAAGAGGGGGTCGTCGCTGGGCGGTGCGTCCGGCGTATCTGGCATCAGCGCGGCGAAATCGTTGGTAAACACGTGCGGTACGGTAATCAGGATTGCGATCGCCGGTGATGCGGGTATTGCCCGGGCAAAGGAAACAGTCCGGATCATGGGCCGGTAGCATTTGCACCGAGGGCGTTTCCTGATGTCCCTGCCAGGGGCGCTTTGCCCTGTGAGGCGAAACGAGGATCCATTGGCCGGTCAAAGGGTTGTAACGCCGATGCGGATGATCGACGGGATTAAATGGCTGCATGCTATTTCCTTAATCCGGATAGCCGTTCGGGTGCCGGGATTGCCAGTGCCAGGTGTCGCGGACCATGTCTTCCAGCGTCCGGCTGACCCGCCAGTGCAATTCCCGCGCGGCCTTTTCCGGCGCAGCCCAATAGGCGGCCAAATCGCCGTCGCGGCGGGGAGCGAAATGGTATGGCAGTGGCTTGCCGCAGGCCTGGCTGAACGCTGCTACCACGTCCAGCACGCTATGGCCTTTGCCCGCGCCCAGATTATAAATATGCACCCCGGGCGGCCGGTCGCGTAAGGTGGTCAGCGCCGCAAGATGACCATCGGCCAGATCTAATACATGAATATAGTCGCGCACGCCGGTGCCGTCAGGAGTCGGAAAATCGTTGCCAAAAATGGCCAGTGACGGGCGACGTCCCACCGCGACTTGCGCAATAAAGGGCATCAGGTTGTTGGGCTGGCCCTGGGGATCTTCGCCCATCTCGCCCGAGGGATGAGCGCCGACCGGATTGAAATAACGCAGCAGGCTGACGCTCCAGCGGGGATCGGCGTGCTGTAGATCCTGCAAAATCTCTTCAACCATCAATTTGCTGCGGCCGTAGGGGCTGGCAGGGCGGCCGGTGCGAAGACTTTCGTCATAAGGGATCACAGGCTGATAGCCATAGACGGTCGCGGAGGAGCTGAAGATCAGGTTAAAGATACCGGCCTCCCGCATGGCTTTCACCAGCGTGAGGGTGCCGTAAACGTTATTATCATAATAGTCTATGGGCTGGGTGACCGATTCCCCTACCGCCTTCAGACCGGCAAAATGGATCACTGCGTCAATATCGTGCTCGGCGAAAATCTGCGTCAGTAGCCGTTGATCGCGGATGTCGCCTTGATAAAACGCCGGCGTATGGCCGCTCAGTCGGCCAATCGCAGACAATACTGAACGCTTGCTGTTAGCTAAGTTGTCGATAATGACGGGCGTCACGCCGGCAGCGATAATCTGTAAGCAGGTGTGGCTGCCAATGTAACCGCTACCACCCGTAACCAGTACTGACATAGTTCAACTCCCTTCATTTTTCCTTCATTATAGTAGCACGAGCACGGTAAAAAAAGAGTGTTCCTGCCGCTATTTATGAAATCGGTTACATTCATAATAGCGCAGAAATAGGTGTCAACGCCAGTGTCTATCAGACTTTCACCGCTGGCATGTCCTTTAAGGAAGCGGTAAGAGAGATTATAGGTGGTAGCGATTACACCACGAATTCGTTAACGCTTACATTGTGGCAAGACGTTGACCTAAATCGGTAAGGCGTTACCTGTAAAGCGGCAGGACGAATGATGGTGCGGCCAGAAAAGAGAGTGAGCTGTCGTCGCTGCCGATCGTCATCGGCGGCTCGGGGCAACTCAGAGCAACGAAGGGTTATCGCAGAGAAACACGTCGACGTGCGTGCAGCGGGACACGTGCGTAGGTTACGCCAGCGCAGGCGCGATGCCGGGTGCGCCGGTTGCATCACGACAGGACGATAACAGGGGCGGCGACGGATCCGCTCGCCGCCAACCTGCCGCCTCAGGCGCTGAGCGTTTCCACCTGGTAGTGGTACCGATCGGCGTCAGGTACGAAGGTCAGCCGGTGGGTAATACATTCCGGCGCATCCTCGGCATGATGGGACACGAACAGCAGTTGCTGGTGCCTTGTCCAATTAAAACATCAATCCAGCGGCGCACCAATTGGCGGTTGAAGGGATCCAATCCCTGTAGAGGTTCATCGAGGATCAGCAAATCCGGACGCGCCATCAGAGCCTGACACAGCAGCACCTTGCGCGATTCGCCGGTGGAGAGGTATTTGAACCGGCGCGTCAGCAAGTGGCGAATGCCGAACTGACTCGCTAAATGTTGACATCGCTCATCGTCAGCCTCCTGTTGCTGAATAATTTCCGCTGCGGTGCTGCCTGTATCCTCCTCGCCGGGACTGAGCAGATCGGTATTGGCCCCCGCTGCCACTCTTCTTCCATCAGACGCTGCACTTGTTCCAACGACAATCGGGCTATGCGTTGATAGTCCGTGTGCCGCTCGCCGGCCAATACCGTTAATTTGCCGGCCAGTGCGCGCCAGGGTGGATTTACCGCTACCGTTGGCCCCAACAAAGGCCCAGCTCTCGCCGGTGTGGATAGCGACGTTATCCATGGTAAGAGTGCGGATATCATTGAGCCGGAATGAACCTTGCAAAATTTGCAATGAAAGCATTAATTGTTCCTTTTAATGCAATAGTACGGTCAGCATGGGAAATTTGTGTGGGGATGTCAATGGCGGCCGTCCGCCTTTAGCACAGCGTGGCGCATGAGCTCTTTTCAGTCAATGCGACATGCAATCGGGTATGGCCATAGGCCAGCGCGACCGTCACCTGCTGCTGTACAGCTTGACAACTGCGGCTGACGATAGTGCCAAAAAACTGATTGCGTGCGCTGGTTTGCAGCGAGAAACGCGAGATCGCTGCAAGCAGACTGTCTAACGGCAGCGTATCGTCCTGCAGGACATCGAACGCTTTTTGTTGGATCTGGCCCAAGAGGTCATAGAGCTGAAACAACCTTTCAGAGTATCGGGTCAGGGTGCCGCCGCTGCCCTTGCTGCCGGTTGCGCGCTCAACTAGCGACTGTTCCGCCAGCGTATTCATGGCGTTAATCGCATCCCAGGCACTTTTGTAGCTAACGCCCGCCAGTTTTGCTCCTTGTGTGATGGAGCCGGTTGCGCGAATCTGTTTAAGCAACTCAATGCGGCGTGGGTCGGCAAACAAGTGCTGCCGGAGTTTCAGGGTTAACAGAATTTCTGCCTGCATGAGGGAACCTCGTGGCTTTTAAAAGGGAAATTTTCGCTTATCTTACCGGCAGCGGCGAATCATGCCGGTCGCGATAACATAAAAGGCCTAATCGCTACAGCCAGAAACTGGTATAAAGGCAAGAAAGATAACCATTATGAGCCAACTCTATGCTATGAGGTAACAATGCTTGAACTATTAGAAAGCCTGGCCATTGTCATTTTGATGGTGCCTGTCGTCATGGCGATCATCCTGGGTCTTATCTACCTGCTGGGAGAGCTGTTTAATATCATCTCGAAGTTTGCCCAGCCCAAACAGCGCCGTCAGCCGAGCGACGATGTGAAGCCGGCTTCGCGCCAGTAATCTGGCATCCGGCGTGCGTGCCTGCTCAAAAGGCGCGCAGGTCCGGGACGCTCAGGCCCGAAGGCGCGGAGGTTGGTGTGCGCCGCTGATGGGCAAGGTGCATCAGGAGCAAGCGGCCGTTCTCACCGGCCGGTCTGACCCGTGTGCTTTGTCACACCCTGCGCGTTCGCACGCGATGCCCGTCTCTGTTCCTCCCTTTCTGCACCGTTTCGCCGTTATAATCACCGTCTTTGCGGATCAGCCCATGCCGGGACTTTACACACCCGGCTCTGGCGCATACTCTGTGGGCGTTTAATTAGTATTTTAGTTATCAATGAGGATGTAATGGAACCACGGGAAAGCGGCAAACAACGGGTCGCGGTGCTGTTCGGCGGCCAGTCCACCGAGCATGAGGTGTCGTTGCGCTCATCGATGAACGTCATTCGCGCCATCGACCGGCAAAAATACGATCTGACCCTTATCGGGGTGGATAAACACGGACGCTGGACGTTATGCGACGAGCAGGACTATCTGCTCAATGCTGACAATCCCGCCGCCATCCGTCTGGCGCCGGCGCGGTGCTACCTGGCGGTGGTGCCCGGTCAGTCGGGGGCGCAACTGATTGATGCCGCCAATGGCCAGCCGTTTCCGTCGATTGATGTCGCTTTCTCCGTATTGCACGGCGCCAGCGGTGAGGACGGGTCGGTACAGGGCCTGCTGCGGGTGCTCAATATCCCCTACGCCGGGCCGGATGTACTAGGCTCGGCGGTGTGTATGGACAAGGACATGACCAAGCGCGTCTTGCGCGACGCCGGGGTGCCGGTGACACCTTCGGTGACGCTGCTGCGTACCGGCGATGCCGCGCCGGATGTCGACGCTATCATCGGCCAGCTGGGTCTGCCGCTGTTCATTAAACCGGCCAGCCAAGGCTCTTCCGTCGGCGTGAGCAAGGTGACCGACCGCGCTGGCTTTGCAGCGGCGCTGGCGCTGGCTTTCCGTTATGATGCCAAAGTGCTGGTGGAACAGGGGATAAGCGGTCGGGAAATCGAAACCGCCGTGCTGGGCAACGATTCTCCCGAGGTCAGCGTCTGCGGCGAGATCCTCGCCAACGACGAATTTTACGCCTATGACACTAAATACCTCAAGGGCGCCCAGGCGGGGCTGGTTATCCCGGCGGCGCTGCCGGCGCCCATCGCCGATGCCCTACGGCAGATGGCCCGGGAGGCCTATCTGGCGCTCGGCTGCAGCGTGATGGCGCGGGTGGATTTCTTTTTAACCGACCAAGGCCAAATCTTGCTTAATGAGGTTAACACCTTGCCGGGTTTTACCTCGATCAGTATGTATCCCAAGTTGTGGGAAGCCAGCGGGCTGGATTATCCCGCTCTGGTGGATCGCCTGATCGTGCTGGCGCGCGCCTCAGCCAGACAGAACGCTGAAATCAGATAGCCGTACCAGACGGGCGCAGCCGGCCCATGGATTATGACTCGGCAGCCGTGCCGTGAGCTGATGGCCCCGCAGTCGGGCCACGGATTATGATTCTGCGTTCGTAAACTCAGGCTAGCAGGCGCTGGCGAATGAAATTGGCGATGGTACGGCGCTTCGTTATCGCCAATGACGACGTCGGCGCGCGCCTTGATGGCATCATCGCTTTGCCCTATCGCCACGCCGAGACCGGCGCTTTCGAGCATGCTGAGATCGTTAAAGTTATCACCGAAAGCGACCACCTGATTCATGCTGAATCCTTGTGCCGTGACCCAGTGTGCCAGCAGGCGGCCTTTGCTGTTGCCCCTTTGCGCAATATCCACCTGATAGTGCCAGGACCATTCGCAGGCCAGCCCCAGCTCAAGCTCTACGCTTCGGCGAAGGTTTGCAGCTTGCCGATATCCGTATTGGAGGTAGCGAACTTCCAGATCGCCTGCGCCACTTGCGCCGCCGCCAGGCTGTCTACCTGCACAAGCGTCGGCCGCTGGGCCGGCGGCAGGGTCTCCGACCAGGCCAGGGAGCGCAGGACATGATCGGTCGGATGTTGATACAGCATGGTGTCATCGACGTACAGCAGGCCGTGTACGTCATACTGGTCCAGAAGATGCAGTACCGTAAGCGTCTGGGTCTTGTCGAGGGGTTGAGCGGTTAACACCCGCCGCGCCGGGTAATCGTACAGATAGGTCCCGTTGCAGCAGATTGCAGGGGTATCTATTTCGAGAGCTTGATAGAAGGGGTGGATGGCAACGTGATGACGGCCGGTGACCACCATGACCTGCAGGCCGGCGGTGCGCGCCTATTGAAGTGCGGCCAGAGACTCCGGCAGTATACGTTTTTGGTGGGTCAGCAGTGTGCTGTCCAGATCTAGGGCAATAAGGCGATAATCCATAGGTTTCCTATTGAGTAAGTATTTCAATCATTCTGCAATGTTACACCCTCGGCGCGGCGGCGAAAACCGTGATAATGTGGGTGGCTAACGGTGACATGCTTAACCACGGCGTGCCGTAAAGGTGAAAAAACCTTGCCAAACAACGGACGCCATGCCTGCCAGAGAAGCGAATTTAGGAGAACACATGAAGCAAATTGTCTATGTTGCCAGCCCGGAGAGTCAGCAGATACACGTCTGGCAAATGGATAACCAGGGTGCGCTAACGTTGCTGCAAGTGGTGGATACCCCGGGACAGGGGCAGCCGATGGTCATCCATCCGGCAAGAACGCACCTCTACATTGGCGTCCGGCCGTCCTTTGGCGTGGTCAGCTATCGGATTGATGAAAAAGGATTGCTGACCGAAGCCGGCATGGCCCCGCTGCCGGGCAGTCCGACGCAACTGACCACCGATTTGCAGGGCGAGACGCTGTACAGCGTTTCCTATAGCGGCAGTTGTCTCTCCGTCAGCCCCATCGACGAGCAGGGTATCGTCGGCGCGCCGACGCAGACGCTGGAAGGCTTGACCCATTGCCACTCCGCCAATGTTGACACCACCAATCAGGTACTTTGGGTGCCTTGCCTGCAAGAAGACCGCATCCGGCTTTATACCATTGGCGAGGCCGGTCATTTGACGCCCCGCACGCCGGAAGCATTAGACAGTGTGGCCGGCGCCGGGCCGCGCCATATGGTATTTCACCACGGCGGCGGTTACGCCTACGCAATTAACGAGCTCAGCGGTACGGTCAACGTAATTGCCATAGACGCCGCAGGCGCCGGTCCACGCATCGTGCAGACGCTGGATATTATGCCGGCCGGCTTCAGCGACACCCGCTGGGCGGCGGATATCTATATCACGCCCGACGGCCGCTGGCTCTATTGCTGCGATCGCACCGCCAGCGTCATCAGCCGGTTCGCGGTGTCTGAAGACGGCGGGGTTCTGCGCCTACTGGGGCATCAGGCAACTGAATCCCAGCCCCGCGGTTTCAATATCGATAGCCAGGGCCGGTTTTTGGTGGCCGCCGGGCAGAAATCGCACCATATCGCGGTTTACGCTATCGATGCGCAATCCGGCGCGCTGGATCCCCTGGCGCGCTATGCGGTGGGACAAGGGCCGATGTGGGTGTCCGTCCTGGCGCGTTGACTCCCCGCTTCGCCGGGCCGCTCCATGCTTAAGCCGTAGCTGTTCGCCCGGGCAAGTGTCTGCGGGCCGTCGCATTAACGGTAAGTGACGGTCAACGACGCACTGCCCAGGGTGTGGAAATGCACGTTGAAGCCAATCATCGTGCCTCTGGCGTTTTCATCCACCTCCAGATGATCCACATCCAGCGCATGCACGGTGAACTGGTAGCGATGCGTTTCTCCCTGCGGCGGCGCCGTAGCCTGCACTGCCAAAATCTGTACATCCCTGCACGGCGCCCGCAGGCAGATTGTCCTGACCGGAGCCCGCCCCTTGGGGCAGCATACGGACATCCGCCGGAATATTGGCCACCAGCCAGAGCCGGTCGGCGCGTCTGGAATCAAACACCGTAATGACAAAACTTTTCGTGCCTGCTGGGACATTATCCCAGGCCAGGTGCAGCGAAATATTATCCCCTTGATATCCCATACCGTTGAACACATGGCGCTCGGGTAGCGTCGTGCCGGGCTGCAGATCGTGGCTAAATAAGGTAAACACGCGGCTCTTCTCCTTTCAGGCATTAGCGGTTGAGGATTTTTAATAAATTTTGCGCGGTGGCCGTCGACGAGGCCGGGTTCTGGTCGGTGACCAAATGGCCATCCGTTACCGAATAGGACTGCCAATCCTCGCTACGCTCAAAATGGCTGCCGTGTCGCCGAAGCTCATCTTCCACTGAGAACGGCACCACGGTAGTCAACCGGCACGCTTGCTCTTCGCTATTGGTAAAACCGGTGACCCGCTTACCGACCACCAGCGGTGTGCCGTCAGGCTTTTTCGCATGGCGCAGCACCCCTGGTCCATGGCACATGGCCGCCACCGGTTTGCCGTTGGCGAACTTTTGCTCGATAAGGGCGATGGAATGGGGATCTTCCGCCCGCAAAGTATCGACCCTGACGGTGGTGGCCAAGGCCTGCTGCGCGGCGCGATCGGTGCGAAACCGCTCGGTGTCCTGGGTTTGCGCGTCCACTTCGTCGCTCTTCGGATCCAGCGGTGGCTGACCGCCTTTCGGCGAGACCAGGGTTATCTCTATCCCGGCATCATGCAGGGTATAATACGGCCCGACCAGCTCTTCCAGCCAGAAACCGGTCATGGGATGTCAAGATTATGGCGACTTTCATCAGCATTCTCCATTGGTTGCGGCGCGCGGGATAAGGATCGCCGGCGACGAGGCCCTGACCCGATGCCAAAAGAGCGGCCCGGGAGTTCGGGGCTGGGGTTGGCGCAGCCGGCCTGATCCTTACTCCACCGCCGCGGCCCATCGGCGCTGCGCTCGTTTCGCCGAGCCACATTCATGCTCGCCGGCGGCGGATCGCCTCGGGCCGCAAACGTCAGAGGTTAAGCATAGCGTATGTGGCCCGGCGCGCATGCGCACCCTGTGCCGACGACGTCACGAGAGAAAATGCGTCGGCGAGTCCAGGGCGTCGGTAATGGCGTCGATAAGCCACGCAAGCGCCGGCGGTGAGATGATGTAGGGCGGCATCAGGTAAATTAGCTTGCCGAAAGGACGGATCCACACGCCGCGATCGACAAACCATCGCTGCAGCGCCGCCATATTGACCGGCTGTGTCGTTTCCACTACTCCTATGGCGCCGAGCACCCGCACATCGCGCACCCGCGGATGGTCGGCCAGCGGTAACAACCCGGCGCTAAGCCCTGCGGCAATCGCCGCTACGCGTGGGCGCCAGCTTTCGTCTTCCAACAGCGACAGGCTGGCGTTGGCGGCGGCGCAGGCCAGCGGATTGGCCATAAATGTCGGCCCGTGCATGAAACAGCCGGCGTCGCCATCGCTGAGGGTATCCGCTACGTGGCGACGGGTCAGCGTGGCGGAGAGGGTCAGGGCGCCGCCGGTCAAGGCTTTTCCCACACAAAGGATATCCGGCGAGATGCCGGCGAGGTTGCAGGCGAACCATTCGCCGGTGCGGCCGAAACCGGTAGCGATTTCATCGGCAATCAGCAATATTCCATAGCGATCGCACAGCGCCCGCGCCCGGCGCAGGTATTCGGGATGGTAAAAGCGCATCCCGCCGGCGCCCTGCACGATCGGTTCCAGAATCACCGCCGCCAGCGTACGGTGGTGGGCGGCCAACAGGGCGGCCAGCGGCGCATCGTCTCCCTCGCGCCAGGTGTCGTCGAAACGCCGTCGGGGGGCCTCGATGAACCGATGTGGGGGCAGGTAGCCCTGATATAGGCTGTGCATCGAGTTATCGGGATCGCATACCGACATCGCGCCAAAGGTATCGCCGTGATAGCCCTGGCGCAGGGCAAGTAACTCGCGCCGTGGTTCGCCGCGGGCCTGCCAATATTGCAGCGCCATTTTTATCGCCACCTCCACGGCTACCGAGCCGGAATCTGCCAGGAAAACGCAGTCCAGACCGGCCGGCGTCAGCGCCACCAGGCGACGACACAGGGCCACCGCTGGCGGATGGGTAATGCCGCCGAACATCACATGGGACATGCGGCCGATTTGATCCTTCATCGCCTGATTGATAACCGGATGATTGTAGCCGTGAATAGCCGCCCACCAGGAGGACATACCGTCGACCAGGCGGCGGCCATCGCTGAGGGTCAGCTCACAGCCGTCGGCGGAGACCACCGGGTAGGCCGGTAGCGGCCGGGTCATGGAGGTGTAAGGATGCCAGATATGGCGGCGGTCGAAGGCGAGGTCATTGGCCTGCATCGGATTATCCTGTAAACTAAATTTTTAATATATTGTTGACAGTGTAGCGGCAAACTCTACACTGACGCCATCTATTTCCTTCAAGATGCTGTGGATAACCGACATGTCAACCTCTCAACGCTGGACGCAGGCGCAGGCCAGAGCTCTGTTTGATAAACCCTTTCTTGAGTTATTGTTCGAGGCACAACAGGTGCATCGCCAGCACTTTACGCCGGGCGAGGTGCAGGTCAGCACGCTGCTGTCGATTAAAACCGGCGCCTGCCCCGAGGATTGCAAATACTGTCCGCAAAGCGCGCGTTACAGCACCGGACTGGAGAGCGAGCGTCTGATGCAGGTGCAGCAAGTACTGGACGCCGCCCGTAAGGCACGGGACGCTGGTTCAACGCGCTTTTGCATGGGAGCCGCCTGGAAAAATCCGCACGACCGCGATATGCCGCTGCTTGAGCAGATGGTGCAGGGCGTGAAGGCGATGGGGCTTGAGACCTGCATGACGCTCGGCATGCTTAATGATCGTCAGGTGCAGCGACTGGCGGAGGCGGGGCTGGATTTCTATAACCACAACCTGGATACCTCGCCGGAATTTTACGGCAGCATCGTTACGACCCGCAGCTACCAGGACCGGCTCGATACCCTGAGCAAAGTCCGGCAGGCGGGAATTAAAGTGTGCTCCGGCGGCATCGTCGGCCTGGGGGAGGATATCCGCGATCGCGCGGGGCTGCTGGTGCAACTGGCCAATTTGCCGACGCCGCCGGAAAGCGTACCCATCAACATGCTGGTGAAGGTGAAAGGAACGCCGCTGGCTGATAATGAGGATGTGGATCCGTTCGAGTTTATCCGCACCATCGCCGTGGCGCGCATTATGATGCCGCGTTCACACGTGCGCCTGTCGGCGGGACGGGAGCAGATGAACGAACAGACCCAGGCGCTGTGTTTTATGGCCGGTGCCAACTCCGTGTTCTACGGCTGTAAATTGCTCACGACGCCTAACCCGGGAGAGGATCGCGACATGGCGCTGTTCCACAAGTTGGGTATCAATATCGAACGTCGCACCGCCACGCAGGGCGATGTGGCACAGCAAGCGCAACTGGCCGAAGAACTGCTCACCGCGGATACGGCGCATTACTATAATGCGGCACGCTGATGGCCGACGGATGGATGGCGCGCATCGACGATGCGCTGGCGCAGCGGCGCCGGGAGCAGACCTACCGCGAACGCTGGGCGCTCAGCGGCGGCAACGATCGCCTTATCCGCGACGGCGATAGACAATACCTGAATTTCTCCAGCAACGACTATCTGGGACTGGCGCGCCACCCCGAGGTAATTGCGGCGTGGCAGCAGGGCGCGGCGCAGGCGGGGGTAGGGGCAGGCGGATCGGGGCATGTCACTGGTTACGGTCTGCATCATCAACGGCTGGAACAGCGGCTGGCCGACTGGCTGGGCTTTCCGCGCGCGCTGCTGTTTACCTCGGGTTTTGCCGCCAATCAGGCGTTGGTGGGGGCATTAACAGCCTCCGGCGACCATATCTTGGCGGACCGCCTGAGCCACGCTTCGCTGCTGGAGGCGGCGATGCACTCGCCGGCGACGTTACGGCGCTTCGCCCACAACGATGCCGATGCCCTGCAGCGTCTGTTGCGTCGTGACTGCGCCGGCAACCGTCTGGTTATTACGGAGGGCGTGTTCAGCATGGATGGCGATCGGGCGCCGCTGCCGGCGTTGGCGGAGATAACCCGGGCTGCCGGCTGCTGGCTGATGGTAGATGATGCTCATGGTATCGGCGTCGTCGGCGAGGAAGGGCGCGGTTGCGCCTGGGCGCCGGCAGGCCGGCCGGACCTGCTGGTGGTCACCTTTGGCAAGGCGGTGGGCGTCAGCGGCGCGGCGGTGCTGTGCGCGACGCCGGTGGCGGAATACCTGTTACAGTTCGCGCGTCATTTGATTTACAGCACCGCGCCGCCGCCGGCGCAGATAGCGGCTATTGACGCCGCCTTGACTGTCGTGCGCCGCGGCGACGCCCTGCGCCAACGCCTTTGGGACAATATCGTCCGTTTCCGCCGCGGCGCCGCGGCGCTCGGATTTGCGCTGGCGCCATCGGACACCGCCATTCAGCCGCTGGTGATTGGCGATAATCTGCGCACGCTGCAACTGGCGCAGCGCCTGCGCGAGCGCGGCGTCTGGCTGACGGCAATCCGCCCGCCTACCGTCCCGCCGGGCAGCGCACGGCTGCGTATTACGCTCACCTCCGCCCATTTGGCCGACGATATTGATACGCTGCTGGAGGCGTTGTCTGATGCACAACTTCAGAACGCTTAATCCGTCGGCGGACCACAAACCGGGCATCGCCCGCCGTTTTAGCCGCGCCGCGCCGCATTACGACCGCTACGCGGCCTTTCAGCGCGCCTGCGGCGATAGGCTTTGCGCCCTGACAGGGCCGGTTGAAGGACGGCGGATTCTCGATGCGGGCTGCGGCACCGGGTGGTTTAGCCGGCGCTGGCAGGCGCAGGGAAATCAGGTGGTTGCCCTCGATCTCTCCGCTGCCATGCTGGGCTTTGCCCGACAACAACGGTCTGCGGAGGCCTACATCCTGGGCGATATCGAACGGTTGCCGCTGGCGACGGGATCGATGGACATCGTATACAGCAATCTGGCGGTGCAATGGTGTGATGATTTGCCGCGGGCGCTGGCGGAGCTGCACCGTGTACTGCGGCCCGGTGGCATTCTGGCGTTATCCACCCTGGCACAGGGATCGCTGAAAGAGCTGGCGCAGGCGTGGGGACAGGTGGATGACGGCGTACACATCAACCGTTTTCTGCCGCAGGCGGCTATCGCCGCAGCCTTCGCCCCTTATCGCCATCGCCTGCTGGCCGAGCCGTATCGCTTGCACTATTCGCAACTTACCGATTTGTTGCGGGAAATCAAAGGTGTGGGCGCTGGTTATCTTCACGATGGCCGCACACCTGGACTCACCAGCCGCAGCCGCCTGCGGGCGTTAGAGGCCAACTGGCCGCACCGGCCGGCGGGGCTGCCGCTGAGTTATCGCGTGGTTTATGGGATAATTTACCGTGACTAAACGTTTTTTTGTGACCGGAACCGATACCGATGTCGGTAAAACCCTGGCGGCGTGCGCGTTACTACAGTCCGCCGCGCGGGCCGGCTATCGCGCTGCGGGGTATAAACCGGTGGCCTCCGGGTGTGAACTGACCCCCGAGGGGCCGCGCAACCGCGATGCGCTGGCGCTGATGGCCAACGGTAATGTTGCGCTTGGCTATCAGCAGGTTAACCCGCTGGCGTTTCTTGCGCCAACGTCGCCCCATATAGCCAGCCACGATGACGGCCGGCGTATCGACGCCGCCGCGTTATCGGCGGGACTTCGGACAGTGGAAACCGCCGCGGACTGGCTGGTGGTCGAGGGCGCAGGAGGGTGGTTTACCCCGTTGGCGGAAACGCTAACTTACGCCGATTGGGTCGTCGCCGAGCGGCTGCCGGTGATTATGGTGGTCGGGATGAAACTTGGCTGTATTAATCATGCACTGCTGACGGCGCTGGCGGTACAACAGGCGGGGCTGCCGCTGGTGGGGTGGATTGCCAATCATCCTACGCCGACCAGCCACCGGCCGCGGGATTATCTGGCGGCGCTGCAACAGCGGCTGAATGCCCCGTTATTAGGGGAAATTCCCTGGCTCGACGCGGCGGAAAAAGCGCCTTTGGCCGACTATCTTGATCTCACGCTGCTTGGTGGCCCGTTCTAAGAAGACCCGCTGCAGCCGGCTGTATCGCTGCGGCGAGCAGGACGGCCGCTCATACTGTCCATATCGTCCGCCTCCGGCATCGTCGCGTGCCGACGGGAGGGCGGCCAGTCACCAGTTCGGCGGCATGACGTTTTGGCTAAGCGCCGCTCAGCTCGCCAAATAACCCTGAATCAGCGCGTTGTCCTGCTCGTCCAGCGATCCCTGGGCCACGTTACGGCCGCCTTCCAGAAGGCAGTAACGATCGCCGATGTGAACGCCGAAGGGTAATTGCTGTTCCACCAGCAACAACTTCAGCCCGAACTCATGCTGCATGCGCCGTAGAATGTGGCCGAATTCCTGCGCTGCCGCCGGCAGCAGGCCGACGGTAGGTTCATCTAGAATCAAAAGCTCGGGTTTTGGCATCAGCGCGCGGGCTATGGCGAGCTGTTGCTGCTGGCCGGCGGTAAGCTCGCCTGCGTGCTCGCCGCCTGGCGTAAAGAAACGGAAACAGGTCATGGACCATTTCCGGCACCTGTCGCGTATGATTGCGCCCGGCCAACAGGGAAACGTGCAAATTCTCCTCCACGCTCAGTTGGGAAAAAATCTGCCTGTCCTGCGGCACATAACCGATACCAAGCGATGCGCGCGCCTCGGCGGTATGCACTGATCCTGAGCGTCTTCCCCCCGTAATTGCCAGGTGACGCTACCGCTGCTGACCGGGACATGGCCCATGATGCAATTGATCAATGTGGTTTTGCCGACGCCGTTGCGTCCCAGCAGGCAAGTGCACTGGCCATGGGGCAACTCCAGATGAATATCCCGCAGAATTTGCCTCGGGCCATAAAACTGATTTACCGCGTGCATTCGTAACATAGGCTAATTGCCTCCCCTTGTGAAATGACCGTCGTCGTATCCCGGGATATCGGTTCGGGCGACTTCGGCATGCCGGCAGTAGATGTAGCAACTATCAAGCCAACCAGCGTGACAGACGGCATTAGCGGTAGGAAGCACTGAACGGTCGGCCTATCGGCAGAATAAAACAGGTGTATCACGGCATTTTTGCCGGACAAAGTGTGTAATAATGCACTTTCTCGGTGCTCTGCGTTTTTTTTGTGATGCAACAGACGCCGCCGGCACGCGTAAAGGGCGTCGACGCCCTCTGCCGATAATCTGATCCTGTACAGTCAGGTAGGGGGTTAGTTATTTTTTGCATAACGCGGCCCATAATGAAGACAAAAAATAGCTAAAAAAACCTTTTGTCATCTTTCTTTTAAGTTATTCAATTTTGTGGAACGCAAGCTATAAGCGGGGCGGTAGGAGTTATCCACTATTCCTGTGGATAACCGTGTGCATTAGGTTTAGAAAAACGCGCTGGGATGAGAGCGGGCGCGGGTTGGCTGCATTTTGCCTGTATTCTCCACGCTTTTTTTTATTCGCGTGTTTACAACTATTTATGCAAAATCAAGTAAATTTGTAAGCGGAGCTTGCGCCGTCTTCGTTTCCTCATCGCAGGGCTTCACATGCCGTCCCGTCCTCTGTGGGTTAATCACCTTTTTCCGCCCAAAGTCAACACATTTTCCCCTCATTGGAAATGCAATTTTGCGCCTAAAACGGATGGGTTACTAGTATTGTATCCAGTGGTTATCCACTGGTAAAATAGCCTGAGAGTTCCCATACTCATAGAGTAGCCCGCCACCCACTTTCCCAGCAGGTAGTTATTGCAGATGAGTAAAGCATTTAAACTGGTTTCATCGTTTGAACCGTCCGGCGATCAGCCGGAGGCTATTCGTCGCCTGGAGGAAGGGTTGGAGGATGGTCTGGCCCATCAGACTCTGCTCGGCGTGACCGGGTCAGGGAAAACCTTTACCGTGGCTAACGTGATAGAGGATTTAAACCGTCCCACCATGGTGCTGGCGCCCAATAAAACGCTGGCGGCGCAGCTGTACGGCGAAATGAAGGCGTTTTTCCCCGATAATGCGGTGGAGTATTTTGTCTCCTATTACGACTATTATCAGCCGGAAGCTTATGTGCCCAGCTCCGATACCTTTATCGAGAAGGATGCGTCGGTCAACGAGCATATCGAGCAGATGCGTTTATCCGCCACCAAAGCGCTGCTGGAGCGACGCGATGTCATCGTGGTCGCCTCGGTTTCCGCTATCTATGGCCTGGGGGATCCTGATGCGTATCTGAAGATGATGCTGCACCTGACGCGCGGCATGTTAGTCTCCCAGCGCAGCATCGTTAACCGTCTTTCGGAGCTGCAATATACCCGCAACGATCAGGCATTTCAGCGCTGCACGTTTCGCGTGCGCGGCGAAGTCATCGATATTTTCCCCGCCGAATCCGACGAAGTGGCGCTGCGCGTTGAGCTGTTTGACGATGAAGTGGAGCGCCTGTCGCTGTTTGATCCGCTCACCGGTCACGTCGATCAGGAAGTGCCCCGTTACACTATCTATCCCAAGAACCACTATGTCACCCCGCGCGAGCGGCTGGTGCAGGCGATGGAAGATATCAAAGTGGAGCTGGCCGAACGGCGCGAGTCGCTGCTGGCCAGCGGCAAACTGCTGGAAGAGCAGCGTCTGTCTCAGCGTACCGCCTTCGATCTGGAAATGATGAATGAGCTGGGCTACTGCTCGGGGATCGAGAACTACTCCCGCTATTTGTCGGGACGCGGGCCGGGCGAACCGCCGCCGACGCTGTTCGATTATTTGCCGGCTGACGGGTTGCTGGTGGTGGACGAATCCCATGTCACCATTCCGCAAATCGGCGGGATGTACCGGGGCGATCGGGCGCGTAAAGAGACTCTGGTGGAATACGGTTTCCGCCTGCCGTCGGCGCTGGACAACCGGCCGATGAAGTTTGAAGAATTCGCCGCGATGGCGCCGCAGACCATTTATGTTTCCGCGACGCCCGGGCCCTATGAACTGGAAATGTGCGGCAATGACATCATCGATCAGCTGGTGCGGCCGACCGGTCTGTTGGATCCGCAAATCGAGGTGCGGCCGGTCAGCACCCAAGTGGACGATCTGCTGTCGGAAATCCGCCGCCGGGTGCAGATAAACGAGCGGGTGCTGGTCACGACATTGACCAAGAGGATGGCGGAAGATTTGACTGAATATCTTGAAGAGCACGGCGAACGGGTGCGCTATTTGCATTCGGATATAGAAACCGTAGAGCGGGTGGAAATCATCCGCGATTTGCGTCTCGGCGAATTCGACGTGCTTGTCGGCATCAACTTGCTGCGTGAGGGGCTGGACATGCCCGAAGTGTCGCTGGTGGTGATACTGGACGCCGATAAAGAGGGCTTTTTGCGCTCCGAGCGGTCGCTTATCCAGACTATCGGCCGCGCGGCGCGTAACCTCAACGGCAAAGCTATCCTGTACGGCGATAAGATCACGCCGTCAATGGCGCGCGCGATTGAGGAAACCGAGCGGCGGCGCGAGAAACAGCATGCCTATAATCTCGCCAACGGTATCGTGCCGCAGGCACTGAATAAGCGCATTGCCGATATCATGGAGCTGGGCCAGTCGCCGGTGCACGACAAGCATAAAAAACGCAAGGCGATGGAGGCGGCGGCGAAATATGGCGATTTGACGCCGAAAGCGCTGGAACAGAAGATTCGCGAACTGGAAACCCGCATGCAGCAGCATGCGCAGAATCTGGAATTTGAAGAGGCCGCCAGCGTGCGCGATCAAATTCACGCGCTGCGTGAGCAATTTATCGCCGTTTCCTGATCCGCCCGAGCGTCCAGCCCTGCAGCCGCTACCGCGGGGCAGAGGTTACGCGCCGTGGCGGTGACTGTGAGCGCTTGGTTGGGCGCCATGGGGGGAGATTATGCGCCGGGCGGCGTGGCCGTAACCGTTAGGATTGGCGCCTTGAGGGGAGGTTGTGCGCAGGGCGCCTTGGCAGTAACCCTTAGTGGGGGCGCACCAGGACGAGTGCTCGTGGCATCGAGCAAGGACCCGCGCCTGGTGGGACTGGACGTTGACAGTCAGCCGAGGGATTGCAGCGCCAGATCCAGAGCTTGGCGCAGCAGGGCACGATCGTGGTGGTGGGGTTCATCCTCCGCCGCCAACGGCCGTTGTACTATGACGCGATCCGCCAGATTTTCCGCCCCCGTGGCCGGCCCGATAATCACGCCGTCAATCACCTTTTCCCGGCCGATGGCCTGCTCCATCATCTGCACTTTCTGCGCCAGCGTCATATTCGCCGCCGCCACGCTGAGCTCGCGACCCAGGTTATCGAGGTAGATCATCGGCGCACGCGTGCGGCGCAACGCCTGCGTCAAATCTTCCAGCAGCAATAGCGGCATCAGGCTGGTCAGAAAACTGCCCGGGCCGATGATGATAAGATCCGCGCCGGCGATGGCCAGCAGCGCTTCGCGCGTGGTCGGCACCGGGGGCGTCAGCGTCATCTTGACGGGCAGGTCGTCCAACCGGTCAATGGCCACTTCACCGTACACAGTGTCGCCGGACAGCGCGGTGGCTTGCAAATCCACCGGCTGCTCCGACATCGGGATCAGGCTGGCGTTGACCTTCAGCAGGTTGCGGATAAGGTTAATGGCTTCGAGTGGCCGGACGCTGAGATTGTCCAGCGCCTTTAGCATCAGATTGCCCAGGTTGTGGCCCGCCAGTTCGCCCTGGCCGCCGAAGCGGTATTCAAACATCGCTGAGGCGATGCTCGGTTCGGCGATCAATTGATTAAGGCAGTTGCGGGTATCGCCCCAGGCAATGCCGCCTTCGGATTGCCTGATGCGGCCGGAGGAACCGCCGTTATCGGTGGTAGTCACGATGCCTGTCAGCCGTGACCCCAGAAAGGAAAGCACAGACATGACCCGGCCCAAGCCGTGACCGCCCCCCAAGGCGACCACCTGATCCAAATCGGCTAATGTTCGGTTGCGCATAGGTCTCCTGATGGTATGAAACGGGGGGCTGAGGCTGAGTGTGGCATAAAATAGCGGATTTGCCGGCAAAAGCGAACCAGGGCGCGCGCCAATGATCGGTTTTCGGCAAGGAAAATGGAAAAACCATCTAAATTTTAGTTCTTTATAATATTTTATATAACGGTTTTTCGCTCTGTATGCATGGTAACTGTGTGGCTTTAGGGCTACTATAGACGTCAGTCAAGCATTCCTTTTCGTCCCGTTGGGCGTAAAGGTATACATAACTCCTAGCCTTTACGCCTAAGTGGCCCGTCATGAGCCATAGGGGGTTCTGGCCGTGGCGAAGCCACCAGGGTGCAGGGTAGAAATGCCGGCATCTCCCGTATTTGGAAAGGTGTTACTGTGTCACAACTCATCGATGCGTTTGAGCGCAGGTTTTATTATCTGCGCTTGTCAGTGACGGACGTCTGTAATTTCCGCTGCACCTATTGCCTGCCCGACGGTTATCATCCGCAGGGAACCCGCAATACCGGCTTTCTCTCCTTGGCCGAGATCCGTCGCGTCACCCGCGCCTTTGCCGAACTGGGGACAGAAAAAGTCCGCCTCACCGGCGGCGAACCGTCGCTGCGCCGTGATTTCATCAACATCATTGCGGCGGTGCGCGCCAATCTGGCTATCCGCACCGTCGCGGTCACCACCAACGGATATCGGCTGGCGCGCCGCTGGGCTAACGGCGTTGAACGTCAGCGTCGACAGCCTGGACGCCCACCAATTTCCGGCCATTACCGGCCAGGATAAATTCCATCAGGTGATGGCCGGCATCGACGCCGGTTTTGACAAGGTGAAGGTGAATACCGTTTTGCTGCGCGACGTGAACGACATTCATCTGGATACGTTCCTGGCGTGGATCAAACCGCGACCTCTGCAACTGCGCTTTATCGAGCTGATGGAGACCGGCGACGGCAGCGCGCTGTTCCGCGAGCGTCACGTTTCCGGCGAGCTTATCCGCCGGCGGTTGGAACAGCGGGGCTGGCAATGCCAGCCGCGTGGACGCACGGATGGCCCGGCCCTGGTGTTTCGTCACGAAGATTATCAAGGTGAAATCGGCCTTATCATGCTTTACGCCAAAGACTTCTGCGCCAGCTGTAATCGCCTGCGCGTGTCGTCGCTGGGCAAGCTGCACCTGTGCCTGTTTGGCGATGGCGGTGTTCCGCTGCGCGATCTTCTTGAGAGCGACGCCACGCTTGAAGCGCTGAAAATCCGTATCGCGGGCGGATTGCAGCATAAAAAAACAGACCCATTTTTTGCACAGGGCAATACCGGCATTACCCGCAACCTGTCTTATATTGGCTGCTAGGCCTGCCCGGAGAAAACGTATGTCGCAACTAACCCATATTACCGAGCGCGGCGAGGCGCATATGGTGGATGCATCCGCCAAAGCCGACACGGTGCGCGAAGCGCGCGCCAGCGCCTATGTCACTATGGCGCGCGCCACGCTGGCGATGATCCTCGACGGCCAGCATCATAAAGGCGATGTGTTCGCCACCGCCCGCATCGCCGGTATTCAGGCGGCAAAGCGCACCTGGGAATTAATTCCTTTGTGCCATCCGCTGATGCTCAGCAAGGTAGAGGTGCAACTGACGGCGGAAACCGAGCAGCACTGGGTGCGGATTGACGCTGTCTGTCGCCTGACCGGTAAAACGGGCGTAGAGATGGAGGCGCTGACCGCGGCCTCGGTGGCCGCCCTGACGATTTACGATATGTGCAAGGCGGTGCAGAAGGATATGTTTATCGGTCCGGTGCGCCTGCTGGCGAAAAGCGGCGGCAAATCCGGTGATTTCACGGGGGATGAGGTGTGATTACGGTGCTGTTTTTTGCCCAGGTCCGCGAACTTACCGGCGTTGATCATTTATTGGTCGAAGCGGGTTTCACGTCGGTGGAAGCCCTGCGCCAGGCGCAGGCGGCGAACGTTGGGCTCTGGCGCTTGAGCCGGGCAAATTTCTGGCGGCGGTCAATCAATCGCTGGTGACGACGGATCATCCGCTGGCCGCCGGCGATGAAGTGGCGTTCTTTCCGCCGGTCACGGGAGGCTGAATGGAGGCAACCCTGATTGAGGTCGGCGAGGGCGATTTCGACGTAGTGGCACTGTATGCCTGGCTGTCCACCAGCGATAATGATGGCGCGGTAGTCACCTTTACCGGAAAAGCGTTGGCGGATATCGCGGTGCAGGAGCGCGAGCGCTTGCCGCTGACCTGAATCGCCTCACCGCGCCGCGGCGTTTAACGCCGTCGAATACATGATGGATATCCTCAAAACCCGGGCGCCGTTCTGGAAACGGGAGTCTACGCCTGCGGGCAGCCGCTGGTTGGACGCACGCGTCAGCGACTAACGGACGACCGAACGCTGGTCCCCTACCGGTGAGACAGACGGCGCCGGTTGAGCCGCCGCCCAGCCCGGCATCGCGATAACAGAAAAGCCATTGCCGGGGCGGTTTTCATACTTCGGGCGCGCTATATGCGAAGGGAAATCGTTTGCTAACCGTGCTGTCAGGAGAGGAGGGTCTCGTTTGCCGAGCATGTTGTCCGTCGAGGAGGGCAGCGTTGGCCTGTCGTGCTGTTATGCGAGGGGGCATTCTACGCCGGGCGCGCTTTTATGATATGCTTGGCTGAGGTGGGTCGTCCGCGCGGCCTGGGATGTTTCGCCCGCGTGCGGCTTATATTATTTTGCTAACTCAAAGGTGATAGTCATGGATCGCTTTCCCCGCTCCCAGGGTTCCATTGTAGAACGCGCCAACAGCGCGGTGCAGCCGTTTATGGCGCAGGTCTACGGTTGGATGACCTGCGGATTGCTGTTAACCGCCTTCGTGGCCTGGTACGCCGCCCGCACGCCGGCGCTGCTGCAGTTTATTTTCTCCAGTCAATTAACCTTTTTTGGTCTGATTATCGCCCAATTGGCGCTGGTGTTCGTCATTTCGGGCATGGTCAATCGCCTTAGCGGTGCGGTGGCGACGTCGCTTTTCATGCTTTATTCGGTGTTAACCGGGCTGACGCTTGCGAGTATTTTCATCGTCTATACTGCCTCCTCCATCGCCAGCACGTTTGTTGTGACCGCCGGTATGTTCGGCGCTATGACGCTGTACGGCTATACCACCAAGCGGGATTTGAGCAGTTTCGGCAACCTGCTGTTTATGGCGCTCATTGGTATCGTGTTGGCATCGCTGGTGAATATCTGGCTGAAAAGCACCGCGCTGATGTGGGCGGTGACCTATATCGGCGTAGTGGTGTTCGTCGGGCTGACCGCTTATGACACTCAGAAACTGAAGAACATGGGTGCTCAGCTGTCGTTGGACAACAAGGATCAGTTCCGTAAATACTCCATTGTCGGTGCGTTGAGCCTGTATTTGGACTTTATCAATCTGTTTTTGATGTTGCTGCGTATTTTCGGCAATCGACGTTAAACCGGAGCCGAGGATACGATGAGCGATCTTGCCCAACGGTTGGCCGGCGTTCCCCGGCTGGATATTATCGGCCCGCCGACGCCGCTCGAACATCTCCCCCGGCTGTCGGACTTTCTGGCGCGGGATATCTTTATCAAGCGCGACGATTTAACCCCGCTGGGCCTGGGCGGTAACAAGTTGCGCAAGCTGGAGTACCTGGCCGCTGACGCGCTGCGCCAGGGTGCCGACACGTTGCTGACCGCCGGTGCTATCCAGTCGAACCACGTGCGGCAAACGGCGGCGCTGGCGGCCAAATTGGGGCTGCATTGCGTCGCGCTGTTGGAAAAGCCGATCGACACACCCGCCGGTAACTACCTGACCAACGGCAACCGTCTGTTGCTCGATTTGTTTCAGTGCGAGGTCATCGCGTGCGAGGCCCTGACTCAGCCTGCTCAACAGCTGGCCGATGCGTCGCTGCGTCTGGAGGCACAGGGCTTTCGGCCCTATGTCATACCAGTGGGGGGATCCAACGCCCTGGGCTCGCTGGGTTACGTCGGTTGTGCGCTGGAGATAGCCCATCAGTGTCAAGGTGTGATCCAGCCGGGCGCGGTAGTGGTGTCATCGGGCAGCGGCGGCACGCACGCGGGACTGGAGGTCGGTCTGGCCGCCGTGCTGCCGGAAACGGCGTTTATCGGCGTTACCGTTTCGCGTCGCTCGGAACAGCAGCGGCCTCTTATCGCCAGTCTGGCAGCGCAAGTGAGTGAACAGTTGTCTCTCGCCGCGCCGGCCGCGGAGATAACCCTGTGGGATGAGTATTTTGCCCCCGGTTATGGCCAGCTCAATGACGAGGGCCGCGAGGCGATTGCGCTATTAGCGCGTCTGGAGGGCATTGTGCTGGATCCGGTTTATGCCGGTAAGGCCATGGCAGGGCTGATTGATGGCCTTGAACGCGACCGTTTTCCTGACGGGCCACTGGTGTGTTCGTGCATACCGGCGGCGCTGTTTGCTTATCATTATCTGGAGACCCGATGAGCGCTATTGAAGTTAAAGGGCTGATTAAGACATTCAACGACCATAGGGTGCTCAAGGGTATCGATCTCGCGGTCAATCCCGGCGAGGTACTGGTGATAGTTGGCCCGAGCGGGTCTGGCAAAACCACGTTGCTGCGCAGTATAAACCTTCTGGAGACGCCGGATGACGGCAGTATTCAGGTGGGGGATATTACCATTGACGCCAGCCGTCCGCTTAGCGGTCAGAAAGCGCAAATCCGCGCCCTTCGCCAGCAGGTCGGGTTCGTGTTTCAGAATTTTAACCTGTTTCCCCACCGCTCGGTGCTCGATAATATCATCGAGGGGCCGCTGGTGGTGAAAAAGGAGCCGCGCGAGGAAGTGGTGGCGCGCGCACGGGAACTGCTGGCCAAGGTCGGTCTGAGCGGCAAAGAGAACGCCTTTCCCAAGCGGCTGTCCGGTGGTCAGCAGCAGCGGGTGGCTATCGCCCGCGCGCTGGCGATGCGTCCGGCGGTCATTTTGTTCGATGAACCGACGTCGGCGCTCGATCCAGAACTGGTGGGCGAGGTGCTCAGCACTATCCGCGCGTTGGCGGAGGAGCGACGTACCATGGTTATCGTTACCCACGAGATGGGGTTTGCCCGCGATGTTGCCGACCGCGCGATCTTTATGGACGAGGGCAATATCGTGGAGCAGGGGCCAGCGCGTGAGGTGTTCGCGCACCCGACCCACGAGCGCACCCGGCTCTTTCTCAACAAATTTCTCGGCGCCTGAAGGCACAACCCTGTTCCGCCGCGCTTGTCCGCGGTGGGGCGGGAAGGATTACAGTTATTTACCGGATACTCGTGCCCAACGGCCGGATATTTTGCTACAATCCTATCATTGATGTTTTGTCCGTTCACCATGGTAAGGCTTCGCCTCCCATCTGATTATCCCCCTGAGCGTGGTTTCGGCCGTCGTCGGGGTGGATCTGGAGTTTTTCAGTCTATGTCATTTGATTCACTTGGCCTGAGTGCCGAGGTTTTGCGCGCATTAGCGGAAAAGGGCTATCTCGAACCGACGCCGGTTCAGCAGCAAGCCATCCCTTATGTCTTACAAGGCCGCGATATTATGGCCAGTGCCCAGACCGGCACCGGCAAAACCGCCGCTTTTACCCTGCCCATTCTGCAATTGCTCGACCAGCGCCCGGCGCCGGCCGGTAAACAGCGTCGACCCATCCGGGCGCTTATCTTGACGCCGACCCGTGAACTGGCGGCGCAGATTGGCGAAAATATCACCGAATACAGCGCTCATCTCGGTCTGCGTTCGCTGGTCGTGTTTGGCGGCGTCAGCATCAACCCGCAGATGATGAAACTGCGCGGCGGGGTGGAGGTGCTGGTGGCAACCCCCGGCCGTTTGCTGGATTTGGCGCAACAGCGCGCGGTTGATCTGTCGCAGGTGGAGATCCTGGTGCTGGATGAAGCCGATCGCATGCTAGATATGGGCTTCATTCACGATATCCGCCGGGTGATGAAACTGTTGCCGACAAAACGTCAGAGCCTGATGTTTTCCGCGACCTTCTCCGATGAGATTAAAACACTGGCCAATAGCCTGCTGGATAATCCGGCATCGGTGGAGGTCGCGCGGCGCAATACCGCGTCCGAGCAAATCACCCAGTTCGTGCATATGGTCGATAAGAAGCGTAAGCGCGAGCTGCTTTCCGATATGATTGGCCGCAACAACTGGCAGCAGGTGCTGGTGTTTACCCGCACCAAACACGGCGCCAATCATCTGGCGGAGCAGCTAAATAAGGACGGCATTACCGCCGCCGCAATCCATGGCAATAAGAGCCAGGGTGCTCGTACCCGGGCGCTGGCGGATTTCAAGCAGGGTAGCATCCGTGTGCTGGTGGCCACCGATATCGCCGCCCGAGGTCTGGATATCGACTTGCTGCCGCACGTGGTGAACTATGAACTGCCTCAGGTGGCGGAAGATTATGTGCATCGCATTGGCCGTACCGGCCGCGCGGCGGCTACCGGTGAAGCGCTGTCGCTGGTATGCGTCGATGAGCTGGGCCTGCTGCGCGATATTGAGCGTTTGCTGAAAAAGCCCATCCCGCGCATCGTATTACCGGGCTATGATCCGGATTCCAGCATCAAAGCGGAGCCCATCCAGCAGGGACGCGGCAGTCGGGGCGGCGGCGGTGCCCGCGGCGGACGCGGCGCGCCTGCCGGTGATGCCGCGCGCGATAGCCGTTCAGGCCCGCGCCGCGATGGCGCACAATCCCGTCGTAGCGCGTCTGGTCATAGAGCTGCCCGCGGTGGTAATAATACTGCCGGTAACGGCGGTAGCCGCAGCGGCAATCGCTAACCTCGATTACCTGATGCGACAGGCGTCGGGGCTCTCCTGACGCCGGCAATGCTGCCGCTCCCGGCGTGGCGACATCCGGCGCATGACGGACCGGGAATTCCTCTTTCGGCGCTAGATGCCGCAGGCGGCCGATCGCGGACGCCATGTCTTTGCTAGCACGCGCTTATGGGTTGCTTTTCCCGGCGGTTTTCCCCTACTATTGCGCCCACTGCTAGTGAACGGGTGGCGTTATGCGTGTCGTATTGGCTCCGATGGAAGGCTTGCTTGACGCGCTGGTCCGCGAGCTGCTGTGCGAAATAAATGATTACGATCTGTGCATCACCAAATTTTTGCGGGTGGTGGACCGGTCTGCTGCCGGAAAAATCCTTCTACCGACTCTGCCCTGAACTGCGCCGGCACAGCTGAACCCCGGATGGTACGCCCGTGCGGGTGCAACTACTGGGGCAAAATCCCCCCTGGCTGGCGGAGAATGCCTGGCGCGCGGCGGCGTTGGGATCGTGGGGGGCTGATCTTAACTGCGGTTGTCCGTCGAAAACCGTCAACGGTAGCGGTGGCGGCGCGACGCTATTGAAAGATCCGGAGCTGATTTATCAGGCCGCGAAAGCGATGCGTGCGGCGGTGCCCGCCGACCTGCCCGTTTCGGTCAAGGTTCGCCTTGGCTGGGATTCTACCCACCGCAGCCTGGAAATTGCCGATGCGGTGGAGCAGGCCGGCGCCAGCGAAATTGCGGTACACAGCCGCACCAAAGAAGAGGGCTATCGGGCCGAATGTATCGACTGGCCGGCCATTGCGGCGATCCGCCGGCGTTTACGCATTCCCGTCATTGCTAATGGTGAAGTCATGGACTGGCAGAGTGGACAGGCGTGTCTGGACAGCTCCGGCTGTCAGGCGCTGATGATTGGGCGCGGTGCGCTCAGTGTGCCCAACCTGAGCCGGGTGGTGAAAGATCATGTGCCGCCGCTGCCCTGGCTGCAGGTGGTCCGCTTGCTGCAAAAATACAGCCTCATGGAGAAGCAGGTTGATACCGGAATGTACCATGTGGCACGTATTAAACAGTGGCTTAATTATCTGCGCAAACAGTATACCGAAGCCGATGAGCTGTTTGCGACCGTGCGCGCGCTCAAAACCTCGTCGGCGATAGGCGAGGTGCTCTGCCGCCTCTCGGACCGGGCGCAATGACTTTTTACCGCGGATAAATACCTCTTTCATGGCCGCTGACGCCGCCGGGCGCTACCTTTTTTTGCGTATGTGACGCGACTTTGTCGCGAACGCCGGATTTGCCTGCCCGCTCAAAGGATGATCATGAAAGACAATACCCTGCGCAAATCGTACATTTTGCAGAATTTGCCCCTGCAACTTCCTGGCCTGGAAACCTACCCGCTGTTCCGTTCCGCGACGGACAAGGCGCTGCACAATGTGTGCTACACCGATTACACCTCGGCGGAAGAGTCGCGGCAAAAACATGCCCATTATGAGCATGATGAGATTGTCGATATTGATTTTATCTGGCACCTGCACGCCACGCTGCAAAGCTGCGTGCCGGATCAACAATATTTCGACTGGGCGGTGGCATCGCATGTGCTGGAGCATGTCCCAGATCCGCTAGGCTGGATCCTGGCTGTGCTTAACGATGGCGCGGTGTTCTCATTGGTGCTGCCCAATAAACGTTATTGTTTCGACCGGTTTCGTCAAACCAGCAGTGCGGCGCAATGGTTGCAGTGGTGGTTGACCCGCCAGCGGATACCGGCGCCGCAGCAGCTTTATGATTTTCTGCGCCATTGCACCTCCGACGACGGCGAGATGTATGAGCGTTTGAAAGATTTAAGCCCTGAAGCCTACCAACAAACCCGCTGCCCGCATTATACGCAGCAGCAGGCTCTAGAATTCGTGCTTAACGCCTGGACCACCGGCCATTATTTCGATGCCCATTGCTCGGTTTTTACCCCGGAAAGTACAGCGGCACTTCTGGCTGAGGTGGTTGAACTGGGTATTTTGAATGTGGCGGTATCGGCACCGCAGCAGTATGAGGATGAGTTTTATATCCGATTGACCAAACTGGGCGAGCCGGCTCTCACCCATCCCGGCCCGGGGGCCTCATCCTATTAAACCAGCCAGATTGACAACGCGCGCTTCGCGTCCAGCCATGGCCGCCAAAAAGGCGGCACGTGGCACCGCCTGGTGTTTACCGTCGATGCTTTACCGGCCACCGATCACAGACGAGCGACTATCGCTTGCTGCTGACAGTTACTATGACCACTTATCAACAGCCGTTTATGGCTTAGCAACGTTCGTTTACCGATTATCAAAAGCCGCAGATGAACAACCGTTTATCGCTTACCAACGATTGTTTACCGATTATCAACAGCAGCTAATCGACGGCCGCTTACCGCTCACCGACGGCCAATAATCGCTTACCCATTACCATTTGGCTGCGGCAGGAAGGCCGGGTTGCGGCGGCCGGGGCGGTTCGCACCTGAGGTAACATACAAAAAACGGCCATAGAGTTTTCTTATGACCAGACAGAATCAGGCGATAATAAGATCGATAAGGAAAAACGATGGCATCTTTTAGGCATTACTCCAGATTCACCAGGGCGGTAGGCGCCCTATTCATGTTGAGCCTTGCGCCCCTGGCGGCGCAGGCGGATCAACTGGCGGATATTCAGCACGCAGGGGTGGTACGTGTGGCCACGTTTGACGCCAATCCGCCGTTTGCGGGATTGATGCCAAATCTCATCGTATTGTCGGTTATGACGTGGATTTCGCCCGCGCCATTGCCGACGCACTGGGAGTAAAATTGGCGCTGGGTGCCCACCAATCCCGCGAACCGCATCCCCTTGCTACAGTCCGGCAAGGCCGATCTGATTATTGCCGATATTACTATTACGCCCGAACGGGCGCAGGTGATCGATTTTTCCACCCCGTACTTTGTCACCGGACAGCAGTTTCTCGTGCCCGTCGCCGCGTCCGATAAACTCGATGACTATGCCTCGGCGCGGATAGGCGCCGTAAAGGGAACTACCGGTGAGCAGGCGCTGCATCACCGCTTCCCCAACGCGCGCGTACTGGCTTATGACGATATCCCGCTGGCGCTGTCGGCGCTGGGCAATGGCAATGTCAAAGCTATCACCCAAGACAGCACCATCCTGGCGGGCCTGCTGGCCGGTGTACCGGATAAGGAAAAATACAAAATTTTGCCCGAATTGCTCAGTCAGGAGGACATCGGCATCGGCGTTAAAAAAGGGGAGGGCGCGCTCCTGGCGGCAATCAACCAGCAACTGATTGCGCTTGAGCAGAGCGGTAAAGCGGCGCAGATTTACAACAGCTGGTTCGCGCCGCAGTCGCCCGCGCCGCAGCCGCTTTCGTTCACCCTGACCTCCCGAACAGGCGCTAACGTGGTGAAGTCATCAAATGTCCGGCGGCAGCTTTGTCGCCGGGGACGGGCGACGCGCCGGCAGTGGTGGAGTTTCGTCGGATAAGCAAAGCGTTCGGCCAGCAGACAGTGTTGCGGAATATCAATTTACGGATAAACGCGGGGGAGGTCGTAGCGATCTGCGGGCCATCCGGCTCCGGCAAGTCCACCCTCATCCGCCTTATCAACCAGCTTGAAACGCTGAGCAGCGGCGAAATTTTTGTTCATCAGCGCCCGACCGCTGGCCTGAAAGGCCGACAGCTGCGTGCGTTGCGTACCGGTATTGGTTTTGTTTTTCAGCAGTTCAACCTCTATAGCCATCTCACGGCTCTGGAGAATGTTGCGCTGGCGCTTATCAAAATTCAGAGGTTAAGCGTGGCCACGGTGCACCAGCATGCGCGGGAGAGATTAAGATCGGCCGTTTCCAGCTGTGCCTGCGCTTGATCGACCTGACGTTCGCGCGCTTCGACGTTGGTCTCGGCCTAAAGCACCTGCAACTGCAACTGCAACTGCAACTGCACCTGGGCGCTGGCGTTATCGATGTTTTGCTGCGAAGTCGCGCGGGGGTCGACGCCGCGCTGGCGGCGGTAATCCGCCTCGGCATTTTGCAAATTGGCTTCAGCGCGGGCCTGCTGGGCTTTAGCTGGGCAAGTTGGGCGGAATATTGCACCCGGGCGAGCGCCAGCTGCGCCTGCGCCAGACCCAATTGCGCCCGCGCGCGGTCGCGCTCGGCGGTTGCATCGCGCGGATCTATCTGCACCAAAAGATCGCCCTTGCGCACCCGCTTATTGTCTTTGACCAGCAGTTTCACCACATAACCGGAGGTTTTCGGAGCGACGGTGACCGCGTCGCCTTTGGTAAAGGCGTCATCGGTCGTTTCCTGATTGCGGGTGGAAAGCCAGAACCACAGGCCGATTATCAGCATGACCACCACCGCCAGAATAATCAGCGGCTTTTTGCCGGGGCGCTTGCGTTCGTCGTCGCCGTCATCATCAGTCTATCAGTGGTTATCCTCCGGCGGGGTGCTATGTTCGCCATTCCGGTTATCGTTTTCCAGCCGGATGTCGTCCGCGCGGGGGGCGCGCCCTTCTCCCCCGGGCTTGGGGGTCGCCGATACGGGGATCATCGTCGATGCCGGCGGCGTCGGTGGATAGCGGAGAATGACGGTCGGTTAGCGTCGTCATTGGGTCGGGATGCATCGGAAGGGTACTTGGATTTGTGGCTGTCCATAGGCTCCATCAACTAACGTGGCAAGCGCTGCGCCAGAATAAAAGAAAACTGTGTCATTAAGGGTAAAAGGATTTTCGCTAAATGCCAGTCCGCGCACGGCAGGAAGTAGCCGTTACGCGATTAAATGCTAAAACACCTGCGTCCAGCATACCCAGTGAAGCAGAATTAACAAGACAAACGCTAACTATTCCCCTCTATCAAGGATATAGCGCGGTAAAAAGGTGACAAAAAATACCGCTTGCCGACGATTCTCGTTTTCGGTGAATGGGATATACTAATGCGCAATTCACTGCAGCTGTGCGGTATTTTTCAGGTAACGAATAATGCTTTCTCTTTTACGTGTTGTGTATATTGGTGTGTTACTTTTCACCCTCGGCAATCTGGTTGTCGGTCCCGCACAAGCGGCGCTGAGCGCTGAACCCGAGCCGCTGGTGCAGGAAAATCAGTAGGCGGACGCGTTGCTTGAAGCCTGGTTCCCCGGCACCGAAGGGGGAAATGCCATTGCCGATGTCCTATTCGGCGATTACAACCCGTCCGGCAAATTGCCTATGTCGTTCCCGCGGTCGGTGGGGCAAATTCCTCTCTATTACAATCATTTGCCCACCGGCCGACCCTATGATCCGCAAAAGCCGGAAAAATACACTTCTCATTATTACGATGAGGCTAACGGTCCGTTGTTTCCGTTCGGCTACGGGCTGAGTTACACCCACTTCACCGTCTCGCTGGTGACGTTGTCAGCGACGCAACTGGCGCCGGCCGGCAGTCTGACCGCCACGGTGACTCTGACCAATGATGGGGACAAGGACGGTGCTACCGTGGTACAGCTATATTTGCACGACGTCACCGCCTCCATCAGCCGGCCGGTGGCCATGTTGCAGGGCTTTCGCAAGGTCGCGCTGAAAGCCGGGGAGTCGCAGTCGGTCCACTTTACCGTTACGCCGGCGATGCTGCGGTTTTATAACCAGCAAATGCAGCGCGTCACCGAGCCGGGAGAGGTGGAGGTCATGATTGGTCTCGATTCGGACAGAGTGAACCGTACCCGCTTCACGCTGCAATAATCTGGACCGCCTGCTGGCGCCGGTTCGGCGGCGCATCGAACAGCAAGTGCTGGGCCTGAGCGGCATTGGCCTGGGCACGGTGGATTTCACGCAGCCCCCCGGCGATCCGGGCCTGTACGGCCCGGACTCGATTATCTGGCGGGTGCACGGTGACTTCACCTCGATGCTGTGCGGCAGCATCAGTGCGTTGCTGCTACAAATGTTGCACCCCTCAGCGCTGGCGGGGGGGTGTGGGATCACTCTGATTTTCGCAGCGACATGCTGGGGAGACTGCGCCGTACGGCGCAGTTTATCTCTGTCACCAGCTTCGGTCCCGCCGCCGAACGGCTTATTGCACGGGTGCGCCACATTCATTTGCAGGTGCAAGGCGTTAATCCGTCAGGCGCCGCCTATCGGGCAAGCGATCCGGATTTGCTCACCTGGGTACACGTTGCGGAGTCGCGCAGTTTTCTGGCGGCGCATTTGCGCTTTCGCAATCCCCGACTGAGCGGCGCTGAACAGGATGACTACTACCGCCTGCCGCTGCCGGAGGGACTGATTGAGCATGAATTCGGCCATGTGTTTTTCGGCATCACTGCCAGAACGCCAGCGCCCGATCCCGCTGAAGCCATGGCCTGGCGCTGGCAGACGCTGCCGTCGGTGGCGGCACAACTGGACCGTGAACCGGCTAGTTTTACCCCCTGGTTCAGACTGACCATGGACAGGATCCCCGAGTATCACGTCGCTTTTATGCGTGCCCGACCTGTGGGCTGATTGTTGTGCGCTGCCTCGGCGTCTTGGCACCGCTTTGTGTCGCGCCCGCCCGGGCCTGTGGCATGTCACAACCAGGCAAAATCCTGAAACTGTTTCATGCCACGACTATGCAGACCTGTGGCATGTTATGTCTCCGGCGCAGCCTTGCCGCCGCTGCGAGGAGGTAATTTCGCGCCTAACGTGCGGTAAAAGAGCGCATTTTCCCAATTACCCCGCGTTTTTGGTCTATTATTGCAAAACCGCCTACCGGCGACGTCCGGTCGGTGCCGATTATCGTCACTTCCAAAAGGATACAATGTCTATGGCAACCATGGTTAATTATGGCCGCGTTCTCCTGCTCGCCGCCATGATGCTCGGTATCACGCCCGCGGCGCTGGCTGCGGATACGGCGGTGCGCGTGGGGTCGAAAATTGATACGGAAGGATCGCTACTGGGCAATATTATTTTACAATTTATTGAATCCTAATAGGTTAAAACGATTAACAAATTGCAATTGGGCGCGACCCAAGTGTTACGCGGGGCGATTACCGCCGGCGATGGGCTTTAGCGCCGAGCCGGCAATCATCGCGCTGGTTCTCTACGGGCTGCTGCCTATCGTACAGGCGACGATAACCGGTCTCGGGACGGTGACGGCGTCCTTGCATGAGATTGCTACCGGGGCCGGCATTAGCCGCGGGCAAATTTTGCGGCGGGTGGAACTGCCGCTGGCGGCGCCGGTTATCATCAGAGGCATTCGGACATCGGTCATCATCAACATCGGCACCGCCGCAATAGCCTCAACCGTAGGTGTAAAAAGCCTGGGCTCGCCGATTATCATCGGACTGAGCGGCTTCAACACCGCCTAGTGCTACAAGGCGCGCTACTGGTCGCGTTGCTGGCGATTATCAGCGATATGCTGTTTGAACGCTGGCTACGGGCGCGCTGGATGTTAGCTATGGACGATGATGATATAGCCCGCGAGCATGACGCCGCCGATGGCGCCGAGCGAGAGCAGGGAAATCACGCCGAAAACGGCGGTTTTGATAAGCTTCATGGGCATCCTTATATGCAGGGCATCAGACATTATAAATATTCGCCGCGGCGATACAAGGTTGACGCTACGACGCCATCGCAGCCAGGGCTGAATCATGAGGGCGGGGACGTCACTTTCCTCAGTCGAAAGCAAAGGAGCGGGCGCTTGCCGTTAACAGGGAGCGACGGGTGGCGCCCTCGCCGCGCTACTGCGGTTTTTAGAACAGCAGGCTTGCGCAGGTAGCTACTGGCAAGTATGGCTGTCTACCCGCTGTGTCAACCGGCGGGCGGTGGCTTTTTATCGCCGCCACGGCTATCTGCCGGTGGCGCCTTACCGGCATTATCGTGACCGGCCGGAATCCCTTTGTTTGGGAAAAGCCCTGCAGTTTTATACAGCACAAGGCTGACGCCGGCGCGCGACTGTGGGACAATAATGTATTTTCCAGCTATAAGACCCGAACGATGACGCTCTCGGTAGCAATCAAGGCGCAAATTCACGACTGGTATAAGGCGCTACAGCAGCACATCCCCGATTTTATCCCCCGCGAGCCGCAGCGGCAGATGATAGCGGCAGTCGCCCGCGCGCTGGCGGGGGATATTGAACGCCATCTGGTGATCGAAGCGCCCACCGGCGTTGGCAAAACGCTGTCCTATCTGATCCCGGGCATTGCCATCGGCCGCGCCGAACAAAAAACGCTGGTGGTGAGCACTGCCAACGTCGCCCTACAGGATCAGATTTTCAGTAAAGATCTGCCGCTGCTGAAAAAGCTCATCCCGGATTTGACCTTTATCGGGGCGTTCGGTCGCCGGCGCTATGTCTGCCCGCGCAATCTGGCGGCGCTGGCGGCTGAAGGGGGCGGCCAGAGCGATCTGATGCTGTTTCTTGATGATGCACTGGTCCCCGCCAGCGGCGCCGATCACCCGCAATGCGTGGCGCTGCAAAAATCGCTGAGCGATTTCAGCTGGGACGGCCTGCGCGATCACTACCCTCACGCCGTAAGCGATGCGCTGTGGGCCAGGCTCAGCACCGACAAAGCGAACTGTCTCGGACGTAATTGCCATTATTTCCGCGACTGTCCGTTTTATCTGGCGCGCAAGGAAATCGAAAACGCCGACGTGGTGGTGGCTAATCACGCCCTGGTGATGGCGGCGCTGGAAAACGAATCGGTACTCCCTGAGGCGAAAAACATGCTGCTGGTGCTTGACGAAGGGCACCATCTGCCGGACGTCGCCCGGGACGCGCTGGAGATGGACGGCGAGATTTCTAGCCATTTCGTCGCCCACCAGCTGGAGCAGTTCCGGCGGCAGACGGCGCTTATCCTGACCCAGTTCCGGCCCGCGCGGCCGCCGCAGCTCAGCCAGGAGGCACGACTCCAGGCGCACTGCGATGAGTTACTGGCGCTTATCGGTCAGTTCGAGCAACAGGCCGACGCCTTCTTGCCCCACGACAGCGTTGAAGGGGAGCACCGGTTTGCGCTGGGCGTCCTGCCGGCGCCGATGAGCGAGGCGGCGGCGCGGCTCCATACGCTGACGGATAAGCTGCGGATGCTGGCGGAGTTTTTGCTGGCGGACCTGGGCGAAAAAACCGGCAAGCACGACATCGTGCGCCTGCGTCAGACGCTACTGCACACCAGCCGCATTCAGGGCTTTTGGGACGCCACCAGCCGGCTGTGGCGACTGGCCGCGCTGGAGAAAGCTTCCAACGCGCCGATATCCAAATGGATAACCCGCAAGCGGGGAGACAATGGCGTCCAGCTGTTCATGCACTGCGTCGGCATCCGCGTCAGCGATCAGCTGGAAAAGCTGCTGTGGTCGCGGATCCCCCACGTAGTCATCACCTCGGCCACGCTGCGATCGCTTGCGAGCTTCGCGCGAATTCAGGAACTGTCCGGCCTGCATGAGCGCAACGGCGATCGCTTCGTCACGCTGGCGTCACCTTTCAATCACCGTCACCAGGGCCTCCTGGTTATCCCCCAAATGCCGATGGAGCCGATCATGGCGCAGGAGGCGGCCCACATTGTCTGGATGTCGCGCTATTTTCGCGCCGAATGGGCGAAAGGGACGCACCTGGGAATGCTGGTGCTGTTTGCCAGCCACCGCGCGCTGCGGCTGTTTTTGGATAAGGTCACTGAGCTGCGCCCGCAATTGCTGGTGCAGGGGGATAAACCTCGTTACCGCCTGGTAGAAGAACACCGCCGTCGCGTGGATCGCGGCCAGACCAGTGCGCTGCTGGGGCTGCAATCCTTTGCCGAAGGACTGGACCTGAAAGGGGAGTGGCTTACCCAAGTGCATATCCACAAAGTTGCTTTTCCGCCGGTGGACAGCCCGGTCATTTTGACCGAAGGCGAGTGGTTGAAAACGCAGCGGCGCCATCCGTTTGAGGTACAAAGTTTGCCCAGTGCGTCTTTCAATCTGATTCAGCAAGTCGGGCGGCTTATCCGCAGCCATGAATGTCATGGCGAGGTGATCATTTACGACCGGCGGTTGTTGACCAAATCCTATGGCGCCCGCCTGCTGGCGGCGCTGCCGGTGTTTCCCATTGCCCAACCGGCGTTGGCGGCCGAGGTCGCGGCGACGCCCCCGTCGACCGGACCGGGCGACAAAAAAAGACCCTGAGGCGCGCGCCAATCCCCATGGCCCGCAACGGTTCCTGTCTGGCGATTTTTCAGGGAGAGACCGGCTACATTTCCCCCGGCTGGTATGCAACCAAGGCGGAGCATGGCAAGGTGGTGCCGACCTGGAATTACCAGGCGGTACATTGCCACGGACAGGCGCAGGTGATAACGGACCCGACATGGCTGATGGCGCTGTTGTAGGTGCTGACAGGCGTCCAAGAAGCGCAGCGGCAAATGCCCTGGCAGGTCAAGGATGAGCCGCCGGGCTTTATCGACACCTTGATAGGCGCTATTGTGGGGATCGAAATTCATGTAACGCTTACCGAGGCCAAGTGGAAATTGAGCCAGAATCGCAGTCGGGCGGATCGCGACGGCGCTATAGAGGGGCTGACGGCCGACGGCAATGTGCCGCTGGCCCGGGAGAAGGGCGCGGCTGACCTGCCGATCCCTTGCAGGTAAAGGTGGTAAATGGATTACAGCAGCATTATTAAAGAGATCGGATGCGGCAAACATCACGCCCGTGATTTGGACCGCCAGACGGCCTATGCGCTCTACCGCACCATCCTGGCCGGCGAAATGCCTGAGATGGAACTGGGGGTGCTGCTCATCGCGATGCGCATCAAAGCAGAAGCGCCAGAGGAGTTGCTCGGCTTTTACCAGGCGATGCAGGAGCAGGTGATGGCCCTGCAGCCGCCGGCGTCACGGCCGCTGCCCATTGTCATTCCCAGCTACAATGGCGTACGCAAGCAGGCTAATCTGATGCCGCTGCTGGTGCTCGTCCGTCTCGGGTTTCCGGTCGTGGTGCTCGGCGTGACCGACGATCCCGGCCGCGTGACCAGCGGCAATATCTTTCGCGAACTGGGCATTAACGCGTCAAGTCGCGCGATGAGGCGCAGGCCGCGCTGGACCGCCAATCTGACGTGGTGTGGATCCCCGTGACGGTGCTTTCGCCGCCGCTGGACCGTCAGTTGTCATTGCGCTGGCGGCTGGGGGTGCGCAGTGCCCACACGCTGGCCAAGCTGGTGACGCCGTTTTTATCGCATCCCCATTGGCGGCTTTGCAGCGTTTCCCACTCGGAATACATACCGCGCGTCGCGGGATTTTTTAGCGCCATCAACGCCACTGCCCTGTTGATGAGCGGCACCGAAGGCGAAAGCTATGCCAACCCCGAGTGTCTGGCGCGTATCTATCATGTTCACGGCGGTGAGCCGCAGCTGTTATTGGATCCGGCAGTCAACGCGCTACCGCCGCTGGAAAGCCTGCCAGACAACCGCGAGGCCGCCGTCACCGCCCGTTGGACTAAAAACTGTCTCGACGGCCGCTGGCGATCCGTCTGCAACTTTCGCCGCTAACCGGAAGCACAAGTCATGCAACATGCTATCGACTATTTTAACCGCCTGAATCAGGATTACCTGGCGGTACATCAGGCCAAAGAAGACCTGTTCTGGCAACACTACATGGGCACGGGCGGTGAGGAGGTGTCAGCGCGTTTCTCCGCGGATGAAACCGCTTACAAACGCTTTATCGCCGAGCCGACGCGCCCCGCGGAGCTGCGTCACCTTATCAGCCAGGTAACGGTAAAGCCACCTTCCTCCGAGCGTGACACCTTGCTGCACGGCTGGGCACGCTTTTTTGACTGCAATGTGATTGAAGATCCGGCGGCGCAGGCGCTGATGGATGAGATCATCGCCGTGGAAAACGATTTGTATGAGCGACGCAAAGCCTACGCTACAACATCAGCTGACCGAGCAGGACGAGCCCGTCGCCGCGAGCTTGGGGGAATTGTTGACCAATCAGGCCAATAACAGCAGCGAACGCTGCCGACAGAGCTCGCAGCAGGCGCTGCGGGCGTTGGAGCAATGGCTGCTGCACAACGGGTTTCCCCAACTGGTCAGTCTGCGTAACCGTTTCGCCCGGCAGATGGGCTATCGCAACTTTTTCGATTATAAGGTAAACAAAACCGAGCAGATGACGCCGGAACAGCTGTTCGCCATCCTTGGCAGCTTCGAGCGGCAGACCCGCAACGGCATGCAGAACAGCCTGCGGCAGTTGGCGAGCGAGAAGGATGAAACAGCGCTGGCGCCGTGGAACATCCGCTTTGCGACAGACAGCGACGTGACCCGACAACTGGATCCCTACCTGCCGTTTGCCGACTTGCTGCGCCGCTGGGTGGACAGTTTCAAACGGCTGCATATCGGCTTTAACGGTGCGCGCATGCAGTTGGATCTGCTGGTGCGGCAGGGGAAATATGAGAACGGTTTTATGCACGGCCCGGTGCCGCCGTTTCTGGCGCATGGCACCTGGGTGCCGGCGCGTATCAACTTCACCAGTCTGGCGCGTCCCGACCAGCTCGGTAGCGGCATCAGCGGCATCGCTACCTTATTTCATGAGGGGGGGGCATGCGGCGCATTTCGCCAATATCCGCCAGAACGCACCCTGTTTCTCACAGGAATTTCCGCCGACCTTTATGGCCTATGCGGAAACCCAGTCGATGTTTTGCGACAGTTTGCTTGACGATGCAGACTGGCTAAAACGTTACGCCGTAAACAGTCACAGCGAGGCGGTGCCGGATGCGCTCATCCGCGCCGCTATCGCCGCTCGCAAGCCGATGCGCGCCTTTAACGAGCTCCATATCCTGCTGGTACCCTACTTTGAGTGGTCGCTGTATCAATGGGACGATGCTCAATTGACGCCCGAGGCCATTACGCGTTTGTCGCGGGAAAATGAGCAGCGGATCCTGGGCATCGACGGCAGTCCGCGGCCCACTCTAGCCATTCCCCATCTATTGTCGCAGGATTCCGCCTGTTCCTATCAGGGTTATCTGCTGGCGCTGATGGCGGTAGAGCAGACCCGTCATTTCTTCCTCCAGCGCGATGGTTATCTGACTGATAACCCGGCGATCGGACCCAGTTTGGCGCAGCATTACTGGCAACCCGGCAATAGCGTCAGCCATGATGCTACGCTTGTCAGTCTGACCGGTGAGGGTTTCAATCCGGCCTATCTGGCCGCCGCCTGCAGTCAGACCGTCGAGCAAGCATGGCGCCAGGCCCAGGACTGTATGACGCAGGCGCGCGCGCGTCCACAGCCGCCGGCGGATTTCCCCTGGCAGGCCGACATTTACGTCGTGGATGGTGATGCGATTTTGGCAAGCAATGCGCAGGGGGATGAAGCGATGTGCCGGCAGTTCGCTCAGGCGATACAGCAGCGCTACGGCCAAGCCTAGAGCCCGGCGTTATGCGCCGTGCTGTTGGTGATATTCCGGGCTGTAGTCTTTGATGGCTTGATTATTGTCGGCGGAAAAGCGCTGGGTCGGCAATGTTCTGCGCCATGCAGGTGCTATCGTTGCGCTGATCGCGCGGCATATCCATGAGACGGGAGGCGATGGCGGCCTGACTGAGGGCCATGGCGGTAATGACGATAAAAGCATTAAAAGAGAGTTTCATACTAATCATGCTATAAACTATATCATAATGGTAGCGTATGATACGCCGGCTGATAGGATTTTTCTCCAGTAATATTTGAAGAACTCTATCATTATTTTTGATGGAGTTTTCACGCTATCGCTGCCCTCGCTGCGGCGTTTAGGATCATCGTGTTAACAGGAGGAGCGATCGTCAGGCCGCACCATATCGAAACGCTGCTGTGCCGAGATGGCAAAGTAGGTGCTGGGACCGCCGCCGCGCAGCACCGGTTCCGCAGCGGCGGTCTGATACAGTCCATCGCCATCCAGCAGCCGGCGATCGATATGGACCGCCACGACTTCGCCCAATACCAGCCAGCTTCCGGTTTCCCGCCCGCCGGCGTCCACCAATGCAATACACTGGCTGAGACGACATTCAAAATTGACCGGGCTTTCGGCGACGCGATGCGCCTGAACCCGTTCTCCCTTAACCGGCGTCAGGCCGGCAACGGCAAATTCGTCTTCTCTCCGCGGGGAGCGAGGCGGAGGTTTCATTCATCGCGGCGGCCAGCGGGCGTGTCACTAGATTCCAGACAAATTCGCCAGTGGCCGTGATATTGGCGACGCTATCTTTCCACCCGGCGCTGGAAAAGCCGATGATCGGCGGATGATAGTTAAAACAATTGAAAAAGCTGTAGGTGCCAGATTACGCTGGCCCTCGGCGTTCACCGACGCAATCCAGCCGATGGGACGCGGGCCGATAATGGCGTTTAGAGGGTAATGTGGCAAACCGTGGCCTAGCGCCGGTTCGTAAAAGTAGTGCGAACGTGAGTTCATTGCGGCGTCCTCCTGCCCATGGCTTACCCGGCTTGCTGGCCTGACCGTGTCAAGGCGAGCTGCCGGGGGGGAAGCTTCCAGTATAGGCATATCACGGCTAGGGTATCTAACCGTTTTGCCCGGACAGGCGCGTTTTACCGTCTCCACACCACCTTAGCGCAGCTGGCTATCCTTTGTTGAGGGTGGCATCGATTTGATCCTGCGGCGCCATCCGGCGCCCAGCCGCTTGCCATGGTGACACCTCCGGATTCAGGACAAACAAAGTTGAAAAGGCCGACGAGCAAGCCGTCAGCCTTTGCGGGGTGCTCAGTGCCGAACTTTGCCAGCACTGAGGGAGTTTATTCAATGTTAGATTCGATAAACCACAGGAATTTATCCAGGTCGCGCGAAGCCGCCGTAAAGATATCGGCCGTATCGTCATCTTCCACTTCGGTAATCGCTTTACGCACATCGTTGGCGACAATACCATAGCGATCGGCCAGCGCTTTCAGATGGTCCTGCACGGTATGAATGTTGGTCGGGTAGCTTTTCAACGGTGTTTTGTCATTGGTGACCTGTACGGTCCCCAAGGCGACTCCGCCTAATTGCACGACACGTTCGGCAATCGTATCCTGATGTTCCAGAATAGCGGTGCGGAAACCGTCCAGCATTTCATGCACGCCGATAAAATTGTTCCCGCGCATATTCCAATGCGCCTGTTTGGTGATAAGCGCCAAATCCACCAGCTCAATGACAATACGATTAAGCGTGACGATAGTGGTAGTCTTTACCTCTTCATCCACATCATTGCGCGTAAAAATGAGTTCAGAAGATTTCGTTTTAACCAGTTTAGCGGTACTCATAATGACTCATCCTCTTAATAGTTCTTAACGGTTCGTTTTTAATTTCGTTCAGATGATAAGTATAGCAGCGTTTTAAAATCTTGCTCCCTATCAAAGCTATCGCTGTTTTATTGTATAAAGGGATTTGGCCAGGTCGCCAGGGTCATTGCGCCGCGCCGGAGGCGGTCCACGTTAAGCCCCTAGCGGGGTAGGCGGGAGGGTAAAACCGTAGGCTTTACGACGCTTATGCCAGTGGCGCCGGGTTGACAGCATCAGCCCGCGTGACTGACTGGCCCTGTAAATCCTCGCCAACGCGGGTAGGTCCCAAAGAGCGGGGCCTTGTGAAGTAGGGGGGCTTGTGAGGGAAGGCGCTTGGTTGTGCGAATCTCCCCGACAGATTCAGCCGCATTCTCGACTGGGCGGGGTTTAACTGCACCTTCTCGCTATATGGCCAGGAACTTTAGCCCCCGCTAAACAAAATAAAGCCTCTCCTTATGCACGCTATTTAAGGAAAAGTCTTCACGGCGCTGTAGCGGCAAAATTTAATCTTATGGAAATATTTACCAACACAATTTAAACTAACAGCTTAATTGAAAATAATTATTGTTTCTTTATGGAACATTTTTAATCTTCAGGATTAATATGTAGGCCAAGGAATTAGAAAAAAGATTAAAATAAGCCAGGCGGCGCTGAAGAGTAAAATAGTTATTAAACAAGCGATGTTGAGTGCTGTCTCGCCTGTAAAGGAATGCGAAAAAAATAGGCAAACCGGCGGGTAAAGGTCTATTTTTTAAACGGTCGATTCGGAATGTTCTGGATATCTTGTAAGGATAAGTAAATATTTCTTGGCTGTAGCTCAATAAAAAATAAGAAAAATGAATAGGATAGAAGTGTTTTAAAACTTATGTTACACGATAACTTTACTTGAACAACAATTATTAAGCAGAGTTTCATGCTAGGTTTTGATATATTTTCATGGTTAGGACGTACATTCACATTTGAGGTGGTTATGAAAAAAATTGCATGTCTTCCAGCTTTAACCTGTGTACTGGCAGTGGCAGCAGGTTCCGCAACAGCAGGTGAAAGCACCGTTTCCGCCGGTTACGCTCAGGGTGACCTGTAGGGGGTAGCGAACAACAAAGCCAACGGCTTCAACTTAAAATATCGCTATGAGTGGAACAATGACCAGCCGCTGGGCGTGATCTCCTCGTTCACCTATATTGAGAAGGATCGCGCGAAAAGCGGCGATTACAATAAAGGTCAATACTACAGCTTCACCGCCGGTCCGGCCTGGCGTATCAATGACTGGGCCAGCGTATACGGCGTCGTCGGTTTGGGCTATGGCAAATCCATCTCGAATGCCCAAAACGGGACCAACCGCGGTGGCACCAGCGATGTGGGTGTGGCCTACGGTGCCGGTCTGCAGTTTAACCCGATGGAAAACGTCGCCCTGGACGTTTCCTACGAGCAGAGCCGGATCCGCTCCACCGACGTCGGCACCTGGATTGCTGGTGTAGGTTATCGCTTCTAATCTCTGTCGGACGGTAGGCCACCGCGGCTTTGTCGTTTTACGGCGATATCGGCATGGCGCCATGCCGGTTAAAGGTACGCCGGTATTTGGGCGTACTTTGGCGGTTGCGCCCTGGGATGCCCCGATTACCCTGCCGTGCCTCCGTGCCTCCGTGCCTCCGTGCCTCCGTGCCTCCGTGCCTCCGTGCCTCCGTGCCCGTTCCTGTCCTATTCCGCGTCTGCTGTCTTGTTAACACATTGGCCAAACCTATTCCGTGCTTAAGCTCAAGGCCTGACAGGCAATCCATACCCCTTTCAATGGCGACTCGTATTCCTTCTACTTGCGTCCCGCATGTCTGACCATTGTGACCTATGCACCTGACAATCGCGTTCCGTATCACGCAATTTCGACCCCGTGCCTGCCAATGGCGTTCGGTATGTCCTTCAATCTTGTCCCGTGCGCCTTTGGATTGCCTCCCGTGGCTTATTGACTGGCACTTGGGCAACCTCCATGCATCCCGAACAGCCTTCATCAAAGGCACAATCTTCCTTCACGGGCGTGCGCTTTTTTTGGCTACGCGAGTTGGACGCCAGGCATCCCGTAGTTCGCGCGCGGGTAAGCCCGCAGTTGCCCGGCTGCGGTCACGGCGCGGGTGGCGATAGATTAGGCCCCTAACACGCCGCTTTGTGGCATAATACGGCTAACGTCACATTTTATAAAAGAGTCTCTCTTTTGCTAATTAGTAACAACATCACCATGCAATTCGGCAGCAAACCACTGTTCGAGAACATTTCCGTCAAGTTTGGCGGCGGCAATCGCTACGGACTTATCGGCGCTAACGGCTGTGGTAAATCCACCTTGATGAAAATTCTGGGCGGTGATTTGACGCCTACCGCCGGCAACGTGAGCCTTGACCCCAATGAACGTCTCGGTAAATTGCGCCAGGATCAATTTGCCTTTGAACAGGATAGCGTGCTGGATACCGTCATCGTGGGTCATGCGGAACTGTGGGCAGTCAAACAAGAGCGCGACAGCATTTACGCCTTGCCCGAAATGAGCGAAGCGCAGGGCTACCGGGTGGCGGATTTGGAAGTGTTGTACGGTGAAATGGATGGCTATACCGCAGAGGCGCGCGCCGGCGAATTGTTGCTGGGCGTCGGCATCCCGCTGGAGCAGCACTATGGCCCGATGAGCGAAGTGGCGCCCGGCTGGAAGCTGCGTGTGTTGCTGGTGCAGGCGCTGTTCGCCGATCCGGAAATTCTGCTGCTGGATGAACCGACCAACAACCTGGACATCAATACCATCCGCTGGCTGGAGCAGGTGCTGAATGAACGTAACAGCACAATGATCATCATTTCCCATGACCGGCATTTTCTCAACATGGTCTGCACCCATATGGCAGATTTGGATTATGGCGAGTTGCGCATCTATCCGGGCAATTATGATGATTATATGACGTCGTCAACGCAGGCGCGCGAGCGGTTGGTGGCGGATAATGCCAAGAAAAAGGCACAGATTGCCGAGCTGCAGTCGTTTGTCAGCCGCTTTAGCGCCAACGCATCGAAATCCCGTCAGGCGACTTCCCGCGCCCGCAGATTGATAAGATTAAGCTTGACGAAATCAAGGCATCCAGCCGGCAGAATCCGTTTATCCGCTTTGAACAGGACAAAAAACTGTTTCGCAATGCTTTGCAGGTAGAGCAGATGTCCCAGGGTTTTGAGGGGGCGTCGCCGCTGTTGCAGGGGTTGAATATGATGGTTGAGGTGGGCGAGAAAGTGGCGATTCTCGGCGCCAATGGTATCGGTAAAACCACGCTGCTGAAAACGCTGATGGTCGAGTTTGCGCCGCAAAGCGGTGAAATCAAATGGTCCGAAAACGCCAACATTGGCTACTACTCCCAGGATCATGCCGCCGAGTTCGCCGAGAATATGACGGTATTCGACTGGATGAGTCAGTGGAAACAGGCCGGTGACGATGAGCAGGTGGTCCGCGGCATCCTTGGCCGGCTGCTGTTTGGCAAGCTGATGATGCAAAAGCCTAATATCCTGCTGATGGATAAGCCCACCAACCATCTGGACATGGAGTCCATTGAATCGCTGAACGCTGCCCTTGAGCTGTATCAGGGAACGTTGCTGTTTGTCTCTCATGACCGCGAGTTTGTCAGTTCGCTGGCTATTCGGATCGTGGAAATTCTGCCCAGTAAGGTCGTCGACTTCAGCGGCAATTATGAAGACTACCTGCGCAGTCAGGGCCTGAATTAATTTGCCTTAAATATGTCGTCAGGGAGTGGACCTAACGCGCATTTAAGCTTCTGTGTCCCAAGAGTGAGAGGGATGCTGCGCTTAAGCATCGCCAGAGGCTGGTGCGAGCGCGTGTCTGAACTCCTGTCTCCCCAGTGGGAGACGGATTCCGCGCTTAAACGTCATGAGTGTGCTGTGACAAAAACCTTTCCCCCCGCAGCGCAGAAAGCGGCTTTACATCCGCGCAATCGCCACTGCGGCGGCTATGATTTCACCGTGCTGGCGGCGGCCTGCCCGCCGCTTGCCCCGTTTGTGCGGCTGACCCCGGCGGGGACGCCTTCGGTGGATTTTGCTTCGCCGGCGGCGGTGACCCAGCTCAACCGCACGCTATTGCTGCATGATTACGGCCTGCGCCACTGGGATATCCCTGCTGGCTTTCTCTGCCCACCGGTACCCGGACGGCCGGATTATCTGCACCATCTGGCGGACCTGCTGGCGTCTGGTAACGGCGGGCGTATTCCCCGCGGTCGACGGGTGATGCTGCTGGATATCGGCGTGGGCGCCAATTGTATTTACCCGATTATCGGCCATCATGAATACGGCTGGCGTTTCACTGGATCGGATATCGATTCGCCGTCGCTACGCTGGGCGCAACAGATTGTCGATATGAATCCGTCGCTGGCGGGGGCGCTGCGCCTGCGTCGGTAGCGCCAGCCGGCGGCTATCTTTGACGGCATCATCGGCGCGGCTGAACGGTTCGATGCCACCCTGTGCAATCCGCCGTTTCATGCCTTGGCGTAAGAGGCTCTGGACAGCACCCGCCGCAAGCAGGTCAATCTGGCGCGGTCGACCCGGCATCGCCGGAGAAAACCTCTGGGGCAAAGGACCACGACGAAACGCCCGACAGCCGCCCGCCGGCGCCTCAGGCCGATGCGTTGACGCCCAATTTTGGCGGCTTGCACAATGAGCTATGGTGTCCCGGCGGCGAGCTGGCCTTTGTGCGCCGCACGGTTGCGGAAAGCGTCGCCTGCGCCCGGCAATGCCTGTGGTTTACCACGCTGGTGTCGAAGAACACGACGTTAACACCGCTGTATCGCGCCATCGAACAGGCGGGCGCCCGTGCGGTGCGTACGGTGCCGATGGGACAGGGGCAGAAAATCAGCCAGTTTGTCGCCTGGAGTTTTTTTGATGCGGCGGGGCAGGCGGACTGGGCCGCGCGCCGCTGGCGCGATGAAGGCGCGGCCGCTCAGGGTGTGCCGCAGATCTCGCAGTGGGGATGGCGCTGCAGCCGCATTTCCCGCAGTTGCAGCATCATGGCATCCAACATCACCAGTTTACCCACCGGGGATTGCCCGTAATCGGGTTAACACCTTGACGGCTTCCATGCCTGCAGCGCGCCGATGATGCCCACCAGCGGCCCCATTACCCCCGCTTCAGCGCAGGTCAGACTCTCGGCGCCGAATAACCGGCTCAGGCAGCGGTAGCACGGCTCGCCCGGCTGATAGAGGAAAACGCTGATTTGCCCCTCCATCCGGATCGCCGTGCCGGAAATCAACGGACACGGCGCGGATAGCAGCAGTGGTTAAACTGTTCGCGCGCCTCGACGTTGTCGGTACAATCCAGCACGATGTTGCATTCGATCAGCAGCGCAGAGAGCGCCTCATCATCCAGTGCGCGGTCCACCGTCGTCAGTGTCACGTGCGGGTTCAACGCCGCGAGCGCCTGACGGGCCGATGTGACTTTGCTCTGGCCGATGCGACTGTCGTTATGCAATACATGACGCTGCAAATTCGATAGCGAGACGGTATCGAAATCCACAACACCAGCCGGTCGATGTCGGCGGCGGCCAGATACAGCGCCACTGCGCTGCCTAACCCGCCGAGCCTGGCAATCAGTGCACAGCTCGCTTTCAGCCGTTCCTGATCGTCAAAGTCGAAGCCGCGCAACATAATCTGGCGGTTGTAGCGCAGCATCTCCCGATGAGTTAATTCCGCCGCCATCCAGACTCCTCAGCCTTGCAGCAGGCTATTGAACGGTTATATGGTCACACATTCGCCGGCGGCCACGTCGCCGCGCGCTTGCTCCAGCACGATAAAGCAGTTGACGTTGGCGAAGGAGCTGAACACATGGGATCCCTGCGGACCGGTACTGGCGACTGCCACATCGCCCGCGGTGTCTATGCGGTAGCAGCCGCGTTGAAAATCCAGCCGGCCGAAGGCGAAGGGTTTGCCGGGCTTCATCGCCAGTTTCCAGAAATGAATATGCCCCAATTCTTCCAGCATAGTTTTGGTATAGTCCGCCTCACCGACCGACACGCCGCCGCTGGTGATGAGTAAATCCGCCCGGCTGTCCGCCTGACGAAACGCTTCATGTAAGGCGGCGGCATCGTCGGCGATAATCCCTAAATCTATGACCTCGCAGCTTAACCGGGTGAGCATCAGCCTGATGGCGAAGCGGTTGGTGTCGTAGATCTCGCCGGCGGCCAGCGGTGCGCCGATCGGCCGCAGTTCATAGCCGGTGGAAAACAAGGCCACGCGCAGACGGCGGCAGACGCGTACCGAGGCGATGCCCAGGGATGCCAGCAGCGGCAGCTCCTCCACCTGTAATAGCCGGCCCGCCGGCAGCACCTCGTCTCCTTGACGAATATCATCGCCGACCCGACGGATATTTTCGCCGGCGGCGGGTGAAACGCTAAACCGCACACCCTGTTCGCTGACCTCCGCGTATTCTTGCATGATGACCGCCTCGGCGCCGGCCGGGGTCGGCGCGCCGGTCATGATGCGAAGCGCACTGCCCGCAGGCCAGGGGCCGGTGAACGGCACCCCCGCCAGCGCCCGTCCCGCCACAGGCAACGCCGCGCCCGGCGCGAGGTCTGCCCGTCTGACGGCATAACCGTCCATGGCGGCATTGTCAAACGGCGGCACATTGACCGGCGAAACAATAGGTTCGGCTCTGATGCGACCGCAGGCGTTGGTCAAGGGCACGTTCTCGATATCGGTCGCCGTGACCGTGTCGACGGTGTCGAGTATAGTGGCCAACGCCTGCTCAAGCGTCAGCAACGGGGAAGGAGTGGAAGCCATGGCAACTCCTGTAAGCAACGGGGATCCGGTGAAAACCGCCTGATGCTAAGCAGCCCTTATTATGGCAGAGAACCCGATACCAGAGAACCGGGCCGGCGTGCATGCGTGGACGCGCGCGCCATGATCCGCGGCGCGAAGGCGGGTACCGCACATGGATGTAATATCATCAGGGTGATTAATATCACGTATTTCTACTTTACAGCAGCCAAGTGCGTCCATATAGTCAAAAATCGATAACATGTTAACGTTTAGCCTGACACTAAATGGCCTGAATCGTTATTGTCCGCGGCCCGCGCCGGTATCCGGCAGGGCGAGCCAATCATTACGTATCGACTGGGTAACCGTTGCAATGAGCAAAGCAGTGATAGTACTCCACGGTGGCGCCGGCGCACTGTCGTGTCAGACGATGAGTGAGGAAAAAGAACGCGATTACCGCCAGGCGCTTGACGCGATAGCCCGCAGCGGCCAGACAATCCTGGCCAACGGTGGCAGCGCCCTGGACGCCGTCACGGAAGCGGTGCGATTGCTTGAAGAGTTCCCTCTGTTTAACGCCGGCACCGGGGCGGTGTTCACCCATCAGGGTGCCCATGAGCTGGACGCCAGCGTGCGCTGGCGGCGGACGGTGGCGCGCTACTCGATCACGATGGCGCGGCCGCGGATCCGATCTACCCGGTTCGTAAGTTTAGTGCTGTCAGGGCCGTGGCATGCGATAGTCAGGGCAATCTGGCCGCCACCACCTCTACCGGCGCACGACCAATAAGCAGGCGGGTGGGTCGGGGATTCGCCTATCATCGGCGCCGGCTGTTATGCGGACAACGCTACCGTTGCCGTCTTTTGCACCGGCAGCGGCGAAGTGTTTATCCGCACCGCCGCAGCGCATGAGGTGGCGGCGCTGGTGGACTACGCCGGCTTATCCCTGGAGCAGGCGGCCGCGCGGGTGATCTTTGACCAAATTCAGCGTCCAGTTTCAGCGCGAAGGACCGCGTGTTGACGCGGTGCGTAATCTTTCTTTCGACGTTAATCGCGGCGAAACTTTAGCTATTGTCGGCGAGTCGGGGTCGGGAAAGTCCGTTACGTCGTTGTCGGTCATGCGGCTGGTGGAGCTGGGGGGAGGACGCATCGATAGCGGTACACTGCTGTTCCACCGGCGCTCGGGACAGGTGGTGGATCTGCGCCGCGCCTCAGCCCCCACGCTGCGTTCGCTGCGCTGCGCGGATATGGCGATGATTTTCCAGGAGCCGATGACGTCATTGAACCCGGTTTTCTCGGTCGGCGAGCAGATAGCGGAATCCATTCGTCTGCATCAGGGCAAGGATCATCGCAGCGCCAGACGCGAAGCGCTGCATATGTTGGATCTGGTACGGATCCCCGAGGCGCGCAATGTCCTCGACTGCTATCCGCATCAGCTGTCGGGCGGGATGCGTCAGCGGTTCATGATTGCCATGGAGCTGTCGTGCAGGCCGGCGTTGTTTATCGCCGATGAGCCCATGACCGCGCTGGATGTCACCATTCAGGCGCAGATCCTGCAATTGATACGGTTGCTGCAGCAGGAAAATGCACATGGGGGTGATGTTTATAACCCACGATATGGGCGTGGTGGTGGAAATGGAGGATCGGGTGCTGGTGATGTATCAGGGCAATGACGTGGAATCCACGCCGGCCGACGACGTGTTTCACCGACCGCACCATCCGTATACGCAGGCGCCGACGGCGATGCCGGCGGGATGTTGATTACCGAACGACCGGGCCGGCTACGCTACTGGCAACCCGGCACCCCGCTGTCGCCGCCGATTAACGGGGTGCCGGCGGTGTATGCCCACGGCCAGGGAGGGCTGTTCGACGTCCTGCCCGCGCCGGATTTTGCGCAATCCCGGCGCATTTACCTGAGTTTCGCCGAACAGGGCAAACAGGATGCGGGCACGGCGGTCAGCTATGGCCGCCTGTCAGAGGACCACCGTCACCTTATCGATGTTAAAATTATCTTCCGCCAGGGCCCGAAGCTGTCCAGCGGCGAGCATTTTGGCGGACGGCTGGCGTTTGACCTCTAGGGCATGCTCTACATCAGTCTGGGGAAAATAACCGCCGCCCCCCATGGCCCAGTCCCTGAGCAAACATCAGGGTAAAGTCGTGCGTCTGCACGGCAATGGCGACGTGCCGGAGGATAATCCGTTTGTGCATCAGGAGAACGCGCGGCCGGAAATCTGGACCTATGACCACTGCAATCCCCAGGGGTTAGCCATGAATCCCTGGACCGGCGATATGTGGGAAAATGAACACGGTCCGCGCGGCGGCGATGAAATCAATATCCTGCATAAAGGCGCCAATTACGGTTGGCCGATTGCCACCTATGGCATCAATTATTCCGGATTAAAGATCCCCGAGGCGTGTGGCGGCATTGTCGCGGGAACCGATCAGCTAGTCTGGTTTTGGCAACACTCGCCGGCGGTCAGAGGAATGGCGTTTTACCAAAGCGATCGCTTTCCCGCCTGGCAGCATTCGCTATTTATCGGCGCGCTAAAAACCAAGGTGCTGTTGCGCCTGAGTCTGAAGGGAAATGAGGTCGTATCGGAGCAGCGCTTACTGACGGATCGCACAGAGCGCATCCGCGATGTCCGCGCCGGCACCGATGGTTACCTCTACGTGCTGATCGATGAACGCAACGGTAAGCTGCTGCGGGTCGGCCTGCAGGAAGAATAAGCCGTGGATTGGTGTCAACTGAGCGGCAACATTACCCGCTGTTGATAGGCCGTCCGCTCGCACAGCGCCTGGTACCAGGCCTCCAGCCGCGGCCGGGGCTGTCGCTCAAGCGGCAGATTAAACCAGTTGTAGGTCAGACACCCCAGGGGAATGTCGACGATGCCAAAAGCCTCGCCGGCAAACCACGGCTGTTTTTCAAGCGCGCCATCGGCCACGGCGAACGGCTTTTCACACGCTGCGATGCCGCGGGCGATAGCCTCGGGATCGCGCTGTTTGGCCGGCGTGCGCACCAGTGAGATAAACAGCGGCTGCAGAGCGGGCGCCAGCAGCGAAAGCGTCCAGTCCATCTATTTTTCATTGCGGGCGCGCTCAGCGGCATCGGTGAGAAGCCAGACATCCTGACCGTAGCGAGCGGCGAGGTAACGCACGATAGTATTGGATTCCCACAGGACCAAATCGTTTTCATTATCCTGCAGGCAGGGGACCAGGCTGTTAGGATTCAGCGACAGAAAGGGCGCATCCTGATTCTTGCTATATTGCCCCCCGCCGGGATGAGATTGAATACCAGCTGCAGCTCCGACGCGCACCAGAGCACCTTTTTGACATTGACTGAATTCTCGCGACCCCAAATCGTTAACATAACGCCTCCAACAGCGAAATGATGAGTTTTACGCTTTCCCTGTCGACGGCGGCGGGCAGGCAACCTTCAGCGATGCGCCATACCCGGGCAGTGCGCCGACGACCGCGCGCAGGCCGCCAAAAGCGGGAGGCGGTGCACGCGGGCTCTTGAACGGTACGCAGGTGACGATTTTTCCGCCGGCGCCAAGGTTACCGCCGGCTAATTCTTTATTATGGGTGTTTACATGCTGTTCGCTTGCAAATAGCGCTACGGGTAAACAGTGTGTCTACTGTGACCGATTAGCGGGGTTTAATCAATTGCCCCGGCCTGCCGGGCGTTTTTTTTCCCCGCGCTTTACGGGCGCTGAAAAAATTGACAATAAAAGGGCTGACGCGCGCGCGCCAATGCGGCAAAGTTAAACGGTTTCGATTAGATTATCATTGCTAGAACATGATATAGACATGCGCGCGGCCTGTTGCCGGCCATGCGCGCAACATCCGCCACCGGATTACACGCGGTGACTCTTATTGAATGGATACTCTGGCCTCGTCATGATGAAACCTGTCCTCAGCAATCAACGTTATGCCCTTGCTTTGGGCACCCTGCTCCTGCTTGCCGTCCCTGCCGTTCGTGGCGCCGACGCCCCACCCGCCGCGCCGGAAATTAACGCCCGTGCCTATATTCTGATGGATTATCAGAGCGGCAAGGTGCTGGCGGAAGCCAACGCCGATCAGCGTCTTGATCCTGCGAGCCTCACTAAAATCATGTCCAGCTACGTGATTGGGCAGGCGATGAAGGCCGGCAAAATTCATCCGACGGACAAGGTGACTATCGGAAAGGATGCCTGGGCTACCGGCAATCCGGTGCTGCGCGGCTCGTCGCTGATGTTTCTCAAACCGGGCGAGCAGGTCACGGTTGACGATCTCAACAAAGGCATCGTCATCCAGTCCGGCAACGATGCCAGTATTGCGCTGGCGGATCACGTTGCGGGTAGCCAGGACGCTTTCGTTAGCCTGATTAATCAGTACGCTCAAGCGCTCGGGCTGAAGAATACCCACTTTCTCACGGTACATGGCCTGGACGCGGAAGGGCAGTACAGCACCGCGCGGGATATGGCCATTCTCAGCCAGGCGCTGATCCGCAATGTTCCGGACGAATACGCGCTGCATAAAGAGAAAGAATTCACCTACAACAAAATCAAACAGCCCAATCGTAATCGTCTGTTATGGAGCGGTAACCTGACCGTCGACGGCGTGAAAACCGGTTACACCAGCGGCGCCGGCCACAATCTGGTGGCGTCAGCCACCGATAATGGTATGCGGCTCATTTCCGTCGTGCTCGGCGCCCCGACCGATGGCATTCGCTTTCGCGAAAGCGAGAAGCTGCTGACCTGGGGCTTCCGCTTTTATGAAACCGTCATGCCGGTGCCGAAGGACCGACCGTTTACCCAGCAACGGGTGTGGTTCGGCGATCGCAGCCAGGTGAATCTGGGCGTGGCCCAGGATGCGGCCATTACCTTGTCGAAAGGGCAATTGAAAAACATGAAGGCTTCCTTTACGCTGTCCTCCCCGCACCTGGAGGCGCCGCTGGCCAAGGATCAGGTCGTGGGCACCATCGATTTTAGCCTTGATGGCAAGGTTATCGAGCAGCGGCCGCTGGTGGTGATGGAAGAGGTGAAGAAAGGCGGCATATTCCGCACGCTGTGGGACTGGATCCTGCTGAAAGTTCATAGTCTGTTCAGCTAACCTGCGGTGAGATGGCGCGGCGTGCTGTCACCACGCCGTTTTGTCGTCGGCCGCCACGTCAATCGGACCTAGGCTCATCCATTTTATGGCGACGCGGGTGCTGCGTGAGCCGGTGCTTCTAGCACAGTGCGGCGGGTCTGCGTTAATCCCCATGCTTATGGTGTTACGGCCGCCCGATGCGCCTTGACTTGATACCTCCAGCGCAGTGCCGGCAGTGCCTTGCTTATCGCTGCCGCCGGCGCTTTTGCTGTGGGCGCCGTTACTGCATCACACCCGAAGCCACCGGCGCTACGCCACCGGGGTGGCAGGACTGTCGCCGGACGCCGGACGCGTTTATTATTACATCAGCTTGTAAATTGTCCCGGTCAGTGCGATAAGCCCAATCGCCCAAACGAAGTAATTACTTGCCAAACCGCGGTAGCGCGTCATGGCGGGCACTTTATGAATAGCGTACATCGGCATTAAAAACAGCAGCATGGCAATGATGGGGCCGCCCAGGGTTTCAATCATCCCCAAAATGCTGGGGTTAATGGTGGCCACCAGCCAGGCGGTCAGCAGCATGAATACGGCGGTGACCTTGCTCATCGTGCTGGCGGAAATTTCCTTGCCGCGGGCCTGTAATGCCGAGGTTACCAGCCCACTAAAACCTTCACTAGCGCCGAGATAGTGGCCGAGAAATGATTTGGCAATAGCCACCAAAGCGATAATCGGCCCCAGTGAGGCGATGAACGGATTATCAAAGTGGTTGGCAAGGTACGACAGCATGGATATATTTTGATCTTTGGCTTCCTGCATGTTTTCCGGCGAGAGGCTAAGGGCGCAGCTAAAAACGAAAAACATTACCGTCAGCACCATCATTACGTGGCTACAGGCCAAAACGCGGGCGCATTTTGCCTCGGCCCCTTCGCCATATTCTTCGCGTTTTGACATCGCGAATGAGGAGATAATGGGGGAATGATTAAACGAAAACACCATGACCGGCACCGCCAGCCACAGGGTGCTGAGCAGTCCGCCGCCGTCGGCCTGGGGCTGCACCAGCGGGGAATGGAAAATTGCGCCGCTCCAGTACGGAATGAGATAAAACGACAAAAACACCAGTACCGCCACAAACGGGAACACCAGAACGCTCATGGACTTCACAATAATGTCCTTGCCAAGCCAGATGATCATCATCAGCCCGACTATCAGCAGCAGCGCCAATAACGCCCGCGGCGGCGCGTTGTAACCTAGCTGATGTACGATAAAACTCTCGACGGTATTGGTGATGGCGACGCTGTAAACCAGCAGGATGGGATAGATAGCGAAAAAGTACAGCAGCGTAATCAGGTTACCGACGCGGTTGCCGAAATGTTCCTTGACGACATCGGTAATGTCATTGCATTTGCCGTTGCCCGACAGCACAAAACGCGTCATGCCCCGATGGGCGAAAAAGGTCATGGGAAAGGCGATAAGCGCCATTATAAGCAGTGGCAGAAGCCCGCCGATACCTGCATTGATGGGTAAAAATAGCACGCCGGCGCCAATCGCCGTGCCATATAGCCCCAACATCCAGACCGTATCAGTTTTACGCCAGGACGCATCGGACGGGATCGCCCGTGCGGGGGAAGCTTTTGTTATGTCCATAAATTCTCCGAATATAATGCAAAGGCTGACCGGTGATTGATAATAGCCGTCGCCGTTACTCTGTTTAATATGATTATATTTATGTTGTTCAATTATATGTTGTCGAATCATCGGTAATCTTCGGGGGGATAATAAAGTGTTTATTTGTCACTTCCAGCGTTGATACCATTTTTTTTGACGCCGGTCGAATAATTAATTGCAACAACCGATGAAGGCATAATATTCCCTGCTGTGAGTCAATTAATGAGCAATGGCATAAGAGTTTACGGCTGATAAATTTATGCTATTTCTTATATTTCAAGATGTTAATTTATATTTTGTCAGGTTTTTCTTTCTTGGTCGATTTTTGTTAATTTCGCGCGCGGCGTGTAAAATTAACGTATAAAAAGAGTGAGTAAATATTGCTCATAAAAAAGTCTGAGGCGGGAGTTTATATTTTCTGCGGGAAAAATATGCAACCGATGGTGATTAATTGTGCAAACGCGACAATAGTGTATGAAATTTGACTCATTCGCCATGAAGATTAAATGTTGCGTGGTCCCAATATACCGATATTTTGGCTTGCGCTACGTCCGCACTTGACGGCGATAGACGACGAACGCCTCGCAGGTTGGGGTATACCCGCTAGCGATATTTTGCCCGAGAGGCGTTTTTTATAAAAAGGGATGACAAGGGCAATGGGATAGAGGAATAAAAAAACCAAGCGTCTTGAACCTAATAGGCGGGACGCTTGGGCTCCTCAAAATGGGGACATCAAAGAAAAGCAGTGGCATAAAGTAGGACCGGGAGGCGGGGCAAAAGTTCTGCCGACGCGGGAAATATTTTTTTACGCTCGGTAAGCGCGCTCGCCCCCCCTGGCCGAACAGTAGTCAGCGTGCCGGGCCCGGAAAATGTCCGCATGGCCGCGTGCACCCACCTTCCGCGCGGGGCAAACGCCGGCGTCCGGTCCCGGAGGCTGTCGACACGCAGCCAGGGCGAGCGCTGGCCTTCGAGGCCCGCCAAAGCGCTTCATACACCGTGACAGCACGTTAACCAGTTAATAACTCTTGGTCGCTAAAGCGGAAAAAGACGCGCCGGCCTTTGACGCCCTCACCATCAAGCCATTTTATGAAAAGTTTAACGCTTTTATCGGGTTAGCCTGCGCTGCGTTGGCACCCTCGCGATGTGGGTCGGCGCCCGGCAGCAAATTGCTAACACTTTCGCAGTGCTTTGTAACAATAATATGACCTAATACCTGCGAAAGCGTAACCAAAATTTTACCTTCAAAACCTTGATATAGTTAAAGTTACCCGTTAAATTTATTTAACCACTATCTCCGGTGGCCAGGCTTGCCTGACCTCCTGAGACCTTACATGCTGCGACGCGAATAGAGGCAACTGAATGCCAATAGTCAGACGGCTTTTGGACCGTCTGCCGGGATGTCTGCCCCTGAATCTGGGGGGCGTTTGCTTTTTTACACCGGGAAACAGGCATTATTGCCGCCATCGTGGCGGGTATCTATGAGGAAGGCGACCATGGCGATTCACCGGCATAACGCAGGTATTGCGGCCAGCACGCTAATTTTCGTGCTGATCTTTATTAGTTAAAAAACCGCTCTGGTCGCCTTGGCCGGGGAGGGACACGGCGGGCAGTTCGGCCTGATGCTATTTATGTTGCCCGGTATTTTCGGCGCGCTGCTGGCGGGCAACAATAAGCTGGTTCATCCCTTATTGGGTGGTGTGATGGCCGCGGCGATCTGCTGGCCGCTGTTCAGTCTCGGCCTGGAGACCGGCTACAGTCTGTGGCAGCAGGTAACCTATTTGCTGAGCGCCGTATTCTGGTGTGGTTTCGGCGCGCTGGGCTGCTGCTTCGCCGGATGCTGATGCACCATCCGGTGCATTGAGCCTGCGGTTGACGGGGTAAGCGGTAACGTTCGTTCAGCCCATGCGGCCCGCCAGCGACGGGCGCTCTAGCCGTTGTCAGGATGAGTACAGGCTTAGGTTTTCTTTGGCGTAAGCTTCAAAATCAGTACAGCCGCCGATATGGATCTGATCGACAAAAATCTGCGGTACCGTTTCCACCAGCTTACCGACGGTTTTCGACAGGTCGGTTTTCGAGATGCCTTCGGCGTGGATATCAATATAACGGTAGGTGAAGTCATCCCGTTCCGCGGTCAGTTTTTCAGCCAGCGATTTAGCACGTACACAATAAGGACAACCCGGACGACCGAAAATGACTGCAAACATAACCACTCCTCATACATTAGCGAATATCGTAACGGCAAGCGCGTGGCGCGCTGCTTTTTTTGCCGCGGATCACTATGCCTGCCCCGGCGGGTAAAAAAAGCAGAAATTACCTCTCGATCCCATACCCTTAACCAATCTTTGCCACAGCGGGCGCAGAGGAGATGTCGGCGGTGGGGTGCTGGCGGCGAGACATCGATGGGGGCGAGAGCGGCAGGCTTCAGTGGCACGGCCGCACCCGCACGACTGCCGTCAGCCTCTTATCCGTGTGGAACATGGCGTGCTGACGTTGCCTTGCGGCGCAGGCCGAATCTTTTCTCGACCCCCGCCGGTCGCGGGATTATGATGTTGCCAACGCTATACTTTGCTTGGATAAAGTGTGAAACTAGCCATTCTCTCCCGCGATGGGACCCTGTTCTCCTGCCGCCGGCTGCGCGAGGCCGCTCAGGCCAGAGGCCATAAGGTCGACGTTATCGATCCACTTTCCTGTTATATGAATATCAACAGTGCAGCCCCTTCGATTCACTACCGTGGCCGGCGTCTGAAACATTACGACGCCGTGATCCCGCGTATTGGCCCGTTGACCACCTTTTATGGCACCGCGGTGCTGCGCCAATTCGAGATGCTGGGCAGCTATGCTCTTAACGAATCGGCGGCGATCACTCGCGCGCGGGACAAATTGCATTCGTTACAATTGCTGGCACGTCAGGGCATAGACCTGCCCATTACCGGCTTTGCCGATTCGCCGGACGATACCGGCGATCTCATCACTATGGTGGGCGGCGCGCCGCTGGTGGTGAAGCTGGTGGAGGGAACGCAGGGCATAGGTGTCGTACTGGCGGAGACGCGGCAGGCGGCGGAAAGCGTTATTGACGCGTTTCGCGGCCTGAAAGCGCAATTCCTGGTGCAGGAGTTTGTCGCCGAAGCCGGCGGGCGAGATGTCCGCTGTCTGGTGATAGGCGATAAGGTCGTGGCGGTAATCGAACGCCATGCCAAAGAGGGGGATTTTCGCTCCAATCTGCATCGCGGCGGCAGCGCGCGGGCGGTGACCATTAGCGCGGCGGAGCGGGCGGTGGCGATTCACGCCGCAGCGGCGCTGGGCCTTAACGTCGCTGGCGTGGACATCCTGCGCGCAAAGAGGGGACCGTTAGTGATGGAGGTGAACGCGTCCCCGGGGCTGGAAGGGATAGAAGCCGCCAGCGATATGGATATCGCGACCCTGATGATCACGTTTATTGAAGCGCGTCTCGCCGACCGATCCTCGCGCTAAGCGAACATAACCTGTTTTTCAGAAAAAATCGGCGCGCGGGGCGTCGGTGACTCCCCCTGCCCGGGGATTGCTTAAAAATCAATCGTCTATTTGTTTGCCGGCGCGGTCAGCGGCAGTCGAATTCGCCCCATTGTCGCCAATCTCGGCTAAGGGAAGGTGAAATTGCTGCATTTGGCCATAGCGCTACTATTTATTATTCCGTAAGCTATGCCCCGTTTCACACTAAGAGAAGAGGTTGGCCTTATATAGATTCACTTGTCGTATCGGATCTGGATATCCTGAAGCGCTGGCTGGAGAAGCTGAATTTGTCATTCTATGAATGTGACTCCTGCCAGGTTTTGCATCTGCCGCATATGCAGAATTTCGACGGCATTTTTGATGCAAAGGTTGATATGGTTGACAATGTCATCTTGTTTTCCGCCATGGCGGAGGTACAGCCGACGGCTCTTATCGCGCTAGTGGGAGATTTGAGTCAGATCAACGCCAGTTCGCTGACGGTGAAAGCGTTTATCGACATTCAGGACGATAATTTGCCACAAACTTGTGGCCTGCCAGGCCCTGGTCAGCGCCGCCGGGGTCACCCTCGGCCAGTTCCGCCATTTCATGCAGCAGGCCGAGGAGCAGATTTCCATGCTCATCATGGAAGCGCGCGCCAACGATCTGCTGTTTATGGGCGAAGACGATGACAACGACGCCCATGCCCCTTCGGCGCCGGTTATCCACGAACTCGCGTGCAGCCCGGGCCTTTTTCGTACTGACGCGATGAAGCACCTATTCCGCTTAGGTGTGCCCTCTTAGGCCGCGCGATTGTCGGTGCCCAGCGCTCCGAATCCTGCCTTTTCAACGTCCACTTCTTCAACGCCTGCGGCATAAGGGAGTGGATCGGCGGCGTCAAGTCGTTATCCTGCCTTTTTTCATTGAATGTGGCTTTTATACTGTGAGAATCTGTTTTTTCGCTATTTTATCTGCCACGCTCCCTCGGTTGTCACCCTAAAATACCACAAAATGAATAATTAGTCACTTAAAGTCGTTTTTTACGCCGGATGCTGGCGCAGGAACGCCTGTGCAGTTATGCTGGCGACAGGCGCCGCGGGGTATTGCGCTACGCAGCGTCGATGCTCGCCAAAAGGAACCGGCCGTGGTGCGGCGGGTTTACCGTACAAGCCGCCCTGGAATGCCGGGATTGCGCTTATCATAGATGACCTGGATCGGCGCTACGACATAAGCTCCGTATTGTGATGAAGGTTTTAGGGAGGAAGTAACGGATGTTCACCCAACGTCAATCATGGCTTACCGGTGCGATTGCCGGCTTACTGATGGCCGTTTCTGCGTCTGCGTCCGCGGAGCAAAAAACGCTGCACGTGTATAACTGGTCAGATTATATCGGGCCGAATACCGTCCCTGATTTTGAAAAGAAAACCGACATCAAGGTGGTCTATGACGTTTTCGATTCCAATGAGGTTTTGGAAGGGAAACTGATGGCCGGTAGTACTGGCTTTGATATTGTGGTGCCCTCTGCGAGCTTCCTGGAGCGTCAGCTGTCGGCCGGTGTCTTCCAACCGCTGGATAAGAGCAAACTGCCCAATTACAAAAATCTCGACCCGGAGCTGCTCAAACTCATCAGCTGCCACGATCCGGATAACAAATATGCCGTTCCCTATATGTGGGCCACGACCAGTATCGGCTATAACGTCGAGAAGGTCAAAGCGGTGCTGGGCAAAGACGCGCCGGTCAACAGCTGGGATTTGGTGCTGAAACCAGAAAACCTGGCAAAGCTGAAAAGCTGCGGCGTGTCATTCCTCGACGCGCCTTTCGAGATTTACGCAACGGTGCTCAATTACCTGGGTAAAGATCCCAACAGCGACAACGCCGCCAATTATACTGGGCCGGCCACCGATCTGTTGCTGAAACTGCGACCGAGTATTCTATACTTTCACTCTTCTCAATACATTAACGACCTGGCGAACGGCGATATTTGTGTCACCATCGGCTGGGTGGGCGATGTCATGCAGGCCGCCAATCGGGCCAAGGAAGCGAAAAATGGCGTAAACATCGCTTATTCGATTCCGAAAGAGGGGGCGCTGGCGTTTTTTGACGTGCTGGCCATTCCGGCGGACGCCAAAAATCTCGATGAAGCCTACCAATTCATTAACTATCTTCTGGAGCAGCAGGTGATTGCCGACGCCAGTAACCAGATCTTCTACGCCAATGGCAACAAGGCGGCCACGCCGCTGGTAAATCAGGAAGTGCGTGACAATCCTGGTATTTACCCGCCGGCGGACGTGCGCGCCAAACTGTTTACGCTGAAAGTGCAGCCGCCGAAAATCGACCGAGTGATTACCCGCGCCTGGACCAAAGTAAAAAGCGGCAAATAATCCGGCGAATTACGCTACGCTTACCTTAACCGACAGGCGGCTCACCCCCCGCCTGTTATGCTTTGTTTGCGGCGATACGCCGGCTGAGCCGGTCCGCTGCCCCCGCCGATACCGGAGAGTGATGTTAGTGAACGATGCCATACCCCGTCCGCCGTCCAACAGCGCCCGCAAAATGGTGACGCCATTACTGGAAATCCGCAACCTGACCAAAAGCTTTGACGGGCAGATGGTGGTGGATAATGTCAGTTTTACCATCTATAAAGGGGAAATGTTCGCCCTGTTGGGCGCTTCCGGCTGCGGCAAATCCACGCTGTTGCGGATGCTGGCGGGCTTCGAGGCGCCGACCCACGGCGCTATTGTCCTCGATGGTCAGGATCTCTCCCATACGCCGCCCTATCAACGGCCCATTAATATGATGTTCCAGTCCTATGCGTTGTTCCCCCACATGACGGTGGAGCAGAACATTGCCTTTGGCCTGAAGCAGGACAAGCTGCCGCGTGCGGAGATTAAACTGCGGGTGGAAGAGATGCTGGCGATGGTGCATATGCAGGAATTTGCGGCGCGCAAGCCGCATCAGCTTTCCGGCGGCCAGCGCCAGCGGGTGGCCCTGGCGCGCAGCCTGGCCAAACGGCCCAAGCTTCTGCTGCTGGATGAACCGATGGGGGCACTGGATAAAAAGCTGCGTGACCGCATGCAGCTGGAAGTGGTGGATATTCTTGAGCGGGTCGGCGTGACCTGCATCATGGTTACCCACGATCAGGAAGAAGCGATGACCATGGCGGGCCGTATTGCCATCATGAACCGCGGCAAATTTGTGCAAATCGGTGAGCCGGAGGAGATATATGAGCATCCTAACAGTCGCTTCAGCGCCGAGTTTATCGGGTCGGTGAACATGTTCGAGGGGCTGCTCAAAGCGCGTTCGGACAACGCGCTTATCCTGCAAAGCCCGGGTCTGCTGTTGCCACTGCGGGTCAATACCGATGTATCGGTGGTGGACGGCGTCCCGGTCCATGTCGCGCTGCGGCCGGAGAAAATCATGCTATGTGAGGGCGTGCCCAAAGACGGCTGTAACTTCGCCGTTGGTGAGGTGATCAATATCGCCTACCTGGGGGATTTGTCCATTTATCACGTCCGCCTGAACAGCGGGCATATCATCAGTGCCCAGTTGACCAATACCCACCGTTACCGTAAAGGCGCGCCCACCTGGGGCGACCAGGTAAACCTGTGCTGGGACGCGGACAGTTGTATTGTGCTTACGGTTTAGGGGAGGGGAAGATGATGTCCAACGCTAACCCTACACCGCCGTCTGGCGGCGCGCGGCGCGTGATGATCCCGGGCTTGTTGACCCGCTGGCAGATGGCCCACGGGCGCAAGATGGTGATCCTGCTGCCTTATCTGTGGCTGCTGTTATTGTTCATGCTGCCGTTTTTGATTGTGTTCAAAATCAGTCTGGCCGAAATGGCGCGCGCCATTCCGCCCTATACCGATTTGATCAACTGGCTGGACGGCTCCCTGACGATTTCGCTCAACCTGGCTAATTTCATCCAGCTGCTGGACGACCCGCTGTATATCGAAGCTTATCTGCAATCTTTGCAGGTAGCGGCGGTGTCGACGTTCTTCTGCCTCCTGCTGGGTTATCCCATGGCCTGGGCGGTGGCGCACAGCTGGGCATCTACACGTAACATTCTGCTGTTACTGGTTATTCTGCCCTCCTGGACCTCATTTTTGATCAGGGTTTATGCCTGGATGGGCATTTTGAAGAATAACGGCGTGCTGAATAATGTGCTGATGTGGCTCGGGGTTATCGACCAGCCGCTGGTAATACTGCATACCAACTTGGCGGTGTATATCGGCGTAGTATACGCCTATTTACCCTTTATGATCCTGCCCATCTATACCGCGCTGACCCGGTTGGATTACTCCCTGGTGGAAGCCTCGCTGGATTTGGGCGCCCGGCCGCTGAAAACCTTTTTCCAAGTGATCGTGCCGCTCACCAAAGGGGGCATTATCGCCGGCTCGATGCTGGTGTTTATCCCGGCGGTAGGGGAGTATGTGATCCCTGAACTGCTCGGCGGGCCGGACAGCATTATGATCGGCCGGATCTTGTGGCAGGAGTTTTTCAATAATCGCGATTGGCCGGTGGCCTCAGCGGTCGCGGTGGTGATGCTGCTGCTGTTGATAGCCCCCATCATGTGGTTCCATAAATATCAGAACAAAGCCATGGGAGATCACCGATGAATACGTTACCGGTCGTACGCTCGCCTTGGCGCATCCTGATACTGGTGGTGGGTTACACCTTTTTGTACGCGCCGATGCTGATGTTAGTGATTTATTCGTTTAACAGCTCTCGACTGGTAACGGTCTGGGCCGGCTGGTCCACGCAGTGGTACCACGTGCTGGTGCACGACGACGCAATGATTAGCGCCGTGACGCTGAGTATGACGCTGGCGGCGTCGACCGCGACCATGGCGGCGGTGCTGGGGACCCTGGCGTCGGTGGTTATCGTTCGCTTCGGCCGCTTTCGCGGCGACAGCGGTTTCGCCTTTATGTTGACTGCGCCGCTGGTCATGCCGGATGTGATTACCGGATTGTCGCTGCTGCTGCTGTTTGTTGCGCTGGGGCACGCAATAGGCTGGCCCGCCGAGCGCGGCATGTTCACCATCTGGCTGGTGCATGTGACTTTTTGTACCGCTTACGTGGCGGTGGTGGTGAGTTCACGCCTGCGCGAGCTGGATCACTCTATCGAAGAAGCGGCGATGGATTTGGGCGCCACGACGGTGAAGGTGTTTTTCATCATTACGTTGCCGATGATTGCGCCGGCTATCATCTCCGGCTGGCTATTGGCGTTTACCCTGTCGCTCGACGATTTGGTGATCGCCAGTTTTGTCGCCGGTTCCGGCTCCACGACGCTGCCAATGCTAGTTTTCTCCAGCGTACGCATGGGGGTAAACCCGGAAATTAATGCCCTGGCGACGCTTATCCTGGGGGGGGTGGGCGTAATCAGTCTGATAGCCTGGTGGTTAATGTCCCGTAAGGAAAAACAGCATCAGCGCGATCGCCAGCGCGCCGCGCGTGGCTGATTGACGGGATCGCTGCTAATCCAATGTGCCGCCGGAATGCTGGCAGCCGGCCATGGGCTCGGCGCCGCAGGCGATGCGCAATAAGGCCAAAATGGTGGTGAGCGGCAGCGTCGAGCGGCCGCTGCTGGGCATTGCGTATGCCGACGGCGGCGTTGATTTGTGCGCTTGTCCGCTGTATCCGGCAAGTTTTGCGCCGGTGGTCGCCGTCTTGAAACAGTTTATCCCGCGCGCGGGCTGACCCCATATCATGTGGCGCGCCGGCGCGGCGAATTAAAGTTCTTGCTGCTACGGAAAGCAGGCTCGATGGCGCAGCTACGGGCGGTATTGCCCTGGCTGCAGGCGCGATTACCGCAGTTGAAGGTTATCTCGGTTAACCTGCAGCCGGTGCCGATGGCGGTGCTGGAAGGGGAACGGGAAATCATGCTGACGCCTGCGCGCGCTCTGGAGGAGCGGCTCAACGGCGTGCCGCTGTACATTCGGCCGCAAAGTTTCTTTCAGACTAACCCGTAGGTCGCCGCCGGCCTGTACGCCACCGCCCGTGATTGGGTCGCCGCGTTGCCGGTGACACGGCTTTGGGATTTGTTTTGCGGTGTCGGCGGCTTTGGTCTACACGTGTATCGTCCCGGCATGGAACTCACCGCGGAGGCTATCGCCAGCGCGCGGCAGTTGGCGTAGCAATTGGGGCTGGAGGGTGTCTCGTTTCAGGCGTTTGATTCCACCCGGTTTGCGGTGCAAAACGGCGCCGCGCTGGATCCTCTATTCCAGCTGCCAGGCCGCGACGCTCATGCGCGATCTGGGCGCGCTCTGCGACTATCAGGTGTGCCGTGTCCGGCTGTTCGATATGTTTCCCCATACCGCTCATTATGAAACGCTGGTGCTGCTCGAGCGCCGCGCGCCGCGCGCCGGGCGACGCCGGTTAATGTCCTTTCGGACAGGATCCTCTCACGCCTCTCTTTCGGCACACGTTGAGCCGTTAAGTTTCAGCGTGCGTGACGTGGCTTACCTTCGACGCCCAGGTCTCACCTGTTCCGAGGTAGCCATTGATGCTGATGCGGCGTGGCAAGGGCAGGCACCCGTGCTGGACGCGGCGCGTATTAATGGCGCTGCTCGAAGCGCAGCTGCATTAAGATTATGGCATTTAAATTCAAATAGTTACAAGTGATCGATCGAAATTACTCGAAATTCGATCGAAACTATTCAATCTCGGCCCACTCCGACCCTCTTACATCGCGGTACTTATCGGTCATCTCGGATGACTTATGTCCTAGCAGTTTTTGCGCATAATCCCTCCCTTTCTCATCGGTGTAGAGTCGTGCCGCCAAACTTCTGATTTCATGGAATGAAGGCGGGTCACCTTGCCACGTCAATCCAGATACGCGACGCGCCTTCAAAAAGGCGGCGGATATCGTTTTTGCGGCAAATTGTTCATGTTTGGAGTCTGCAACAATATGTGACCCAGTGCTATTTAATGCCTTAAACTGGCTCAGTACATCAGCAAGGCATAAGTTGAGGCAATCAATACGTGTTACCGCGGAGAATGCCAGCATCATGCCTGTTTTCGCTTGCTTGATGTAAAGGCGTCCGTCTTTGAAATTCTCCCAGAGAAGCGCCTGTATATCGCCCAGTCGTTGACCTGTAACCAGGGCAAGGTCAAGACAGGAGCCAACCCATGCAGGTAATTTCTCAGCTATCTTGCGGATGACCTTCCATTCCTCAAGTGTTATACGCTCACGCTGGATTTCTACACGCTGGTTCCGTGTGGCCTCGGCGGGGTTGTGCGATACTATCCCATCTGCAATGGCCTCGCGGAATAAATCAATAACTTCCTTTCTCAATTTATTCGCCATCGTTTCTTTCCCGGCTTTGACCCACAGATTCAGGAAGGCAGCAACATCTTTTGTTTGCACCTGCTGAATAGCAAATTCGCCCAGATGTTCATTGATAGCTTTCAAATATTTCCGATGCTCAGTCATCGTCTTTGGTTTTAGCTTCCGACCTTCGAGTATTGTCAAATAACGTGTAGTCCATTCGCTAACTGTGGTCGCCTGTGTGCCGCTAATGCGGTCAACGAGTGGTGATTGTTTTGATGAGCCATAAATCGCCATATTAGCGGCTATGGCTTGCGTAATAGCCTCCCGCCGATTGCGTCCGAGGCCGTATTCTTTTCCTGTTCGTGGGTCGCGATAGCAAAAATAGCCGCCATTTATGGGTTGCAGGTTTGGCGGCAAATCGCGGTTTTTATGGCTTCTCCGGCGTGCCATGTTTTATCCTCGATAGTAATGCGGGGTGAACAGTTCTGGATGGGTTGAAGGTATTGTTTCGGGTAAGCTTCTCGGCGTTTTCGTCAACTAAATATTCTCGACCTTCAAATATGGCTGGCGGGAAAAAACGTCCGCCTCGGGCTGCGCGTCTAAGTGTTTCCATACAGTGCGGATGGGCTTGCCGCCGATTCCACTCGGATAATGTGATGTATGCCATTATTTGCCTCTGCTTAAATCAAGCCGCTACTCCGTTTGTTATGACGGCGAGCAGGCGGGGGGGATTGTGAATCGTAGAAATAAAGTTGCACACCTGGTGTGCAGTGGTGAGGTGATTTCAGGCTGCCATGCGACAGCCGGGATTATTTATTGCATGGTCGCTTGAATCCGATGTAGCGCACCATTTACCAGAGAGGCCAGTATTTCCTCTTTCGGCAAACCAGTACAAATGCCTTCCTCATATTCCCCAATAAGCTTGCAGTCCGCTTCAAATCGCGTTTGGCGGATATCATCTTCAAGAAGCCAGCATTCTGCATCGGCCTCATTCTCCATGCTAATAATACGGTTTTCCAGTTTTTCAATTTCTTCGAGAAGGCCGGTCTCCCGGCGGGCGAGTAATCCGGTGAGTAAACCATTCATGCTTCACCTCAATAGCGTTAATGTGAGTTGGAAAAGCGGCGTAGATTTCGTTTCTATAAAATCATGCCTAATTTATCGGCTTTACGCTGAGCTTCATAAGCATTACGAATGATTGCTCCGTCCGGGAATTGCCATGCGGTACAGCTGGCATTGTAAAAGCGAACCATTATTTTCTGGCTATTTGTGTCCATGCTGAACTCCTGTATTGCAGATGGCCGACTCCCTGACCGGGAGTCAGCCATGAATTACATTAATCTGTAGGTTTAAAATTTAGGAATTTTACTTGGCTAATGCTTTAAAGAAGCTAGATAAATATTTGCTGTCTATTTTATAATCGGCCCATTTTCTATTCATAGATATAGGAATGGAAATCGTTGTTCGACTGGTTGCGATTTCACGTGGCAGCAAAAATACATGTTTTTTATTGCCTTTTAAAACTATGGCGTAAAGCACAAAGAAATCTGCTATATCTCTTTGTTTGTTAATATAAAAGAACTATACGTACTTATTTCTCAAGTTAATTTATTTTTACAAAGTCGGATTTGCGATGTTTTTACATCTACAGATATTTTACTTACTGTAAAGTCAATTGTTGACTGAAAGTATATCTGATTATTATCTATAGCATCTGGTACGTCTTTTTTTAACCATTGCTCGCTAATTACCACTATTCTATCCGTGGCTGAGCCATAACGAGCCTTATCAGCAATGACTCTTACCCCATTTCTTTTTAAATAAATATATACCGTTTGCCACGGTATCCCTACATCTAGTCCAACTAATTTAAGGTTTTTTAATCTCTCGTAACTTTTTATGCAAGCCTGTACGGTATCCATAAACTCTCCTTAAAAGGGAATCCCCGAGTTATCATCAAACGGTGGTGGCGCTTCATTACTTACTGGCGGTTTATTTTGCTGAGGCTGTCCATCCTGCTTGCTGGTGAAATAAATCTCATTAACAATAACAACCGGCGTTGATTTTTCGGTGCCGTCTTTGGCTGTCCAGCTTTCGAGAACGAATTGCCCTGTAACGATTACTTTCGTCCCTTTGGTGAGATAACGGAGGAGTTTCTCTGCTCTTGCCCCAAACATACGGCACTGCACCCAAGTGACTTTTTCATGCTCGCCATATCCCTGCTTGACTGGCAATGAAAATGTGGCAATCACCTTGCCATTGGGGGTGCTTCGGGTAACACAATCACTGCCGAGGTTTCCTGAAAATGTTACGACGTTTATTGACATAATGCGGCCTCCAATTCTGATTTTCGGATATCGTAAATATTTTTGGCTTCTGTTTGCTGCGCCGTACCATTCAACGGCGTCCAGATTTTTCTAAATTCCATTTGGAGTTCATGTAATGATTGAACAGTCATTGCCTGCTCGGTGAAGGATTTAAGAATATCATCTGGTGTAGGTGCTGCCACTTCATGCACTTCAGCATCGGCATCAATAGCCGTTTCTTCCGTGGGTATGCAAAAAGCTTGAAAGGCAGCATATTTGTAAGCAATGGACATCGCCTTATTGGTAGCCTTGTCGCCGCTATCCATCGCCTCGCCATAGGTCGTCACGGTGTGTTTTGAGCCATCTTCTGTTGCAACAAAGTCAAATTCGGCTTTGACCGTAACATAAAACAGTACGCCGCCTTGTCGGGTTGCTCGTTCGGTCACCATCCGCTCAACAATTCGGGGAAGAATGACCAGCCCATATTTTGCCAGTACCGGAGCCAGTGCGGTATAAACTTGGTCAATCCCCCGAAACTTAAAGCCTTGTTGAGTATTATTTCCTTCTTTCTTAATCCCCGTAGCCGCTAAATCACGGGCAACATTACTGATAGCTGAATAGACTTTCATCGTTCACCTCAAAAAGGTTCGTTACCGTTTGGCATGAAGTATTTGATGTTTAGCTTTTCTGTGTGTGCATAATGCAGCGATTCCTTCTTCGCTTCACGCATGCCTAATCGACGATATTCAAGCGCCTGAATTAAGCAGAAGCGTCGCCATTCCTGACTCATACGCAGTGTTTGAACTTGTGGTGGTATGTTATCTAATAAGCTCATTCCTCCTCCTTACCTCATATATCTTGATGGTGATATCCCAGAGCAATGCGTCGTGTAATCGCAGAGATTCGGCGATTAGCGCCTGAATTAACTTATTGGCATAGTTCATAGCGGATTGCCTTGCTGCTTGAGAATATCGATAAGTTTCCTGTATCCATTTCTCAGCCATTTAACAACTTTATCCAATTGGGTTTCTTCCGGGTGATAGCTCCCCATGAGGGCAGCATTACCCGCGAATGCGTAATTCATGGGGTGCTCCTGTTATTATATTGTTATTTGTGTATTGTACTTTGCGTGACTCATGGTTTTCCAACTCTGGCCGCTATCTTTAGATAATATTCGCCAGCAGAGGGAAAGGCTCATTGATAAATAACCATTTCGTCGGATGCGTCTTACGCGCTTAAGTTCTTCGCGGTAGAGGTGTTCATATAGCTCTGCTTTATATTTTACCCATTGTGGAATTTTAGGTTTCATTCTCCTTCTCCAGTTTACCGAAGATTTTATTTAAAGTTTCAGCCTGTACAAATTGTACAGCGATGCATTCCAAAAATAACCGACTAAAAAATAATGCTATTGCTAAAAAGATAACTATCTTTTGTTCTGCATCCATAATGCCAATGACAGTGGTTATACTTTCTGCTATCCATGTCATAATTGAGATGACGTTGATGATTTTCAGTGTCCAGAACGTTTTAAACATGGTCGGCATCCTTCTCCGTTTGGTACTTGATTAATGCCTGAGTCGCACGACTGTGACGACGGCGAGCATTATGTAATTCACGTTTTTTCTTGAGTATGGCGATAAAATAAGGGTCAGTATGTTTGATAACCCCTTCATACTCTGGCTTGTCCGGTCTGAGTCGTCCACAATCAACGCCAGGGTCACCGTGTTCACGGAAATATTGGCGCATGGCGATACGATAAATATCTTTCAGCGTCACCATTTCCTTTTCGTAAGCGACAATATCTTTGGATGCTGCGATGATACGGGCTACGATAACTTCCTGTGATTGCTTCATGCTTTTCTTCCCTTTACGTTTGGGCTTCTTGAGTAAACGCTGCCATTCATCTTTAAAAAGCTTGTCCTCATGTGCCGTTGCCTGACGGACGTTGACACATGAAACGCTATCCACATCTGGAAACTTTTTATAAATAGCCAATACTGTCTCTACAGCAGCATTAGTGGCTGAGACACCACGGCAAAAGAGGCCGTATTCCCATGTTGAATATTTATTTTTTATTTCATATGTCACGAAATACCAGCGCGTAAGCTGTACTATTTCTTCACTCATGATGATTCCTTATGCTACCTGAAAATATTTATCGTGGGTAAACAGTCCGTTCCAGCTTTTCTTCATCGGAAGCTCTTTTTTTAGATAATGGCGATAGAGCCATTTAGCGCCTTCTTTTAAAAGAATGACTTCATAAAATTTCTTCTTGCCTTTCTCTGTAGGGATAGTGACGGTTTTCTCGGTGAAATATTTGTCGCGCGCATAAGCCTTTACACGCCATTCATAAGGTTTGTTTTCTTCTTTCTGTCCGTCGTAGAGGAAATTACGCTCTTCCAGAAATAGATTTACCCCTATAATATTCACCCCGTTAAGCTGCTTGCAGAACTGGACGGGCGTCATGCCTACCTGAAAGAGGTTTTGTAAGCAATGAATCTCTTTTTCTTGTTTCTTGTTGACCAATGCCAGCTTGGCTTCACTCTTTTTCGATTCCAGCAGAGCTTCCAGCGCAGAAATGTAATTTTCCGGCAATGCAGGGGCTGCGGTGATTGCCTGCGCTTTACCAGACTCAAGAGCGAACCAGCGATCAATGACGGTAGCACGGCGTTTTACGTCATAGCCGGTGATGAGGATTTCGGTATGACGGCGGTCGAGAAGGAACTCACCGACATAGCCACGCCCATCAATAGCAATGATTACACCTTCAATTATCGTAACTTTCTGATTTTTATGATTACCCAAATTTGGGGCATCTTTTTCTATCTGATAAAGCTGCTCAAGCATCTCCCATACGTTACGGATAACATGGTCATGTCGTTTGCCGACAAGCTCCGCAATCTCGCGGCTGGACATGGTTAATGTTTGTGCAATGGTTAAATTTTGCATGATCAATCTCCTCACAAGTCAATGTGATTAACGGAACCCCGGCACGTTACCGGGGTAGGATGAGTGATTAGTGGCGTTGCAGGAACTGGCTAACGTTTGCTTGTTGCCATTTAGTCAGAGCTTGGGACATAACACTGGAGTGCTGTTGGCTACTATTCTCGATCATCCATTGCATCTCGCCAAGTACGAGATTTGCGTCTTCTTGCTGGCAGAGTACACGCTTTATGGCTTGCCGTTCTGCCTCGAAGATTGTTTGCTTTAGCTGGGTGGTCATGGAGTAGATACGGCTGCACTCTTCGGCTAATAACGGTATCTGCCGAACTTCAAAGTGTTGTGGCGATGGTACGCCGGTAACGAGCCGTAGAGCGTGCCAGATTCCTTGGGTCCATGCTTTCTCGAAACGGAAGCCGTTAGCCATGCTCCAAACCAGATGAGTTAATCTGCGAAGATCATCGTCGGTGAATAGTTCGGCTGCTGAGGAATTATGTCTCGGCATCGCATAAAGCTCAGCCTCCATGCGGTTAAACTCCGCGATGTAAGCTTCCTTGAACGCTGCTGCTTTCTTGCCAGTGAAACCCATGACGAGGAAGACGAAGCCGTCCTTGGTCATTTCATAGTAGACGACCTCACGCGTTGCTCCTTTGGCAAGTTGTACATTTTTTATCATTCGCGAAAAGTTGCGGATGATAAAATCTTCTGAACATTCAAGGGATTCTACTTTTTGTACAACATGATGTGGTTGTTTGCCGAAGTAAGCGGCAACGTCATCGGTGGTGGTAATAGCTTTACCATCGTGGATAGTAACTTTAGGTGCAGCAAGGCTGGTATGAATGGTCATAATGACCTCCAATGGTACATTTGGGTAACGCTACCATCAGAGTTGCGAATCACTGGTGGTAGCCCAAGCGGGGTTCGCAATACCGGTGTACCCCGGCGAGCCTTATACGGCTCCCCCACCTGAGCCACCATTGTTCTGTGACTAGGTTTTGACCAATAAAAAAACACGCTCTCGGCGTGTTATTGGCCGGTACACACGGCGGGTTGCGAATCCCGGCACCTGAATTTGCAAGTGCAAAGCGACTATAGCGCATGGGTTGATCTTCCGTCAATACGATTGCTGGGTTACACTTGCCCAAAATGAGGAGGCATCCCCTATGGGTCAAGTTGCGTTCGATACATTGAAATTCGTTGAAACACTAGAAACTGCTGGCTTGCCTAAAGATCAGGCTGAGGCAATTTCGATTGCAGTTCGTGAATCGCACGAGGCAGTTGATGTTGCTACCAAGCGCGATCTTGACGATGCCAAAAAAGACGTTTTATCTGAAGTTACAGCCGTCAAGCGTGACCTTGAGGACGTGCATAAAGAAATCGACGCCCGCTTCGAGAAGACCGACGCGCAGATAGCCGATGTTCGCAAGGATATTGCTAACAGGTTCGATAAATTGGGACTACAGATGACGGTTCGTGTTGGTGGGATGCTTATTGCTACCGTTGGCCTTATGACCGCTATTTTGAAATTGCTGAAATAGCTTCAGTCATACACCCGCGTTAACTTGCGTACCTGCTTCTTGAGTCGCTTATTTTCCTCCACCAGATAGGCAATGGTTGATTTATATACCATTGTCTCATAGTCATCGTATGGATACTCTTCTACGTTCATCAAATAACGCGAATCGTTAATATTGTTACTGCCATTGGTGACGGCAACCATCTCACCGAAATTTGGATGGTTGAAGGTCGTTATACGAGGCTTGTTAAGTTGCATCATTCAATCCTCTGTTGACTATCAAAATATTTCCTCTTCTCCCAATCTTCCCCACATTCTTTGCAGCAGAAATTACCCTCGGCTGGGTCTTCACAATTATAGCAACGACCGGTTAGGGGTAATTCCTCTTCTCGATAATGGGTAATCTGGTGTTGGCGGAAAGCTTCTTCGTGTTGGCTGGCTAAATCGACATCATCTGCCATAAATCTATTTTATGCTCCTAATCGTTTAATAACTTCCGGGTATTGTCCGTCAGTGGTGCCTGATATTTCTCAACCATCCTCGCGGCATAAGCGAGTGCGTCCTCACGGTCGGAGAAGTCGCCGATGGCCCGTAGTAAACCGTCGTGGCCTCGGATATGGACGCTAAAAAAGTCAGAATTATCATTTTTTTGCATTATATCGCCGTAGTCGTCTACAACGCCAGACAGGATGATTTCAGTAACAATCGTCCCCGGCGCTATCAGGTGGTCGAATTCGTCAATGAGCTTTTGCATGGTGGTCTCCGTGTTAAGTGCCTGCTTTGGTGACTCTCTCAGGCGGCGAGGATCCCGGTGTACCCCTACAGCGAGATTAACGAAATCTTAAAGGCTGAGTCCAATAACTTGACTCTGTATAGGATTTTAATTTTTCAACAAATTGATGAGTGTCAATTAAATAATTTGGGTATGCATACTGTAACTGCCAAATATCACTCATTTCTACGAATAGACCATTCCATAGGTCATTTTTTTCTATTTCTGAATACAGTCTAATGGCATCATGTTTTTTTCTTTCCCCAAAGAAGTTAACGTGTGTTGTCTTATCTGATAAGCATATCCCTATAATTGCATACCGGTACTTATTTTTATCGTGGGATATTTTTCTGCCCGAAAAGATTAAGTTAAAAGATTCAAGCTTTTTTTGGGCATTAAGTGCTTCATTTAGCGCAATAAGAGACTGCTTTTTCTGTTCGTTAGATAACGAAATAAATCCATCCTCATCAGCCAGAAAATCGCTCATTTCACGGAAAAAAGCTATCCATCTCGGGTCAGCATCATAGGGGTTTGTTTTTAAGGTTTTTCCTTCGCAGAGGTCGACGACTTCGACTGTTGTAGCCCATAGGTGTTGTAATCGAGTTCGGAGTTGTAGTTCAATAGTAAATCCCTTCCAATCATGCTCCTTCCTTTTCCCATAACATTGATAAACCCTATGTATCCCCCGGTAGCCGGTTTTCTTAGGATTTATGTTATAATCTCTTGACAACTTGGTTATGTACAAGGTTCTACTTTGCTCAAGCGAAGAGTTGACCCGCAATGACTGCTCTTTGTTATCAACGATTACTCGACATCCTCCTATATCTTGCATCCGAGTAACACACATAGTGTTTTTGTTGATGCCATCTAAGGTATCTCTGGTTAACTTGTCTATAATAGTTGGGAGGCGCTTTAATCTTCTGGCGATAATAGCGTTGGGCGCTATTTTTTGAATGTGTTTCCAGACTAAATTTTTTATTATCATTAAGGGGTAAAGATGGGCCGCCCTATAATTTTGAATCAATTGAACTTTTTCATTTGTTACTCCTTCCTTTCTTATAGATTCTCCTGCTTTCTTTATTTGGTTTTTTGAAAAATCAAGCCTAATTTTACCTTTTTCGTATTGAGCATTTGCCATTGTAGGGGTACCGAAAATGGACATTAGGTCGCTCAATATAAACTCCTCGACGTTGTCTGCTCAAGTCATCACTGTCCCTGCTTTGTAACGCAGTAGTTACCAGGCTGTGACATTTTCACATCTCCGATACCCCGCCTGAAATAAAGCCACATTCTTCAAACAGCACGACCCCTACTTAAATTTCACGAACGCCCCGCGATGTGGATATCTGGCTTGCATGTGCTTCTGGGCGGAATGGGTGATTTGCTTTTGGTACTGGATCAGCGTGCTTAAATCTAGCGGTGGTGCTGGTTTGAGTTTGCTGAGTTTTTCCCATCGGGATGGATATTGCTGTTTCTCTGGCTTCAGACCTAATGCCCTGTCAATGCGTGATATTACAAGGCCATTATCGACTTCCTCGGCCCTGCGCCGTTTTTGCCGACGGCTACGCGCATTATCTTTTACGACAGGGTTAATTGATTTACCGTATGATAGTTGCTTGCATGTTCACCTCCAACAGATGGTTTTGGTGGTGTGGTGGGCAGTGCTGATCTCCGGCATTCATGGTTTAGCCTCTGAGCCGTGGCCTTATTCACTGACCATGCATAGCGACTATTCTTTGTGTATCAGCCTACACATTCACCATACCCTAAAAACATCTGGGCAAAGGTTCGGCACGTTTCAGTGCCTTCCGTAGAGCACTAGGTTCGTTGTAGAGCAGAGTAATCAATCTGCTATCCCACAGTTTGGCTCGTCTTGCGTCTGTCTGGTGGGTTGATATCAATAAATTAGCTTAAAGCTAAAATTAACACAAGCGTGTTTTGCTAAAAAATTTAGCGTTATGTGTTAAATGTATGGAGAGGAAAGAAAAATTTAAGAAAAGATTTAATGGTGGGCATAAAAAACCAACATAATGTCGGCCTTTTAGAAATCATTAAAATAAGTTTAATATAGCACTGATGACCAAAAAACTTTCCCGATCACGGTTACTTCGGTAGCGTCGCATTCTTCATCGTCATATTCATCTTGATTATAACTACGAATTCTGATTTTACCTTTTGGCATAAGATAGAGTACTTTTACACGAAGAAAGTCACCATAATCAATAGCATACATCTTTCCATCCTTGATGATTTTGTTTCCCAAATCAACTCCGACTGTTGAGCCATCAGGTAAAACAGGCTCCATGCTATTCCCGATAACCTCAACACATACTGCGTTTTCTGGCTGAACATTTAATCGCCTTAACGTTGACTTGGCAAACCGTAATTTATATCCGTTGTGATCCTCTTGGAACAAGCTGCCGCTACCAGCTGAAATTTTTACCTCTTTCAAAAAGGGAACTTCCACCTCATCACCGTACAATGAAGTTTTTGAGTCCCAAGGAATTATACCACCAATAATCTGAGCTTCATGCACCTCGGAATTCTTTTGTGTTTCATGGTGCTGAAGATCCAGCCACCCATGCTTTAGGCCTAGGTTCTTTTCGATTTTTCTAGCGAGATCATCACCAAGATTACGACCAGCCTTGTCTCCTAATATTTGGCTGATCGTAGAGGCTGAGGTTCCGCATTTTTCCGCGAAGTCGGCTTTACTCAGACCTGCCTTTATGGCTTTTAATTGCTGATCTCGCAAATTTTTGCGTCTTATGTATTTTATATCCATGCCTAAATTTTCTCATTTTTTAGCGCATAGATAAATATCCAAGGCGCTAAATTTAGCTTGCCTTGAGTTTAGCTTGGTGCTAATGTTTGTTGGCTCATTAGCATTTGGAGAAAATAATGAATTCAAGCACAACAGAACATACTGAGTTGATGCGCTGGAAGAAACAGGCAGGTCCCCATAAATGGGAGTCATTTTCATTATTGGCAGGGACATCAACTGGCTATTTAAATCAATTAGCTTATGGTTTTAGGCGTGCATCAGCTGAAAAGGCTATGAGGATTTCGCAAGCAACAAAGAATTGGTCCGATCCTGAGCCTGTAGCTAAAGAAGCCTTGGTTTTTGCTCCAATTCGTACGAAGAAGACTCTGACCAAGCAGCACTACAAGTATTTTACAGCCTAACTGTAGCACCACCTTCACAACGGACATTCGTCCTACGGAAGGCACTGAAACGTGCCGAACTCAACATCCCACAGTACCCACTCACTGTGACTCGCTCACGGCTTCGTCACGTCTATTGATTATCACACAAAGGATTATCTCCGATGGAGAATGCAAAAACACGCAAAAATTCTGCGGTTGAGTTCATCAGCCGTCACCTCGTTGCATCAGCTTATCAGGCCATTGTACGGGTGCGCCAGACCAACATCACAAAAATGCAGCGTGGTAGCCTTATCGCGCCGTTACAGTCTGCGTCTGTTTGCGATATCTGGCGCGGTATACTGCCACTTGCGGTAGGTAGCAGTTGCTAATGCTGGCCTGAGGCTTTGGAATGTGTGTCAGGGCGACAGTACGTGCTCTTAAAGCGGCTTTGCGCTTGCTGGTAAGCTCGACCTTTGACGGAGTAGGGCGGTTAATCGTTAGTGTTGTGTTGAAATCATTTGTCGCCATTGGTTGGAGATGAGCACGGCGCTCACGGCGACGGGATGCAGATGAGCCTGTATAGGCTGTTCTACGTTGCATATAACCTCCTGTGGGCTTCCCCGGGTGTGCTGACATCAACGCATTCGGAAATCCGCATTAGGTATTGACCTTTCGGTCACGTAGAGCGCATGGCTCATTGTGAAAAGAGCGGTTACTGCTTCCCACCGTCGGGATCGTCTTGCGTCTGTCTGGTGGGTTGATGGAAATCATTAAACACCGCGAATACATCGATGTAAATATTATGTTTATATATTTTATGGGATATTGTTTATCCTATTGTTCTAGAAGGATTTTTATAGTGGAGAGGAAGATGCGTGAAGGTAGGAGCCACATTTGCTTCTGATGTGGCTCATATTGTGACGAGATAGAAAACTATGGAAATTAGTGAGAGAAATGTAAGTTGCTTACCAAAGGCGAGAAGTCCAAAATAAACGGCCAATAATATCTACTTCTTGCTCATCAAATTCTTCATCAGGGTACTCTAAACGATTAAAGCTACGTACTACAATTTTTCCCTTAGGGCGCATGTATAGTTGTTTGATTCGCTTTAATCCATTGATGTTTATTGCATACACATCACCGTCATGAACATGTTTATTATTGCAATCAATTGCAACACAAGTCCCATCAGGGATGAACGGCTCCATGCTATTTCCATGGGTTGTGAAGCATATGACGCCATGCCCTGAAGAATCAGCTCCCACTCTTCTTAATGTTGATTTTGAAAATCTTAATAAAAAACTGTTGTAATCAACATTTTCAAAACAACCGCCACCAGCGGCTAGTTCTATATCCTTATAGAACGGGATCTCTACCTCATCATTGTTCAAAGGTGTTTTTCGGTCCCATGAGCCGATACGGCCCCATTCATCTTCTGGTGGCACTTCAGAATTATTGTTACTTGCAGCTTTAGTAGCTCCTTTCCCGTTGAGTAACCAATCTAGAGAGTATCCAAATAGAGTGCTTAATTTCTGAGCTGACTCTCGGCTTATGGCATTTCTTTTCAACCAGTTATGTAGAGTTTGTGGAGATACGTTTAATTTTTCAGCAAAGGCTCGCTGATTTAAGCCTTCCTGCGCCATCACATGCTTTAATCGTTCGGTAATATTATTCATAGCTAGGTTCTCCGCATCTCTGCAAGTAGAGAGTAAACTTTTAGTTGATTTTATCAATCACCATAGTGTTGACGGATTGGTGTTGGTGATATAAACTTGGTGTTTACATAAGAACTAGACTCAACAGAGAGATATTTTGTTAACTCCATTAGATAAAGCTGTGCTTGCCGTAGGAGGCAGGCAAAAAACTCTTGCGGAACGCTTAGATATTTCTGCCCAAGCTGTATCTCAGATTAAAAAGAGAGGGGGGGGCACCTCCCCAAAAAAACGCATGAAAGACCTATTGGTTATTATTGGATTGAAAATAGAAGAACTGTATCCAGATATTTTTAGTCACTAAAGGCACGGGCCCCACAGGTCATTAAACGGATTTTACAGTCTAACCAGCAGTACCCGCTCTTATAACAATCGGCATCCCGCCATACGTCGCTGAAAAGCGAGCTTAAACATCCCACATCACAAACTACTGTGACAAGTTCACAGCTTCGTCACGTCTATCAATCATCACATTAGGGATTATCACCAATGGTGAATGCAAAAACACGCAAAAATTCGGCTATCGAATTTATCAGCCGCCATCTTGTGGCTGCGGCCTATCAGGCAATCATTCGCGTTAAGCAAACGAACATCGCAAAAATACTTGGCGTCGCCGATTCAACCGTCCTACGCCGCTCTGAAAAGCTCACGGAGACGATAGATATCTTAGCCGCCAGTGGTGTGCAGGATTTCGTCTTCGAGGGTGAGAAGAAGCTGCCGCTGGATGAATACCGCTACCTGCTTCGTTCAGCAATGAAGTTAGCACGGATTCATCTGGTAGGGACATAAGAAAACGCCTCCAACACGAGCATGCTGGAGGCGTGAGACATAGCGAAGATATTCGTAAGTAGCGGAGAAATCAGAAAAATGAGTATGTCATTGATGGCTAAGGCTATGAATATCAAAGTCGGTAACCCGATATGTAAACTGGTTCTCCTTAAGCTGGCTGATAATGCGAATGATAAAGGGGAGTGCTGGCCTTCTTACCAGCATATAGCTGACCAATGTGAAATTGGCAGATCAACAGTTAAAAGCCATATCAGGGCACTCGAACAAATGGGAATGCTGCGCAGGGCATTTCGCAAGAGCGGTGAGCTGAATCAATCCAATCTGTTTTATCTCACGCTCGACAATTCAGTTAAGCACCCCCCTGAAAATAGTGTGGTAGGAGATGATCTAGGTCAGGAGCTGCCCCCATAACCAGTCACTCTTTTGAACCAGTTATGGAACCTAAAACCCCTTACCCCCTACCGGGGGCCTCTCCCCGGAACCGGCAGGAAAAAACCAAACCCCCAACCAAAACCTGACCAGCTTTCCACGCAGGACTATCAGGTAGCACTGGCAATCTACAACGACACGGTAGCCGACAGACTCCCCCACGCTGTAGAGCTTAACGACAAGCGGCGCGAGGGTATCAAACGACTCATGGGTCAGCTGGCACGAAAAGACCTTCAGGGGTTCCGGGCCTACGTGGAGGCGTTTGTGACCCACGCGCCGCCGTTTTACTTCGGGGGACAATGACCGGGGCTGGACGGCCAATCTTGACTACCTGCTTCGTGTTGACACCCTGACCAAAGTCCGGGAGGGCACGCTGTGACAGACCAGGAAATCGAAGCCAGTGTCATCGGTGGTCTGCTGCTAGGCGGTTACACGCCTGATGCGGCGGATGTCCTCGCTACGCTGCTGGATGACGACGCTTTCACCGCCAGCCTGTACCGTGAGACGTTCCGCGAAATTCGGCGGCAGGCGAAAACCCGTGGCTTGATTGACGGGCTGATGGTGGGTGAGGCGATGGGGAGCGGCAACTTTGGCGCGGTGATGGAAACGGCGAAGAAGTGTCCCAGCGCAGCGAATCTCAAGGGGTATGCGCGGGTACTGGCAGACTATCAGCGTGTGCGGCGGGCGCTTCACGGCGTTGTTGGGCGATGGACTGGAGCAGATACGCCAATCCTCGAACCATGAACGTGCGTTGGCAGTGATGGGGCAGGTGTTAGCCTCCCTGCGTGATATCGACTGCCCCGCCGACGAAGTCCGCCCAATGCATATCGACGAGCTGATAGCCCCCTACACCGCGCTTTTGGAAAAGTGTCTGAAGAATGGGGAAGCCTCGGACTCATTGAAAACGGGCATTGAGGAATTGGATGACATTCTTGGTGGTATCAATCCGGTGGACTTGGTGATTGTTGCCGCCCGTCCCGGCATGGGAAAGACTGAATTTGCCTTGAAGGTGGCGGAGGGTGTCGCTGCACAGCATACCACACGCCAGATTGACACGGAGAACGGCGCGATAACTGAAATCGAACGCAAGGGTGTTTTGATTTTCTCGATGGAAATGGATGCGATGCAGGTTATCGAGCGCTCATTGGCGGGAGCCAGTCATCTCCCGGTTTCGACGCTACGCAAGCCTTGCCGGATGGATGACGGAGGTTGGGCAAGAGTATCTCAGGGACTTCGCCGCTTACAGGGGCTTGATGTTTGGGTCGTGGATGCATCATCACTGACCATCGAGCAGATACGAGCCATTTCTTACCGGCACAAGCTTGCCCACCCTGCGTTATCGCTGATTATGGTCGATTATCTGGGTCTGATTGAGAAGCCACGAGCAGAGCGTAATGACCTTGCCGTCGCGCATATTTCCGGCAGCCTCAAGCGTATGGCGAAGGAGCTGAAAACGCCGGTGATGTCGCTAAGTCAGTTATCCAGAAACGTAGAGCAGCGCACCAATAAGCGGCCTACCTGTGCTGATTTAAGAGATTCAGGCAGCATTGAGCAGGACGCTCTGATAGCATCATCATGCTCTACCGCGATGCGGTGTACAACGAGAATAGTCCAGCGGCGAAATACGCTGAACTCATTGTCGCCAAAAACCGGTTTGGCACGCAGGGAACCGCTTATCAGGAATTTTCATTGCAGCCCTTTTTGTTTGGGTGGATAAATTCAGAGGTGGTTAATGGACAAAACACGCTTCCTGCTGCGTGATGAACGAATACGAGAAAACCTGAAAGCGTTTATTGATTCACTCCCCACCGACGAACACCGCCCTCTCGAAATTACCATCAACGACAGCACAAGAAATTTGCCGCAGAACAATTTGTTTCATGCGCTATGCACCGATGTCTCTCGGCAAGTGTTGTGGGCAGATAAACCGCGTCCGCTTTTGGACTGGAAAGCGTTGTTCGTCTCAGGCCATGCCATCGCCACAGGCAGGCCGGGAGAAGTCGTTACAGGGCTGGAGGGGGAGTTTTGCAGCATCCGCGAGAGCACGGCTCAGATGGGCGTGAAGCGCATGAACAGTTTGATTGAGTACTCGCAAGTCTGGGCAGTGGGAAACGGCGTCAGGCTGTGGGAGGTGCGTTATTCAGGGGATTATTTTGGGAGAGTCGGATGAAGAAGAGCTGTTTCAGGTATGACGGGTTAACCAGGAAGAGGCTGAACACCTCATCAGGCACTACGAAGGCAAGGATTATTGTGTTGTCAGGTCACTGAGCAGTAACCCGCAGTATTGGGATGTCGTCGTCACCCTTCGCGAACAGAAATACCTCAAACCAACGCCACGCTCAATGGTTAACAAAATGTGGAACTGGATATGGCACTAAAATCAAACACCCGGCCAGAGCACAAAGATACATGGCGAACGCCGCACGAGGTCTTTCAGGCATTGAATGCAGAGTTCGGGTTCTGCCTTGACGCTGCCGCCGACCACGATAATGCCCTGTGTCTCGACTATCTGACAAAAAGAGGATGATGCCCTGAGTTGCGATTGGCAGACTCGGGGTGCCATTTTCTGCAATCCCCCGTACAGCAATATCATGCCGTAGATGAAAAAGGCCGCCGAGCAGTGTGCGGTACAGCAGCAGACTATCGTCATGCTTCTCCCTTCCGACACCTCGACGGCGTGGTTCGCTCAGGCACAGAAAACGGCAGATGAGGTGCGATTGTTGTTTATCAGCGCTGAAACCGGCGAGAAGGGCAAGGCGGGTAACAGCAAGAGCAGCGTGTTGTTCATCTGGCGACCGTGGCGAACCACCTCAAAAGGGATGACTACGGTAAGGAAGCAGGCGCTGATGAGCCGAATATGGGGGTAGGTATGGCACTGAAACGAGATAAGCATGACGCGGTATTTTCTGAACTCGTCCGAGAAAGAACCAACTGGCAGTGCGATTACTGCGGTAACTATTTTCATCACGACCACGGTAATCTCCATTGCTCCCATTTCAAATCCCGCCGACACAAGGCGACCCGCTATCATCCCTTCAACGCCTTTGCTCACTGTGCGGGCTGCCACCGCAAATTAGGAGAAGACCCGTATGAGTTTACGATGCACGCGAACATCACCTACGGAGAGATGACTATTGACCGCGTGGCGCATTTGGCAGCGATGCCAATACGCTTGAAGCCGTTGCAGATGGAGGAGATTTACCAGCACATGAAGGATGAACTCAAGCGCCTTAGGGAATTACTGGCTGGCGGAAATATCTGGCGCATCGAGTTCACGCTACCGGATTGGTATCAGGAGGGCATTACCTATCGCATGGGGGAGGCAGCATGAGACCACGAGGGCGGCTTACCGCGAGCGATATTCCGCTTGTCCGGGCGCTGCTGGCCTCCGGTATGCCGGTGGCGGAGGTGACGAGGAAATTCGAGGTTCGCAAGCAGAACATCTACAGCATCAAAAACGGCAAAAGCTGGGGAGCGGTAAAATGAACATTGAGTGGGTGCGGGCCCGGGTCAGCTACGCGTTGGCGGATATTCGCCAAGTCAGGAACGGGCAGTTGGGCAATCTGGCGGATGATGACGCGGATAGAGACCTCGCGCTTCAACCGTAACCCTCCTCGCTTCTTGAGCTATACGAACGGGCGCATGGTCAGAGTGCCATCGTCGCCGGTGAAAGCGAAGCAAACGCGGGTAAAGGGCAAATCAGCCATTCTGATGCTTGAGTACGATTATTATCTCGTGCCCTGGCGTCGTGCCATCGGCGGCCTCGATGAGCCGTTGCAAGCGTGGATCCGGTATTGCTTGCTACAGTGATTACCGGTACCACGCTGAGCAGCTCAAGGTGCTGCCTTACGTGTGGCAGAAGTTCATTGAGCAGCAACCGGGGCGTATTTCCGGCAAGGTGAGGCAGCGCTTACAAGGGCTGGCGTTGCTCGCTGTGCAGGTGGTGGCACGGGAAATAGGTTGTCGCACGAATCTCTACACCTACGCCGAACTGGCGGATATGGTGGGGGTAACGGCTGATAAGGTACGAAGGCTATTGGCGCGCCTTGATGGCTGAAGTTTCTGTACTAGATGAATACGCACTGGATGAGCTGTATCAAAAACGAAAGGGGCTTATCGAGGTGAAAAAGAATTTGCAAATGTTCGGTTTTTGCCTATAATTTGACTATAAATCTATATGATGTCTAAATTAAAGCTAAATCTCAGACACGTCAAACCGGTAGTTGGGAATTTTTACTTATTGCTACCAATAGATATTTCATAATAATAAATACTACATATTAACTCATATTGGTATATGAATATTAATTTAAGTGGTAGTCTCTCCTCTGTGTCATCGCTGCAATCACCATCAAGAAATGAGAGAAATACTTCATGTGTGGGCGGAAATATTACAAATATCAGTAATAAATCTGTAAGATTCAATGATGGAATAATCTCTTATACAGTTGAAAAAGGTTTTCGTAGTAAAGAAAAATTGTCTGTATATGAAACAGAATATAGACGTGCTGTAGATAAGCAGGCAAAAGAATATGGATTAAGATGCGCATTTGGACATGACGAACCACATAAAGATCCATATCCCTATGATCATAGGGTTGGATTAAATAATATGATCGAGTATTCAAATAATCGTTGATTCCGTTCGTAGCGTACTTACCTATTTGAATATACTGATGTTGCACTGATAAATCTCTTTTCAAGGCTACGCTCCGGCGTGGCCTTTTTCTTGGCTGGAATTTACAGAAGGAGCGAACATGCTATCCGCTATCTGCGCAAATTCGTCCATCACGCCTGCCATTCGTCCCTTCCCCGGTCGTACGGTGCTGAATCCGCTAGCGGGAAGTATTGCCAGTGTCCGCAACCGGGCGGTAGGCTTTGACAGAAAGCCCTCGTGCTGGTCGTCAGTTACGCACATTGGCCTCATTGCTTCGTAAGGTAGTGCGTGTCTGCCAGGCCATCCCTGAAGCGTTGGCGACCCTGGCGTCATGCTGGGGGCGAACTAAAAACAGTCCATCAAAGCCGGATATGACTCGCACACGCCTGATGACGAAGAAACCCCAAACGGCAGGGATACTGCGCTACCTTGACCATCTGGTTAAAGAGACGGATATCGGTTGGGCTGAAGTCAATCACGATAATCCTGAGCGCCTGTGTGACCAGGTTGCCCGGCGCAACTTTAACCGCACAGTGCTGACGGCAGAGCTTGAAGGCCAGTCGTTTAACGCCTGTACCCGGATGCTAGCGCATCTGGAAAGGGGATACGGCCAACCAACACCTTCGGGGTGTACTGGACTTCGCTGCCGAGCAGGTAGGGCAGACGGAGGAGGATCCGGTGAAAGTCTCTACCGTCTACAAGTACCCCGCCCTCGTTGAGGACGTCATCATCGCCTTGCACGAACGGCTGGGGCGCTACGATGTACTGGTTGACCCTGGCGCCTATATCCAGCGGCATAGTGAGCTGACTTCCAAGGACATCAAGGCGTTATCCTCTGTTGGCATTGGCGCCGACTTGTTGACAGCGAATGCCTGATTGTATGGCTACCACTGTGTGGCTTTTTTCTGACCGATAGCCACCTCGTCCGGGGTGGCGCAATAACCCCAATAATACCCATGGAAAAACTTACTACCGGCTCTGCCTACAGCTGGGCCCTTGTCACGTGCCTGCTGGGTGTGTTCTCGCTCAGTGAATGGGCATTGATTACCGGTATCGCCTGTACGCTGGCGACCTTCCTACTGAACTGGATTTACCAGCACAAGGAATACCGTTTTAGGACGAAGCGCTAGCGATGAATTCCGAGCTGCGTAACCGAGTGATAAAAGGCACAGCAGGCGGCGCTATCGCCATGGCAACGGTACTCATCCAATGGCACGAAGGCGTGCGCTATACGCCCTACCGGGATTCCGGTGGTGTGTTGTCGGTCTGTTATGGGCATACCGGTAGCGATATCGTCCCCGGTAAACGCTATACCGCAGCTGAATGCCAGGCCCTACTGGAGAGTGATCTGAAAGCGGCAATGGCCGTCGTTGACGCCAATGTCACCGTACCACTGACTGAGAGCCAGAAGGTTGCACTCGCATCGTTTGTCTACAACGTCGGCAGAGGGGCGTTTGAGCGCTCGACGTTGCTGAAGACGCTGAACGCTGGAGACAGGGCCGGTGCCTGTGATGAGATGCGGCGCTGGAAGTATGTTGACGGCAAAGTATCTAAGGGCCTAGTTAGTCGGCGGGCGGTAGAGCGCGAGCTTTGTCTGAAGCCTCTGTAATTCTTTAATTCAAATCAATGAGCCTCGGCATCGCCCGGGGCTTTTTCATCGGTGCAGTGCATGCACCCATCACACGTCGGACCTTGTTTAGGAATGAGCCTTTGAGGAAGCAGCTGGCGAGTGCTGCCTTCGACGGGCTGATTTCCTATGCATCAAAGGTTCATTACCTAAGTAAGGATAAGAACTATGCAAACAATCACTGTTTCGTTTAATGGAAATGCTCTGTATGTCGTCAACCATAACGGCGAACTCTATACCCCGATGAAACCTATCGTCGAAGGAATAAAAATGGATTGGAAATCATAAAGAACCAAGATAAAACAGCGCTTTGCTAAAGGAGGGGTGGAAATCACCATCCCTACGTCTAGGTGGCCCACAGAAGATGCTTTGTCTGGCTCTGCGCAAATTAAACGGCTGGCTTCAGACTATCAGCCCCAACAAGGTCAAGCCCGAAATCCGCGAGAAAGTGGTTCAGTATCAGGAGGAGTGTGATGACGTGCCAGACGCGCTGTATCTGGGGATCTACGAGGGTGTGATGCTGGTCGGGGTGCATGAGGTGCGCCCGTTCTGGATGGGGGTAGTGGAATGCCACGCCATTTACGCGCCGGACTTTCGGGGTCGCTATGCGCTCGAGGGTCATCGCCTGTTCTGTCTCTGGTTGCTGTAAAATTCGACCTTTACCAACAGTATCACCCTGGTACCGGACACCACCCAATACGGTCGGGTGATCATTCTCCTGCTGGTGGCAAGACGTGTCGGTCATCTCGATAACGCTTACCTGAGTGCCGGGAAACCCGTTGGTGTCACGCTCTATCAGCTGACGCGGGCGCAATATGAGGAATTAGACAATGTTAGTGTTGACTGAGCAGTTTAAAAACAAGCTGGAGCCGATGCACGGTTTGATGAAAGGCGGAGACGGTGGCGCAAGTGCACAGGCGGATGCCACACGACAGGCAACGCGCCTGCAACGGGAGCAATGGGAAACGGTGATGAAGAACCTTGCCCCCTATATGCAGGCAGGGCAACCGGCACTTGAGCAACTTCAGGGACTCGCCACCCTGGAGGGGCAAAACAAGGCGCTCGGTGATTACTACAACTCAGACCAGTACCGGCAACTGGCAGATCAGGCGCGTTATCAGTCGCTGGCGTCCGCAGAGACGACCGGCGGATTGGGGTCAACGGCCACCGGTAATCAACTGGTGTCCATCGCCCCCGCGCTCGGGCAGAACTGGCTCTCCGGTCAAATGCAGAACTATGGCAACTTGCTCAATATCGGCATGAATGCCGCGGCGGGGCAAGCCTCTGCTGGACAAAATTACGCTAATAACACCTCGCAGCTGCTGCAACAGCAGGCGGCACTGGCTGCAGCACGAGCTAACCGGCCTTCGGGTTTTCAGGGATTCACGTCGGGCGCATTGGGTGGCGCTGCAACGGGTGCCGCCATGGGTAGTGTCGTGCCGGGATTGGGAACAGGGATAGGCGCCATTGGTGGCGGATTAATCGGTGCTTTAGGCGCTTTGTTCTGATGGAGTAAATCATGGCAACATTTCAACTCAGCGGGTTACCGAATTTACAGATAGTCAACAGCAACGTCCCCCAGACCCGTGACGCCAATACGGCGCTGGCCTTTATCCGTCAAAACAACGAGGACGAACGACAGGGCGCGAATAATCTCGGCTTGCAGGCGCTGCAAGCAGTCAAGGATATCACCCAGACTCACCAACAATTTCAGCAACAGCAAAAGCAACAGGCTTTTCAGCAGCAGTTTGGCAAAGCCTATAACAACAATGATGTCAATGCGATGCGCAAACTCGCTGTCGACTATCCCGAGCAGATGCAGGCCATTCAGCAGGGTATGGGCTTTGTGGATGCGAATAAAAATCAGGCGATTGGCAGTACGGCTATGGCGCTGAAGCTGGCCGCCGGTCAGGGGCCGGAAGCGGTGCAAGGGGCACTGATGAAAAACGCTGACTCCTTGTGGCATGTGGGCATCAGCCCCGAGGACGCGTGGCAGGCTTACCAGCAAGATCCACAGCAGTTTGGTCAGTATGCCGATTTAATCGGTCTACATGCTTTGGGACCAGAGAAGTATTTCGACGTGATGGATAAGCAGCAGGGACGAGATATTCAGCGCGGGCAACTGGCGGAAACGCAACGTAGCAATCAAATGAGCGATGCTCGAGGCTGGGCGAATATCGATGTTGCTCGCCAAAACGTGGCGCTGAGAAAGGCGGAGCTGGCGAATAAGGCCTTCGACCAGCAGATAGCCCGGGAAACCAATCAGGAAAAGTTAGCGGATTTAACACAGAAGCGCGACATGAATCAGCAGAAGCTCAAGGGTGCCCGTGAGCAGGTGAGAAAAGCGGCCATCAACGATTATCAACGGGTTCAAACCATCTCTGATGGGTATGACCAGATGGTTGAGAAGACCAAAAGTTTTCAGAAAAATCCGGCACTCTGGCGGGTCACAGGCTCCGTTGGGCTTCTTCCCAATGTGCCCGGCTCAGGAGCCAGTAACGTTGACGCAGAAATTGAAAGTCTGAAATCCCAGGTGGCGATGCAAACGCTTTCCGCCAATGGTGCGTCAGGGCTGGGTAATGCCTCTAACCGCGAATCTCAGGGGCTGCAATCGAGCCTGGCCAGTCTCAGTACTCGGCAATCACCGGAGCAGTTTAAGCGTAGCCTGCAACGGGTCATCGACCATGCTGAGACCGCCAAAAACCGTCTTGGCACCTCATTTATCCCGACTTCCAGCGTCAGGAAGCCTAGAGCCACAGTCGAGTGGGCAGGGAGCGGGCGGCTCAACCTCATTGAGTATTCGCGAAGGGGCGACGGCAACCAATCCAAGCACAGGTCAGAAAATGGTATTCAGAGGTGGACAATGGCAAACCCTGTAGCGCTTCCCGAGGGATTTGTGCTGGACGGCGCACCTTCGTATGGCGACCTGCCGGAAGGCTTTGTGCTGGATAGTCCGCCTCAGGCCGCGCCGGAAGCCTCATCGCCATCCTGGGCAGACAATATCAAACAAAGCGGGCAAAGGGCTGACGCAGACGGCGGTTAATGTGGCCAATATCCCCGGTCAGGTGGTCAATACCGCATTGGATACGGTTGGCGTACCGAAAGAATACCAGGTCATGCAGCTTCAGCTTCCAGAATCCCTGCGCTCTAACGATACTTACGCGCAGCTAGGCGCGAAAATCGGCCCCTATCTGATACCGGGGCTGGGGCAGGCCAGAACCGCCAATACTCTGGCCTCGGTTGCCAACGCCGGACGTGCAGAGCGTCTTGCCACTCATGCCACCACGATGCTGGCCGGGAGTGTTGTCGGGCGAGGTATTAGCGCTGGACTTTCCGGCGCGGGGCGGTTGATTAATGCTGTCAGAGGTACGGCTCCGGCGAGCACGGAGGCTGCGGGCGCGGGTGCAAAAATCGGCAATACAACGGAAGAATCGGTGAGACGCTTTGCTAATCAGCGTGAGCCTGATTTGCCTCATCTCTTGAAGGGCTGGACGTTCGTCCGCGTGCCGACGTGCTCGATTCCGCTGAACGCCTCAAGGTCGCAGATAATCTGCTGCCGTCGCATTATTCCGGGAACCAGCAATATCAGGCGGTAGAACAGGCGTTGAAGTCGCGGGCAGGCTCTGCACTACGTGTGCAGGAAGAGTCGGCGATTAGCAGTCTGGCGAAACGTGCCGGGCAGATGATTGATGAAGCAGCCAAAACCCCGGATGCACTAGCCGCTAGCGAGCGTTTTGTTAACCAGATGGATTTACGTATGCGGGGATTACAGCATAAAAGTGATCAGCTGTATGCTCGCGTGGATAAAGCCATGTCACCGGGGGCATGGGGTGAGGCGAAAAATACCGCAGCACATCTCGAAAATCAGGCGGACGAACTGGGCGGTTGGGAAAATCTGGATGGCGTTGAAAAGGCAGTATTTAAAGCGGTTAATCCCTCTCAGGATAGGATATTAACCTACGCCAACCTGAATAAAGTCCGCCGTATGGTTGGGCAAGCACTTTACAAAAACACGGGGCCTTATCGTGATGCTGATCAGGCGTCACTCTCCAGGCTTTACGCCATGCTATCCGAAGATCAGCACGCTGTGCTCGGCAATACAGGCGCGCAGCGTGATTTTGAGGTAGCTCAGCGTCTGGTTCAGATGCGCAAGCATATGGAAGAACAGATGGTTAGCATGAGAGGTAAGACGCTGACCGGCGATGTCACCACAAGGGCGACGAATGCTCTGCAAGGCATGGCCCGGGGAGATGGGAAAGGCTTCCGGGAACTGATGAGCGGCCTTTCTGATGTCTATACCGTTGCCCGTGCGATACAGAAGGCGAAGGCCAACGAAATTACCACGGGCAAGCTGAATGAATTTGTGGCGCGGTTTAACCGTGTTACGCAAGGTCACGAAATGGCGGCGAAATACGCGCAACGGGCAGGGGTGATAATTGGCGCAAAAGGCGGCTCTTTTGGGGCGTTGCTGGGGGGAACGTTTGGCAAGAAAATAGCAACGCGTGCCCGTGCGGTCGGTGGTGCGGAATCAGTAGAGGCCGCCGAGAGATTGATATTGTCCCCTGAATATCAGCGGGCTTTTCGTACGGCGACATCAAACCGTAAAACCGTCGCCGCGGATACCGATACGCGGCTTAGACGATTATCTGACTGGAAACCGTTTTTTAATTCCCTGCCGTTACCGGAGCAACGCGTGATTAACCGTGTAGGACTGACCGGCTGGCTATCAGCGCAGCGAGACGACCTGGAATATTGATCTTCTATTTACATCGATAAAATCTGTGTAAGGCCAATCTTGCACGGATTCAACACGTCTGGAGAAAACCCCATGGCTGATATTTCGCCAAATGTTGTTGTGTCCATGCAGTCACAAATTTTTACCCAGAGCAGGGCATGCAAGTCCTGTAGCAACGGCAAAATTTACATCGGCAAAATCGACACCGCCCCTTTAATACCTGAAAATCAAATACAAGTTTATCTGTAAAATGAATACGGCAAATATACCCCTGTTGCTCAACCACTCATCATCGGTACAGACGGCTACCCGGTTTATAACAGGCAGATTGCCAAATTCGTGACAGAAGAAGGCCACGCTATGGCAGTCTATGATGGCGATGGTGTGCAACAATTCTATTACCCTAATGTGCTGCGTTATGATCCCGATCAGCTGGTAAAACGATTGGCAAGTCCCAAAGATGGGATGGGGGATGCTTTAATTGCAGTCAAGCAGCTATACGCAGGAGCGGTGGCAAGGACTCAGCATGAAAAAAATTCAGATATTATTAATATTAGAGATTTTGGAGCACAAGTAGATGGTATTAATGATGATACTTCCGCTTTTCAAGTAGATATTGATTATGCAAACTCTATAGGAGGTGGTATAGTTGAAATTCCATCTGGAAATACTGTAGTAACATCAAGTATTATTGTTAAGGGATCGGTTAGATTACAAGGGCAGGGACCGTCGTCTTCTGTGATAAAAATTGATGATTTTGACTATGATGTTTTTGTATTCCCTTCTGATTATTCAGGTATTTGTGGGTGCACTATAATTTCTCCTTCATATCGAAAATCATGGATAACTTGTCATCTTACAGGAAATAGTCGTGGTAATATTTTTTGCGATTTACGCATCCAAAATCAATTTTATGCAATAAAAATAACGGGTTTTTGCGTTGAGACCTATATTATTCGTACATCTATACTTGACCCTATACCTGTTAATGGAATCGGAATTTCTGTTGAAAATGGTAATGATACATTTATTCAACATGTTAATATGGATTGCAGTGGTAGTGCTGCTTATGCTGGAATTCAGATTAAAAATTCACAAGCAGTTTGGGTTAGTGATGTAGATATTCTTAATCACACAAGCAATCTTAGTATTAATCCAGGGAAAGATCAGTTGATTACTTGGCTTTTTTTATTAGTGTGCTTTTGATAAAGCTATCAGCAATGGTATTGATATTCGAACGACTGAAAATGCTATAATAAATGGTCTATTTTTTCATAACTATTGGGCAGGATCTAACTATAGAGGAATGTATGCTGAAAAATCAGCTAAATCAACATTAAATGGTGTTTTTTGTAATAATTTAAAAGTAGTAAATAATTCTGTTTATGGTATGTCTTTTATTAGTGGTGAGAATTTTCATATCAATTGAGGACTTGTAACAGGTAACAGTCATTCATCTGTGGGAACTTACGCTGGTATAGATATTTCTGACGATGTGAAAAATTTTAGTATTACAAATTTGAAGACCGGTCCTGCCGTAGGATTCGGTGCCACTCATAGCTTTGGAATACTTATAGGAAAGAACTGTGATAATTATAGGGTTATAGGAAATGATGTATCAGGAAATTTTATCGGTGGAGTCCAAGATCTTAGCATAGGTACGAGCATTTAGCGAGAAGTATCAAATAATCTCGGGGCAAAAACTGTGAATACCGGATATGCTACTATAGAAGTTGATACCGATAGAATTACTGTAAATCATAAAATAAATGGTACGCCAAGTTATGCTACTGCATGCCCGTTAGACAGTAATATCGGCAGTGGAATGTGCTTTTGGATCGGTTCTTTTGATGGTTCATCAATAACCATATATATTAATAAAAAGGCTAGTGCTCCAATTAAATTTTCATGGATGGCTAGACTATATGATAATTAATCATACTTATCTATAGATGTGGTTGAAAACTAAATAAAAAATCAATAAATTTCAATTTTTTATATCTTGTCCTTTAAATTGCATTTATATTGTTGGAATGTGGATATCACAAGGCAATCGTCTATTATTGAATCAAAAATAGCACCTTTTGATTCATCTGATTTTGTTGATAGCGTATAAAAAATGATGAATTTTTTTGACGTATTTTTTATTTTATATATGTCATCGCTTTTAAATTCATCTAAAGAAATACATATTAATGAGAAGTTTTTAGTCTTTGATGCCAGTGCGTCATACAATTCATCAAAATATAAGTCGAGGTCTATATGATGACGGAAAATTAATAGAAATATCTTGCTATCTTTTGATTTTAATAGCCTTTGAAATCGCCCTACTGTTCTACATAAGTATTCGTAATTTCTAGAAACGGTAATATCATCGATGATTAAATGTTTCAACAGTCTTATATTTTTTTTCATAGTAAGTGTGAGATGCACATTGGTCAATTATCCCTGACTCTCGTATAACTTGAATTGATTTGTGATATTTTTTGTCGAGAAAAACCTTAAAGTTATCATTTAAGCAATCGATAACCATTCCAGGGTGGGTAAAATTCCAGTCAAATGGAAGTGAGTACTTTTTTATTCCTAATTTCTTAAGTATGCTAGCGGCAAGACAGTGAGAACCTAAAGAAACAATATGATTAACCTCAACTCCGTTAATTAATTTATCTCCAAATGGAATATGAATGGCATTATGAACAATTCCTTTGTTATGTTTATATTCCTCACTATTCTTCAATACAGAATTTATATTCCTACAAGCATAAAAAAAGTAATCTTTTCTGAAGGATTTTAGCCAAGTTTCCATTCCTTGGGTATCAGCGGGTCTGTCAAGAATTTTACAATAGTAGTAATTAATTGTTTTGACATATAGGTAATCTAAGATTTTCAAATATAAATCCTTTTTATCTTGTGCAGCGTAACATTTCAGCCGCCATGACGGAACGCACCACTCAATAATATATTTGATATTTTTTCTAAAAAAACTACTTATCCGCCAAATCATCCAACTCACGGTTGGATAGGCCGGTAAACTGCCTCACCGCGTCTCGTGCTAAACACTGGAAAGCATATTCTGGGCAATCTTAAGAGAGGCCAGCTTTTCACCTTCCTGCCGGCCTTTCTGCTCGCCAAGCTGGATACCTTCTTGACGCCCGAGTTGGATGCCCTTAGCTTCAAGCTGCTCTGCAATGGTCATGATGTCCTCCCGGTAGTCAGTGGCTTTGGTGGCAATATTTTGTAGGAATTGCGCCTCATCCGAAGTATTTCCCTGTTCTGCAATATAGTACATCAGGCTACGGAACTGTTCTTTCGGTATTGCCCATAGATTGAGCAACCGGGCGATATCAGAAGCCAGTTCTAACATATCCCGCGTTCGGATGTGCTTTTGCACTAACTCTAGCAGCGCTCCCGCCGATGGGACAGTATTTCATCATCTGGCATCGCGGTGATATCGACCAGCGGGAATGCTTGCCTGTAGACTGATTCTGCCAGTTCAGGGTCAGCAAAGCAATCCAGCCATTGGGTGCTGTACGGATAGGGCGACGTGGTGCCGTGGTAGAACAGGAGCGGAATGACCACAGGCAAAGCGTCATTGCCTTGCTCAAGGTGCCGCTGTATTGCGGCGACCGCGTACCGTAGCAACCGAAACGCCATCAGCTTTTCCGGGCGGCTCTGGTGCTCGACAAGACAGTAGACGTAGCCATCATGGCCCGTCGTGGTCTTCATCGAGTAGAGCATATCAGAGCATTGGCCCTTGAGATCGTCTTCGATAAACGAGCCGGCGGAGGCCATCGCCAGTGTGCAGAAATCGCAGCGTTTGCGCAGGTGCGGCTGCAGATGGATTTCTAGAAAGTCCCGGGCGACAGCGATATCGCCGAGGCACTTTTTGAACAGGGCGTCGTGTTGGGATAGTGAGGATTTTGTCATTGGCGCAGTACCTTCAGCGGGATCCCCCCCCAAGGTGCCATCATACCGCTGGATGCACATATTCGTCTGGCCAATCCGCGCCGCCCGGACGATGTCGCCAGCACCATGCTGCGCTGCGGTTACAGCTATTCGCTGGGGATTTCCAACGCCGGCCAGCTGGATATGGGACTGCTGTTCGTGAGCTATCAGCACGATCTTGAAAAAGGGTTTCTCATCGTTCAGCGTCGCCTGAATGGCGAAGCGCTGGAAGAGTATATCCAGCCCGTCGGCGGTGGCTATTTCTTCGTACTGCCGGGCGTTCCCGACCAGACGCATTATCTCGGCCAGGGGCTACTGGAAGCGTAGTAGGCCGCCGGCGTCGCTGTTTTCGCTGACGCGGGCGGGCAGGCTGACATCTGACGGGGACGCGTGCGCCCGGGCCGCCGCCGCGGGCGAAGCGTGATGGCGCCGGCTACGCAGCGGTGTCGCTTTCCGACCTTTTCGCCGCCTGGTTACCTACTCCTGCCTGTTCAGATTTGTCTGCTTACCCAGTGTCGTTTTACCGTTCTTGTGAAGCGCTCGGGCATTTGCCGAGCAGCCGTATCTTCTTGTATCTTGCAGCCATATCTGCCTGAGCCACTGGGCCAATCTCCGCCCAGATACCCCCCACCCAGCAAAATTCGCTGCCCCAACTCAACTTGGGAACGTTTTGAGGTGGAGGCCTCCAGAGGGCGCTGTTGACCCTGGCCTGAATAGGTAATGCCACTACACGATATAACAGACAAGTATAAAAAAAGTTGTAATACGTGGCTAAAAAAGGTTACATAGCGGTTAAAATTTCGATCCATATCACACTTTTGACGCTAATAAATATCGTTATGTGACGTTTTTTGTGCAGATGTCACGCTAACATTATGCATATGTGATAAAATTGTTATGTGATGGCGCTTCTGGGAGAGGCAGTGACGAATTTACACTTATCCGTGGTACACCGGTTACCGCATCAATACCGCTGGCTGCAAGGCTATACCGGGGTCAAGGTAGAACCGGTTATTGAAGCCCGCCATGACGACAATGTCCTGATTGGGTTGACGCTGCTGAGTCACGGCGATGATACCGCCTGGCAGGTGATGCGAGAGCTCGCCCGCACCTTGGCTGAAATAGACGTAAGCTGCTCGATTGTGGAATGCGATGGCAAGCCCTGCCTGTTTTTACACCGTGAAGATGAATGTGCCGGTTTGTGCCGCATCAAGAATATCGGCGTGGCGGTCGCTGAACCCGCCGGCGCACCGCACATTGCCTGAAGATTATCTCTTTAACCCGTCAACGGCCGTGCGCGACCGCCTGTTGTTTCCCGCCACGCTTGCGCGCGGGCTGTTTTCCTCGCCTTACCGCGCCAGTTAATCCCGCTTTCGCTTCCCGCTAACGCACCGGGGCGAATTGACGTCCCGCCGTCATCAATTCCCGCGTATACGGCGCCTGTGGCGTGCGGAACAGTGCCTCGGCGCTGCCTTGTTCCACGACCTGTCCCTGGCGCACCACCACCACCTGATGGCACATTGCGCGTACCACCTGTAAATCATGACTAATAAAGATATAGGCCAAGCGATGTTTTTGTTGCAGCGCTTGCAGTAACGACAGAATCTGGGCCTGTACCGATCGATCCAGAGAGGATGTTGGTTCATCGAGGATCACCAACTCGGGCTGCAAAATCAACGCGCGAGCGATGGCGATACGCTGGCGCTGTCCGCCGGAAAATTCCCCTGGATAGCGGTGGCGACTGGCGGCATCCAATCCGACTTCCTCCAGCGCCTCAACCACCCGCTGCTCCACCGCGTGCGCACTGAGCTTCTGGTGCACCTGCAGACCCTCTGCGACAATCTCCGCCATGGATAAGCGTGGATTCAGCGCCGAGTAGGGATCTTGAAACACGACCTGGATGCGCCGGCGCAGCGGCAGCATTTGCCGGCGGTCAAACTGATGCAGAGGCATATCGTCAAACCAGATTTCGCCCTCGCTAGCGATGAGCCGCAGCAGCGCCAGCGCGGCAGTGCTTTTCCCGGAGCCGGATTCTCCCACCAATCCCAGACTTTCGCCGCAGCGCAGCGTAAAGCCAAGACCGCTAAGGGCGGTTTTCGGCGCCTGACGCCGTGCGAATATCCGCCCGGCGCCGCCATAGCTGACGCCCAGATTGGTTACCCGCAGCAGGGGGGGGGCGTCCTGCGCTATCGCCGGGGGCTGACCGGACGGTTCGGCGGCCAATAATCGCTGCGTATAGGGATGCGCCGGCGCGCTGAACAGGGTTTGGCAACTATTGGTTTCCACGCAGCGCCCGTTTTGCATCACCGCTACCCGATCCGCCAACTGGCGAACACTATTCAGGTCGTGGGTAATAAACAGCAGCGCCATGTCTAATTCCCGGCGCAGATCCGCCAGCAATTGCATGATCTGCGCCTGGACCGTCACATCGAGGGCGGTCGTCGGTTCGTCGGCTATCAACAGTTTTGGCCGCGTTAACAACGCCATCGCGATCATGACCCTCTGACGTTCGCCGCCGGACAACTGATGCGGATAGTCCCGCAAGCGGTTGGCAGGGTGATGAATGCCGACCCGCTCAAGGCCCGCCAACGCCTCGGTGCGGGCGGCTTTTCCCCCCATACCGCGATGCAGCAGCAGAACTTCGCTGAGCTGCTTTTCAAGCGTATGCAGCGGGTTAAGCGACGACATAGGCTCTTGAAAAATCATCGCGATATTATTGCCGCGAATATGTCTCAGGGTCGCCTCATCAGCGTCAAGCAAACTTTGTCCGTTAAACCGGATTTCCCCACCGGGGTACTCAACCGGCGGCGCGGGTAACAGGCGCAGGACCGACAACGCAGTGATGCTTTTGCCGGAGCCCGATTCACCCACCAGCGCCAGCGTTTCGCCTGTGTGCAGCGTGAGCGACACGTCATCGACAACCCGGCGCACCGACGTTCCCTGGCGGAACGCCACACTCAAGTGATTGATAGCCAATAACGGCGTGTGGTTCATATTAATACGCTTTCCCCGGATCTAAGGCGTCGCGCACCGCTTCGCCGATAAAAATCAATAACGACAGCACCAGCGCCAGTGTGATAAAGGCGGTAATACCGAGCCAAGGCACCTGCAAATTGTTTTTGCCTTCCAAGAGCAGATTTCCCAGCGAGGGCGAGCCGAGCGGCATGCCGAAGCCGAGGAAGTCCAACGAGGTAAGCGTGGTTATCGAGCCACACAATATAAACGGCAGAAAGGTTAGCGTTGCGACCATGGCGTTAGGTAGCATATGGCGCAGCATAATGTGCCGATCGCTGACGCCCATTGCCTGCGCGGCGCAGATATAGTCGAAATTGCGGGTGCGCAGAAACTCTGCCCGCACGACGCCGACCAGGCTCATCCAGCCAAAGAGGACGGTAATGCCCAGCAGCCACCAGAAATTGGGCGGTACTACGCTTGAGAGTAAAATGATCAGAAACAGCGTTGGCATACCGGACCAGACCTCAATAAAGCGCTGGCCCCACAAATCCAGACGCCCGCCGTAATAACCCTGGGTGGCGCCGACCGCGATGCCCATAAGGCTCGACAGAAACGTTAACGACAGCCCGAACAGCATCGACAGCCGGAAGCCATACAAGAGATTGGCCAGGACATCGCGGCCGTTGCTGTCGGTACCGAGCCAATTCCCCGCCCCGGGCGGCGCCGGGAACGGCGAGGCTGAGGCGTAATTGATGGTACGATAGTTGAAACGCACCGGCGCCCACAGCGCCCAACCTTGCTCCTCAAGCCGCTGCGTCAGCCACGGATCGCGGTAATCCGAGCGGGTGGCCAGCGGGCCGCCGAAGGCAGCCTCGCTGTAATCATGCAATAACGGCAGATAGAACTGACCCTGATACCGCACCAGCAGCGGTCTGTCGTTGGCGATAAGCTCTGAACAAAAACTGAACGCGAACAGCAACATAAACAACCACAGCGACCAATAGCCGCGGCGATTGTGGCGAAAGCGTGCCCAGCGCGCCTGGTTTACCGGAGACATGGATTTCAATGGAGCCTCCCGAAATCAATTCTGGGATCGACCAGTGTGTAGGTAATATCGCTCATGATATTCAACAGCAAACCGATGAGCGTGAAGATGTACAGAGTGCCGAACATGACGGGGTAATCGCGCGACAGCGTGGCGTCATAGCCCAGCAGCCCCAGGCCGTTAAGGGAAAACATCACTTCGATGAGCAAAGAACCGGTAAAAAACATGCTGATAAAGGTGGCGGGAAAACCCGCGATAACCAGCAGCATGGCGTTGCGAAAAACATGGCGATAAAGGATGGCGCCTTCCTTGAGTCCCTTGGCGCGTGCGGTGATAACATACTGTTTGCGGATCTCGTCGAGAAACGCGTTTTTAGTGAGCATGGTTAAGGTGGCAAAACCGCCAATCACCATCGCCAGTACCGGCAGGGTAAGGTGCCAGAAATAATCGGTTATTTTGCCATACCAGGGCAGGGCGTTGAAATCACTGGACACCAGACCGCGTAGCGGGAACCAGTCCAGATAGCTGCCGCCGGCGAGCAGCACGATAAGCAGGACAGCAAACAAAAACGCCGGAATGGCGTAGCCGATGATGATGAGCAAGCTGCTCCATGTATCGAAGGTGCTGCCGTTGCGTACCGCCTTTTTGATGCCGAGCGGAATCGACACCATATAGATAATCAGCGTACTCCATACCCCCAGGGATACCGAAACCGGCAGGCTGTCTTTGATAAGCTGCATCACCGAGGCGCCGCGAAACAAACTGTCGCCGAAGTCAAAGCGTACATATTGCCATAACAACGTGAAATAACGTTCGTGCAGCGGCTTATCGAAACCGTAGCGGCGGGTTATTTCGGCAATCACCTCCGGATCCAACCCCTGCGCGCCGCGATATTGATTATCCCCCAGTTGGCCACCGTGCAGGGTCTGATTGCCCGACAGGGGATCGCCGCCGTGGCTGCCGCCGAAGCCGGCCGTTTGTCCTAGCTCAATGGCGGCTATTGCCTGATCCACAGGCCCGCCGGGCGCAATTTGCACGATAAAGAAGTTGAGCGTGATAATGGCCCACAGCGTGGGGATAATTAACAGCAGGCGTTTTAGTAAATAAGATGTCAAGCCACTCCTCCTCGTTAGCGCCGCTGGGCGGGCAGCTGCGCCGCATTATTGACATCATACCACCAGCTGTCGAAACCCAGATCATAAGCGGGGCGTTGGGCGGGCATGGCGAATTTGTCCCAGTAGGCCAGGCGGATATGATGCGAATACCACAGCGGGATCATAAAATAATTCCAGGTTAACACGCGGTCCAAAGCCCTTCCTAGCGGCAGTAACACCGCTTTATCGCCCTGATGGCGCACGATTTGGTTAATCAGCGAGTCGACTGCGGGGTCTTTTACCCCGGGACGGTTATAGGTGGACTTCACGTACGCCGAACCCCAAATGATTTGCAGATCGCTACTGGGAAAGGCGTACACGCCGTAGGTGGAGGGGATCATATCGAAATCCCGTTTACGCAGGCGGTTAATAAATTGGGCGCTGTCTACTTCGCGTACCGTCATGGCGATGCCGAGGCGGGACAGGCTGTGCTGAAAAGGCAATATATATTGATTATTGCCGCCGCTCATCACCAACAATTCAAAGCTGAACGGTTTGCCCTGGGCGTCGACCAGGCGCTGATTGCGTAGCGTCCAGCCGGCTTGTTTTAGCAACGCCAGCGCCTTGAGTAGGTTGCGGCGGTCGTAGCCGCTGCCGTCGGACACCGGCGGCTGGTAAATCGCGCTAAAGACCTTCGGCGGCACCAGCTTTTTCAGCGGCGCCAGTAGCGTCAGCTCGGCGGTGTCCGGATAAGCGCGCGCGGCATAGTCGGTGTTCATAAAGTAACTGTTAACGCGCTGATAGCCATTATAAAACAGCGCCTTGTTCATCCATTCAAAATCGAACGCCAGCGACAGCGCCTCGCGGACGCGACGGTCGGCAAACAGCGGCCGCTGAATGTTGAAGCTCAGCCAGGGTGTCCCCACCGGCGCGTTGTTGGCCAATTCGCGATGAACGATAAAACCGCGGTCGAAGTTACCGCCGCGGTACTGGGTCGCCCATTTTTTGGGTGAGCTTTCAATGCGCAGATCGAAAGCCCCGGCTTTGAAAGCCTCCATAGAGACATTATCATCGAGATAATAGTCATAGCGCAGTGTATCAAAGTTGTAGCGCCCGACATTGACCGGCAGCGTGGTCGCCCAATAATCCTTCACCCGGCTATACGTCACGGATTGGCCCGTGCGCCAGGCGGTGATGCGATAGGGGCCGCTGGCGGGAGGGGGGAAAGTGAGGGGATCGCTCAGTTTATGCTGCGACCAAAAGCTCTCCGGAAGTATCGGCAGAGTAAGAAGCCTTAATAACGTATCTTTGTTGGGCTCGGGAAATTCGTAGCGGACCGTTAGCCGCGAGATAGCCTTCACCTTTACCCCTTTAAAGAACACCCGGAATTGGGGGACGCCCTCGGTCATAAACTTATTGAAAGTGAACTCGACATCGGCGGCGGTAATCGGTTGATGATTATGGTAGCGGGCCCGTGGATTGAGCGTGATTTCTGCCCAGGCATAATTGGCGCGATAACGGGCCGATTCGGCGACGAGCGGATAATAGCTGCCCACTTCGTCATCGGAGATGACATACAGGCTGTCATAAAGCTGTTCCGTACGCGCCGCCGCCGTGCCGCGCGAGGCGTAACGGTTGAAATTATCGAAGGTGCCGATGGCGGCCATGGTCACGCTGCCACCCTTGGGCGCGGCCGGATTAACATAGTCGAAATGGGTAAAGTCAGGCGGGTAGTGCGGTTCGCCCAACAGCGCGAAAGCATAGCCGTCATGCAATGGTTCGCCTCGGGCGCACAGGCAGATAACGCTGAAGAACAGCGCCAGCCAAAAACGTGGAAACATCAGCTTATGCTCCTGCATCGTTATGCATCGCTGGAGGGAATGGAGAGATTAATCAGCGATACTATTGAGGACTATAATGGTTTTTTTACCATAATTGTTCAAACAATCAATGATGTTTCGTGCCTGAGACGGGATAGCAGGAGAAGCAACTGTCTTGAACGATAAAATTATAGAGAAACGTGATGGTACGATTCATCCCACTCTTCGTTCTTTCTGAGCATCGTGTTCAGGATAGTCAGAAGTTTACGCATACAGGCAACCAGCGCGACTTTTTTGGCTTTTCCCGCTGCAAGCAGCCGCGTATAAAATGCTTTTATCACCGGATTAAAGCGGGTTGCGACAAGTGCGGCGATATAAAGCGCTGTTCGGACTCCGCCCCTTCCGCCAAAGATGGTTCGCCGGCCCCGCATGGTACCCAAGTCCCGGTTTATGGAAGCAACGCCTACAAGCGCGCTGATGGCTCGTCTCGAGAGGCTACCCAGGTCGGGAATCTCCGCCATTTGTGCAAGCACCCGTGTATCAATACGGTCCGTTTTTGCCAGATAGCCCATAGTGCGGGCAAAGTCACGAGCCTGTCTGGGATTGACCACCGCGACGTCAAAGCCTTCAGTCTGAAACGAGCAGGCCACGGCAGCTTCAAGTCCACCAGTGGCCTCTATCAGAACCAACACCACCGGATACTTTCTCAGTTCATCAGTAATAGCATCAAAACCGTCCGTCAGAGTCATTACTGACCGTAAACTGAGCAATATCACTGCTGGCAGCAATGTCCAGTGTCGCTTTAGAAACATCAATTCCCACAAAAAGTGGATTTGGCAGACTCATTATTACCCATCCTTGCAAATACGTTATGGAGTACGGACAACTGTTCGGGTTTCAGATGAGTGGCTCAGTATAGGCGTCATTAGCTTCTCTACGGGCTATAAACCCTGGGATGAATCAGACTACATACACCTTGCCAAATCTATTCATCACCATGCTAACTAAATTTCAAGATACAAGGATGATGTGCAAAGCTATCGCCCCCGTGGCGTTATCGGGCACGCTGCCGTCGAAATTTTTGCCGACGATTTACAGATTTTCCCCGGAAGCGCGCGGGACATCCACCGCTTGACGGAGGCCTTGGATCTGGACGTGGTGCTACTTCAACCGCTGCGCGATTACGTCGGCGCGACGCTCCTGCGGCGCGCCGACGTAAACGAAAACGCGCAACGAATGCTGGAGCAGATGAACCAGCTCGGCTGTCGGCTATTACTGGCCTGTAGCAGGACCGATGCGGCAACGTCACCCGAACCACAGGCGCAAATGGAGGATCTTGGGCGCCTGGCGAGACTGGTGCAGCAGCATGATTGCGCAGTGGCCTTTGAAGCGCTGGCCTGGGGCACTTATGTTAATCGTCTCAGTCAAGCGTGGGACCGCGTACGCGCCGTCAATCACCCGCATCTGGGTATCATGCTGGACAGTTTTCACGTCCTGGCGCAGGGGGAAGGAGCGCTGGAGATAATGGCCATCCCGGCCGACAAGCTTTACTTTATACAAATGGCTGATGCTGCCGCCCGTCCTTATCCGGCTATGCCGGTAGACAAATGGAGCCGCCATCATCGCTGTTTTCCCGGCAGAGGCACATTGGCGGTGACGGCGTTTGTCGTGGCCGCGCAGCAGGCGGGATACCAAGACGTCTGGTCGCTGGAGATTTTCAACGATCGCTATCGGCAAACGGCGCCTGCGGCCGTGGCTGCTGAGGGCTTTGCGTCCCTGTGGTGGCTGGAGCGGCATTTACCCCCACGGGGTCAGGCCGGCGCCGCCGTCTGTGGGGGTTAACAGGCAAAACTGTTTTTTTTGGGGCTATTCCGATTGAAATCGGTACCATCGCCTGTACCAGGAGGTGAAACTGCCTTGAGGTGCCCACCGCCGCGGGTCGCTTGATAGTCCTGCCACGCAGTGCGGCGCGCATCGCCGCTATAGACTCCGGAACTCCCCTCAACGTGTCCGTCGGGCGCGCCTGTTCGGCATGGTAATTATTCTGGTCCTATGGGATAACGCGGCATTTTTGTCATCCAGCAGCGGCAGAAATCAGGCGAATTATCCTGCTGCCTGTGGCCGATAATGTGCCATAGCGATGAATAACTTGCTGCTTTAATCGCGGCATACGCCGGGCTAATGATAGATTTTTGGCAACAATGATAAAACAATTAAATCACAGGTTGGCGCTCATGCAAATGAGGAAAGTATTAATTAACGGTTATTAATTTATAAGTTTTTTTGTTTAATTAATTTACATAGCTATTAATTATTGTGGTGGTAATGAACAATAAAAAAGCCGCTTGCAGGAGGCTTTTTCGATCTCTCATTGGGCAATGCGGACGTTCAATTAATAACCAGTTTAACTTTGTGCTTCGTTGGGCAACACCCGCCGGGCTTCACGGTAACGGGATTTCCAGTAGCTTTTATTCAGGTTGGAAATCATCACGCCACTGCTGGTAGAAGCATGAACAAATTGATCGTTACCCAGATAGATGCCTACATGACGGCCCGTTGAGCTGGCGCTAAACAGCACCAGGTCGCCCGGACGCAGCTTAGTGCGTTGAATTCTGGAGCCTATTTCCCGTTGATCCAGCGTAGAGCGTGGCAGGTCAAGGCCAAATTGCTCACGGAATGTCATTTGTACGAAACCGGAGCAATCAATTCCGCGCTTGGTACTGCCGCCGAGGCGGTAACGCACGCCTTTCCAGTCGGCATATTGATCCATAATTTTGGATTTAATATCCACATTACGAACCATTTCTTCAAATTCGTCCTGAGAGGCTTGCAGTAAAAAATGATTTGAATCGTTTACTGCATGCATGTCAGCGGTTTGTTTCGGGCTATGAGAAGTACTGCAGGCGGAGAGCATGGCAGCAACCGCCACTGCGGGGATGAGCCGCAGAACATATCTCAAGATAGGCTGAGATTTGACCATTATTCGTGTTATCCCTTGAAGTCCTTAACGACAATGTCGTTATAAAATGCCAAACCAATGAGAGTTGAGCGCTCGTCCTAATTGAACAGATTTCGTTCATCAAGTGTGTGGTATTACTCACACAATCGCTTTTAAGGATAAAAAAATTAACGGACCGGACGTCGAGCGAATTCGAGGTTACCGTAATGAATAAAGGAAAGCGAGGTTTTTAAACGTAAACTTATAACTTTTAATGATGTAATTATTTGTCAACCGGCACAAATGACTTTTGCGTAAATAATTAGCTGTGGTGGACGAAATCGGCGCTGGTACGGGTCGAAGGCGCCTAATTGGGCATCGAGATCAGGGCGGGGATGGACTACACCGCTTATCCAGCGTATCACGCCGGGGCGCGGAGGAGAGTATTTTCTTATCCGTGCGGCTGATGACGATGGTTAAACAACGTCGCGCGCGGCAGGCGGCGCTCAAACCAACTCACCAGCGCATCGCAACCGCCGCCGAGAAGAACAGGAAAATCAACACGGCCTGCAGGAAAGCCCGGCGGCCAAAATAGTGCAGCATAAAGGCGGCGAAAATCATCAGCAGCATGCCGTGATCGCCCGGGAAGCTGTCGCTTGAGAACTCTTTGGTGGGAATATGGGTCAACTCGGCAATGCTGACGACGTCGGGCGTTGCTTTAAAATAGCGCGACGGGCTGACATGCGACACCGGCACCAGATGGCCAAGCTGGTTAAGCACCAGGGCGGTGATGATCAGGGCCAGGACAATCGCCAGCATGCGGTGACGGCCGGCGGCATCGGCGCGCAGGAAGTAGCGCAGGTATAGGGCGCCCATCGTCAGCAAGGAGCCGAGATCAAAGATGCGGTTGTTGGTAATAGCCAGAAAATCGGCAAACTGCGGATGGCGTACCGCCTGGTGATTAACCGCGTGGTAGATGCGGCTATCGAGCGTGAACCAGATACCGTGATGTGCGGGCAGGTACCATGAAATGAACAACGCCACGCCGAGTAAGCTCAGCATCGCCATGGTCGGGAGGCGAGACATGGAAAAACCCTTAATATGAGAAATTGAATATGTTTAAATATAAGATATATGATATAAATGAATTTTTAACAATTCGCTCTGAAAGTGATTCCAGTCCGCGGTCTGCGGGTGAATAAGCTCTATTCGGCTATCCGCCGGTGGTTGAGGCAACGTTTCCGTGTGCAGGTAATGCCCCTGGCGGTTTATCCGTAAGGTGCCTTCGTGAATCCGCAGCACGCCTTTCATGCGTTCCACTGGCGCCAGACCGCAACCATTCCAGCAGTCCCAGCGTATCAAATCGCGTTGCGCCATCAAATATCCAGCCGCAGGCATGATAGCCTTGCCCCTGATTCAGCGCGCGGCGCCAGCCTTGATTGCCCGGGAGGCGGAGAGCGGCTAGACCGGAGGGGGCCGCGGCATGCTGATGCCCGGCGCCGACCACCAGCGGTCGCAGATTTGCCCGCGGGCGATCCAACAGCGCTAGCGGCAGCTGCCCATGGCTGCCGGTGAAGAGCTCGCGGCCGTCTGCACTGGCGCGCTACCATGCCGCCAATGACTGCCGGTCAGCGTCAGCGTAGGTTTCCTGTTTGTTGGCGATGACGATATTGCCCGCGGCCAACTGATCGCGGAAGTTTTCGTTGTCTCGATAGCGTGGTTGGCTAAGCTGACGCGCGTCAAGCAGGCACAGCATCGCCCGCAATTGCAGCCAGTTGTGATAGGTATCGGAGGCGAGTAGCGCAAGGATTTGAGCGGGATGACCCAGGCCGGTAGGCTCTATCAATAATCTATCGGGCCGGTTCCGCGTTAGCAAGGTGTTGAGGCCGATTTGCAGTGGCAGACCGTTAACGCAGTGCATGCAGCCGCCGGGGATCTCTTTTAGCAGCGCGCCGCTGTCGACGAGCAGGGCGCCATCGACCCCGATTTCGCCGAATTCGTTCACCAGGATAGCCCACTTCTCATCGGCGGGTTTCTGGCTGAGAAAATGACGTAAGGTGGTCGTTTTTCCACTACCGAGAAAACCGGTTACAGGGTGGTTTGGGTGGGCATGGCGATTCCGCTTTAGTCGTTAACCAATTTGGCTACCGTTGCCAGCGCGCCGTGCTGCATCAGCGATCGATAGGCCTCGGTGACCGCGGCGACGAACACCGGGCTTCCCGGCAAATCCTGACCGAAAACGTTGCAAAGCGCAAGCCATGCCCGCACGCGCGCCGGCCCCTCTTCATGCCGGGCGGCGATCTCCGAAAGTGTGCACTGCAGCGGATAGCGATAGGTTGTCCCCGCTCGTCAATGCCGCCGGCGTAACGTATCCGGCCCGTGACCGCCAGCAGCGGCGCTGCCCTGTCGTAAATGCCAACGCAGCGGATTGAGGATACGCTACGGCAGTTTTTGCGTACTTTCCATCGCGATTTGCCAGGTGCGATGCTTCAGAGCGGGGTTAGCGAAACGCGCCAGCAATTGTCGGGCGTAGTCCCCGGTGTCCACTCCTTAAATGGGTTGCAGGGTGGCTGCTTATTCGTCAAGCATTAGCTTCTCGACCGCGTCGCGCAGTGTGGAGTCGTTCATGCAGTCGCTGATATGAGCGTAACCGGCCAGATAGCCCAGCCAGGCGAGGAACGAATGGCTGCCATTGAGCATCCGCAGCTTCATTTCTTCAAACGGCGCCACATCACTGACCAACTGTGCTCCCGCCAGCTCCCATTGCGGGCGGCCGGCGACAAAATTATCTTCTATGACCTATTGAATAAAGGGCTCGCAGGCGATAGCGCAGGGATCCCGTATGCCGAGGATTGCCGCACCTCCGCCAGCATCTCCTCGCTGGCGGCGGGGACGATACGACGATCCACCATGGTGGCCGGGAAAGAGGCGTGTTCGGCGATCTAACGGCCGAGCGCCTGGGCGAGGCCCAGCACCGAGGCACGCACGTGCGGCGCCGCCAAATTGGCCACTATGCCCGTGTGGGTGAGATTGAGTTGGCCGCTGCCCGGTTCGATGCAGTCCCTTTTTCGGTGATGGTCAGCGATACGATGGCGACCTGCGGCTCGGCAAGCTTGGCCAGTAGCGCATCAATACCCTGTTCGGCGACGATCAGCGAGTCGCCTACGGCGCCTATCACCCGCGCGCGTTCCCCATCGGGACCCTTGGACACGACGGTATAAAGATGGTCCTGGCGTCGTAGCGCGGCCAGTAGATCGGCGCTGTGCAAGCTGACCTCGCATATTCCCCAGTCGCCGCCGTGACGATTGAGCACCCGGTCGGTCATGACGCCCTGGTGGGCGCGGTGGAACGCACCAAAACCAATATGCACAATACGGCTGACAAGGCGACGGAGATCGTAACCCGGCTGCTGCATGTGTTCCGGTAACGGCCATGAGGTGAGGGTTGGCATGGTTTGTTCTCTATAAAGGTGAGTCTGCGCCCGGTGACGGCGTGACCGAGGCGAAAGTGTTTTTTTTGTTAACATAGTAAACATGAAAAGTTAATGCTGCAAGCCAGGCGGCAGAAAACCGCTTTTTTTGCCAGGATAAGCATGTCGGCGGGGGAAAGCGGATAACCGGCCGTCCGCGCGCTGCACCGACATAAAAAACGCGGTGGTGTCAGGGGGGCCGGATGCGCCCCGGGCGGGCGCACGAGAGCGCGCTAAGTCGAGAGGGTCCGCTTCACCGATGCCGCTCGGCCAGCGGGCGCGGTTTAGTGAAGCGGACCGGTGGATTAGTCGGCGCGTCCCATATAGCGACGTTCCGCCACGTGAATGCAGATACGCTCGCCGCCGCTGAGGTATTCCGGTACCTGGATCACCAGACCGGTCTTCAGAGTTGCGGGTTTGGTACGCGCGCTGGCGGAAGCCCCTTTGATACCCGGTGTGGTGTCGACAATATCCAGATCTATGGTCTGCGGCGGTTCCGGCGCCAGCACCGCACTATCCATCGTCAGCACCTGCATGCCGGGAATACCGCCCTCAGGGATAAACAGCAGCTCGTCTTCAATCTGATCTTTTTTGAAGATGTAGGGCGTGTAGTCCTCATCATCCATAAAGATGTATTCATCGCCGTCCACATAAGAAAACGTCACCGAACGCCGGGTGAGGGGTGATAGTGTCGAGGATATCGTCACCGTTAAAGCGTTACTCAACCTTTAAACCGGTACGCACATCGGCAAAACGCATTTTATAAAGCGTGCTGGCGCCACGTGCGCTTGGGCTTTGAATGTCTATGTTTTTAACCAGCAATAATTTACCGTTGTAATTTATCGCCATACCGCGCTTTATTTCATTAGATCTAGCCATTAACAAGGACCTGTAGTGTATGTCGGGATCAGGGCGACACCTTACCGTAGCTGTCGGAGTCGGGAAGAGGGGGGCAGTGTGTCGCGGTGCTGCGGCAAATCTACATCACGAATGCGCCACATGCAATATCCGGCGCCGGCAATCATGAGCAGCGACAGGGAAAATACGCCGTGGAATTGGCCGATTGTCGACACCAGCCCGGCCAGAGAGTCGGCGATAATCCAGCTCACCCGGCCGCTATTGGTGAACAAGGTCGTGGTGGCCCCGGCCCTAACCGGGCATCAAATCCTGAAAATAGATCATGCCAATGCCGGCTAAAATCCCGATGAATAAGGCGTTCAGCCACTGCAGCATCAACAGCGCCGTAGGATCGTGCATCAGCAGCATGCCGAAATAAAACAGCGCCCCGGCGGCCACCGCCAGGCGCATCAACCGCCGTTTCCCCCAGCGCTTACTTAACCAGCCAGCAGCATAGTGGGGATTTCCAGCCCGGCGGCGGTACCCATCATCACCCCGGCGGTTTTCTCCAGCAGATGCAATTCGTGCAGGATATACAACGGCATATTAATGAGGTACATGCAATTGCAGGTCCACATCAAGGTACAAGCGGCAAACAACAACAGCGTATCGTGACGGTTGCGGCGCGGCGCTTCCAGCACCGACCGGGCCTGACGCCGGGATTTGTGCATAGAGGGCAACATCAGCCAGACCAAAGCACCGCAGAGCAAGAACGTCACGCCGGCCATCAAATACATCATCTTGAAGCCGAATCCCAGCGCCAGCGCGAACGGGGGACCGATGACCCACGCCAGCGAAACCTGTGCGCGCAGCACCGAACTGAACATGACCGCTTCACGGCCGGTATGATCGGCATGTTCGCGCGCCAACGCGCCCAGCAGACAGCATTTGAAAATCAGTAGATTGAGATCGCCCTGCTTGTCGGAGCGAGCGGCCAGAAACTGGCTGACGAAAATACCGATAATAGCGCTGCCGGTATAAAACAGACCCACCATAAACGGCCGGGCCTGGACTTCCTGGGATAAAAACAGGCTGAGCGTGGGCAACTGGAGCGCACCGGCAATACCGGTCAGAAAAGCAATCGCCAGAAAGGCCGTAGAGGTCATATCCGGCAGGTGCCGCACCAGGGGTAAGTATCATGAATATCGTTCGGGGTAAAGGACGGGCACGGGCGCATCATACGCCGATAGGAGAAAAACAAAATAGCGTAACGGAAAAAAAGACCTGCCGCGCAAACTGCCCGCTAAGCCCATCGCGGCGGCGGGAGAGGTCGCGTGAGAAATAGCGGGCGAGGGGCTGCGCCCAGGCTTCAGCTCACACGGCTCTAACGGGGCCATCGGCGGGAAAAATGTGTGGGCTATCAAAGATTCATGATGAAATATAAGCCATTCCTTGCATTCAGGGCGATCTGGTTTCACACTTATTTGAAACGTTTCAGCGTAGCTTCTCGAGCGTTAACCCCGAAGTCACGCATTTTTTAAATCAATCAGATGAAACGATTCAACTTCGGCATTCAGCAGGTGAGGAGAACTGTGTTCGAGCTGTCATTACATGCATCCATCCCGGCGCCAGGGCAGACAATAAAGCGCAAGCCATTTGTCAGGCCACGGAGGCGCTGACGCAGGCGGGCTGCGTCAGCGACGGTTATCTGGCGGGGATGATGGAGCGGGAAACGCAAACGTCTACCTTTTTGGGCAATGGCATCGCCACCCCGCACGGGACTACGGCGACCCGCCATCTGGTGCAAAATACCGGGGTGCAGGTTTTTCAATACCCGCAGGGCATCGACTGGGGCGAGGGACAAACGGCCTATGTCGTCATTGGTATCGCCGCACGATCCGACGAGCATCTTGCCCTGCTGCGGCAACTGACCCATGTGCTGAGTGATGAAGCCCTGGCGGCGCGCCTGGCGAAAACCGACTCGGCTGAGGAATTGAGTAGCGTATTGATGGGTCAGCAACAGCCCGCGGCGTTTTTGTTTGACAGCTCGACGATGATATTGGACATTGCTGCCGGCGATCTGATGACGCTGAAAGCGCTTAATGCCGGTTTGCTACAGCGCCTCGGCGCCGTGGACACCGGTTTCGTAAGCGACGTCGCCATCAGTCGCCCGGCTACGCCCTTTGCCGACAATCAGCCGCTGCCGGTGCTGGACTATCTTGCTGCGCTAGTGCGCCAGGGTAGCGTCGGACGGCTGACCGACGCCGATGCGCCGACGCTGCTGCCAGCGAAGTGGCGGAACAGGCGAATCAGCTTACCGCCGAATTCGTGGTGCGCAATGAGCACGGGCTGCATGCCCGGCCGGGCACGGTGCTGGTCAGCGTGATCAAACAATTTGATAGCGCCATCACCGTCACCAACCTGGACGGAAGCGGTAAACCCGCTAACGGGCGCGGTCTGATGAAAGTGGTGGCGCTCGGCGTCAAAAAAGGTCACAAATTACGTTTTACCGCTGAAGGCAATGATGCCGAATAGGCGCTGTAGGCAATCGGCGAGGCCATTGCCTCGGGTCTCGGGGAGGGAGAGGCATGAGCAGACGCGTAGCCACGATTACGCTAAATCCGGCTTACGATTTGGTGGGCTTTTGCCCGGAAATCGAGCGAGGCGAAGTCAATTTGGTGCAAACCACCGGGCTGCACGCCGCTGGCAAAGGCATTAACGTTGCCAAGGTGCTAAAAGATCTGGGCATCGACGTCACCGTTGGCGGTTTTTTAGGGAAAGAAAATCAGGAAGGCTTCCAACTGCTGTTTAGCAATCTGGGCATTGCCAATCGTTTCCAGGTGGTGCAGGGCCGGACGCGTATAAATGTTAAGTTGACCGAAAAAGACGGCGACGTCACTGACTTTAATTTTTCGGGTTTTACGGTGACGCCGCAGGATTGGGACCGTTTCGTCAACGACTCGCTCACGTGGCTTGGCCAGTTCGATATGGTGGCGGTCAGCGGCAGCCTGCCGGCTGGTGTGGCGCCGGCGGCTTTCACCGAATGGATGGTGAAGCTGCGCAGTCATTGCCCCTGCATTATTTTCGACAGCAGCCGCGAAGCGCTGGTGGCCGGGCTGAAAGCCTCCCCATGGCTGGTGAAACCCAACCGCCGTGAATTGGAGATCTGGGCCGTCCGTCCGTTGCCGGCGCTTGCCGACGTTGTCGAGGCCGCCCATGCCCTGTGCGAGCAGGGGATTGCCCATGTCGTTATCTCGCTCGGCGCCGAAGGCGCGTTGTGGGTCAACGCCTCCGGTGCCTGGCTCGCCAAGCCGCCGGCTTGCGAAGTGGTGAGCACTGTCGGCGCGGGCGATTCGATGGTGGGGGGACTGATTTATGGCCTCTTGATGCGCGAATCAAGCGAACATACGCTCCGGCTGGCAATGGCAATGGCAATGGCAATGGCAATGGCAATGGCAATGGCAATGGCAATGGCAATGGCAATGGCAATGGCAATGGCAATGGCAATGGCAATGGCCGTGGCGGCGCTGGCGGTCAGCCAAAGCAATGTGGGTGTGACCGATCGCCCGCAATTGGCGGCCATGATGGTCCGGGTCGATTTGAAACCATTTAATTAAGCGGGAGTAAGGATGAAAACACGTCTGATTCTGGACAGTGCATTATGCAAGGCCCGCAGCCATCTACTGCGGACCTTGTTGACTGATGCGGCAAAGAAAAGCGGTCTGCAACTGGTCAATGACAACGCGGATGCGGAATTATGGGTGTTGGTGGGACAGGGGGCCGGTGATGCCTCGCTAAACGGTAAAACCGCGTTCCAGGGACGGCAGAAGAGGCCGCCGTCGATCAGGACGCCTTTTTGCAGCGCGCCCGTGCGCAGGCCGCACCGTATCAGGCCGCCGCTGCCGCACCGACTGGCGCCGGCGCGGTGACGGCGTGCCCTACCGGCGTCTCCTATATGCTGCCGATGGTGGTGGCGGGGGGGGGGAGGGTGCATTGCACTGTCCTTCATTTTCGGCATTCATGCCGCCGAAAGGCCGGGCACTTTGGCCGCGGCGTTGATGGAAATCGGCAGCAAATCCGCCCTGACGCTCATGGTACCTGTCTTGGCGGGCTTCATCGCCTTCTCGATAGCCGATCGTCCGGGTCTGACGCCGGGGCTGGTGGGTGGGATGCTGGCGGTCAGCGCCGCCGCTTTCCATTGCCGCTGGTTCTTGGTGAAGAGCGCAAACGCTGTTGCCTTGAGATCGTGGGCGCGCGCAACTGCCTGGTCCACGCCTCCCGCTGCGCTGACGTGCGCGCCGATAAACTTGTTTTCGCTCATCTTGCTAGGCTCCCGGTTAAAGTGATGAAGAGGAGAAAAGAAATGATTATAGTTGGTTATCTCGTTGAAATGTTGGATTACTGAAGCTATGGCCATTACCCTGCGCCAGCTGGAAGTTTTTGCCGAAGTGCTGAAAAGCGGTTCGACCACCCAAGCCTCCCAGGTATTATCGTTACCGCACCCGACCATCCGCTGGCGGGACGCAGGCTGGAGTTGTCCGCGCTGGCGGACGCGCCCTAGATACTGCGTGAGCGCGGCTCGGGTACCCGCGATATCGTTGACCACCTGCTGCTCTCGCGCTTGCCGCACTTTCATTTGGAAATGGAGCTCGGCAATTCCGAAGCCATCAAACACGCGGTACGTCACGGATTAGGAATCAGCTGTCTGTCACGCCGGGTGGTAGCGGAGGCGCTGGCGTTGGGTACACTGGTGACGCTGACGCTGCTTTACCGTACGCTGTATGTGGTGCATCACCGGCAAAAGCGCCTCTCCCATGCCCTGCAGAGGTTTATCGATTTTTGCCAGCACCACGCCAGCGAAGACTCCCGCTAAGCGTCACAGTTATGGCCCGGCCGCCGCAAGAACGCCTGGCGGGGCTGAGGTCGGCAACGATAAACGGCTGCAACGACGAGGCGCGGCGGTGTTAAAATTGGCAGTTTTCTCATGCTACGCTTATAATTGACAATAAATTATGAATCTGTCTTATAATTTGACTACTTGAGCGTGCGCAACGGGGAAGATTTGCTACAATCCTGCCTCGATTTTTGCAGAGACCCGTCAAACGCCATGTATCACAAAACTTCTTCTCCCCCGCCGACGAGCGGCCTGCGCCGCGAATTAAAAGCGCGCCATTTGACTATGATCGCCATCGGCGGCTCCATTGGTACCGGTCTCTTCGTTGCCTCCGGCGCGTCGATCTCACAGGCGGGGCCGGGAGGGGCGCTGCTGTCGTATATGATAATCGGCCTGATGGTGTATTTCCTGATGACTAGCCTCGGCGAATTGGCGGCCTATATGCCGGTTTCCGGCTCGTTCGCCACCTACGGTTCACGTTATGTCGAAGAGGGCTTCGGCTTCGCCCTCGGCTGGAATTATTGGTACAACTGGGCGGTCACCATCGCGGTGGATCTGGTGGCATCACAGCTGGTGATGAGCTATTGGTTCCCGGACACACCGGGCTGGATCTGGAGCGCGCTGTTTTTGGGCATCATGTTCCTGCTCAACGTTATTTCGGTGAAAGGCTTTGGCGAGGCGGAATACTGGTTTTCGCTCATTAAAGTTGTCACCGTGGTGGTGTTTATCGGGGTGGGGGTGTTGATGATTGTCGGCATCCTACGCGGCGGTGAGCATGCGGGTTGGCACAATTGGACGGTGGGCGATGCGCCTTTCGCCGGCGGTTTCGCCTCCATGATAGGCGTCGCCATGATTGTCGGCTTTTCTTTTCAGGGGACTGAGCTTATCGGTATCGCAGCCGGCGAGTCGGCGGATCCGGCCAAAAATATACCGCGGGCGGTGCGACAGGTGTTCTGGCGCATTTTGCTGTTTTATGTGCTGGCGATCCTGATTATCAGCCTGATTATTCCTTATACCAGCCCCGACTTGCTGCGTAATGATGTGAAAGATATCGCCGTCAGCCCGTTTACGCTGGTCTTTCGCAATGCGGGGCTGCTGTCGGCCGCGGCGGTCATGAACAGCGTCATTCTCACGGCGGTTTTGTCAGCGGGTAATTCCGGCATGTATGCCTCGACGCGTATGCTGTATACCTTGGCGGTGGAGGGCAAAGCGCCGAAAATTTTTGCCCGCCTGTCGCAAGGAGGCGTCCCGCGCTATGCGCTGGCCATGACGACGCTGGTGGCGGCGCTGTGTTTTCTCTCCTCCCTGTACTCTAACCAGAAGGTTTATCTTTGGCTGTTGAACACCTCAGGCATGACCGGGTTCATCGCCTGGCTGGGCATCGCGGTCAGTCACTACCGATTCCGACGTGGCTATGTGAAGCAGGGACGCAATCTTGCCGCCCTGCCTTATCGGGCCGGGTGGTTCCCGCTGGGGCCAGTGCTGGCGTTTATCTTGTGCCTGCTTATTACGTTGGGTCAGAATTATCAGGCCTTTTTGGCGCAGACGATTGATTGGAATGGCGTCATCGCCACCTATATCGGTATTCCGCTGTTCCTGCTTATCTGGTGGGGCTACCGCTGGAGTCGCGGCAGCCGGTGGGTCCGTTATGAAGACATGACGTTTCCCGATAACGCGGGTCAACACTAACCTCTTGTCACCGCTTCGCGGTGGTAGCAGGCGCAGATGAGCTGAGCGGCGTGGCGTGATAATGCGTGTTATGTAAAGGCTTAATAAGATTGATAAGTTTTATCATTTGATCTATGGTTAGCGCTTCATTTTGCCGGCCCGCCCGCCGTGCATGTTTCACGGTCGCCAAGCCGGCGCTGGTACCCGCTATGCCGGCGTGCGTCTGTGATCTCCCAGACGCCACTCCCAAGCAGGCCTTGACCGGCAAAGTCGTTTGCGAGCCAGCCTTTCAGGTACCACGATGTGTATAACCTCCGAACCGACGCCTGACGTCTCCCGAACCGCCGCAACGGTGCAGTATCAGCGTCTATTGCGCTGGCGCCTGCTGCTGTTGGCGGCCATTGCCGCCTGCGTGTTGGTGGATTTCACACTTGGTCCGTTGGGGCTGGGGATGAAGGCATTGTTGCACACGCTGTTCCATCCCCAGCTTGCCGATGCGGGGACGCGGGTCATTGTCTGGGATATTCGCCTGCCGTACGCCTTGATGGCGGTCGCGGTGGGCTTGTCGCTGGGGCTGGCCGGCGTGGAAATGCAGACTATTTTGAATAACCCCCTTGCCAGCCCTTTCACGCTGGGCGTATCATCGGCGGCGGCGTTCGGCGCCGCGCTGGCGATTATCCTGGGAATCGGCGTGCCCGGCGCCTGCCCGAAACCTGGTTTATCGCTATTAACGCGTTTATTTTCGCGCTACTGGCGGTGCTATTGCTGGATGCCGTGACGCGCTGGACCCGAGTAGCGACGTCCGGTGTAGTGTTGTTCGGGATTGCGCTGGTGTTTACCTTCAACGCGCTGGTGTTGATGATGCGGTTCATCGCCACCGAAGATACGCTACAAGGCCTGGTGTTTTGGACCATGGACAGTCTGGCGCGCGCCTCCTGGCCGAAATTGACCATAATGAGCGCGGCGTTTGCGCTCATCTTGCCCTGGTCGATGTTCAGCGCCTGGAAGCTCACTGCCCTGCTGCTGGGCGAGAGCCTGGCGATAAGCTTCGGTATCGACGTCAAGCGGTTGCGCCTGAGCACGTTGCTGCGTATCAGTATTCTGTCGGCGCTGGCGGTCGCCTTCGTCGGACCTATTGGATTCATCGGTCTGGTGGCGCCCCATATCGCTCGGCTGATTGTCGGCGAAGATCACCGCTTTTATCTACCCGCCAGCGCGTTGCTTGGCGCGCTGGTCCTGTCGATGGCGTCGGTGGCCTCCAAAAATATTGTTCCGGGCACGCTTATCCCCGTAGGCATTGTGACATCGCTGGTCGGGGTGCCGTTTTTCCTGAGTATCATCATCTTGCGCCACCGGGGGAATTTATGACCGCGGGACTGCGTATCGTCGGCTTTAGCGCCGGTTATCCGAAACGTCGGGTAATTGACCAGCTTGAGGTACCCTGTCTGCCCCGTGTCAAATCAGCGTGCTTCTGGGGCCCAACGGCTGCGGCAAATCCACGCTGCTGCGATCGTTGGCCGGTCTGAACCCGGCCCGCGGGGAGCTTTGGCTGGCGGGGGAAGATTTAATGCAATTGCCGTTTGCCCGGCGCGCGGAAAAGGTGGTGTATCTACCCCAGAGCCTGCCCGCCGGTGTTCATTTGCAGGTGCTGGAATCGGTCATTGCGGCGCAACGCGCCTCCGGCGGCCGCGCGCATCAGGCCAATGAAGAGGTGGTGATGGCGTTACTGACTCGTTTAGGGATAGCCCATTTGGCGCTGCAATATCTAGACAACCTCTCCGGGGGCCAGAAGCAATTAGTGGGTCTGGCGCAATCGCTGATACGCCAGCCGGCGCTGTTGCTGCTCGACGAGCCTCTTAGCGCGCTGGATCTTAATTATCAATATCACGTGATGTCGCTCATCGGCAGCGAAACCCGGCGCCGCAATATCATTACGTTGATGGTGGTGCATGATATTAATATTTCGCTGCGTCACGGCCAATATGCGCTGATGTTGCGTGATGGGCGTTTGCTGGCGGACGGCGCGCCTGAGCGTGTGATTACGCCCGCCAGTCTAGCCAGCGTTTATGGCGTCAAGGGCCGTATTGAGCGCTGTTCACAGGGACTGCCGCAGATGCTGATTGATGGTCTGGTCAGCCTACCGGGACCTATCTGAACGCGCCGCCGTCCGCGCCAGACAAGAGGACAGGGGCCTGAGAGGAGAATGCGGCGCTAATGGAAAGCGCGGGCCTGACAGGAGAGCGTGGCAATGAAGCCATGAAATGCGGCCCTGATAGGAAAACACGGTACCCACCGAGGCGCGCTTCTGGCGCTGAAGCAAGTGACTTGTCCAAAGTGATATTCCATTGTCTCTCCACGGCGATAAAAACATTTGGCCCCCTCCGGCTTCACTGACGAGAAGGCCGTCTCTTGGCGCCCGCCGCCATCGTTTACGCTCGACATTCGTCTGCATCCCTCGTATTCCGCCCGTCACGCCACTTGTATCACGTGCCAGATCCTTGGCCCTTAACACCTGCCGCGCCGGGTAAAAATCACGGCGCTGAACTGCTTTCCATTAAACCAAATGCTTATGAGAATGACAGTGATTTTTATTTACATAAAATAGTATTTTCTTACAATGGCTAACGCAATCAAGGCTAAGTGGAAACACTATAAGAAAATCTTGTCATGCGTAACAGAGTCACTTCCCGTGCCATGGTCCTGTCAATGGCTGCCCTGGGCGCCCCGCAGGTGGATGCTGTCCCGTCGGATCCTGAAACGGACACCGTGGTCGTCACCGCCGCCGGCTTCCAACAAAGAATCGAGGATTCCGCCGCATCAATCTCGGTTATCTCGTGTGAAACCCTGGAAACCAAAGCCTATACCGATGTCACCGACGCGCTAAAGGATGTGCCGGGCGTGGTGGTCACCGGCGGCGGCAGCCGCAGCGACATCAGCATCCGCGGTATGGCCGCGAAATACACCCTGATCCTGGTAGACGGCAAACGCGTCGATACCGGCGGCACGCGCCCCAATAGCGATGGTCCCGGCATCGAACAGGGCTGGTTGCCGCCGTTGGCGGCGATTGAGCGGATTGAGGTCGTACGCGGTCCGATGTCCTCCCTGTACGGCTCCGACGCCATGGGCGGGGTCATCAACATTATCACCCGTCAGGTCGGTAAATCCTGGCACACCTCCGTGCGCAGCGAGGCCGTCTGGCAGGAAGATCGCCGCTCGGGGGATATTTACCAATCCAGCCTCTATACGGCGGGCCCCCTGATAGACGGCCTGTTGGGCGTCAAGCTTAACGGCCTGCTCTCGCACCGCAGTGAGGATCGCATTGTTGAGGGGTAAAATGCCCAGCGGATGAAGAGCGGCGGTGTCACTTTCACCCTAACGCCGGATGAAGCCAATAGCATCGATTTGGGCTTAGGGAATTTTGTCCAGGACAGAAATAGTTCCCCTGGAAAATCGGTGTCTGCCGTCAGTGACCCCAGCGATGTACGTTATACGCGCAATAACTATGCACTGACGCATCATGGCAATTATGACGGCGGCATGACCACCAGTTATCTGCAGCGCGAAGAAACCCGCAACCCGTCGCGGGAAATGAAGACGGCTAACCCCCTGATGAACACCCAGAACATGCTGTATCTCGGCGATCATACTTTCAGCGCCGGCGGCCAATACCGTTACGAGACGCTGAACAATAATGAAAACAAGATTTTTTATTATTGTTCCCTTAGCGAGCTGAGCCGCTGGATCTGGGCGCTATTCGCCGAGGATGAATGGCTGATGACCCAGTACTTTGCCCTGACCACCGGCCTGCGGATGGATCGTGACGAAAATTACAGCAGCCATTGGACACCAAGGCTGTATGACGTCTGGCATTTAACCGAAACCTGGACGCTGAAGGGCGGCATTTCCGGCGGTTATCGCTCGCCGGATTTGCGTCAGGCCGTGGCGGACTGGGGCCAAATCACCGGCGGCGGAGGGGCAGCGGCCATTATTATCGGTAACCCCAATCTCAAGCCGGAAAAAAGTCTCGATCAGGAAATCGCCCTGTTGTAGGGTAACTACCAGGGTAACCACCGCTTTTTAAGCACCGGCGTGACGCTGTTTAATACCGATTACCGCGATAAAATTACCGAGGTGCGCAGCTGCATCGATCCTAGCGGCACGGCCTCCGGCGTGGTCGCTGGCCTTCAGTTATACCTTCACTGAAACCGAACAGCGGAGCGGCGAATTCAGCGGCAAGCCACTGAACGAAATTCCAAAACATATGATCAACGCCACGCTTAACTGGCAAACGACCCCCGATATCGCCAGCTGGCTTCGGGTCAACCATCGCGGCCAGAGTTCGGCTTATCTCGGACGCACCAGTATGAGCGAAGGGCGGCCGTCCTACACCTTTATCGATCTGTGCACCAGCTAGCGGCTGTCGAAACAGCTGCAATTGCAGGCCGGGGTTTATAATCTGCTGGATAAACGTGTCGATTATGTCACTTACGGTCGGGTGCTGGACGGCAGACGCTATCTGTTGGGGGCCAATATCGACTTTTGATGGGCACGTCAGGGCGTGGACGCCCCGCTTGCCGCCGCGCATCGGCGCACGACGCAGGAGGAAGATGCTCGCCGGACGTGCATGGCGGTCAGTTGGCGGGTAGAAGGGTGTTGGGTCAGGGTCAATGAATAGGGCGACGGCAGGAGACCGTCGAGCCTCAGCATCCGGAGTCCAAGCTTTCTTACTGCGCCTGCCTCTGCATCCGGGTGGGGGGGAACCCCTCTCTCTGCACCGGCCGGGGACGGTAGTCGTCGAATTTTAGCATCCGGGGGAACGTCATTCCTCCGGACAGAGGGTGTTACAGCGAGGGATCAGGTGTGCAGATAACCGGCGTGGAACCGCAGGTGATCATCGATAAAGCTGGCGATAAAGAAATAGCTGTGGTCATAGCCCGGCTGGATACGCAACGTCAGCGGCCATTGATGCTGGCGCGCCAGCGCGGCCCATGTTTCCGGTTGCAGCTGTTCCGGCATGAACGGATCAGCGTCGCCTTGATCTATTAACACCGGCAGCGGCTGCGCGCCGCCGTCGGCAAGTAGTCGGCAGCTGTCCCATTGCCGCCAAGCTTTCTCGTCCTGACCCATATACTCGCCGAAAGCTTTACGGCCCCAGGGCACCTCGCTGGGATTGACGATCGGCGCAAAAGCCGACACCGAGCAATAACGCCTCGGATGACGCAGCGCCATTAACAGCGCGCCGTGGCCGCCCATCGAATGGCCCATGATAGACTGGCGATCCCCCGTGCTGAACTGTTGGCGGATAAGCGCCGGCAGTTCGTCGCTGAGGTAATCGAACATCCGATAATGGGATGACCAGAGCGCGACCGTGGCGTTGAGATAAAAGCCCGCCCCTTGGCCCAGATCGTAGGCCACCGCCTCGCCGCGCGGGCTGGTATCGGGCATCACCAACAGCAAATTAAGCTCGGCGGCCAGGCGCTGCGCGCCCGACTTGGTGCTAAAGTTTTCATCGGTGCAGGTCAGGCCCGACAACCAGAAGATCACCTGAGGCGGCCGTTTATCCGCTGCTTCCGGCGGCACATAGACGCTATAGGTCATCGGCACGCCGGTCGCCTGGGATCGATGTCGGTAGCGGTACTGCCAGCTGCCATACAGGCGGTGGGCCGCAATGCGCTCAGCGTTGACGGTCATTGCTGTCTCCTTTTATCACTGGCCGAAATGGATAACGGAACGGATCGATTTGCCTTCATGCATCAGGCTGAACGCTTCATTTATCGCCTCAAGTCCCATAGTGTGGGTAATGAAATCGTTGAACTGAAATTCGCCGTTCAAATAACGTTCAACGATGCCGGGCAACTGCGAGCGGCCTTTTACGACGCCGAAAGCGGAACCGCGCCACACGCTGCCGGTGACCAGCTGGAACGGCCGGGTGGCGACCCCGATAATGACCGATTCGCCCCAGCCTTTATGGCAACATTCTAGCGCCGAACGCATGACATTGACGTTGCCGATGCATTCAAAGGAAAAATCGACGCCGCCGTCGGTCAGCTCGACAATCACGTCCTGAATGGGACGGTCGTAATCCCGCGGATTGATCAGATCGGTGGCGCCAAGCTTGCGGGCCAGCTCGAATTTACTGGTGTTGAGATCAATGCTGATAATCCTGCCTGCGCCGGCCATCTGGGCGCCGATAATCGCCGACAGGCCGATGCAGCCAAGGCCAAAGATCGCGACCGAATTCCCGGGCTGGACTTTGGCGGTATTGATGACTGCACCCATGCCGGCGGTCACGCCGCAGCCCAGCAGGCAGACTTCTTCCAACGGTGCGGCCTTATCGATTTTCGCCAGCGAAATTTCCGGTATTACCGTATATTCCGCAAAGGTCGAGGTCCTCATGTAATGGAAAATAGGTTTGCCGTTCTTGAAGAAGCGGGTGGTGCCGTCTGGCATCAGCCCCTTACCCTGGGTGGCGCGGATAGCCTGACATAAATTGGTTTTGCCGGAGCGGCAAAATTTGCACTCGCCGCACTCCGGTGTATACAACAGGATGACGTGATCGCCTACCGCCACGCTGGTGCCAGCGCCTCAACCACGCCACCGCCTTCATGACCCAGAATAACCGGGAACACCCCCTCCGCATCTTTGCCTGACAAGGTGTAGGCATCGGTGTGGCAAACGCCGCTGGCGACGATGCGGACCAGCACTTCGCCTTTTTGCGGCGGCATTAGGTCAACCTAGGTAACCGACAATGGCTGGTTGGGTCCCCAGGCAAAGGCGGCGCGGGTTTTAATCATTTGCATGGTGAAGCTCCTAAAGCTGAGTGAAATGCGGGCGCGTCGGCGACACGGGAAAAGACGGCGCAACGGTATCGTCGTCGGTGGTGGCATTGTGGGTATCGATGATAAGCTGTTTCAAGGCTTCGACGTTAGGCCCGAACGCATCGCGCCGCCAGATGAGCCAGGTCGCGGCGTTGGCAATATAACGCGGCAGCGGATGCACCTTCATCCGCTCACGGCCGGGCAACTGCGCCAGCACCGACAAGGGCGCAGCGCGACGCCGCTGGCCTGCATGGCATGATAGGATTGAATTTCCATTATCGTACCGGGATTGACGCCATCGGCGTAAAACCAGCTTTCCAATTTTTGCCGGTACGAACAGCTGTGGCGAAAGGCAAACACCGTCTGGCCGGCAATATCTTTGGCTGATGTGATAGCCGCCTGATCCGGGCTTGAAGTTAACCCCAGCGTTTCGCGGAAGCTGACGCAGCCGTGAATAGTCGTCATACTCCACCGGCCCGTCCACCAGCGTGCCGGCGCGAACGCCGTTAATAATCTCGCCGGAGGTGCCAGTGATAAGCGATAAGGATACTTGGGGAAAATGTTGATGGTAGGCGGCCAGCAGACGGGTGGCGGCGGTGCTTTCCATCGACCCCAGCGGGGAACGCCCGCCCGGCTCATCGCGAGGGCCTCCTCGCTCAGCGCCAGAATACGGGTGGCATAGCATAGAAAATTATGTCCCATGGGCGACAGCCGCAGCCGTTGTTTTTCACGGATAAACAGATCGGTGCCTAGTTCGTGCTCTAAACTGACGCAGCCGGGTGGTCAGGTTGGACGGCACCTGATGAAGCTGCTCGGCGGCACGGGCCAGAGAGCCGGTTTCAGCCACACAGCAAAACATTTTAAGTTGGGTCAGATCCATGCATTCTCATTTTGTCATCAACTTGGTCTTAATTATTCATTTTTCGTGATCCTAGCGATAGGGCATTCTTTTGGCAACTACAATGAGTCGTCGTGGAGTCAATATGGCCATAAAGGTGGCATTGAGAGGGTTTCTGGCATTGCTGGTGGCCATGGGGATAGGGCGTTTTGCTTTCATGCAATGATAGCAGACGGACAGCTCACCCTGACCAGCGCGTCGCTGGTGGCGGCATTCAATTATTTGGGTTATTTACTGGGGCCTATGACGCGATGCGCGCCCGCCGCGGTCTGGAAAAACGGCTGTGGCTCCGGGGTTTGGGGTGCGGTGGAGCTGACCTTATTGTCCGCGCTGCTGCATCAGCCCTGGGGACCCATGCCGCGCTGCGGTTTTTCATCGGCTGGGCGATGGTATTGGTGGCGGCCTGGACCAACGATCAACTGTTGCGGCTGCGCCGTCCGGCGTTGAGCGCCGCAGTCTTTGCCGGTCCCGGCACCGGCATGCTGGCGATGTTGCTGCACTATTGCCGGGTTGACGCGGCCACCGCCTGGCTCGCTTACGGCGCCGTCGCCGCGGTGCTTATCGCCTTTATCAGCCGCGCAGCGGCACGCTGGTGCACCTGCTCAGACCACAAGTTTACCGGCGCTGAGCCTGCCGTTGAAAAAACTGGTATGGAGCTATTCCCTGGCGGGCTTTGGCTATATTCTGCCCGCGACTTTTCTGTCGCAAATGGCGGCGCAGCGCTTTCCCGCCAGCGCTTTCGGCCAGTAGGTATGGCCGGTATTTGGCGCCGCCAGCGTGGGCGGAATCGTGCTCGGCATCCTCACCCGTCATCGGTTGTCCGCCGGCCGTCGTCTGGCGCTGACGCTGTGGGCGAAAGGGGTAGGGGTCTTGCTAATGATGAGTTTGCCCGGCATCGGCAGCCTGATTGTTGGCGCTCTGCTGACCTGCGGCTATGCCTTGGGGCAACTAGCGGGCCCCATGCTCTCGGCGCTCTCCACCTAGTGGACCGGGCGGCTTGAACCGGCGCTGCTGGCCTCTTTGCTGGCGCTGGCGGTAGCCGGCCTGTTGGCCTGGCGTCAGCCATAGCAAGATATGTGCGCGCGATTCAGCTATCATGAAACACATTCACTGGATTATCCCCGCGCACTCCACTAGAGTGTTGCCCATTCTGCGGTTAACCCCGCGGGAGCGAATCGCCTGCTGGAGAACAATGAATATGGTAACGCTGACAAAAGAGGCCTCGCAGGTACGCGACGCTTTACTGGCCCGTGGTCTGGAAACACCACTGCGGGGCGAGGTACTGGATAACGAAGTGCGCAAACGTCTTATCGCTGAGCATATGACGGAAATTATGACGTTGCTTAATCTCGATTTGACCGATGACAGTCTGGCGGAAACGCCGCACCGTATCGCCAAAATGTACGTGGAAGAGATTTTCGCAGGTCTGGATTACGCCAATTTCCCCAAAATCACCGTCATCGAGAACAAGATGAAGGTGGATGAGATGGTCACGGTGCGCGATATTACGCTGACCAGCACCTGTGAACACCATTTTGTTATTATCGACGGCAAGGCGACCGTGTCCTATATCCCCAAACATTGCGTTATCGGATTGTCGAAAATTAATCGCATTGTGCAGTTTTTTGCCCAGCGGCCGCAGGTACAAGAGCGGCTGACGCAGCAGATCATGCTGGCGCTGCAGACGCTGCTCGGCACCAATAACGTGGCGGTCTCGATCGACGCGGTGCATTATTGCGTCAAGGCGCGCGGGATCCGCGATGCCACCAGCACCACGACCATCACCTCGTTGGGTGGATTGTTTAAATCCAGCCAAAATACCCGCCAGGAATTTTTGCGTGCTGTCACGCATTATAACGGTTAATCTGTTATTAACCTATATTTACGGCGCTTCCGGCGCCGTCTGATAGAAGAGAATACCCATGCGGCAGCGCATCGCGATGTTGGATTGCGCGCGCGGGATAGCCATTCTGGGCATCCTGCTTATGAATATTACCGCCTTCGGGCTGCCGAAAGCGGCGTACCTCAACCCTGCTTATACCGGCAGTATTTCCAACGGCGAAGCCTGGACCTGGGCCGTGCTGGACATGGTGGCGCAAGTCAAATTTCTGACGCTATTTGCGTTATTGTTTGGCGGTGGCCTGGTGCTGCTGTTGCCGCGAGGAACGCGCTGGACTTACTCGCGGCTTCTCTGGCTGATGGGGTTTGGTGTTATTCATGGCATCTTCTTCTGGGATGGCGATATTCTACTGGATTACGGCCTGGTGGGACTGTTGTGTCTGGGGCTGATTCGCCAGGCGCCGAGCGAGCGCAGCCTTATCGGCACCGGTATCGTGCTCTATGCCTTAGGGGTAGGGCTTCTGCTGGTGTTTCAACTCTTGCTCGGCGACCAGCCTCCTGGCCGTTTCTGGCTGCCGGATATAGCTAATCGGGTGTATGAACATTATTGGCAAACCGAGGGCGGCCCGGAAGCCTGGCGGGAGCGGCTTAATTTACTGCACGGTAGCCTGCTGGTTATGGCGTCGCAATACGGCTGGCAATTGGCCGGCGCGATGTTGATAGGCGCAGGGCTGATGCGCAACGGTTGGCTGGCGGGTCGCCGTGAACCAGAGCATTATCGCCGGATGGCGCTGTGGCTGATTCCTGCGGGGTTGATAATCAACCTGCCGGCGGTGGTCGCTCAGTGGCAACTGGGCTGGGATTATCGCTGGTGTGGTTTTTTACTGCAGATGCCGCGGGAAATCAGCGCGCCGTTGCAGGCGCTGGGCTGTGTCGCATTGCTGTATGGGTTCTGGCCGCGGCTGGCTGACAAGAAGGTTTTCCGCCTTCTTGGCAATGTCGGAAGAATGGCCCTGACCAATTACCTGCTGCAAACCCTCATCTGTACCTTACTCTTTAATCAGCTGGGATTATTCATGGCCTACGACCGGCTACAGCTGATGGCGTTTGTGCCGGCGGTCTGGTTTATCAATATTGCCGTGTCTGCCCTGTGGTTCAGGTATTTTCGTCAGGGGCCGCTGGAAGCGGTCTGGCGACGTTTAACGCGTTTGACCGGCAGTTTGACGCCGGCGGATGCTTCTTAAGATCTCATTGCCAGTGTTTTTGACGCCGCCGGTGTCCGGCGGTGATTTTCCCCGGCTAGCGCCGCTGGCTCCTGCACACTGTCCCTACCGCTTGCCTCTGCATCACCCGCATGTTCCTGTACCCGCCTCTGACCACTGGCCTTTACACTCGCCGCTTGTTCCTGCACCCGACTGGGCTATCCTTAACGCCACACGATGTCACAAGGCGTTTTGCGCCGGTCTGCGCCGCGAGGCTGCCGGTCCGGTTGAACATGCCGGATAAAATGAGGTCTATTACCATCATTGACCACCCGTTGACGGCTGCCGCGCTGGCCTTAGGGCCGTTTTGCTCTGGTACGGCGGCCGCTCTCCGGTCAATAAAACGGCTGCCGCGCTTCGTGGCGCCCGATAGATGAGCGTTTTGCTACTGGGATTTCGGGTAATGAAAATTTTGGTCATTGAGGACGATAAACTCTTGCGGGAAGGCTTGCAGCAGGCGCTGGAGCAGGAAAGTTTTGCCTGTGAATGCGCCTCTAATCTGGGTCAAAGCTGGCCGTTATTGACCTCCACGACTTATAGCCTGATTATTCTTGATTTAGGTTTGCCGGACGGCGATGGGATGACTCTGCTGGAAAAACTTCGCCGGCAGGGCAACGGCGTGCCGGTATTAATCCTGACCGCGCGTGACGCGATTGACGAGCGGGTACGCGGCCTGGATTTCGGCGCAGACGATTATCTGATTAAACCCTTTGCGCTGAGCGAATTATTGGCCCGCTCCCGGGCCATCATTCGCCGTCATCAGGGTGTCAGTAATAACCTGTTGTGGGTCGATGATATTTCTCTGGATTTGACCCACCATGATGTCACCGTGGACGGTAAAGCGGTCATCCTGACCCCGAAGGAGTTTGCGATCCTCTCCCGGCTGATGTTGCGGGCGGGGCATCGCATTCATCGTGAAATCCTGCATCAGGATCTTTACAGTTGGGATGATGATCCTTCCTCCAACTCGCTCGAAGTGCATATTCATCATCTGCGCCAGAAAATAGGCCGTGGCCGTATCCAGACGCTACGTGGCTTCGGTTATCTTCTCACCACCGCAGAAAAATCATGAGCGGTCTGCGGATACGCGCCGGCCGCTTTTACAGCATGCGTTGGCGGCTTATTATCGTGCTCGGCGCCATCATGCTGGTGTGCCAGCTGATAAGCGTATTTTGGTTATGGCATGAAAGCAAAGAGCAGATCGACCTACTGGTCGACAAAACGCTCGCAGAAGCGGTGCGCAATGAGCACGTCAATACCGAAATACATGAGGCTATCGCCTCTTTGAGCGTGCCTTCATTGCTGATGATCCTGGTAACGCTGTTTTTTTGCTTTCAGGCGGTGAAATGGATCACCCGGCCGCTGTCGGTGCTGCAAACGCAGCTGCAAACGCAGCTGCAAACCCGCAGTGCGGAAAGTGTTGACCCGCTGCCGGAGACGGGTGATATCAACGAGGTACTTGCCGTTACCCGCAGTTTGAATCAGCTGCTGGCGCGTCTGAATACCACGTTGCAGCAGGACAGGCAATTTACCGCCGACGTGGCGCATGAATTACGTACGCCGCTGGCGGGGATCCGTTTGCATCTGGAATTGCATGAGAAGCAGCATCAGATTGACTGTCAGCCGCTCATTGAACGGGTAGACAATATGGCGTTTACCGTCGAACAACTGCTGATGTTGGCCCGGATCCGCAATGACTTTTCATCCGGACAGTATCAAGCGTTGCGGTTGGTGCATGATGTCGTGGTGGCGCAACAAGACGAGCTGGCTGAGATGGCGGCTTTGCGCGGGCAGCGGCTGGATTGGCAATTACCGGCTGCCGATCCGGTGATCCACGGCAATGCGGTGTTGTTGCGTTTGTTACTGCGCAATCTGGTGGAAAATGCCCACCGTTATTGTCCGGATGGAAGCACCATTACGGTCACCCTGCAGCAAGATGAAACCCCGTCGGGGCGCCAATGTATTTTGCAGGTCATGGATGAAGGGCCCGGTATCGACGAAGCACGGGCGGTGGAATTGACCCGGCAATTTTTCAGAATGGATCAGCGATATAACGGTATTGGTCTGGGGCTAAGTATCGTCACCCGTATTGCGCAATTACATCATGGCCGCTTCACCCTGAGTAACCGTAAAGACAGGGACGGCACCTTGGCACGGCTGGAGCTGGACGGCTGAGGGCGTTGACTTCCTATGGCATGGCGATGGGAGAACCTGTGTCGGCCGCGCCCGAGGCGTTGGCAAAAGCGAAGGCCCGGGTAACGCCGAGTCTGCGCGACGCAACCATGGTGGCAAACCGAACTGGCGGCCTGTTCGGATCATGATAAGCCTGGCCGTCACAGAGATTGATTGCCAAGCGGGAACCAGCTTGGCCGTTATACGCCACTTTCATCGATCAGACATCACCCGGGTCCTGTCGCGATGACGTTAGCGACCCAGAATCAGTTTGGCCGTATTGCGCAGGCTCTGTTGGAGAGGGGAACGAATAGGATCGAGCAACGCCGCATTTACCACATAGTCCTGCTTGCCATCATCAAATAGCAGTTTAGCGGAATCCACCACGCGATTTACCCATTTTTGATGGGTTTGTACCTGGCCTTGCTCGCGACTAATATGTTTGGCGCTGTCAATGCGCTGTTCCCAATCCGCCCGGATTTCATGACGAAACTGATTGCCAGCCGCTTTAGCGGTACGCAAGTCCAAACGATGCTGAATTTTCTCGGGATAGCGGTATTGAAAATGTTTTAAACGGATATGATGAGGCCAGATCAGATTAGGGAATCTGCCGACCGGCTAGAGGCTGTCCTCTTTCCACTCGCGATTTCTGTGTTTAACAAAACGCGCCTCAGAACTGTTACAGGCAAAGAATTTTAAGGCATTTATCGATTCACCATCTCGATAACGCTCCGGGTGACGCTGGTATTCTTCTGCATCCTTCTCGGTAAAGTAATATTGAAAGCTCGCACATTGCACAATATCGTAATGCTTGCCGACCTTGGCTAAAAATTCACGCGGATTATCAATATAGAATTCATCAAAGTCTAACCGACACCACCAGTCGCCTTCCTGTGCCTGCTGACGGAATTTATTGTAGGCACGTGAGCGAAATCCGTCGGTAAATTCATCCGTAATCTGGCCGTAAACTTCCACTTTATCCCAATGGTGAAATTTCTGATCGATAAGTTCCCACGTTCCATCCGTACTGGCATGATCAATCAAAAAAATCTTATCGATCCAGGGCAAAGCCGCTTCCAGCGCTTTTTCCAATACGTCGATTTCATCTTTCACCATGCAAATAGCGAATATTTTCATTTTTATCTACACCCGTTGGCCGGACCACTAAGTAAATTTATCAGCACTAAGTCCGTTTCAAAATTAAAATCAATGAGTTGCAGTCATGACATTCATTATAAATAAGCACTTCCATTTCACTTTGTTATTGCTGGGCCAATCTAGGCACTGAGCATCACGCTTAATACTGTGTTACGGCTCAATATGCATGACATTCATTGAAAATCTTCATTTTTCGAGTATAACTTTTTGCGCTCAGGCACAACAGACACGGCCGGCAAAATCAGATTTTTCTATGGCTTAGGCGTCAAACCAGGCTCTAAAACCACGGCCGCCGATGTCGCTGTACAGTATCCGTCACTGCAACGGCCGCGCTGTAGGACTACCGACGTTCCTCTCGTTCTGCGCCTTTATAAGGCCACGTCTGCTTAACGTTACGTTCCCTAGCCTGGGTCTCCATAAGACGGTGCCATGTAGACCTACAATCCATTACCCGGCGGTGCAAAAAACCGGCGTTTTTGTGAGCCTGCTAATACATTAACCGGCTTCTTCAATAGCCGGTTTCCCGGCAGTACGGCACAGGATGTCGCTCGACCGAGCAGGGCGAGGATGGAAATAGTTACAACATACTGTAACATTTCATTTTGACAGCCTTTTTACTTTTCTCTGCCGTATATTATCCGGGTTTTATGCTGTAAACGTTTTCTGTCCTGTGACCTGATTCACGATGTGTTTAATTTAAATCCGTTAGGATAAGCGCATATGTTTCGTAATTGTTATCACAAGGAGTGAGAAACATGAGAAAAGAGCTGATTGTATGACAACGATTCGTGATGTGGCACGCCTGGCGGGTGTGTCAGTAGCAACCGTTTCTCGGGTGTTGAGCGACAGCGCGTCTGCCAGTAAGCAGGCGAGGGAGCGCGTACTCTCAGCAGTATCCCAATTGGGTTATCGTCCTAACGCTAATGCGCAGGCGCTGGCTAACCAGAGCAGCGATACCATCGGGGTGGTCGTCATGGACGTCGCCGACCCCTTCTTTGGCGCGTTGGTAAAAGCCGTGGATGACGTGGCGCAGCGGCATCAGAAGAATGTCCTGATTAGCAACAGCTATCATCAGGCGGATAAAGAACGCCACGCCATCGAGGTACTGATACGCCAGCGCTGTAGCGCCCTGGTGGTACATGCCAAAATGCTCAGCGATGAGGAACTCATCGGTTTTATGCAAAGCGAACCGGGTATGGTGCTGGTCAATCGCATCGTGGCCGGTTATGAACACCGCTGCGTTGCCCTGGACAACGTAGCTGGCGCGCTGATGGCGACGCGAATGCTGCTCAAGCAGGGGCACCGCAATATCGGCTATATCGGCTCCAACCATGATATCGAGGACCAATATCAGCGGCACCAGGGGTACCTGCTGGCCATGAATGAGGCGGGTATCACGCCACAGCAAAGCTGGCAGGTGAGGGCGGACCCTTATCTGCACGGCGGTGAACAGGCGATGGTGGAGCTGCTCGGCCGCAATCAGCAGTTGAGCGCCGTGTTTGTCTATAACGACAGCATGGCGGTCGGGGCGTTGGCAACCCTGAAAGAAAACGGTATCACCGTGCCGGCGCATTTTTCCGTTATCGGTTTTGACGATCTTCCCATATCGCGCTATACCAGTCCGCATCTGACGACGGTGCGCTATCCTGTATGGATGATGGCGGTAGCAGCGACAGAACTGGCGTTAAAAGGGACTGCCGGTCAACTTGATCCTGGCCAGAACCATCTTTATATGCCAACGCTGGTCCGTCGCTATTCTGTCGCGCCGCGCCAAACTGTGACGGCGATCGCTGCTTCGCCACAAGATGAAATGTAACCGGTTTCAAGTTATGAGAACATTCACATTATATTAACATCCCTCCCGATATGCTGTAGCCGTTCTCCCGTCAGACATGGATAAATGCGTCGTTCGAGACGTTCTCGAATGGCGCAACTGTAACGGTCCGTGATGCCGTCTGGCGGGGCTATCCGGCCTGGCCCCTTTTGCCATGACCTGAAAGCATTGTGAGAGACTCACTGAGTGCTACCCTACTGATATCCGGAGAGACTAATGAATAAGAAGGCATTTACCCTTACTGCTCTGGCAGCCGGCCTGATGTTTTCCATGGTTGCGCAGGCCGCGAACGTGTGTATCGGCGTCACGATTTATAAATATGACGACAATTTCATGTCGGTGGTACGCAAAGCCCTGGAAAAGGATTCTAAAGACAGTTCCGGAGTGACGTTGCTAATGAATGACTCCCAGAACGATCAGTCTAAACAAAATGACCAAATTGACGTCCTCATCGCCAAAGGGGTCAAAGCGCTGGCGATCAACCTGATTGACCCTGCGGCTGCGCCCGTCGTGATCCAAAAAGCCCGCGGCAACGACATTCCCGTCATGTTCTACAACAAAGAACCGAGCCGCAAAGATCTAGATAGCTACGACAAAGCCTATTATGTTGGTACCGATTCCAAAGAATCCGGCATTATTCAAGGCGAGTTGATTGCAAAACATTGGAAAGCCCATCCTGACTGGGATTTAAATAAAGATGGCGTGATTCAATATGTCATGCTGAAAGGGGAGCCGGGACATCCGGATGCCGAGGTGCGCACCAGCTACGTTATCAAGACGCTAAACGATCAGGAAAAATTAAAGACTCAGCAGTTGCAGCTTGATACCGCCATGTGGGACACCGCCCAGGCGAAAGACAAAGTAGACGCGTGGCTTTCCGGGCCTAACGCCAACAAGATTGAAGTGGTGATCGCCAATAATGACGCCATGGCTATGGGCGCGGTAGAAGCCCTCAAAGCCCATAATAAAACCAGCATCCCGGTATTTGGGGTGGACGGGCTGCCGGAGGCCCTGGCACTGGTTAAATCGGGCGCGATGGCCGGTACCGTGCTTAACGACGCCGACAATCAGGCCAAAGCCACGTTTGATTTGGCTAAAAATCTGGCGGAAGGCAAAGGCGCCGCAGATGGTACACAATGGAAGATTGAGAATAAAGTCGTCCGTATTCCTTATGTTGGCATCGATAAAGACAACTTAGCGCAATTCAAAAAATAAAACCTAATAAACCTAATACCCCTGCCGACCCCGGCGGGGGTATGAAACCTGTCTATTTCTGAGCTGGTGTAACTATGGCCGACATTACGACCGAACAGCAGGGCGAATGGCTGCTGGAAATGAAAAATATCAGCAAATCATTTCCTGGCGTGAAAGCGTTGGATAACGTTAATCTCAATGTCCGTCCCCATTCCATTCACGCCTTGATGGGGGAGAACGGTGCGGGCAAATCCACGTTATTAAAATGCCTCTTCGGTATTTACAGTAAAGATGCGGGAAGCATCATTTTTCAGGGACAGGAAGTTAACTTCAAGAATTCCAAAGAAGCGCTGGAACAAGGGGTTTCCATGGTGCATCAGGAGCTTAACCTGGTGCTACAGCGTACCGTAATGGATAATATGTGGCTCGGCCGCTACCCCCGAAAAGGGATGTTTGTCGACCATAAAAAAATGTATCAGGACACAAAGACGATTTTTGACGAACTGGATATTGATATCGATCCGCGGGATAAAGGCGCCACTCTTTCCGTGTCCCAGATGCAAATAATCGAGATAGCCAAGGCGTTTTCCTATGATGCCAAAATTGTCATCATGGACGAACCGACTTCGTCTCTCACCGAAAAAGAAGTCAACCATCTCTTTAGTATCATACGCAAACTGAAGGCGCGCGGCTGCGGCATCGTTTACATCTCCCATAAAATGGAAGAAATATTTCAGCTGTGCGACGAAATCACTATTTTGCGTGATGGACAATGGATTGCCACTCAGCCGGTAGAGGGGCTGAGTATGGACCAGATTATCGCCATGATGGTGGGCCGTTCGCTGAGTCAGCACTTTCCCGATCGTATTAGCGAGCCGGGGGAGGTGATGCTGGAGGTCCGCAACCTCACCTCGTTGCGCCAGCCCTCTATTCGCGACATCTCATTTGATTTGCATCAGGGTGAGATACTCGGGATCGCCGGTCTGGTCGGCGCGCGGCGTACCGATATCGTGGAAACTTTATTCGGTATCCGTGAAAAATCCGCCGGGACTATCCGTCTGCACGGCAAAAACATTAAAAACAGCAGCGCCAACGAAGCCATCAGCCACGGTTTCGCGCTGGTGACCGAAGAGCGGCGCGCCACCGGGATTTATGCCTTCCTGGATGTCGGCTTTAATTCGCTGATTTCCAATATTCGCAGCTATAAGAACAAGATGGGCCTGCTCAATAATACCCGAATGAAGAGCGATATTCAGTGGGTCATCAACGCGATGCGGGTTAAAACGCCGGGACATAGCGCCCATATCGGATCGCTTTCGGGGGGCAATCAGCAAAAAGTTATCATCGGCCGCTGGCTGCTCACCCAGCCGGAAATATTGATGCTGGACGAGCCCACTCGTGGTATCGACGTCGGCGCCAAGTTCGAGATTTATCAGCTGATGACCGAGCTGGCGAAGCGGGGTAAAGGCATTATCATCATCTCATCCGAGATGCCGGAACTTCTCGGCATTACCGATCGCATTCTGGTCATGAGCAACGGTCAAATGGTGGGGATGGTCAATACAAAAGAAACCTCACAGAATGAAATTTTGCGTCTTGCTTCCCTGTATCTTTAATTTTTTAAGGGTTTAACGATGAATGCGTTGAAAAAGAAAAGCATGCTCACTTATCTGAAAGAGGGCGGAATTTATGTGGTATTGCTGGTATTATTGGCCATTATTATTTTTCAGGATCCAACGTTTTTGAGCCTAATGAACTTGAGCAATATCCTGACTCAATCCTCAGTGCGGATTATTATTGCCCTTGGGGTGGCGGGATTAATTATGACGCAGGGTACTGACCTGTCGGCGGGGCGGCAGGTGGGTCTGGCGGCTGTCGTGGCGGCGACGCTGCTACAATCCATGGATAACGTCAATAAAGTCTTCCCCGATATGTACAGCCTGCCCATTCCGCTGGTGATCTTGATTGTTTGCGCCATTGGCGCGGTAATCGGGCTGGTTAACGGTTTGGTGATTGCGTATCTAAACGTAACGCCGTTTATTACCACCTTGGGCACCATGATTATCGTCTATGGGATTAATTCTCTTTATTACGATGTCGTAGGCGCCTCGCCGATTGCTGGTTTTGAGTCGAACTTCTCAAGCTTTGCGCAAGGATTCATTCGACTCGGCGATTTCAAACTGTCGTACATTACCTTTTACGCGCTGATCGCCATTATCTTTGTCTGGGTGTTATGGACTAAAACACGTTTTGGTAAAAACATCTTCGCTATCGGCGGCAACCCGGAGGCTGCAAAAATCTCCGGCGTCAATGTGCCGTTAAACCTGATTATGATTTATGCCTTGTCGGGCGTCTTCTACGCCTTTGGCGGTATGTTGGAAGCGGGGCGTATCGGTAGCGCCACCAACAACCTCGGATTCATGTATGAACTGGATGCCATTGCGGCCTGTGTCGTAGGGGGCGTTTCGTTTGCCGGTGGGGTCGGCACGGTGCTGGGTGTGGTTACTGGGGTCATCATCTTTACCGTCATCAACTACGGTCTGACCTATATCGGTGTTAACCCTTATTGGCAATATATTATCAAAGGCGCCATCATTATATTCGCTGTTGCGCTTGATTCGCTGAAATACGCCAAGAAAAAATAATCCACGTCGCGCGCGGGCTGGTTCCGGCGGTGGTAGCCAGGCCCTTACTGCCTTATCGCGGCAGTGCCGCTCACCCTGGCTCGCGTCAAACTTGTTTTTCTGCCGCCGATGGTTACGGCCGGTTTGCCGCCGGCGCGTCTATGCCATGGGATTGGGCGGAACCCGGCAGCGCCGGTTTAATCTCGTGCGGCTGCTTTTGCTGGATTTCCAGCAGTTGTTCCGGCGAGACGGTAGGGTAACCTTGCGTCCCCTGCGGAACCTCGTGGCGCGCGGGTATAGGTATCAGCGGGCCGAGAAAACGCGGCTCCCGTTTCATAAGATACAGATCAGACAGCGCCCCCAGGCGAGCGCCAATTTCCCGTAACCGGACGGACAGCATGTTTTTCGGCGAAGGCACCGCATAGCATTGAGCCTGTATGCCCATGTTTAAGGCGATAAACAGCGCGCGTTCACAGTGAAAACGCTGGGTAATGATGGTGAAGTCGTTGGTGTCAAAGACTTTGCGGGTACGGATGATGGAATCCAACGTCCGAAAGCCGGCAAAATCCAGCACGGTATCGGCGGCGGGCATGCCCTGCGCAATCAGGTCACGACGCATGGTTACCGGTTCATTATAGCTTTGCAGCGCGTTATCGCCGCTCAGCAGGAGGTAACTCACCTTACCGCTGTTATAAGCGTTAAGCGCGCCCTGGATGCGATAAAGGTAATACTGATTGATGACGCCGGTACGGTAATATTTGGCGGTGCCCAGCACCACCCCCACCTGACGGTGCGGAAGGGCCGTCAGATCATCATAGATGAAGGGCGCGGTTTTCCAGCTGATCCAGCGGTCAAGGCTCACCGCCGTCAGTACGAGAACACCTGCAATAATTAACAGGGTAAAAATCAGGCGTTTCAACATACTATAGCCTTTGCCGGTTCCCACGAAAATGTCATGGCTCCAAGGCTACTTTACCTGTCGGGCTGAAGCAAGGTGTGCGAGGGGCAAGTCAGGCCAATGCCGCAAATTTGCCCCTGAACCGGCCGGGTTTTCCCGGCCGGTTGATGGAGGATTTAAAAAGAGGTGCGGCGATAATCGCGGTACTGCGGCTGCCAGAAGTTATGCTCGATGGCCAGAGACAAGGTTTCCTCAGACGTGACCAGCGCCACCCCGTGAACCTGCGCCGCCTTGGCCACCGCCATGGCGATCACCCGCGACACCGACTGAATATCGTTAATGTCCGGCAGCAGCGCGCCGCCGTCGCCGTTGGCCAACGGCGAGCAATCCGCCAGCGCCCGACTGGCGGCGATCAGCATGGCGTCGGTTATTTGGCCGGCGCCCGAAGCCAATACGCCCAGACCGATACCGGGGAAAATATAGGCGTTATTGCACTGTGCAATCGGGTAAGTTTTGCCCTCAAACTGCACCGGCGCAAACGGACTGCCGGTCGCCACCAGGGCCGCGCCGTCGGTCCAGCGTAAAAGATCTTCCGGCGTAGCCTCCACGCGCGAGGTAGGATTGGACAGCGGCATCACGATGGGCCGCTCGCAGTGCTGATGCATATCCCGGATAATCTCTTCGGTAAAAAGCCCCGGCTGGCCGGAGACACCGATCAACACCGTCGGTCTGGCGTTGCGCACCACATCCTGCAGCGAAATGGTGTCACTGTCCAACTGCCAATCGCTGAGGCTATCGCTGGGTTGTACCAGACGACTTTGGAAATCCAGCAGGTTCGCCAGTTTGTCGGTCAGCAGACCAAAGCGATCGACCATCAGGACGCGGCGGCGAGCCTCGTCCTCGCTGAGACCTTCGGTGCGCATTTCCGCAGTAATCTGTTCGGCGATACCGCAACCGGCGGAGCCGGCGCCCAGGAACACCACCTTTTGATCGCGTAAGCGTTTACCCGCGGCGCGGCTGGCGGCCAGCAGACAGCCCAGCGTCACGGCGGCGGTGCCTTGAATATCATCATTAAAGCAGCACAATTCGCTGCGATAGCGATTGAGCAGCGGGGTAGCGTTTTTCTGGGCGAAATCTTCAAATTGCAGCAGGACGTTCGGCCAACGGCGTTTCACCGCCTGAATAAACGCATCGACGAACTTATCGTACTGCTCTCCGGTGATGCGCGGATGGCGCCAGCCCATATACAGCGGGTCGTTAAGCAATTGCTGGTTATTAGTGCCAGCATCCAGCACCACAGGCAGAGTGTAGGCGGGGCTGATGCCGCCGCAGGCGGTATACAGCGACAGTTTACCGATGGGAATGCCCATGCCGCCAATCCCCTGATCGCCCAGGCCCAAAATGCGCTCGCCGTCGGTAACCACAATCACTTTGACATTCTGCTTGGTGGCGTTTTGCAGCATATCCTCAATTTTGTCACAGTTATTATAAGAAATAAATACGCCGCGCGCGCGGCGATAAATGTCGGAAAACCGCTCGCAGGCGTCGCCGACGGTCGGAGTATAGATAATTGGCAACATTTCAGCCAAATGAGCCGCGAGTAAGCGATAAAACAGCGTTTCGTTGGTATCCTGGATATTTCGCAGATAAATATGGCGGTCGATGTTAGTGCGAAAATCCTGGTACTGCCGCCAGGCTCGCTCGGCCTGCTCTTCAATGGTTTCCACCGTATCCGGCAGCAAACCCTGCAAATTGAAATTGTCACGCTCTTCCAGGGAGAAAGCGCTGCCTTTATTCAGCAGGGGAAATTCCAGCAGAATAGGGCCGGCATGGGGTATATACAGGGGGCGTTTGCTTTCGTATTCCAGTTCCATTTTCTTCACTCATCGTTACTGATAATGTTGGCTGTAGAAACAGCATAAAAGATCACGGCAGTGATTGTCCGGCCGGAGTTGTAATATATTTTTTTACTGCGCTCCGCTAAATACGCCCGTTACCGGACTGTCGACGCGTCGGGGGTCACAGAGAAAGACTGAGATGGTGTACCTCATGGCAGCCCAGCGCGGCAAGGGTTGCGTTCGTTGCAGGCCACTGCGTTATCGGTGCATTTTGCCGCTCCGCCAATACTGCTCGTCTAATCTGTCGGTCATCGGCGCCAGCGGCGTTCATCAGAATGAGCGCTGTTTGCAGCGGCGGCAGGCTGGGATTGAACGCGGCGTTTTCCGCATAGCGTCCCGCGTAGACGCAGCCATCCTGCGTCTGCAGCGCGACGCCGCTGTGGCTTTGACTGTAGGGCGCATGGCTCCGGCTGGCCGCATCCAGCGCTGTGCTAACCAAAGGATCATTGTCGTCGGGGGAGGGCGCGGATAGATCATGGTCCAGCCATGCCGCGGCGGCGAAAGCGTGGTCAATTTCATCCAGCAACAGGCTTTGAATAGCGAGATCGCGCGGTCCGAACGCATCGGGAAGATAGCTGGCGAGCGTTGCGGCGGAACGCTCGGGCAGGCAGATAATCAAATCGGTGCCGCTGTTCAATTCATTCATAAACTGCCGGCAATGGCCGCAGGGGGTATAGTTAACCGTTAGCGCCCGCAGTCGTTTTTCACCACGCAGCCAGGCGTGGGCAATCGCGCTTTGTTCCGCATGCACCGTTTGCTGCAGCGGCGCGGCGAGGAATTCCATATTGGCGCCGAAATAGAGATTGCCGCTGATGCCGCACGCGATAGCGCCGACGTTAAAATGGGAGAGCGGTGTGACGGCATAGGCGGCGGCGAGCGGCAGCAGCGTGAAGCATAACGCGTCTTCGTCCAGGCCGCCGGCCTGCATGAGTTCCTTAACCTGAGGAGCGCTCAGCCAGCCGGCGAAGGCGTGATGATCGAGCAGCGGCGCCAGGGCAGTGTGTAACGCAGGGCTAACCGCGGCCAGTGCCGGTGCAAAACGAGCAATCATAAGGGGTCTCTGTACATTGGGCAGGCAATCATTGTAAACAGGGATAACGTAATTAACTACGATCTATATCTTATCGTTAACAATTAACTGAGTAATTTGAGCAATAAGGGAAACAAAAAGAGCGAAATAAGGGAAGTAATAATGCCGCAGATGACCAGCGCCAGCGAACTGAACGCCCCCTCTTGAAAATCCACCTCAGCGCAGCGGGCGGTGCCCATCGCCAGACCGCGCGCCGCCCGGGTGGATATTTGCAGCAGCGTGAACAGACTATGGCTAAACACCGCGCCCAAAATGCCGACGAAGATGGTACGCACACCGCCGTCACGGCGGGAATGCCGCCGATGGATTGTGAAACCGCCATGGCAATGGGGGTGGTCACCGATTTCGGCATTACCGAAGCGGCCATCTTCGGCGAAACGCCCAGCCACAGCGCAATAGCGGCGCTGCTCACCATGGCGGTAAGACTTCCGGCAAAGCAAACACTGATGATGGATTTCCAGCGTGCGCGAATCTGATGCAGCTGTTCATACAACGGATACGCCAGCGCCACTATCGCCGGCTGGAGCAAATCATTTAGTATCTTACTGCTGGCGAAATAGCGCTCATAGGGTATACCGGTTACCAGCAGCAGCGCGATAATCACCACCATGGAAACCAGCAACGGATTTAATAGCGGCATGCGTGCCCAACCGGCAAGGCGGCGGGAGGCAAAGAAGACGCCGAGCGTTAGCGGCAGTAACTAGATAAGCGAGGGCAACATTATCGGTCTCCGGCGTCCTGTGGCTGGCCGGTGATTGGCCGCTCACGATGCACATAATGGGAACTGAGTCCCACCACGACCATCACCATGATGGTACTGACGGCGCAGGAGAACACGATAGGCCCCAACTGGTCGGCCAGTTGCTGATAATAATTCATTATGCCAACGCCGATGGGAACGAATAACAGCGCCATATAGCGGATTAACACATAACAGCCAGGTTTAAGCCATAACGGCGGTACCAGCTGAAAAGAGAGCAACACAAAAAGCAGCAGCATACCGATGATACTGCCGGGGATAGCGAAGGGCAGCGGAGCAGAAAAAAGATGCCGGCGTATAAACAGAGGTAGATAAGTATAAACGCCCAGACCAAGGCCCAGGCATCAGTCAAAATCTTGGCATATTAGCCATCCTAATGATTATGCATTTATCATACAATTAAATAATGTATTGTGCCAGCCCTCACGGACCGGCAATGGCTGCCTTTCGCATCGCGACGCTTAACGCTGCCTGATGACGCCTAACGCCGCCTGGGGCAAAAAACGGGCCGTTAACCGGTGGCTGTTCACTCAGCGATATGGCACGAAATGCCAATCTCTGCACGCGCGTTGACTGGCGGCATAATCGCGTATGATAAGCATCAGCCAGTCCGCGCTATTCATCATGATCGCGCTTTTCAGCTCGGCATGCAAGTTGATAAAATCGTTCACATCCTCCTCCTTGGGCAGCGTCAGCCGATGTTTTTCGGCGTACTGTGTTAATGAGGTCATCAGGCCGTTGCTGTAGTGCACCTGAAGCCGGGTAAGCACCTCTTTCGGGTTAGTTGAGCAGATTTTCGGCACTTGCGCCCACACATCGTGCTGTAAGCTAATAAATCGGTTAACCGGGGACGAGAGCAGAATAATTTGCTTTAACAATTCATTTTTCGCCAAATCCCTTCGATTTTTCGCATCGGCACAATCGTGACAACTCAAAAGTTTGACCAGCGAATCCGTGATGACCACGAAACCTTTAACGTAAGCATCTTGCGCCGCATAGAATAGCGGTGTTTTTTTTAACATCGTCGGCGATAACGGTGAGGAGACCGCCGTGCGATTGCCGTCGTCGGTGCCCACCATGGCAATATTGGTATAGTTCAAACGCGCTGTGTTATCAATGAAGTCGGAGTTATGCTCATTTCTGGTGTATGAGGTTTCGGAGAGGGTGGCGTATGCTGCTGATTGATTTCGTGGATGATTTCAACAACAGAGAGGATGATACGCCATGAAAAAATCTACCCTACAGGTTTCCGCAGAACCAGATATTACCGGTGATCCCTTGCATGAAATCATCCGTCATGGTGCCAGACAACTGATGGCCGCCATCGTTGAGGCTGAGCTCGAAGCCATGCTGCAACAACATGCTGAACGCCGTCTTGACGATGGGCGTCATGCCGTCGTCCGTAACGGTTATTTGCCACAGCGAACCATACAGACGGGTATTGGCGATGTTGAAATTAAAGTGCCTAAGGTCAGGGATCGCAGCGGCGACGGAATATGCTTCAACAGCGCGTTGCTGCCGTCTTATCTGAAGCGAGCAAAAAGCGTCGAAGCGTTGCTGCTATAGTGATTTTCATGAAGCCCTGGGGGCGCTACTCGGTGAAAAAGCCCATGGCCTCTCCGCGAGTACCATCAGCAGACTGAAACAGCAATGGCTTGAAGTGCACAGGCAATGGTGCCTGCGTGATTTAAGCGATACGCGCTACGTTTATTTCTGGGCTGATGGCATATACAGCCATGTCAGGCAAGATGATCGCCTTTGCCTACTGGTCAGTATCGGCGTCACTGAGCATGGACGTCAGGAGCTGGTTGCGGTCGAAGAGGGTTTATCGAGAATCAGAAACAAACTGGGCCGAACTTCTCAATGGCTTGCAAGCACGTGGCCTAACCGTATCTCCCAAGCTGGCTACGGGAGACGGTGCCCTTGGTTTTTGGAATGCAATGCAAAGATATTCCCGGACACGCAGTACCAACGCTGTTGGGTGCACAAAACGGCTAATGTGCTAGCTTCACTCCCCCAAAGCCATGCAACCGAAAGTTAAGGCTGAGCTTCGGGAGATCTGGCTAGCAGAAAGCCGCGATGCCGCTAATGACGCTTTTGATGTTTTGTTGGCAAGGTTTTCAGCGAAGTATCCTGCAGCGATGAAGAAGCTGGAGAAAGATCGAAAAGAACTGCTGGCATTCTACGACTTTCCGTCAGAGCACTGGGCATCAATAAGAACGACAAAGCCGATTGAATCGGCTTTTGCGACTGTGAGGTTACGAAGCAGACGCGCAAAGAAGTGTGGTTCAAGAGAAACCACCCTGTCAATGGTATTTAAGCTGCTCCAGTCTGCTCAGAAAAGCTGGAACCGGCTAAGAGGATTTGACCTGCTGACCCTGGTGGTAAACAACGTCCAATTTCAGGATGGAGAACAGATTCACGAAGCATCAGAGCAGAACGTAGCCTGATCGCCATACACCAGATTTGATAATAACTCCTGCCTTTCCTCTACGCCCACCGCGCGAGGGACAATCGTGGTGGTTGGAAGAGGAAAAAAGGGTGGGGAATAAAGTCGAAGTCAGACACTCAGGTCGATAAGGGGTAATCATAAAATCATCCATGATTGCGTTAATAAGAAAAACGACGATCGTAATTCGTCCGTTTTAACCTTGACCAAACTAGGTTGTTAAGGGAGAGGCGCAAGGAAAGGTAATGACATTTTTGCTATGCCTAATAGCGATAATAGATACGGAATTATGACGTGCATTCAATACCCGCCCGCAGCGAGATCTCAGACAAAATGATGAAGGGGCGTGCCGACACTGTAAAGGTACCGCTATGATTTGGACGATGGCTGGGTATAAAAATGATGATGCCCCACTGCCATGACGTTATCCCAGGGGATGAGTGGCGTGTTTCTCATGCGGTCCGGCCGGATAACGGTTGGGACCTGCTGGCAAAGGAAAGCACTGCGCCAATGAGGCGGGCGGGGTGCAATGGGTGCAGAGAGCGTGCGGTGCAAGAGGCGCCAGTTGTCACCGGAAAAGCGCTGCTATCGCTGACACCCGACATACCCGATATCTTAGCGAGGATGCAGACAACCGCGCGACGTTGGTGAGAACGCGCTCTGACTTTCCATCAATGTGACAGACGGCGCCCGCCTGATGTGTGCGGCCGCAATCGTCAGCCGATGCCCCGCCGCCGAGCGGCGGCCAGGGTCGCGGCGCGCCCTTGAGCCGGCAGCGCTGCGCTGCGCCAGATGGACCCCCCGGTAACAGAACCACAGGCTTAACAGCGTGACCAACATCAAGAGGCCAAAGATGGTCACCGGTGGCGTGTAGGTTAATAACAGCCCTGTCAATAGAGAATTGACCGCACCGCCCAGGCTACTCAGGTTTTGCATGCCGTAATAGCTGCCTTTCAGATGCGGCGGTGCGATAAAATCGACAAACATATATTCCACGGGAATAATAATAATCTCTCTCAGTGAGAAGATGGCGACGGCAAGCACCCACATCGGTAACACGCGTTGGGCAAAAATAATTCCCGCCAGTCCTAGCAGAAAAAACAGGCTGCCGACGGCCAGCCATTTCATTAGCGCGCCCCGCGTGATATGGCGGCTGACCAGTATTGCAACGTCACGACGATGGTTGCGTTAACCGGCAAAATGATCCCCACCACCTTATAGGCGAAGTCAGGATCGAAGGCCACCATCAAATATTGCGAAATGCAGCTGGCGAACTGACTGGTCACCAGACTGCCTAAAGTACCGCCAAGGGTGAACCAGATAAGTCTGCGGTCTTGACGCAGAATGGTCAGGGTTTGGCGAAACTTCGGCATTTGACGTTCCGCGGGCGGGCGTTGACCAGCACCAGCCACGTTTGTCCGAGCGACATACTGCGCTGCTGTGAGAGAAAAATGTCCAAAACGGCAGCGTGAGGCCGTGGCCGATGGTTAAAATCAACGAGGTAAGAAGTAGTGCTTTTATCAGCGGTGGAGATCCTTTCATGACAACGCACATCCATAATGATTATGTATCGGCATTAAGGATAACGACTTTCCGGTAAACTGAACAGCGGCGGGCAGGAATAAGACCAGGTAAATGACCCCTGGCAGGGGCGGTAAGAAAACGGCGAAGGGGAAGCGGCGATAATACCCGGAGGGCGGCTTGGGCCATTGCCCTCAGGGAACGTACGGCGCGGGTTATTTTACCGGCATGCCGGGCAGCGCACCTGCATCCGGGCTGAGCAGGAAGATATCCTTGCCGCCGGGGCCGGCTGCCATCACCATCCCTTCCGATATGCCAAAGCGCATTTTGCGCGGTGCCAGATTGGCTACCATGATCGTCAGGCGACCCTCCAACACTTGTGGATCGGGATAGGCCGCGCGGATACCGGAGAATACCTGACGGCTGGTGCCACCGAGATCGAGCGTGAGTTTTAGCAATTTATCCGATCCTTTGACTGACTCGGCACGCTTAATCAGCGCCACCCGCATATCCACCTTGGCGAAATCATCAAAATTTATCGTGGGGGCGATAGGGGCCTCGGCCAGCGCGCCCGCTGGCGCCGCGGCCGGCTCGCCGGCTGCCGCAGCTTCCAGGCGCGATACCTCGATCACGGCATCTACCTGGGCTGCCTCAATGCGACTGAACAGCGCCTTGAACGGACGGATGCGATGCGACAGCAGCGGGGCTGACAGGTCGTCCCAGTCAAGTGGGGTAGCGAGGAAGGCTTTAGCACGCTCCGCCAGCGAAGGTAGAACCGGTTTCAAATAGGTCATCAACACCCGGAACAGCTGGATGCCCATTGAACAGATAGCCTGCAAATCCGCTTCGCGGCCTTCCTGTTTCGCCACGACCCAGGGCGCTTGCTCATCGACATAGCGATTGGCCAAATCCGCCAGCGCCATGATTTCGCGGATTGCTCGGCTGGTTTCGCGGCTGCTGAACGCATCGCCTATGGACGTTGCGGCATTAACGAAAGTGGCATACAGCGCCGGATCGGCCACCGTCGCCGCCAGCTGGCCGTCGAAGCGTTTATTGATAAAGCCGGCGTTGCGCGAGGCCAAATTGACGACTTTATTGACGATATCGGCATTGACCCGCTGGATGAAATCTTCGAGGTTAAGGTCGATATCATCGATGCGCGACGACAGTTTAGCGGCATAGTAATAGCGCAGGCACTCTGCATCCAGGTGCGCCAGATAGGTGCTAGCTTTAATAAAGGTGCCGCGCGATTTGGACATTTTGGCGCCGTTGACGGTCACATAGCCATGCACAAACAAATTGGTCGGTTTGCGGAAGTGGCTGCCTTCGAGCATCGCCGGCCAGAACAGGCTGTGGAAATAAACGATGTCCTTGCCGATGAAATGGTAAAGATCGGCCTTGGAATCCACATCCCAAAATTCGTCAAAGCGGAGGTCGCTGCGCTTCTGGCACAGGTTCTGGAACGCGCTCATATAGCCGATGGGCGCATCCAGCCAGACATAGAAATATTTGCCCGGCGCATCCGGCACTTCAAAACCGAAGTAAGGCGCATCGCGGGAAATATCCCACTCCTGCAACCCTGACTCGAACCACTCCTGCATCTTGTTCGCCACCTGCTCTTGCAGCGCGCCGGAACGCGTCCAGGCGCGCATCATTTCGCTGAAGGCGGGTAAATCAAAGAAGAAGTGTTCCGATTCCCGCATGACCGGCGTGGTGCCCGACACCGCCGATTTTGGATTGATGAGATCCGTAGGGTTATAGGTGGCGCCGCAGACTTCGCAGTTATCGCCGTATTGATCGGGCGAGTGGCATTTAGGGCAGCTGCCTTTCACGAAGCGATCGGGCAAAAACATGACTTTTTCGGGATCAAACAGCTGGGAAATGGTCCGCGATTTGATAAACCCGTTCTCTTTCAGACGCTGGTAAATTAATGTCGACAGCTGCTGATTCTCTTCGCTGTGGGTAGAATGATAGTTATCGTAGCTGATGCCAAAGCCGGCAAAATCCGTCTGATGCTCCAGGTTCATTTCATTGATCATCTCTTCCGGCGCAATACCTAGCTGCTGCGCCTTAAGCATGATTGGCGTGCCGTGAGCATCATCAGCACAAATGAAATAAATCTGATGGCCGCGCATTCGCTGATAGCGGACCCAAATATCCGCCTGAATATGCTCGAGCATATGGCCGAGATGGATGGAACCGTTAGCGTAAGGTAACGCACAGGTTACCAATATTTTTTTCGCGACTTGAGTCATGGTAGGAATAGGCTTTCGTTAAGTTTCATAAGGGTAGCCGATGGTAACCGATAGCGATGCCTCACGTAAACAAGCGGCATGCCTGCCATCACGGCGGCGAACTTTTTTCCGCCGTGGAGGATGAGCCCTGTTATGCTAAGGCTAATGGTTACTCATCCTCTAAACAGAACCCAAAGGAGCCGGGATGAATCCTTTTACGCCGCAAACTACCCCTGAAGCGCTGCGCGAGAAAGTAAGCCGCGTGCTGGGCGCTTTCAAACACCCGACGCTGAAACGCGATTTAACCGTATTAAAAGCGTTACATCACAGCGCATTGCTTGACAGCACGCTGCACATCGAGCTGGTCATGCCGTTTGCCTGGCAAAGCGGTTTCGCCGAGCTGAAGGAAAGCGTTAGCGCGGAGCTGCTACGCCTGACCGGCGCGACCGCCATCGACTGGAAGCTGATACACAATATTGCCACCATGAAACGGGTCAAGGATCAGACTGGGGTAAGCGGCGTGCGCAATCTGATTGCCGTCAGCTCCGGCAAAGGCGGCGTGGGAAAATCCAGCACCGCCGTCAATCTGGCGCTGGCACTGGCGGCGGAAGGCGGGCGCGTCGGGCTTCTGGACGCGGATATATACGGCCCCTCGATTCCGACCATGCTGGGCACCACCCACGAGCGACCCACGTCGCCGGACGGGCAACATATGGCGCCGATTATGGCCCACGGTCTGGCGACAAACTCCATCGGCTACATGGTGACCGAAGACAATGCCATGGTTTGGCGCGGTCCCATGGCCAGCAAAGCCCTATTGCAGCTGCTCACCGATACCCTGTGGTCGGAGCTGGATTATCTGATTCTGGATATGCCCCCCGGCACCGGCGATATCCAACTGACGCTGGCGCAGAATATCCCGGTGACCGGCGCGCTGGTGGTGACGACGCCGCAGGACATCTCCCTGGCGGATGCGCGCAAGGGCATTGTGATGTTCGCCAAGGTCGGCGTGCCGGTACTCGGTATCGTGGAAAACATGAGCATGCATATTTGCAGTCATTGCGGCCATCTTGAAGCCATTTTCGGCACCGGCGGCGCGGAAAAGCTCACGGAGCAGTACCAGTGCGCGCTGCTGGGGCAATTGCCGCTGCATATCAGCCTGCGCGAGGATCTGGACCGCGGCGAGCCGACGGTGGTAAGCCGCCCCGAAAGTGAATTTACCGAAATGTATCGTCAGCTAGCAGGTCAAGTAGCGGCGCAACTTTACTGGCAGGGGGAAGTGATCCTGACCGAGATTGCTTTTAAGGCCGTTTGACAGCCCATTACGCCAGGGGGGACGGGAGGTTGCTCCATCCTGAAGCCGGTAGAGGCCGTGTCGCGTTCGGCGCCACGCGCCAAGGCCCGGCAATGCCGTGTCACGGGGGCGCAGAAGCGCCGTGCGGCATGCCGGGGCATCAAGGGCAGTGACACGCCGTGCGTGCACCTGCGTTTAGAGGAGAAATAACGCGGAAGGTCGCCACGCCAGGTTTTAAGGGGAGCGTGGCGAAGTGTGAGGTTAACTCGCGGGCGCCGGCCTCGTTTCCTGCTCCGGCCTTAGCGCCGGGGACGGACGATGCAGGTCATCGCGGGTATAGACTTTGATCACCGGCGCCACGCTAAGGGCTATCTGCTCCAGCAGATTCTGGGTCGGCGCCTTTTTGCCCTGCACGACCAGCAGCAGTGGCAAAATAAGCATCGCCACAATTTGGCCGTTGGTCAGAAAACGAATATGCGTATGCCGTCTGAACTGCATCAGCAGAAAGGACGTACTAATCACGTAGCCTAATACCAATCCGGACACGATTTCAGACAGTGAATGCGCCTGAATTATCAATCGTGAAATGCCAATCGCCAATGCCAGCAGATAGCCCCCCGCCACCGCTGCGGCGCGTGGCGCAGGATGCGCGCGGCTAAACAGGATCCAAAGCATGACCGGCCAGATACTGGCCGACAACGCCGAATGGCCGCTGAAGCCCGTGAAATCATAAGTGCGGCTGCCGATGCCCCAGCCCATAAAGGCCAATTTCGAGGCGCAAACGATGCCGCCGGCGAGACAGAACAGCATTAGCCATTGCCAGCAGGCCTGGCGGGTATCCGTTTTCAGCAGCAAAATCACCACGATTAAGCCCGCGCAAGGTAATAACAGCATGCTGTCGCCAAAAAAAGTAAACCAATGCCAACTCATGGGATCCCTTATAAGGTAGGGCCGGCCAACGGCCACGACGGGCTACTTTACCCATATGACAATAGCAGCTCCAGCATGAATAGTCTTAAACTGGTTGGCGCAAATCATGACCGGCGGTAAAAAATGCTCCGCCGGGCTGTCCTGCGGCCCGCTAATGCTGGCGTGTACTTGCTCCACCCCCTATAATTGCTGAGTAAATTGCAGCCTCATTGCCGAGGCATACTCAGAATATCAGGCCTTCGATTGTATGACTGACAAGCCCCACCAGTGCGTTATTATCGGCATCGCCGGCGCATCCGCCTCAGGAAAAAGTCTTATCGCCAGCACGCTGTATCGGGAGTTGTGCTACCAGGTCGGCGATGAGCATATCGGCATCATCTCCGAAGGCAGCTATTATAAAGATCAAAGCGGCATGACCATGACGGAACGGGTCAAAACCAATTATGACCATCCGAGCGCCATGGATCACAGCCTACTGTTTCAATATATTCAGATGCTGAAGGCCGGCTTGCCGATTGAAATGCCGGTCTACAGTTATGTCGAGCATACCCGCCGTCCTGAAACCCTCCACCTGCGGCCAAAGAAAGTCATTATTCTGGAAGAGATCCTGCTACTCACCGATTTACGCCTGCGCCAGGAGATGAATTTATCAATCTTTGTTGATACCCCGTTGGATATTTGCCTGATGCGCCGCATGAAACGAGACGTTAATGAACGCGGCCGATCGATGGACTCCGTGATCGGGGAATATCAGCGTACCGTCCGCCCCATGTTTTTGCAGTTTATCGAACCGTCAAAACAATACGCCGACATCATTGTCCCGCGCGGCGGAAAAAATCGGATTGCCATCGACATTTTAAAAGCGAAAATCAGTCAGTTTTTCGAATAATTCCCGTGTAGTATTTGAGACCTGACCGGTTGCCGTTGTAGCGGCAACCCACCTTCACGCCCTTAGGGAGAGACAAGCGATGAGATTGTGCGATCGTGATATTGAGATCTGGCTGGATGAAGGCCGACTGGACATCGCGCCGCGCCCGCCGATAGAAAGGATTAACGGGGCGACGGTGGATGTACGGCTGGGTAACCAGTTTCGGGTTTTTCGGGGGCATACCGCGGCGTATATCGATCTCAGCGGGCCAAAAGATGAAGTGACCGCGGCGCTGGACCGGGTAATGAGCGACGAAATCCAACTGGTCGAAGGTGAAGCGTTTTTCTTGCATCCGGGCGAGCTGGCGCTGGCGGTCACCCTCGAATCGGTTACGCTGCCTGATGATCTGGTCGGCTGGCTGGATGGACGCTCCTCCCTGGCGCGTCTGGGTCTGATGGTACACGTGACCGCACACCGGATCGATCCCGGCTGGCAGGGTAGAATCGTGCTGGAGTTCTATAATTCAGGTAAGTTGCCGCTGGCGCTGCGCCCCGGCATGCTGATAGGCGCCCTGAGCTTTGAGCCGCTGAGCGGTCCCGCGGCCCGCCCCTATAACCGGCGTGAAGATGCCAAGTACCGCAATCAGCAAGGCGCCGTGGCCAGTCGGATTGACAAGGACTGAATCGTCGGAGGCCTTGGCATCGGGTTATAACGAAAGAGGACCGCATGAGAAGATTACTGACGACGCTGTTCATTTTACTGGTGGTGGTGGTGGCCGGACTGACGGCTATGGTGGCGCTAATCAATCCCAACGATTTTCGCAGCTATATGATCATGCAAGTAGAACAGCGCAGCGGCTATCATCTGGCTCTGGAGGGTGATTTGCGCTGGCATGCCTGGCCGCAATTAAGCATCCTCGCAGGCCGCATGAAAATCACCGCCCCCGGCGCGACGGTCCCCCTGGTCAGTGCGGAAAATATGCGCCTGGATGTGGCGCTGTGGCCGCTGCTTTCTCATCAACTGTTGGTAAAGCAGGTCATGCTGAAAGGCGCGGTGATTACCTTAACCCCCGACAGCGCGGCGCGGCGCCCTGAAAATGCGCCTATCGCGCCGGTGGGCACGCCGGAACCTGTAGAAGGCAATGGCTGGTCGTGGAATATCGGCAGCCTGCAGGTCGCTGACAGTCTGCTTATCTGGCAGCGCGATGCCAACGAGCAACTTAATTTGCGCGATTTGAATTTGCAGATGAAACAGGATGATGCGCGCAAAGCGAGTATCGAATTTTCTGGCCGTCTTAATCACGATCAGCGCGATTTGGCGGTCTCGCTTAACGGTAGTCTGGATCTGAGTCAATATCCACGTCAGGTCAGCGCGTACATGGATAAATTCAATTACAGACTACGTGCGAGTGGCTTGCTGGAGCAGGGAATAGAAGGTGGGGGAGCCTTTAACGCCGATTACTCCGCCGTCAATCAAACCTTGACGCTCGGTGGGTTAACCTTCAGTGCTAACGACAGTGAGTTAAGCGGACAGATAAGCGCCCGGCTGGGCGAGCAGCCGGTATATCAACTTGATTTAGCGGCGAAGACCCTGAATCTGGATACGCTGCTGGGTTTGCAGCCGCTCACCGATGACAACGAGGCGCGGGCGCAAAACCAAAACGCCGGCAGCGGTCGACCGGTCATTGCCAATAGCGCCCTGACGGATAATGCCCTGTCCAATCTCAATGATTTTAACGGGCAGCTCAACCTGAGCGCCCAAAACGTTATTTATCACGGTCTGACGATGACCGATTTACAGGTGAAGGCGGACGACCGCCGCGGGCAGCTCACTTTAAACACCTTTACCGGAAAGCTTGGAGAAGGGACGTTCAATCTGCCGGGTACGCTTGACGCCACCGGTGAGCAGCCGGTGTTCCATTTGCAGCCGCAGCTTACACGTGTCGCTCTTGGCCCGCTGCTGAAAGCGTTTGCCTTACCTCAGACATTGACCGGCCAGCTCTCTTTACAGGGAGAAGTGCAGGGACATAACTTTACCGCGAACGATTTCGCCCGCGCCTGGCAAGGCTCGGCGGCCATGACATTGGATAACGCCAAACTGGAAGGGCTTAATATTTCGCAGTTAATTCAACGAGCGGTAACGCGTACCAATGGTAATGTGGGGGCCGAGGAGCGTGCCGAGCGTTATTCACAGGTCCGTCAGCTTACCGCCAACGCCACCCTCAACCGGGGCAATCTGCGTCTTGACAATCTGGTGGGCGACTCCGATTTGCTAGCGCTGACCGGTGACGGCGCGCTGAATTTGCCGGCCCGGCAGTGTGATGTGAACTTTCAAATCCGTGTGCTGCAAGGGTGGAAAGGTGATCAGCAACTGGTGAGCATGCTCACCTCTACCGCGATTCCGCTGCGGGTGTATGGTTCCTGGGATGCGTTAAATTATCAACTTAATGTGGACCAGCTTCTGCACAAACGCCTGGAAGATCAGGTTAAGAAACGGTTGAAGGAATGGGAGCGCCAAACCAGGGAAAGGTGAAAAGGCATCGGGTGATGGGGCGACTCGGGAGCGGTGAAAGGCAAAACAACAACGCCGCAGCAAGCGTTACCAACACGACGAGTGCGATGGCGCTTGGCTATCGCACTAGGGACGCGTGGTAGAAGAGTGTCGTCGCTCGCAAAAAAAACGCTTCCCCAGGCAGCGTTTTTCGGTTAAAGGCTAATATAAAGTTGATAGTGATTGATCAGATAAATTATCAAAGTGACGACAATTGTTGTCGGTAACCAGTTACGTAAATGAGGGAAAAGCCCCACATCGACAATCGGCTTGATGAAAAAGGGGTAAACCAGAAACGAAATGGTCACTTGCGAAATGGACAGCGCAGAGGCGATGACCAGGATGTTTTTGCTCAATAGGGCCAACGCTAAGATCCCGAGCATCACGACGCCGGCAATGATATTCCAATAGAACTCGATATGAGTTTTACCATTCGCCTGGGTAATCGCGCCGGTCAAGCCTCCCATGGGTCTGAGCACGCCAAGCAACAGCATATAAGGTATCAGTACCGCGACCTGTTCATGGTGTGCGCCATAGAGGATCCTCACCACCGTCGGTGCAAAAATATCGATGATCAGGAAAAGCAGTGCGCTTGAAGAACAAATGGCGAATGTTGAGTTAAGATAAATCTTTTTCAATTCACTTTCTGAACTCTGTTTTTCAGCGAAGCGGGGAAGGGCCAAGCGATTAATCACCGGCGTCAGCAATTTTAATGGCTGCAGGACCAGATCTTTTGCCAGTGAGTAGATCCCGAGCACTTCCGGGCCCAGGAATTTTGCCAACAGCAGGGAATCTGCTTGAGTACGAAATTGATTGATAATCTGCGAGCCTAATTGAAAGCTACCATATTTTAAGGCTGCCTTGAAACTATCACCTGAGAATTCAAAAGTGGGATGCCATGTCTTCTCACTGAAATAAAGTATACAGATAAGTTTAATCAGCGCATTGGTAAACAACCCAAGAATGACGGCGGCTGGACGTAATGGCGTAAAATATAATAGTGCTACCGTCACCATGAACGCAATGAGTTTAGAGAACATTTCTATACGTACAAGAATAATAACTTTTTTGAGTTTAATAAAATGAGCTTGATACTGGGATAGGCCTCCAAGAATAAGAAAGTTAAGGCTGGTCAAAGCGATCAATCCAGTTAATTCCGGGATTTTATAGAATAACGCTAAAGGGTAAGCCATCAGCACCAATAAGCCTGCCGTCATAGCGCCTAACATAGCATTGACCCAGAAAATGGTACTCTGCTCTTTGCGTGTAATTTGCTGACGATGGATAAGATAACTACTCATACCCATATCTTGTAAAACCATCGCTATAGCGAGGATAGAATTGATAATTGCGATAATTCCGAGCTCTCTGGCACCTGTCGTCCTGGCCAGAACAGACAGTTGCAGTATTTGCATTAAAGCGGCAAAACATGTACCGCTAAAGAGCCAAATGGCCTGTTTCTTAATATCGCGCACTGAAGATTAACTCCCAATTGGCCGTATGAAAATCTTGCCTGCTAATTCTTATACCTGACAGTACAAAAGGCCACGTATAAAATGTAAAAAAATAGCAAACTTCGTATCCTGACCAGTCTGCATTGTGGCAAACCGGTCTCAGACATGACTTAAGCAGAAATTTTATTTAATAAATCCTGGTTAATGATTTTGCCTTTGTCCTGCTCCTGTGCTACTGCATTTTTAACCTGCAGTTCCAGTGAGGAAATGTTTTCTATTGCATTATGATATTTTACAATAAGTTGCCCATTAATCAATTATTTGATATCAACAGCCAATTCGGGCAACCCTAACTGCTGCATAATACCCAGAGATTTATGCTCATAATTAATAGCAATAGCCGGCGTGCCAAAATTTATTGAAATAATGGCCGAATGAAGCCGGGTGCCGATAGTCAGTTTGCAATGAGAGAGCAACTCACCCAGCTCCAGATCATTAAACTTGTCCATAATGACATGGAACCTATCGGGGCTTTCCACTATGTCCTTCATATGAAGGGCAATCATACGATCATCATTGTGATAGCTATCAATCCCCGTACAGGTTGAAAAAGCGATAACCTGTTTTCCCGAACGGGTGATTTCATTGATTAAATTAGCAAAAGCGGTCATGTACTCCTGCTGAGTAATGCCGAGACATTTGTCGAAAGGCGCTAATTTGAGAAATGTCATCGCAATGCTATCGGAAGCCTCGATCACCCCCCGCCAATATTCAAGAGCATAAGCAGAACGACTTTGGCTCAATACGAGTTTCACCAGCCATGCCGTGTCGATACCCGCGATGACCTTATTAGTGGGTATCTGGCTCTTTTTCATCACGTCAAGGCTAACGCTTTCGCACAAAATGAGTGCATCGACTTTTTTGAACACAAAGTGGGCGACATCGTTGAAGCTCTGCTTTTGGAAGGGGTTCACGCTATGTCCGACCATGAATATGGGTTTATTAGCTAAAAAGTCGCATAACGCATGATCAAACTGGTGGGACCCGTAGAGATCAACAAAAAAAGATCCGCCCACCTTGATAAGGGCATCGTACTTTTTGATTTCATTGATGAAGTTTTGATAAACGGGGGGGATTTTGAAACTTTTGTAAAGCCCCTTGTTCTCGATATGCGATATGATTATTTTATGGGTAAATCTGTTGGCGATCTTTTTAATGACTTTATGCACCAAGCCACCATTGCCGCTGCGCCTGGCCGCGCTGAGAGTGTCTTTTCTGATATCCCTTCCTATGAGGTAGCGGGAGCTTTGCGCATAGCGGCTAACGATGTCTATTTGAATACCGGGTGCCAGCTCTTCTAACGATTGTACGATACCGCACAGAATGGCACTATCTCCCCTATTGCTGCAGGTGTGATTACCAACCAAAAGTAATTTCATTTCTACCTCATTAGAAAATTATAGAAATCAAGCGCAAAATTTTTTTACAGCCCACCAATAAAACAAAAGTGTAAAAGAATATGACAATATAAAAGGGTTTACTTCTTTTCATTTCGCACGGCTTTCTCGGACGTCATATCGCTATCGACACCGCTTGTGCGAACAAAAGAAAAGCGCTGCAGACCTGACCCTTAGGATGATTCCGCCAAGAAATCCTTCTAAGAATATCTAACTTGATGAATTTTCCTAATTTTCCCTGTGAATCTCTCAGGACACAAGCCTTACGGCGCGAGCGAAGGGGTTTTTCGGATTATTACCTGTCTTCGTTAGCGCGCTGTTTTGGCGGTAAGAAGTCAACTATATGAATGTTTCGCGAAGGCCGCCAGCAGGATACTCGGTTAGAGAAGCATAAGAGCACTACGCTGGGGGATAACGCTTGTTAACCGCTTAACAAAATAGCCGCACATCCTGAAAGAAAGTTCACGTCACACCAAAAGCCCTCTTAAATAGCGCAGCTTTTGTCGTTAATGCTGTGCTGCGACGCTAGGTGTCCCGTCATAGGCTGGGACGTAGCGCGGTTAACGTGTAACGCCCGCGTCTGGGGAAGAATTTGCCGCAATGAAGAGTAGGGTGCTCTTAGGCTCGCCTGCGTTCTTATGCTCACCGCGTCGGTTTGCCTACGATGGGTAAGGTACGCTATCAGCGGCGCACGATGAACCCCACCGCGACCGACGTAAAAATAGTGATACTTGTCAGGATTCATATGCATTTCACTTTCATTTCGACGCCAGATGATCTTTCCTTTTTGTGATACAGAGAGGAAGGGCTGTGATGCAAAGCGGCTAAAGATGAGCAACAAGAGGATTCAGACACAAGACGCCACGGCGGTACAAACACAGGGGTCTACACGCTTGCCCAGAAATAGCAGGTGTTCATCTCTGCCACCTGTCGCAAATGTACGCCGTCGCTATTTTGCGTGTAGTCGAAATGTCATACACAGCGTCATCGAGACTAAAAAGTATAATTTTGCAGATATTTTATACTTATAAGCCTAACACCGGCTATGCTTGCTAAATAATCGTGTGAGTCGTGTTGGCTGTCGATTTTACCCCGTTGACGGATCCTGGCTAAATCGAGGAAAAAACGACCATTCCATAACAAATGCAATTACCGGTGCTTCGCCAGGGGCCGCTTCTCCGAAAAAGCCGGTGGGCTGAACTACAAGACAAGTTATAAGAAACTTTGCTAAAATTCGTGTAGTTACGTTATATCAACCATCCTCTGTCCTTAATGTGAGATATATAACATAACGGAAGATTGACCCTCGCCTAGTCTTAATCCTAAAACGGGCGGACAAAGCCAGCAATTTCTTGTAAAGATACGATTAACAATTAGTATAGCATTGATAAGATGCTCTAACGGTAACGCGGTGTTAAATGGATTTTGGTTTTTTCTGCGCTGGCGGCAGGGCAAAGGAAACATCGAGGACTCAGGAACGTCATTGATGGTAAGTACTTAGCGCATTGGTAGCTACGAACCAAGGGCGGTAGCGTGTTAATTTGCGGCCATCCTGACGATGGCATAAGAGCGGGTATGGATAGGATTTTCTTATCTCCGGGATCTGAGTGTTTAATACAGGCTTATGCACCGGTGGTATACAAAATTTGTGCTTCTGGTCGCCGCTCATCCTCTTCTTTATCTTGCTATAATAGCGATGAGCTACCCCACGACCCTATTAAATCACATCGCGTGTAATGAAAAAATGACGACCGCAAGGTAAATAAACCGATCGTTTTGAAAACATTTCTCTATGTCGGATTAATAATAATATTCATTTTGTAATGAGATTGCGTACACGGAAAGGGCCTGGCTTTCGATGATGTTGCCGGTAGGAAACTACTTCAAGACTTTTTCAATGTATTAAATGAAGCGTTTCTTATTTCCTGGAGAGTCATAGTAAATAAAGGAATTTTTTCGTGTTTTTATTAACTTACTGGCTATTAGAATAAAATTATAGGACTTACCATATGAAAAAAACAGGAAATCAATGAGATAAGTGATAAAACAATTAGGCTCTAACCTACTTTAGGATATTAGTCCACCGCAATTGAGAGTGGCCGAGAGGATTAAAAGAAAACATTTTATAATTTAATTGTGACAGTGATGATAACTCAATGATTAAAGCGAAATTAAAATTGGTACCGTCCATGTTGTTGTCTATGAGCGTTCTGAGTGGCTGTACGGTCATTCCAGGAACGCATTTACCAACGGGCGATAAAACCATAATTAAATCGGACGATGCGGATTTTGATATTGGCAAATATGTTAATGTGTTTGTGCTTACGCCATCCGTTATCGACCAATTGCGTGATAAACCGATTGTTGCTCAGCCGAATTCCCTACTGGAAAGAGAACTGCAAAATTATCAGTATCGCGTAGGAATCGGCGATGTATTGAGCATCACCGTCTATGACCATCCTGAATTGACCACGCCGGCCGGCACCTACCGCAGCGCCAGCGACTCGGGTGACTGGGTACAGTCAGATGGGACCATTTTCTACCCCTATATTGGCCGAGTCCGGGTCGCGGGTAAAACCGTCTCTGAGATTCGCAACGATATCTCCGGACGTTTAGCGCAATATATTGAATCGCCACAAATCAATGTCAGTATTGCTAATTTCCGTTCGCAAAAAGCTTACGTGACCGGAGAAGTAGCGAAGTCCGGTGAACAGGAAATTTCAAATATTCCCTTGACCGTGCTGGATGCTATCAACAAAGCCGGCGGTTTAACTTCAGACGCCGATTGGAGCAATGTGGTATTGACCCATAACGGACGTGGTCAGAAAATCTCGCTGCAGGCTCTGATGCAAAATGGCGATTTGCAGCAAAATCGTCTGCTATACCCGGGTGATATTTTGTTCATCCCCCGCAATGATGACCTGAAAGTGTTCGTAATGGGTGAAGTCACCAAGCAAGCAACGCTGAAAATGGATCGAAGCGGGATGACGCTGACAGAAGCGCTGGGCAACGCAGAGGGCATTAATCAAACGACCTCCGATGTAACGGGTATCTTCGTTATCCGGCCAAACCCAGATAAGAGCGCCGGCTCCAAGTTGGCTAATGTCTATCAATTGGATCTGTCTGACGCAACATCGCTCATATTGGCTACGGAATTCAGATTAAAGCCTTATGACATTGTTTATGTCACTACGGCGCCGATAACGCGTTGGAACCGTGTTATCAGTCAATTGCTGCACACCATCAGCGGCAGCCGGTCGATTTATTCTACTGGTCATGATTCTGGTTGGTAATGGCAATGTTTAATAAAATTCTGGTCGTCTGTGTCGGCAATATCTGCCGTTCTCCTACAGGGGAGTGGCTATTAAAGAAATACATTCCAGATAAGACCATCGAATCGGCCGGCATTAATGCCCTTATTGGTAATGATGCAGATGCCAAAGCGTTAGAGGTGGCAAAAAAAAACCAGCTTGACATCGTTGGGCACCAGGCCAGGCAATTAAACCGGCGATTGTGCAAAGACTATGACCTCATCCTGGTCATGGAAAAGGGCCATATAGATGCGGTATGCCAAATTGCTCCTGGAGCAAGGGGAAAGGTCATGCTTTATGGGCATTGGATCGCGAAAGAGATCCCCGATCCTTACTGCAAAAGCCTTGAGGCCTTTGAGGCGACCTACTTGCTGCTTAAACAAGCTGCTCGTGAATGGGCGAGTAAACTGAGTTAGATAAGGATTGGAATATTGAATAAAAATAATTTGTTCGTAGCCAAAGAGGATAGCAATGAGGTTGATCTGGGCAGAATTTTCGGCTCCATCATCGACTATAAGTGGCTAATTTTCTCCATTACATCATTGGCCGCCATTCTGGGCATCCTTTATACCCTTTTTGCTACCCCAATCTATCAAGCTGACGCTTTGGTCCAGGTTGAGTCCACCACCGGCAGCCAGATTATTCAAAACATGAATAGTCTGTCGTTGGAGGCGAAACCCGTCTCAATGACCGAGATCGAACTGATAGAATCTCGCATGGTGCTTGGTAAAACGGTCGATGATTTAGGCTTGGACGTCACCTTACAGCAAAAATATTTTCCGGTACTTGGCAAAGGCTGGGCCCGGCTAACCGGCAAAGAAGCCGGACGTATTGCACTATCCCGACTGCGCTTGCCGTCTGATATGTATAATGTTCCCATGACGTTAATCATTACGGATAAGCAACATTATCAATTAAAAAATGACGATGGTGAAGTCTTAGTAGAAGGCCAGGTGGGGCAATTGGCCAGCAAGGGCGATTTTGGGTTGCTGATTAGCGGGATAGAAACCGAACCTGGCACGGAATTCGAGGTGGTCAAACACCCTACGCTTGGAGCTATTAATAATATTGCCAATAACCTGCTCGTGGAAGATAAAGGTAAAGATACTGGCGTCTTGTCGATGACCTACACCGGGCCCGATAAAGAGCTGATTCGTAAAACGCTTGACAGCATCACCCAGAATTATTTATTGCAAAATATCGAACGGAAATCCGCTGAAGCGGAAAAAAGTTTGAATTTCTTGCAAACGCAAATTCCAAAAGTTAGAGCGACCTTGGATGATGCAGAGAACAAACTGAATACTTTCCGCCAGCAGAATGATTCCGTTGATCTGTCGCTGGAAGCGCGTTCGGTGTTGGATAGCCTGTTCAATATTGATGCGCAACTAAACCAGCTGACTTTCAAGGAAGCGGAAATATCCAAGCTTTACACCAAGGAGCATCCGGCTTACCGCACCTTGCTGGAAAACAGAAAAACGCTAGAGAATGAAAAGGCTGAGTTATCCAAGCAAGTGAGTGCATTGCCCAAAACCCAGCAGGAAATATTGCGCTTGACGCGTGATGTGGACGCTAATCAGGCCATCTACATGCAATTGCTTAACCGTCAGCAAGAGCTGAATATTACCCGCGCCAGCACCGTAGGTAATGTGCGCATTGTCGATCCCGCCGTGACGCTGCCGGAGCAAATCGCGCCCAAGAGTGCGCTCATTATCCTTGGATCCGTGGTGGTGGGATTAGTGTTGTCACTGATATTCATTATCCTTCGCACCATATTGCATCGTGGCGTCGAAAGTCCTGCTGAACTGGAAGAAGCGGGAATCAACGTCTACGCTAGCGTACCGCTTTCCGAATGGCAGCAAAAAGTCGATCGGGAATTCAAAAGTGGTAGCAAAAAACGTCACAGAGAGACATTATTAGCGCTCAATAATTTGAGCGATCCGGCGATCGAAGCCGTACGTAGTCTGCGTACCAGCTTGCATTTTGCAATGCTTGAAGCCAGAAATAACATTCTGATGATCTCAGGTGCGAGTCCATCCATTGGTAAGACGTTTATCAGTTCCAACCTGGCGGCGTTAATTGCCCAGGCCGGACAGCGGGTGCTGCTGATAGACGGTGACCTGCGCAAGGGCTATGTCCATGAAATGCTCGGGCTTAATAACCAGAAAGGGCTTACAGAGCTTCTGTCTAACCAAACAACGCTTGAGGTCAGTATCCAGAATTCGGGGGTAAGCAATTTTGATATTATCACCCGTGGCCAGGTACCGCCGAATCCATCTGAGTTACTGATGGGAAATATACTGGAAGAGATCCTAGCAAAAGTTTCTACGCTCTATGATATGGTGCTGATCGATACACCACCAATTCTGGCGGTAACGGATGCGGCGGTTATTGGTCATCATGTTGGCACCTCTCTGCTGGTGGCTCGCTATGGAATAAATACGCTGAAGGAAATTGAGATCAGTATTAACCGCTTTGCCCAAAATGGAACAGAAGTGAAAGGGGTTATTCTGAACTCGGTGTTTAAACATGCGCGCAATGTCTATAGTAGCTATGGCTATTATGAATACAAATCAGACAATAAATAATTAATCAGCCCTATAGCCCTATCTGATGTGATAGGGCTATGTTCAGCCGGTGGTAACATACACGACAACAAACATCTTTTCCCCTGAAAAAATTAGTGCAATAAATTAATTTTGCAGCAGGTGATTGATTATTTTTATTTTATTAAGGGAGATGATCATTGAAAGTTACTTTTTTTCTTGGCCGATTTCCAATTCCTTCTGAAACATTTGTCCTCAATCAAATCACATCGCTAATCAATTTAGGTCATGAGGTGAGTATTGTTGCTGTATGGTCAGGTGCCAACGATTATAAACATAAAAATTATTTTGATTATAACCTGCGGGATAAAACTCATTACCTGTTGCCCAACGAAAAAAAAGGGACCCTGGCAAAAACCTTGAATCGGCTGTTAAGCATCATTGGCCATCTCGGGCGCAAGCAGGTACGTGTGGCAATGGATAATAGACGATTTGGCGCTCATGCCAAATCCTTACTTCTCCCGGCGGTAATCGCGCAAAATCCACCGCAATCACCCGCGGACGTGATCATTGCCCACTTTGGGACTGAAGGCGTCCTGGCGATGAAGTTATGCGAACTTGGTTTACTTAAGGGAGCCATTTGTACTGTATTTCACGGCATCGATATCTCCCAAACGGACATTTTGCAGCGCTATCAGACAGATTATCAGCGTTTATTCAAAGAAACCGAATTGCTTATGCCCATTAGCTATTTATGGAAAACAAAGCTCGAAAAGATGGGTTGTCCTGCGGATAAAGTGAAAGTTTTCCGCATGGGTGTCAATGTTAATGACTATAACTATCAACCGCGTACCTTGGCACATGATCGGTTGGAAATTATAAGCGTGGCGCGACTCATGGAGAAAAAGGGGCTTGATGTCGCCATCAAAGCCTGCGCTCTGTTGAAAAGCCGCAACGTTGATTTTCGCTATCGGATCGTAGGCCATGGTCCTCTGGCGGACAAAATGCGCGCCCTCGTTGATGAATTAAACCTTAACGATAGGGTTACTCTTCTCGGCTTCCAACCGCAACACAAAGTCAAAGAATTGCTTGCGGAGTCCGATATCTTCATGCTGCCTTCAGTAACGGGCGCCGATGGTGATATGGAAGGGATTCCGGTAGCGTTGATGGAAGCAATGGCCGTGGGGCTGCCAGTTGTTTCGACATTCCATAGCGGAATTCCGGAGCTCATCGAACATCAAAAAAGCGGCTGGTTGGCACCTGAATATGATAGTGAGGCGTTGGCGAATATTATTGAAAACATCCTCAATAATAAAGGTTCTCTCCGTCAGATGCTAGATCATGCGCGTGATAAAATTGAAACCGAGTTTAATGAAGACATCACTAATCAAGAATTGAGCAAGTCTTTAGTGCGTAGTTTCACCTGACAGCTCTGAAAGGTGATTAATCTAATAAAACTTGTGTTTCCACTTTCCTAGAGGTTTGACATGATTCCCCCAAGAAAAAATATGTCAGTCGTTGTACCTATATATAATAGTTCTTCCTATATCGAACAAACGCTCAAGAGCATCCAGGATTCATGTGAAGGGTATGAAATTGAGGCGATATTGGTTGATGACAAATCAAAAAATATTGAAGCAGTTAAAATAATTTTAGAAAAATTTCCTTTCGCAATGCTCATAGAGAAAGAAGAGAAATCAAACGCCGCGCATTCTCGTAATATTGGCTTTGAAAAAAGCCAGTACGAAAAAGTTTTTTTTCTCGATTCCGATGACTGCTTTACGTCACAGTATATATTGAACCGAAATCTTCTTATGGATGAAAACGAGTATGGTGTTTATTTTGGCGGCTATACTACCGTAGTGAATAATCGAAAAATCATCAGTCCAAGACCGGTTTATCAAAATGGCGACATGCGCGATTATCTTTTTCTCCAGCGCGGCGATTTCCGTACCTCAACCGTCTCCATTGATAAAAAATACCATAAAGGAACTGTTTTTGACCCCGAGATGAAGAAGCATCAGGACTGGGGCTTGGGAATCCGTTGCTATGACGCTAAAGAAAGAATTTATTATGATGACTCAACCTATATGATCATCCATGAAGGACGAAATGATCAAATGAGCGCATCTATGAATATAGAGGCAAGTGAGTATTTTGTTCAAAACTACCTTAGCGACAAAAAACATTTGTTGAACTTCGTGGAAGTTCACATCATCCGTGCCATCTGCAATAAAGATGACAAAGCATTGAAGTTCTTCTTCAGACTCATTGATGAAATCTCTCTATCCGGTAAAAAGAAATTGATTTTTGATGTGTTTCGAGTGGGTTCAAAAAAAGGAGTAATTGAAGTCACTTCACCGGCGCTTTATGCATTACGACGATTAAAAAAACGCTTTAGTAAAAAAACAGTCAGGTATTAAATAATGTATCGAAATAGAAATAAAGTTGTCTACGTTATCAACTCCTTAAACCCCGGTGGCGCAGAAATGGGATTGGAGTTATTACTGGATAATGGCCTGTTTTATGACACGGATTTGCATATTATTTGCCTGAGCCGTAGCCACTCTGATTTAGAAGATCGCATTTTTAAAAAGAACAAGCGGGGCGTTATCTTCCTGAATGATACCCCTGTTAATAATAAAAAATTATTGCAATATGCTTTTCAGCTTCATAAGCAGATACTGAAAGTGAAGCCTTCTGTGGTCATCACCTCCTTGTCGCAATCTGTCTTGGCGATAAGAATAATAAAAGCTTTCCATCGTTTTCAGCATATTACTTTTGAGCATAACACCCAATTTAAGAACCGTAGTGCCTGGCATTTGCTGAAGTTGACAGACCACCTATCAGACAAATTTTGGTGCGATTCTATCGCGATGCAGAAAGCGTTGCTGGCAAGAGCCCCGGGTGTAAAAAACCTAATTGTTCCTTTGTTTTATGTGAACGATATGGCGCCGGTAAAGCAGGACTATGTTGCAAGAGAACCCTTTAAGCTAATGGCCGTCGGCCGGTTAATGGCACAGAAAAACTATCCCTTGCTTATTCAAATCGTTAGGGCATTGCATGAGCGAGGCCTAGAGATTGCGTTGGATATTTTTGGCGAGGGTGAGTTAGCTTCCAAGCTTCGTGCCGAAACCCAAGCGCGGGGGTTAACTGACGTTGTTACCTTCAGGGGTTTCGTTAGAGATTGGCAGTCTGAAGCCAATCATTATGACGCCTATATCCTAATGAGCGATTTTGAAGGGTTAAGTATCGCGACATTAGAGGCCATGAGCGTTGGATTACCCTGCATTGTCAAGCCAGTCGGCGAGCTTGAAAATTATATTTCCGATCGCAATAATGGGCTGAAAGTCCTTACTCTTGAAGACGCAGTGAATGCTATATATGAACTGATCAATGATGCTGAACTGCGGAATTTTTTAGGCAATAATGCCAAAAGCTACGTCGCGGCACATTATTCTGAAAATTCTTTTCAAGCGCTTATCGAACAGGCTAAACGTACTTTGGAATAAACCCTATGAGATCTACAAGATTTAAAATTACCTTTAATAAGGCTCAAAGTTACCTGTTAGATCCCTATTTGTCTTTTTTTATATGGGTTTGTGTTTTTCTTTTCTTTCTCGTTGTGGCGGAGTTCAAGCAAAATATTTTTCCTCCGTATTATTTTTGGGACGCCAACACAATAAACAATTTTATCATGGTGAAAAGCAGCGTCACCAAAGGGGATTCCTATGCCAGCACGGCCGCGTTTTATCAGATAATTAACGTGGGTAAAAACTCCGCAATCTTTCCCGTCGTTTCTTCATTAATCATAAGTGGTTTCTTTTTTCTGATGCTCAAGAAATCTAGAGCGGATAAAATGACGTTGCTTGATTTTGGAATGTTATTGTATTGCATGCTCTTGGCAAATGTTTATATGACGCTGCTCAGTAAAGATTTCATCGTCATGCTGTTGATAATTCCATTTGTATTTCTGGCCAGTCGGGGAGTCATCGGACTCATTCTGTGGAGTTTACTGGTACTGGCCTACGCCTACTATTTTCGTGTTTACTATGTTTTGATACTTTTCCTGTTTTGGGGACTGTATATATTCTTCGCAAGGGTGAAAAAACCATTAACTATCATCTTCATGATTTTCTTATTTTTATTTTTCTTGTCTGTTGCATTTAAAGCCGGATTAGGTGTTGATTTAGATAACTACCGCAATATGGTTAATGATGTCAGGTCTGAAGCCTCCTCATTTAAAGTTAATACCATGATCGTTAGTTATATTCCTGGTGGAGGTTTGATAATCGGTTGGCTGAACGTGTTTGTGGTATGGCTCTGCATGATGATACCCATTCCGCTAATATTAACTTTTTCACCTTTTTACTTGATTATTGCATTTTTTATCAGCATGTTGTTTTATCGTGTTTGGAAAGCTATCGCAGTAGAATTAAAAAATAAGAATAATCTCCTTATGAAATCCATGCTTTGTTTCATACTAGCATTCACAACAATACAAAGCGTGTTTGAGCCTGATTACGGAAGCTATGTTCGGCATCTTTCACCGCTCTATCCTTTGTTCTTTTATGTGTTATTCGTCGCGCGCCGACAGAATAATCCTAAACAGGTTATGGATAATTTAAATGAAAGTATTTCACGCATCTGAAACGATAAAGGGAGGGGTTGCCACCGTACAAAAGCAACTCGCTCATGCACAGATACTCTCACCTGCTTTTTCCCAGGTCACGTGCCTGGTCCCCGCAGACCAGGTGTCGGAAATCGATGAAATTGATGCCGGGCATCTTCTGACCTTTCGGCGGACTGGCAGAGATGTGGGATCCTTTTGGCGGTTTTTATCCGCTTTTTGCCGTCATGTCTGGCGCGAAAAACCGGATGTCGTTCATCTGAATAGCACTTTTGCAGGCGTTTTGGGGCGACTGGCTCTCATCGCATTAAGACCCGTGCGAAAGCCCAAGGTTGTGTATTGCCCGCATGCTTTTGCTTTTTTGATGGATAACTCCGTCACTAAACGCAAGCTCTATGTTTGGGTGGAAAAATTACTCCTGACGGTGACCGACAAAATCATCTGCGTTAGCGATTATGAAAAAACTAGTGCGGTAAACCTGAATCTGTCGGCCGAGAAACTGGTGGTGGTACATAATGGTGTTCCGGACCGCGGCGGTGTTCATCATGCCGCGGCGTCCCCCACCAGCCTGAATTTGCTATTTGTTGGCCGACTCGATTTCCAGAAGGGCTATGACATCATAATTGATGCGATGCGCCAACTTCAGGGTAATCCTATTCATTTAACAATTGTAGGTGATAGCGTTAATGGGCAGCAGGAAAAAATCTCCTTGCCTAATATTACCTACACCGGCTGGTTGCGGTCGCATGAACTGGAAAAATATTTTCTGGCAGCAGATGTGCTCGTGATAGCAAGTCGTTGGGAAGGTTTCGCGATGGTTACGTTAGAGGCGATGAGTTATGCGCTGGCCATCGTGGCGAGCGATTCTACTTCCCTTCCCGAGGTGGTGATTGACGGTAAAACGGGTAGACTTTTCAAAAATGGCGATGCCAATGACCTTAAAGATAAAATTTTAGCATTACAGCATGCCGAGTTCAGAGAAATGGGAAGTGAAGGTTACAAACTATACAAAAGCAGCTTTACTTCTGAGTTGATGATTTCAAAGACGTTCCAGTTATATAACGAGCTGCAGAAGACACATTAATAGTAAAAAAAGCAACAGTAAAGCCCAAAGATTCCTCCTTTTTTGAATTTGGTAATTCTAATGCATCAGGTACCAACTATGAACAGCATAATTTCTCAACGAACATCGACAAACGAGTCACTCATTTCGGTGATCAGACGTTTTTCTGACATCTTCATCATGTTTTTCGCGCTCTTTGCGATTTGTCAGGTCAACAACATCCCGATGACCAATATGCATTTCTTTGTCGTGTTGGTGGCGTTAGTTGTTTTTCAAATGATAGGGGGTATCACTGATTTCTACCATTTCTGGCGCGGAGTGAAAATCAGAACCGAACTGCTGCTTATCTTGCAGAACTGGACGCTAAGTTTGATTATTACGGCTGGGATTATCTCCTTTGTGGAGGTCGTTAATATCACCTTTATGCTCTATGCAGAATGGTATTTGTTGGCATGCATTGGATTGGTTTTCTGCAGGTTGCTGATTCGTCATATTATCGGCATGGTACGCCATCGCGGTTACAATACCCGCAACGTGGCGATTGTCGGTAATTCGCCGGTAGGGGTTGAACTGGCAACCAGCCTGCTGGATGTGCCCTGGCTTGGTTTTAACATTGTGGGCATCTACAGTGATAATCCGGTGGAAATTGACGAAAGGCTGAACTACATCAGCGAGTATCGGCAAGTCATAGAAGATGCCAAAAGCGGCAAACTTGAGCGTGTTTACATTGCTATGCCGATGACAGAAGAAGCCAAGATTAAAGATCTGGTCGACGAACTGTGCGATACCACCTGTTCAATTATGCTTATACCGGATATTTTTACCTTTAGCATTCTGCGCTCGCGTTCAGAGGATATCAACGGACTGCCGGTTTTATCGATAGCAGATATGCCTTTAAATGGCATAAATATGGTGCTTAAGCGGATCGAAGATATCGTTTTATCGCTGATGATACTGCTGTTCATCACGCCAGTGCTTTTAGTCATTTCGTGTATGGTGAAATTCACCTCACCTGGCCCGATTATTTTCAGACAAAAACGTTACGGTATTGATTGTAAACCGATTCTGGTCTGGAAATTCCGTTCAATGAACGTAATGGATGACGGTGATACTATTGTTCAGGCCAAGCGTGGCGATTCCCGCTTAACGCCTATTGGCGGCTTTTTGCGCCGCACGTCGCTTGATGAGCTGCCGCAATTCATCAATGTGCTAAAAGGGGATATGTCTATTGTGGGCCCCAGACCCCATGCCGTCGCCCATAATGAGCAATACCGGAGTTTGATCAAGGGTTACATGCTTCGTCACAAAGTGAAGCCCGGCATTACCGGTTGGGCTCAGGTCAACGGCTGGCGAGGCGAGACGGATTCAATTGAAAAGATGCAGCGTCGTGTTGACTTCGATTTAGAATACATCCGCGAGTGGAGTATTTTGATGGACCTGAAGATTATTTTCTTCACCGTATTCAAAGGATTTATGGGTAAAAGCGCCTACTGAGCACCCATGCTGTGTCAGGGCGTTTGCGAATAGAATTATTGCGCTTTGAGTTAAGAGGGTTTATGAAATTTTTTTCCGAAAATCTTCGTCAGCTAAACGACGATCTTTTTTAATCCTAAGCGTCGTTACATTGCCTTTGTTACCCTTATTGCTAAACTCGAAAGAGGGCGCGGCGGCTGAGAAGTTGGCCGCGTCACCTTCACCTGCGCCACTACCTCCCGGCAATACGCCATCATCAGACGCCACTTCCTCTTCTACCGGATTTATCCAATCCATTTTCAATAAATTATCTGCTGTCGATGGCGGGCAATATGTTGGACGTTGCCCCAACCTCGATACGTTGCGTCAGACCCTTCCCAACCATGAGGGGCAAAAAATTATTCTAGCGGGTCGTGATTCTGCGCCAGCCAGGGAACTTGAACAGTTGGCTTTTAAATACCGCAAAGTTTTTGGTTTGCAGCGCGTCGTAAAACACCCGGTTTCATTGGTTGAACAACACGCTTAAATAAACGATAGCCAAAGACAAAATGATAATGAAGGCCAACAGGCCCCAGGCACGCCATTTTTCTTCGGAGTGCCAAAGTGGCGCAATGAGCTGCCAAATATCCCGCCAGCGGGCCGCTTTAATGTGGTTTGCTTTCATAACCCCTAATCACATTTATTGTTCAAGCAAACATGATACAACATTCTCTAATGTATCATGTTCATAAATTTGTAGGATTAGTACGTAAACATGTAATACACCGGAGCATAGAGCCTTCCCGTGGATGTCGAGATAAATACTGTCGGCAAACGCCACGCCGGAGTTGAGAATGCGATCGTTATCGCGGCACGCCACCGTACGCAGTCCCTCTCCGCCTGCAAGAAAAGTAGCCTAAGGGAAGAGTCGATACTTTTGCCGCCGTGAGGGCGGGAAGAGACGGTCTGAGCCGATAACATTGCGCCACGCTACGTTGCCGCTGGGCTTACATCGTCGCTGCGCTGCCGGCAGCGGAACCCGAGCGCAGGAGACGCGGAAGAGCCCGCCTGGTCAGTACATAACCTTATGACCGTAGCCGGCCAAAATGTCACGGATGTGATCCATGCTCGCGGTGGTGGGCGGTTTAACGCCCTCAAGGCGGTACTCCTCGCCCATGGCGATCCATTTGTGCTTACCCAGCTCATGATAAGGCAGCAGCTCGATTTTCTCGATATTGCTCATATGCTGGGTAAACTCGCCCAGCATGTGCACGGATTTATCGTCATCCGACCAACCCGGCACCACCACATAGCGCAACCAGGTCCGCTTATTAATCTTGGCCAGGTAACGTGCGAAATCCAGTGTACGATGATTGGAAACCCCGACCAGATTCTGATGGATATCATCGTTCATCTCTTTGATATCCAGCATGACCAAATCGGTGACCTCCAGCAATTCGTCAATCACCGGATCATAGCGGCGAACAAAGCCGTTGGTATCCACGCAGGTGTTGATGCCTTCGGCATGGCAGGCGCGGAACCAGTCTCGTACAAACTCTGCCTGCAAAATCGCCTCGCCGCCGGACGCGGTGACGCCGCCGCCGGACGCGTTCATAAAGTGGCGGTAGGAGATCACCTCACGCATGATCTCCTCAACGGTAATTTCCCGTCCGCCGTGGGTATCCCAGGTATCGCGATTATGGCAATACAAACAGCGCATCAGGCAACCCTGGAAAAAAATGATAAACCGAATGCCTGGGCCATCTACGGTTCCGCAGGATTCAAAGGAATGGATACGACCAGTAACAGACATGGCAGGGTGTTCTCCATTGATAATAGAATAATAAGTTTGAAAGACTGCTTACGGTAAGTATAGCCGTCAGACAAAACGCGCTGTTCCATTGGGTGCGCCGCGCTGAGTAAAAAGGCCACACTAAAGTGGGGCCTTTATTTTACGCCCTTTAAGACGGTGTGGGAAACTACATTGATTCAGTGAAGGTACGGGTAATCACGTCTTTCTGCTGCTCTTTGGTCAGCGAGTTGAAGCGGACCGCATACCCGGACACACGAATGGTAAGGTTCGGGTAATCTTCCGGATGCTCCATCGCCTTCACCAGCATTTCACGGTTCATGACGTTAACGTTCAGGTGCTGACCGCCTTCAACGCCGGCTTCATGATGGAAATAACCGTCCATCAGACCCGCCAAATTGGCTTTACGTACGTCGTCATCTTTACCCAGCGCCTTCGGAATGATAGAGAAGGTATAGGAAATCCCGTCCTTCGCATAGGCGAACGGCAGTTTCGCCACCGAGGTCAGCGAGGCAACGGCGCCTTTCTGGTCACGGCCATGCATCGGGTTGGCACCCGGTCCGAATGGCGCACCGGCGCGACGACCATCCGGCGTATTACCAGTTTTCTTACCATACACCACGTTAGAGGTGATGGTGAGAATCGACTGGGTCGGTACGGCGCCGCGATAGGTGGTCAGCTTCTGAATTTTCTTCATGAAGCGTTCAACCAGGTCGCGGGCGATATCGTCGACGCGGGGATCGTTGTTACCAAACTGCGGGTATTCGCCTTCAATGTCAAAGTTGATAGCCAGGCCGTCTTCGTCACGGATAGGTTTGACTTTGGCATATTTGATGGCGGACAGCGAGTCGGCGGCGATGGACAAACCGGCGATGCCGCAGGCCATGGTGCGATAAACGTCGCGGTCGTGTAGCGCCATCAGCGAGGCTTCGTAGCTGTATTTATCATGCATGTAATGGATGATGTTCAGCGCGGTGACATACTGTTTTGCCAGCCAGTCCATGAAATGGTCGGTACGTTCCAGCACGCGATCATAATCCAGCACGTCCTCCGCCAGCGGTTCCCATTTCGGACCGACCTGCATTTTCAGTTTTTCGTCCACGCCACCATTGATGGCGTACAGCATGGTTTTTGCCAGGTTGGCTCGGGCGCCGAAGAACTGCATTTGCTTGCCGACGACCATCGGGCTGACGCAGCAGGCAATGGCATAATCGTCGTTATTGAAGTCCGGACGCATCAGGTCATCGTTTTCATACTGCACAGATGAGGTGTCGATGGATACTTTTGCGGTAAATTTCTTGAAATTGATCGGCAGTTTTTCCGACCACAGGATGGTCATATTCGGTTCCGGCGATGGCCCCATGGTATACAGGGTGTTCAGGAAACGGAAACTGTTTTTGGTCACCAGCGTACGGCCGTCGATGCCCATGCCGCCGAGGGATTCGGTTGCCCAAATCGGGTCGCCGGAGAACAGTTCATCATATTCCGGTGTACGCAGGAAGCGCACCATACGCAACTTCATGACCAGATGGTCGATAAGCTCTTGCGCCTGTTCTTCCGAAAGCTTACCGGCTTTCAGGTCGCGTTCGATGTACACGTCAAGGAAGGTAGATACGCGGCCGAAGGACATCGCGGCGCCGTTTTGTGATTTGACGGCGGCCAGATAGCCGAAGTAGGTCCACTGCACGGCTTCCTGCGCGGTCGTGGCCGGCCCGGAAATATCGCAGCCGTATTTGGCGGCCATTTCTTTAATTTGGCCTAGAGCACGGTGCTGATCGGCGATTTCTTCGCGCAGACGGATGGTCTGTTCCAGCTCTTCGCCGTTTTCCAATTTGGTTTGCAGAGACTGGAACTGGGCGAATTTATCTTTCATCAGGTAATCGATGCCGTACAGAGCAACACGGCGGTAGTCGCCGATGATGCGTCCGCGGCCGTAGGCGTCCGGCAGACCGGTCAGTACGCCCGCTTTACGACAGCGCAGAATGTCGGGGGTATAGACATCGAACACGCCCTGGTTATGGGTCTTACGGTAGTCGGTGAAGATTTTTTTCAGACCCGGATCCAGCTCGCGATCGTACGCTTTGCAGGAGCTTTCTACCATTTTGATGCCACCAAAAGGGATGATGGCGCGTTTTAACGGTGCATCCGTCTGCAGGCCGACGACTTTTTCCAGCGATTTATTGATATAGCCGGCGTCGTGGGAGGTAATGGTGGCAGCAATATCGGTATCAAAATCGACCGGCGCATGGGTGCGGTTCTCGATTTTGATTCCTTCCATAACTTTGTCCCACAGCGACGCGGTGGCGGCGGTGGCGCCGGCCAGGAAAGCTTCGTCGCCTTCATAGGGAGTGTAGTTTATTCGGATGAAGTCACGCACGTTGACTTCTTTCTGCCAGTCTCCTGCGTTAAAACCTTCCCAGGCCGTGGACAGTTTGCTATTCAGATCGGTCATTATACACCTACCTTCTAATGTGGATTTCGACAATCCGGCTTCGGCGGCACAACTTAATGCTGGTTGTCACCGCGCAGATAAATTACCCAATACGTTAACCCTACCAGTAAACCACCGCCGATAATGTTGCCGATCGTAACCGGAATCAGATTGTCGGTGATGAAATTGGCGACCGTCAGGTTGGCGAATTGCTCCGGCGTCATCCCGATGGCCTGCCAGAACGCTGGCGAGGCGAAATTCTTGATAACGATCACCATCGGGATCATGAACATGTTGGCAATACTATGCTCAAACCCGCTGGCGACAAACATCGTGACCGGCATAATCATGGCGAACATTTTATCGAACATGCTGCGACCGGAATAACTGGTCCAGACCGCCAGGCAAATCATCAAGTTTGCCAAAATACCGAGGCAGACCGCCTCGACAAAGGTGTGATGCATTTTATGGTCGGCAGTCTGCAACATGTTCAGTCCCCAGGCGCCGTTGGCGACCATATGCTGACCCGCAAACCAGATAAGGGCCACAAATAACAGTGCCCCTATCAGGTTGCCGACATAAACATTGATCCAATTACGCACCAGCTGTGCCCAATTGATACGGCCGCTCGCTCGGGCCACGACAATCAGTACCGACGAGGTAAACAGATCCACGCCGGTGATGATGACCAGCATTAACCCCAGAGAGAAACAAAAACCGCCGATAAGTTTGGCGAAGCCGTAAGGTACGGCAGCGGTACCGGTAGTAGCGGTGATATAGAACACGAACGCGATGGAGATTAAAACGCCCGCGGTTATCGCTAGGAAAAAGGTGGTGCTGGGGCGTTTCGTCGCTTTATAGACGCCCGCTTCCTCAGCCACTTTTGCCGCCGCCGGAGGTAATAACAAATCAAAAGGGTTGTCGGCTTTCATACTAACTCTTTCGTGGAATTAATTTACGCATTAATTCTACCAACTCAGTATAGGACAAAAATTGACATGGATCATAGGTGGCCAAATTTGAAGAGAAAAATACACCACAATCACTAAGGAATTTATATTTAATATATTGAAATTTAATAAAAAAATAAATTTTAAATTTTAAAAATTAGTTGAAGATTACATTTTTTGCACCTTTTGTCCTGCCGTTTTTATAGCATTTGTGGAGCAATTGTTGTTATTGGCAGTTATTATTGACGTGATTTCACTTTATTGAAACAATTACCCTTAATTTGTCACCTCGGAGGGAATGAATCGCTTTAGCCTGATTGACGCCTTATTGTGCCAAATGTGGGCACATCAATATAGTCAATTGTCCTTCAGCCAATAAGCCGCCCAAGACGCGTTAGCGCCGCGCTTGGGCGAAGACCGCAGCGCCGTCAGACCGTAGAACGGGTTCTCCCCCGCGAGCGCCTCAGTGGTGGCGGCCAGCGTCTGCGCGCCGTACAGACGTGCGAAGGCGTGCTGGTACTGCTCCACAGAGCGGCCATCATCGTCATCTTGCAACTGAAGCAGCGTCTGCAGGCAGCGGTAATAATTTTCGCGCTCCGGGCTGAATACCGATGCATTGAAGTCTCGCGTCCATTCGACCCACAACAGCGCCTGCTTGTGGTCGCCGCCGGCCAGTGCCAGCATGGCCTTTAGCTCGCCGACCCGCCAGGGTAAACCAGCCGTTATCCCTGCCGGTGGCAAGACCCAAGAGCTCACGCACACGGGCAAAATCGTCCAGTCCGAGCGCGTCAATCTGCTCGATAAGCGCTAGATAGTCCGCCTGTAGCCACCGGCTTGCGGGCAACTGGCAGAGCGTCGCGCGAAGATCGATAGCCATGGCATTATTGGCCAGCAGCAGATCTTCGGCTGGGTAGATATCCGACATTCCCGGCACCAGGATTTGGTAGGCATAAACGCCCAGATGCTGGTAATCGGCGATATAAACCTCGGTGTCGCGCTGGCGGAAAATCTCCATGAGCCTGGAGAACTCAGCAGCGGTGGTGCCGCTGTGAAGTCCTAGTCCGCAAAGGCATAATCCGAGTCCTGCTTGAACATATCCCAGGAAATCAGGCCGCTGGAATCGATAAAATGGGTTTCTAGATTGGTTTGCTCGGCGACCTCCTGATTATCGAAGGTCGGCGGCGTGAACACGTCCAGGTCTTTCAGGCCGCGCCCCTGCAGCAGCTCGGTCACCGTCCGCTCCAGCGCCACGCCGAAATCCGGATGGGCGCCAAAGGAGGCGAAACAGGTCCCGTTGGCGGGATTGAACAGCACGACACAGATAACCGGAAACTGGCCGCCCAGCGAAGCGTCAAAGGCAAAGATAGGGAACCCTTCGCCCTCAAGCGTCGCAATGGCTTCGACCACGCCGGGATAGCTCGCCAGAACCGGCTGCGGAATGGCGGGTAAACTGATGGCCTCGGCGATGATACGGTTTTTGACATAGCGCTCGAACACCTCAGATAGCGCCTGAACCCGGGCCTCGCTGGCGGTATTGCCCGCCGACATGCCGTTGGAGACATAGAGGTTACCGACAATGTTCATCGGGATGTAGACCGTGGCGCCGTCGGACTGGCGGCTGAAAGGCAGGGCGCAAATCCCGCGTTCTGTATGGCTGGACTGTAAATCCACCAGATCGCGCCCGGTCAATTCCTGGTCCGGATCATAAAAGGCGTGCAGATGCTCATCCAGGATGCCGTCCGGTAGCCCGCCGTCGGCCGGTATGGGAAACCAGCGCTCGTTGGGATAATGCACAAACTCGCCGCCGGCGACCGTGGCGCCAAGGTAAAAGTCGGCGAAAAAATAGTTGGTGGAGAGGCGTTCAAAATACTCGCCAAGCGCCGAGGCCAGCGCCGCTTTGCGGGTAGCGCCTTTGCCGTTGGTAAAGCACAGCGGACAGTCGCGGTCGCGGATATGCGCCGACCAGACATGGGGCACGGGATTCAGCCAGGATGCTTCTTAGATTGAGAAGCCCAGCGCGCTGAGCTGCGCCTGAAAGCGGGCTATGGAGTCTTCCAGCGCCGCGTCTTTGCCTGGAATAAAGGTCTGCGTCATCAAGGTCACTTATTATCAACGGTAAACCGCCATAATACGGTGTTTTCTCCTTCGGCTCCATGTATTCTCTTACTTATCAGGCGTTGCGGCTGGTCGTGGGCGGTGTTAAAACCATGGTAGGTGTTTAGAGGTTTTACTGGCAAATCGTGGTGAGGGAAAATGAATCAGGTGTTTAATTTTAGCTCCGGCCCGGCAATGCTGCCGGCGGAAGTGTTGCGCAAGGCGGAGCAAGAATTGTGTAATTGGCATGGCCTTGGCACATCGGTCATGGAAATAAGCCATCGCAGTAAAGAGTTTCTTGAAGTCGCGCAATCCTCCGAGCAAGACTTGCGCGAGCTGTTGGCTGTCCCCGACAATTATAAAGTCCTGTTTTGCCAAGGCGGGGCGCGCGCGCAATTCGCCGCGGTGCCGATGAACCTGCTGGGAGAGGCCACCCGCGCTGATTATATCGATGGCGGCTACTGGGCGCACAGCGCCATAAAAGAAGCGCAAAAATATTGCGACCCGCAGGTGATTAATGTCACCACCGAAATCGACAGTATGCGCGCGATTAAACCGATGCGCGACTGGGAATTATCGAGTGGTGGCGCCTATTTACATTATTGCCCGAACGAGACTATTGATGGTCTGGCCATCGATGAACTGCCGGATTTTGGCGACAGGGTAGTGGTGGCGGATTTCTCCTCCACGATTTTGTCGCACCCGCTGGACGTCAGCCGCTTTGGGGTGATTTACGCCGGGGCGCAGAAGAATATCGGGCCGGCCGGGTTGACGCTGGTCATCGTGCGTGAAGATCTGCTGGGCCGTGCGAGCAAAGCGCTGCCGTCCATTCTCGATTACAGCGTACTGGCCGAAAACGATTCCATGTTCAACACGCCGCCGACATTCGCCTGGTATCTGTCGGGGCTGGTGTTCAAATGGTTGAAAGCCCAGGGCGGGCTGGCGGAAATGGATAAACGCAATCAGGCCAAGGCGTCTTTGTTGTATCGCACCATTGATGAGAGCTATTTTTATCGCAATACTGTCGCGTCGGCCAACCGTTCGCGTATGAATGTGCCGTTCCAATTGGCGGACAGCAAACTGGATGCGCTCTTTTTGCAAGAGTCTTTTGCCGCCGGTCTGCATGCATTGAAGGGACACCGGGTGGTGGGCGGCATGCGTGCATCGCTGTACAATGCCGTGCCGCTGGAAGGCGTACAGGCGCTGGTGGACTTTATGCTCGACTTTGCCCGTCGCCACGGGTAACGCTCACCGTGCCGCCGCCGGACCTGCGCGGCGGCGCCTGCCGGTTGGCTGTTGTGTTGAGCAAGGCCGCCAGGGCGCGTGGCGCTGTGGTTTAGCGACCTTGGCCGGCGGCGCAAGCAGGGCTAAGCCCCTTTTTTCCCTGTCATGGCGTAGCCGGCCATCGGGCCGGCCGCTAGCGAACTACCCTGGTGCCAGCCTCTTGCCGGGGCCAGGCGTTATTCTTTGTTGGAGAAAGTGTTACACATGCAGGATTCCCTGACCCTAAACCCCATCGCGCGCGTCGATGGCACCCTCAACCTGCCGGGTTCCAAAAGCGTTTCCAATCGCGCCTTGTTATTGGCGGCGCAGGCCAACGGCACCACGCGTCTGACCAATCTGCTCGACAGCGACGATGTTCGCCATATGCTGACGGCCCTCGGCCAGCTGGGTGTGAACTACCGTCTATCGGCGGATCGCCGCAGCTGTGAAATCGACGGCCTTGGCGGGCCATTGCGCGCGGATGAGGCTCTCACCCTGTTTCTCGGTAACGCCGGCACCGCCATGCGTCCGCTGGCCGCGGCGCTGTGCTTACAGGCGCAGGACGTCACGTTGACCGGCGAGCCGCGCATGAAAGAGCGTCCCATCGGCCACTTGGTCGACGCGCTGCGCCAGGGCGGAGCGCAAATAGATTACCTCGAACATGAGCATTATCCGCCGCTGCGTTTGCGCGGCGGCTATCAAGGTGGCGATATTACCGTTGACGGTAGCGTTTCCAGCCAGTTTCTCACTGCACTCTTGATGATGGCGCCGCTGGCCCCGCAGAACAGTTGCATCCGCATCAAGGGCGAACTGGTGTCCCGGCCCTATATTGATATCACCCTGGCGTTGATGAAAAGCTTCGGTATTGAGGTGCGGCACGATAATTATCAGGTGTTTTACCTTACCGGCGGCAGTGTATACCGGTCGCCGGGAGAGTATCTGGTGGAAGGAGATGCCTCCAGCGCGTCGTATTTTCTGGCGGCGGCGGCGATCCGCGGCGGCACCGTGCGTGTGACCGGCATCGGCCGCCACAGCGTGCAGGGCGATATTCGTTTCGCCGATGTGCTGGAGAGCATGGGAGCGACGATTCGCTGGGGCAACGATTACATTGAATGCAGCCGGGCGTCGCTGCACACCATTGATATGGATATGAATCACATTCCCGACGCGGCAATGACGATCGCCACTACCGCGCTATTCGCCAGCGGCGGCACCACCACACTGCGCAACATTGCCAACTGGCGGGTCAAAGAGACCGACCGGTTGACGGCGATGGCCACCGAGCTGCGCAAAGTGGGCGCGACCGTGATCGAGGGTGAGGATTATCTGACGGTCACGCCGTCCGCTAGACTGAGCGCCGCCCGGATCGGTACCTACAACGACCACCGTATGGCGATGTGCTTTGCGCTGGTGGCGCTGTCCGACACCCCCGTGACCATTCTCGACCCGCAATGTACGCATAAAACCTTCCCGGACTTTTTTGCCCGGCTGTCGGCGTTAAGCACGCCGGCCTCGCCGCATTCGGCGCCATGATAACGGGTAAGAGTAACGTTTACGCGTAATGAAGGGTATAATGCGGCGCACTGAAGTTTGAGGACTGTCTCAGGCTTTCACTCTCGTCGCGTTTAAAGGAGAAGACAATGACGGTTATAGCCCCGGTAATCACCATCGATGGACCGAGTGGTGCAGGGAAGGGGACGCTCTGCAAAGCGTTAGCAGAAACGTTACAGTGGCATTTACTGGATTCCGGCGCGATCTACCGGGTGTTGGTGCTGGCAGCCCTGCATCATCAGGTGGCTATTGACAGCGAGGAGGCGTTGGTGCCGCTCGCCACCCATCTCGACGTTCGTTTCGAGGTCGAGCAAGGGAAATTGAGCGTGGTGCTGGAAGGGGAAGATGTCAGTCAGGCTATTCGCAACGAAACCGTCGGCAATACCGCATCGCAAATCGCCGCGTTTCCGCGCGTGCGTGAAGCGCTCCTGCGGCGCCAGCGTGCATTTCGCGCCGCGCCGGGCTTAATTGCCGACGGCCGCGATATGGGAACCGTCGTATTTCCCGATGCGCCGGTGAAAATCTTTCTTGATGCGTCGTCGGACGAAAGGGCGTACCGCCGCATGCGGCAGTTGCAGGAAAAGGGCTTTAGTGTTAACTTTGAACGCCTTTTATCCGAGATAAAAGAACGGGACGATCGCGACCGCAATCGCGCGGTGGCGCCGTTGGTGCCGGCAGCTGATGCGCTGGTGCTCGACTCCACCCGCCTGACTATCGATGAAGTGATAGCCAAAGCGCTGGCGCATGCCAGACAGATTCTGGCGCTATCGTAACGGTGTAGTGACTAAATTACCCTGCGGCGAGGAACGGCAGCGGGGCGTGTATAACAACCCCATCAAGCAGGATGCCGGATGGACGTTAATCAAAAAATCTGAAGATTATCAAATATGACAGAATCTTTTGCTCAACTCTTTGAAGAATCCCTGAAAGAAATCGAAACCCGTCCGGGCTCCATCGTTCGCGGTACCGTTGTGTCCATCGCGAAAGACGTGGTTCTGGTTGACGCTGGCCTGAAATCTGAATCCGCCATTCCCGTCGAGCAATTCCGCAACGCCCAGGGCGAGCTGGAAATCGAAGTTGGCGATCAGGTTGACGTCGCGCTGGATGCAGTCGAAGACGGTTTCGGTGAAACGCTGCTGTCCCGTGAAAAAGCCAAGCGCCACGAAGCCTGGCTGATGCTGGAAAAAGCGTATGAAGAAGCGGCCACCGTTATCGGCGTTATCAACGGGAAAGTCAAAGGCGGTTTCACCGTTGAACTGAACGGTATCCGTGCGTTCCTGCCGGGTTCCCTGGTCGACGTGCGTCCGGTTCGCGACACCCTGCATCTGGAAGGCAAAGAGCTTGAGTTTAAAGTGATCAAGCTGGATCAGAAACGCAACAACGTCGTGGTTTCCCGTCGTGCCGTTATCGAATCCGAAAACAGCGCCGAGCGCGATCAGCTGCTAGAAAACCTGCAGGAAGGCATGGAAGTCAAGGGTATCGTCAAGAACCTGACCGACTATGGCGCCTTCGTTGATCTGGGCGGCGTTGACGGCCTTCTGCACATCACCGATATGGCCTGGAAGCGCGTCAAGCATCCGAGCGAAATCGTGAATGTCGGAGACGAGATCACCGTTAAAGTACTGAAATTCGATCGTGAGCGTACCCGTGTTTCCCTCGGCCTGAAACAGCTGGGCGAAGATCCGTGGGTCGCTATCGCGAAGCGTTACCCGGAAGGCACCCGTCTGACCGGTCGCGTGACCAACCTGACCGACTACGGCTGCTTCGTTGAAATCGAAGAAGGCGTTGAAGGCCTGGTGCACGTTTCCGAAATGGACTGGACCAACAAAAACATCCATCCGTCCAAAGTGGTTAACGTGGGCGACGTGGTGGAAGTCATGGTGCTGGACATTGACGAAGAACGTCGTCGTATCTCCCTGGGTCTGAAGCAGTGTAAAGCCAATCCGTGGCAGCAGTTCGCTGAAATCCATAACAAGGGCGACCGCGTTGAAGGCAAAATCAAGTCGATCACCGACTTCGGGATCTTTATCGGCCTGGACGGCGGCATCGACGGCCTGGTTCATCTGTCCGACATCTCCTGGAACGTGGCCGGCGAAGAAGCCGTACGCGAATACAAAAAGGGTGACGAAATCGCGGCCGTGGTTCTGCAGGTTGACTCAGAGCGCGAGCGTATTTCCCTGGGCGTGAAGCAGCTGGTTGAAGATCCGTTCAATAACTACCTGTCTTTGAACAAGAAAGGGGCTATTGTTACCGGTAAAGTCACAGCAGTTGACGTGAAAGGTGCTACAGTTGAATTAGCAGGCGGCGTTGAAGGTTACTTGCGCGCTTCTGAAGCCTCGCGCGACCGCGTAGAAGACGCTACGCTGGTTCTGAGCGTGGGCGACGATGTGGAAGCGAAATTCACCGGCGTTGATCGCAAAAACCGCGTTGTCAGCCTGTCCGTTCGTGCCAAGGACGAGGCGGACGAGAAAGAAGCCATCAGCACCGTGAACAACAAGCAGGAAGAAGGCAACTTCTCCAACACAATGGCTGAAGCCTTTAAAGCGGCAACCAAAGGCGAGTAATAATAACGGGGGAGCGGAGGTGATTCTGCTCCTGGACGGTAGTTAAGGTGTTACGCTGCTCTTATAAGAGCAGCGTAAACTTGGAGGAATTATGACCAAGTCCGAGCTTATCGAAAGACTAGCTGGCCAGCACGCTCATATCCAGGCAAAAGTGGTTGAGGATGCAGTGAAGGAGATGCTTGAGCATATGGCGACGACGCTCGCCAGCGGCGAACGCATCGAAATCCGCGGTTTCGGTAGTTTTTCTCTTCACTACCGTGCCCCGCGTATCGGCCGCAATCCGAAAACCGGTGACAGAGTGGAACTGGAAGGCAAATATGTTCCGCACTTCAAACCGGGTAAAGAGTTGCGTGATCGCGCCAACATCTACGGTTAACCGCCTCGGCCCGACGGCCGATATTATTGCAAACCTGAAAAAGCCCCGTAACGGGGCTTTTTTTTGCCTTTGCGCCGCAGGAGGATCAGGTCAACGGCTGATAGGCGAAGGCTAAGCGAGACCGATACTCTGTAGAGGTATTTAACACCGGTAGTGATTCAGCCCCTGTCTGCCACCGCAGGAATAAACGCATGCTGTGGTTGATAGCGGATATCATCCCGTTGCGGTCTGTGAAACTGTTATCTGTAAGATTTACGGGTGAGGAATAGCGGGTAACACTCATGATTAATCGTCTGATGAGGTAAAGGTGCCCATTGTTTTTTTAATGCTGAATTGCAATATTTTGCACAATGGAGGATGCGGTTTCCAGAAGCTGAATATTCAGGCCGATTTACCCTATTACAAAAATGCTGCGCTGTCCCGCCTGTTTGGTGTTGACCCTAAGGGCTGGCACCCTTTATCACTAAACTCCAGTCGCGCGAATACCAACTGGAAAGTCTGGAAAAAATTGAAAACTATCGCTATGGGATGTCCTTCGATGCGGTTTTCAAAGGGGGCACCGAATGACCATTGCTGACGTTAATGCCGTGGGGAATCAAGATTTCGACGAGTCATTACGGGAGAAATTGGCAAGCCGGCGATATGTCCATTGGGATGCCTTATTGGGGGAGGGATATAAAACCAGAGAGGAGCAGGTATTAAGAGCGCTCATGGCTACCTTGAAACGGGACTACTGCGATGTGATAAACCACGAGTATATACTGCGGCACCGGGTATGAACGATTTCCATAACGCGTTACGGGAAAAGCTATCGCCGATGCCACGCTATTTGAACCCGGGGCCTGGCGAATGAGGTCGGCTGCTTTGTAGATGATGTATTAAGCCATGGTGCCACTGATCATTCTTGTTCGAGCTGCAATGCCAGAGTAGTGACAGGCAAGACGATGACGTCGATAGCCTGTATTGGCTTGACAATAACCACTAGCTTAGCGATAGGGACAGGCTGTATGTTGCGGTGGAAAGTACGCTTGCAGCACTACCGCCGCTGCCCTCATTATTGACACCGCTGACACCGCTGACACCGCTGACACCGCTGACACCGCTGACACCGCTGACACCGCTGACACCGCTGACACCGCTGACACCGCTGACACCGCTGACACCGCTGACACCGCTGACACCGCTGGCGGAAATTGCCTCGCTGCCGCCTGCGGTCGAGGCCGTCGTGTAGGCTACCCCGACGGGAACACCGTCGCAGTGGGCCCAGCCGCCGGCAAAGCCGGTAATTTATCTGCGACACGGGTTCCCATTCTGCCCCTGCGGCGAGATTTCGCCGCGTCTTCCGACGATACTGCCTGCTTACCGGGTTTCAATACGAGGTCAGTCGATGCCATTGTCTATGACCGCGCTGGCGCTGGCCGTTATCGCGGGGAATTTACCGCTGTTGTTTCTGCCGCGAACCAATGGCAGGCGCGCTGTACGACATGCTGGCTGCCGGCGGACTGTTGCTACTGAGCGGCCGCCGCACGGCGAAGTATCTGGCGGTGGGGGTGCAGATGCTGGTCTGGAGCGGCTATCACGCCCGGTTATTGCTGCAACACAAGACGACCTGGAGTCAGGGGAATCAGACCCTCATAGCCCGCCGGTCACACTCAATCTCACGGCTGATAAGGCGCCAGAGCGCCTGGTCGCTCGCGTGAGTCACATCAACGGTCAGCGGGTATTTCCACCGGTCGCTGTAGCGCTCCTCTGGCGCTCGCCGCCGGCGCGGTGGTGCGCCGGCCAGCAACGGCGATTGAGAGTTGCGCTGCAGCCGGTACACGGGCGTATGAATGAGGGGGGATTTGATAGCCAGCGCTGGGCTTTGGCACCACTCAGGAAATCAGCGACTAAGAATGGCAACTGCTCTCGCGGATCGGTATTGCCCATCTAATGGCGATTTCCGGGCTGCATATCGGTCTGGCGGCGCTGTTTGGCTGGCTGTGCGCCGCGGGCTATGTGGCGTTATCCGGGGCGAACGTCCCCGCCCAGCGCGGCCTGCTGGCGCTGACGTTGTGGAGCGTGGTGCACCTGCTGGGCCATGACACAGAGCCCGTGGCAGATTTTGCTGTGGTGAGTCGCGCTTATCCTTGTCACTGATCCATTGGCGGTGCTCTCCAACAGCCTGTAGCTTTCCTGCAGCACGGTGGCGGCGCTGATTTTCTTCTTCCAGTGGGCGCCGCTGTCAGATTGCTACCGGCAGGGTTAGCGCTGGTGGCGGGGTACGTTGGCTGCACCTGCAGGGCGGCATGACCCTGTTACCGATGCAATGCCTGCTGTTCCACGGTGGCAATCCGCTGGCGCTGGCGGCCAATGTGTGGACGGTGCCCCTGGTGTCGTTTATCACCACGCCGCTCATTTTGGCTGCCATCGTCACCGGCGGTCACAACTGGTTGAGCGCTCATCTCTGGCGCATGGCGGATCTGTCGCTGTCGGGTGTAATGGCGCCGCTTGTGCCGCTGCAGCAGGGTTGGTTGACGTTACCGGGCCAGGGCCTGGCATTAAGCGTTGTCGGTTGGCTGGTCATCATCATCTGGCGTTTCGGCTGGTGGCGTCGCTATCCCCTGACGCTTGGGGTGTTGGCCGTGCTGATGTTGCTCAGTCTCAGGCCGCAGGGGACCAGCGCGTCGCGCTGGCGGCTGGATATGCTGGACGTGGGCCACGGCCTTGCGGTGAGTATTGAGCGCGACGGCAAGACGCTGCTGTATGACACCGGCGCGGGTTGGCGCACGGGCGATATGGGCAAGGCGGTGATACTGCCTTACTTGGACTGGCGCTGGCTGACGCCGGGCCATATCTACCTGAGCCATAGCCATGAGGATCATATCGGCGGTTTGGACAGTGTTCGCTGCGTCTGGCCGGCGGTCCTGGTCAGCAGTCCATTTCGCGCGCCCGGCCACCGTTTTTGTCTGCGCTGGCAGGGGCTGCATTTTGAGGTACTCCTGCGTGCTGCGGATCGACGACGGTCACTTCCGGGTACTGCTCACCGGCGATATCTAGGCGCAGACTGAACGGGCGCTGCTGCGCCTAGATAGATGAGCAGTGCGCGCGGATGTCCTTCAGGTGCCGCATCACGGCAGTAAAACGTCCTCCACCGCCGCGTTTTTGCAGGCGGTGCGTCCGCAGGTGGCGTTGGCCTCGGCGGGTCGCTACAGTCGCTGGCGCCTGCCGGCGGAGGCGGTGGTGAAGCGTTATAGGCGTCTGGGTATCCGCTGGCAGGATACAGCGGTCAGCTAAGCGTGCGTTTTTATCCGCGGGCGTTTGACGTTTTGGCCTATCGGGGTCAAATTTCCCGCTGATGGTATCATCAGTGGTTTGGCGTCGCCGCACTAAATAGGTAGAATAGGTGGCTATTTAGTCCCAGTACTGGTAAATGAATGCTAAACGATAAAGATCTCTCCACCTGGCAGACCTTCCGTCGCCTCTGGCCGATGATCTCACCTTTCAAGACAGGTCTGATCGTTGCGGCGATAGCCCTGATATTGAATGCCGCCAGTGATACTTTTATGTTATCGCTGCTCAAACCGCTGTTGGATGACGGCTTTGGCAAAGCTAATAGCAATATCCTGGTCTGGATGCCGCTGGTCGTGATCGGCCTGATGGTGCTGCGCGGCGTCAGCGGCTTTGTCTCCAGCTATTGTGTTTCCTGGGTTTCCGGCAAGGTGATAATGAACATGCGTCGCCGGCTGTTCAATCACATGATGGACATGCCGGTGTCTTTTTTCGACCAGCAATCTACCGGCACGTTGCTTTCGCGCATTACCTACGATTCCGAGCAGGTGGCCTCATCGTCTTCCGGCGCGTTAATTACCGTCATTCGTGAAGGCGCATCGATCATTGGCCTGTTCGCGATGATGTTCTATTACAGCTGGCAACTGTCGCTGATTCTGGTGGTGATTGCGCCCGTTGTGTCATTTGCTATCCGGCAGGTGTCAAAACGGTTCCGCCAGATCAGTAAAAGAATGCAGAACACTATGGGGCAGGTGACCACCAGCGCCGAGCAGATGCTTAAAGGGCATAAGGAAGTGCTGATCTTCGGTGGTCAGAAGGTGGAGAATGAGCGTTTTAACAGCGTCAGTAATCGCATGCGCCAACAAGGGATGAAAATGGTGGCCGCCTCCTCGGTCTCCGATCCGCTGATCCAGTTTATCGCGTCGCTTGCGCTGGCCTTCGTCCTCTATGCCGCCAGCTTTCCGTCGGTAATGGAAACCTTGACTGCCGGGACCATCACCGTGGTGTTTTCGTCAATGATTGCCCTGATGCGTCCGCTAAAATCCCTGACCAACGTCAATGCCCAGTTTCAGCGCGGTATGGCGGCCTGCCAGACCCTGTTTTCCATTCTTGATATGGAAACCGAAAAGGATGAGGGCACGGTGGAAGTTGAACGCGTAAAAGGGGATATCGCTTTCGACCACGTCACTTTTTCCTATCCGGGTAAAGAGACCCCTTCGCTGCACGATATCAGTCTGAGCATTCCCACAGGCCATACAGTAGCGCTGGTGGGTCGCTCCGGCTCCGGGAAATCCACCATCGCCAATCTATTGACGCGTTTTTATGATATCCAGCAGGGTCAGATCCTGCTCGACGGCACCGATTTACGCGCCTATAAGCTCGCTTCGCTGCGTAATCAGGTGGCGCTGGTGTCCCAAAACGTGCATTTGTTTAACGACACTATCGCCAACAATATCGCCTACGCCCGCAAGGCCACCTATTCCCGTAAGCAGATTGAAAACGCGGCGCGCATGGCCTACGCCATGGATTTCATCGAAAAAATGGATCAGGGTCTGGACACGGTAATCGGTGAGAATGGTGTTTTGCTGTCCGGCGGCCAGCGCCAGCGCATCGCCATTGCGCGCGCGCTGCTGCGGGATTGCCCGATCCTAATCCTCGACGAAGCCACCTCGGCGCTCGATACCGAATCCGAGCGGGCAATCCAAAAAGCGCTGGATGCGCTGCAGAAAAACCGGACCTCCCTGGTCATCGCCCATCGCTTGTCCACCATCGAAAAAGCTGATGAAATCCTGGTGGTGGTGGAGGGGCGGATCGTTGAGCGCGGCAATCATGAGGAGCTAATGTCGCGCCAAGGTGTTTACGCCCAACTTCACCAGCTACAGTTCGGTCAATGATAGCCCGCATCTGGTCCGGCGCCTCGCGGCTGTATTGGCTACTATTGCCGTTCTCCTGGCTGTATGGATTAATTACGGCGCTTATCCGCTTCAGCTACCGCCGCGGCTGGCGTAAAGTGCATCGTTTTCCGCTGCCGATTGTGGTGGTGGGCAACTTGACCGCCGGTGGCAACGGTAAAACGCCGGTGGTGCTGTGGCTGGTTGCGCAACTGCAGCAGCGGGGCTGGCGGGTCGGGGTCGTGTCGCGCGGTTACGGCGGACGGGCGGCGCGCTATCCGCTGCTGCTCGACGCGACCACGACCAGCGATCAGTGCGGCGACGAGCCGCTGCTTATCTGGCAGCGCACCGGTGCGCCGGTTGCGGTGGCGCCGCGGCGCAGTGAGGCGGTGGCGGCGTTGTTGCGCGCGCAGTCCCTGGATGTGGTGGTGACCGATGACGGATTGCAGCATTACGCGCTGGGACGGGATATCGAATGGGTGGTCATCGACGGCGAGCGCCGTTTCGGCAACGGCTGGTGGTTGCCTGCTGGTCCCATGCGCGAACGGGCCGGGCGCCTGCAAACGGTACAGGCTGTCATCGTCAACGGCGGCGATGCCCGGCCTGGCGAGGTGCCTATGCGCCTTGCTGCCGGCCCGGCGGTCAATTTGCTAAGCGGTGAACGCCGCGCTCTCGCCAGTCTGGCGCCGATAGTGGCGATAGCCGGGATTGGCCATCCACCGCGTTTTTTCGCCACCCTGCGCGCGGGCGGCGTAACGCCGGTGCGGGAGGTGGCGTTCGGAGATCATCAGGCCTACCAGCAGCAGATGCTCGATGCGCTGGTCGCGCTGGAGGAACGCCTGCTGATGACAGAGAAAGACGCGGTCAAGTGCCGCGCCTTTGCCCGCGCCAATTGGTGGTATTTACCGGTTGACGCGCAACTGCCCGCCGGCGCGGAGGAAGCGTTGCTGACGCCGATTTTGCAGGCGATTCGGCGCTGCCGGCCAACGGCGGACGGCGAGGCGAAACTCTGAAGTTCGGCGCTGCACCTACCTGATGGCAGGGTCTACAACGCAGAGTGCAGATATCTGACGTTTGTGCGCCACGGCGCAATGTGCTGCTATCTGCCGTATGGTTACCGGCTGCGCGTTTGGCACAGGCCGCAGAAAACAAACGGCCCGGTTAACCGGGCCGTCCGAGCGATGTTTTATTGCTTAGCGACTAAAATTAGCGAACAGAGCAATGATTTTGTTTACTGTTTTCATGGCAGGCCTGTCTTAATAATCTTTAAAAAAAATGACGAATGTCAGCAATTACTGCGATAGACGGCAACGTTTGCCGGCGATGATTCCCGGCCCCGTACCCTTATGTTATTCTCTGCACCATTATCTCTTGCGCAGGCATTGCCCCCCTGGAGGAATCATGGATCATCGCCTATTGGAAATCGTCGCTTGTCCGGTCTGTAACGGCAAATTTTATTACAACAAAGAACGTCAGGAACTGATTTGCAAGTCCGATGCGCTGGCTTACCCCTTGTGTGACGGTATCCCCGTGCTGCTGGAAAGCGAAGCGCGCGCCATTAAGCTGGATGAGACCAATTCATGAGTTTTATCGCCATTATTCCCGCTCGTTTCGCCTCCAGCCGCCTGCCCGGCAAGCCGTTGGCCGATATCAACGGCAAACCCATGGTGGTCCGTGTCATGGAGCGGGCGCAAGCCTCTGGCGCCGATCGGGTCATTGTCGCGACCGATCATCAAGGGGTAGTCGAAGCGGTTGAGCGCGCCGGCGGCGAAGTGTACCTGACTCGTCCCGATCATCAGTCCGGCACCGAGCGGCTGCAGGAGGTTATCGATCGCTACGACTTCCCTGACGATCGGATTATCGTCAATGTGCAGGGCGACGAGCCGCTCATTCCGCCGCAAATCATCCTCCAGGTGGCGGATAACCTGGCGGGGGCAGAGGCTGGCATGGCCACACTGGCGGTGCCTATTACCACCGCAGAAGAGGCATTCAACCCCAACGCGGTAAAAGTGGTGGTGGATGCGCGCGGTTATGCGCTGTATTTCTCCCGTGCGACTATCCCGTGGGACCGCGAAGGATTTGCCCGCAGCCGTGAGCACCTTTCTCATAGCCTGCTGCGCCATATCGGGATTTATGCCTATCGCGCCGACTTTATACGTCGCTACGTCAGCTGGTCTGCCAGTCCGTTGGAGAAGATTGAGATCCTCGAACAACTGCGCGTTCTGTGGTACGGCGAAAAAATTCATGTCGCAGTGTCGAGCGTCGCGCCCGGCATGGGCGTGGACACGCCTGAAGAGCTGGCGCAGGTCCGTTTGCTGCAGCAACAGCTGGATTAACCCTACCGTGACGTCTGGCGCGGCGGCCTGTCGAGGATTCCGCGCCGATTTCCCGCCTTTGTTTGATCTAGCGCGACGTTTTGTTTTATACGCCGATCCTCCCCATGATGTCATGTGGTGCCGCGCGGTACCCGCCGATTTAATCCTGTGCCGAATATAAGGTTAGCGATGTCATGGAACAGCTACGCGCCGAATTAAGCGCCGTTTTAGGGGAGCCGTTGAGCCGGCTTGAACGCATCAGCGAGCAACCTTATGCCCATCTGTATGCCATGTACGACAGGGAGGGGCATGTGCTCTCCCTGGTGGCGAAGAGCTATTTGTGTCCGGGTATCGCCCAGCAGGAAGCCTATAATCTGGTCGACATTGAGTAAAGTGTCGGAGCCGCTGCTACAGCATGATGATCGGATCTTGCTGTTCCGCACCCGGCAATGTTTACCACGGCTATTTGACGACTTTAACGAAGACTGCGTGCTGGTGCACGGTAATCTGTCGCTGCGCAGTATGCTCAAGGATCCGCGTAGCGACCAGCTGTTGGCGATGCTGAACTCCGGTACGCTGCTGTGGGCGCCGTGGGAGTACGATCTTTCCCGGCTGTGCGAGGAAGGGCTGGGTGAAGCGCTGCTCTTTCATTATCTCAGTCGCGCGCCGGTGGCGGAGGCATTTCTTTGTCGGCGCTGGCTGTATACGATCTGGGAAGCGGCGACACCGAATTGGCCGCCCGGTGGGCTTTGCTTTGCCGGACTCACCGCCCTTCATTTTACGTTTGTCTGGTCTTACCTTGGCGCACGGTGGCACCTATGCCGCCGTGCCGGCACGCTCATCGCTTGGCGTCGTTATCGCTAACCGGTGCCGGGCTGGCGTTGTTGGCAGGCGCAGGAGGGGACGTCATTGCCAGCAGCCGCTGCCATACTTGCCCGAGCGTTTCATACCAGACACGCTCGCTGTGACCCAGCCAAAGGGGCGAGGGCAGGATCTTCTCTTGCGGCTGCAGAGGACTGGTGATCGCAAGTTGATTCGCCGGTACCGGTATTGGTTGTAGCCCGGCGGCCGTAAAAAAGCCCATTGCCCGGGGCAGATGGTTGGCGGAGGTGACCAGCATCAACGGAGCTTGTCCTACTAGTCTTGCGACGCTCGCAGCTTCCTGGTGCGTGTCGCGCGGGCTGTCCAACGTCATGATTGCCGCAGCCGGTACGCCCAGGCTCTGCGCCACGCGAGAAGCGGCCTCGGCGCTGCTGACGAGATTGCCGGGTGCATTGGCGCCGGTAAACACCATCGTTGCGCTGGGGTGGGCGCGCCATTGGCGAATGCCTTCCGTCACCCGTGGCAAGCTATTGTTAATCAGATTAGCGCTGGGGGGCCAATCGGGGTTCCAGGTATATCCGCCTCCTAACACCACGATCCATTTGACGGTTTCCCCATGAGGCTGCCAAGTGGGATAATGGGCCTCCAGCGGCGCCAGCAGCCGATCGGCCACCGGCTGCAGACTCAGCGCCAGCAATACCAGCCAGCCTGCGCTCAGCAGCAGCCGGGCGGTTTTTGTTCCGCGGTTCAACCAGAGCAGCATTAACCCGGTCCCCATGACCACGAGCAGCAGCGGAAGCGGCAGCAGCAGGCCGCCGATAAACTTTTTCAGGGTAAACAGCATGGGGCAAGCTCCGATTGGGTGAAATATAATCAACCAGCCGCAATCCGGCGCTGGAATGATTTATTCTACCTCAGCCTGTGACAAAATAGACTCCTCGCGCCCAGCGGCGACAAAACATCTTATAGCGCCGTGGCCGACCTGAGTCTTTCATGATACAGGATCGCAATTTCGACGATATCGCCGACAAATTCGCCCGTAATATTTACGGCACCACTAAAGGAAAGATCCGTCAGGCGGTATTATGGCAGGATCTCCAGACGTTACTGGCGCATTTGCCCCAGAGGCCGCTTTGCATATTGGACGCCGGCGGCGGCGAAGGGCGTATCGCCGCGCAACTGGCGACGCTGGGGCACGATGTGGTGTTGTGCGATCTTTCGGCGCAAATGATACATCGCGCGCAACAGCAGGCGAAAACGCTGGGCGTCGAGCAGCGCTTTCGCTGCGTACAGAGTGCGATTCAGGATATCGGTACGCATTTGGAAAGGCACGCCGATCTGATATTGTGTCATGCGGTACTGGAATGGGTCGCGCAGCCCGAAGCATTATTGCAAATACTTAATCAGTGTCTGGCCGGGGATGGCGCGTTGTCATTAATGTTTTACAATAAACACGGCCTGGTGATACGCAATATGCTGCTGGGCAATATGGCTTTTGTCGCGGCCGGTATGCCGAAAAGGAAAAAGCGATCTCTAATGCCTGACCATCCCTGTGATCCCGCTGACTGGAAAAAATGGGACTGGCCCCAATAGGCAAAAGCAGCGTACGGGTGTTTCATTATTATCTGCAGAATAAACAGCAACAACAGGATGAATTTACCTCAATGCTGGAGATGGAACAGCGCTATTGTCGGCATGAGCCATTTATCAGTATGGGGCGTTATATCCACGTGATGGCGCATAAACCCACCCTGAAGGACGCATTATGAGCGAATTTTCCCAGACTGTACCGGAACTGGTCGCCTGGGCCCGGAAAAATGATTTTTCACTCTCGCTGCCTATCGACAGGCTGGCCTTTGTTCTGGCCATCGCCACGCTCAATAGCGAGCGGATGGACGGTGAAATGAGCGAAGGCGAACTGGTGGATGCGTTCCGTTATGTGAGTGAAGGGTTTGAACAGACCCAGGAAACTGTGACGGTACGTGCTAACAATGCCATCAACGATCTGGTGCGTCAGCGTCTTCTTAATCGTTTCACCAGCGAGCTGGCGGAGGGTAACTCCATTTACCGCTTGACGCCGCTCGGTATCGGAATCAGCGATTATTATATTCGCCAGCGCGAATTCTCCACGCTGCGGCTGTCGGTCCAGTTGTCCATTGTTGCGCAGGAATTGAAGCGGGCGGCGGACGCGGCGGAAGAAGACGGCGACGAATTCCACTGGCACCGGCATGTCTTTGTGCCGCTGAAATATTCCGTGGCGGAAATTTTCGACAGCATCGATATGACCCAGCGCATCATGGATGAACAGCAGCAAGGGGTAAAACAGGATATTGCCGCACTGCTTAATCAGGACTGGCGGGCCGCCATCTCCAGCTGCGAACTGCTGTTATCGGAAACCTCCGGCACGCTGCGTGAACTGCAAGATACCCTGGAAGCGGCGGGGGATAAGCTGCAGGCCAATTTGCTGCGTATTCAGGATGCGACGCTCAACCATGACGAATTGCAGTTCGTCGATAAGCTGGTGCTGGATCTGCAAAACAAACTGGATCGGATTATCAGCTGGGGCCAACAGACGATCGATCTGTGGATCGGTTATGACCGCCACGTACACCGTTTTATCCGTACAGCCATCGACATGGATAAGAATCGCGTCTTCGCCCAGCGCCTGCGCCAGTCGGTGCAAAATTATTTTGACGCCTCCTGGGCACTGACCTATGCCGACGCCGATCGGCTGATGGACCTGCGCGATGAAGAGCTGGCGCTGCGCAATGACGAAGTGACCGGCGAACTGCCGCCGGATATGGAATATGAAGAATTCAACGAGATCCGCGAGTACATTGCGGCGCTGGTGGATGAGGCGCTAGGGGTGTACAAACAGCAGCAATTGCCGCTCGACCTCGGCGCCGTGATGCGCGATTACCTGGCGCGGTATCCGCGCGCGCGCCATTTCGATGTGGCACTCATCGTGGTCGACCAGGCGGTGCGCCTGGGCGTGGCCCGGTCAGATTTTACAGGGTTACCCGCACACTGGCAGGTAATCAACGATTTTGGCGCTAAGGTACAGGCCCATGTCATTGATGAGTATTGAAGAAAGTTTGCCAGTAAAACTGGCGAAAGCGCTGTCCAACCCTTTGTTTCCGGCGCTGGACAGTCAACTGCGCTCCGGCCGCCACATAGGCATTGAGGAGCTGGATAATCATGCTTTCCTGATGGATTTCCAGGAAGAGCTGGAGGGCTTTTACCGCCGTTATAACGTGGAGCTGCTGCGCGCGCCGGAAGGCTTTTTCTATCTGCGCCCGCGTTCCACTACTCTGATTCCTCGTTCGGTGCTGTCGGCTCTGGATATGATGGTCGGCAAAATTTTGTGTTATCTGTACCTTAGTCCAGAACGGCTGGCACACGAGGGCATTTTCAGTCAGCAGGAACTGTACGACGAACTGCTGAGCCTGGCCGATGAGAACAAGCTGCTGAAACTGGTGAATCAACGCTCTACCGGCTCGGATTTGGACAGGCAGAAGCTGCAGGAGAAAGTGCGCGCCTCCCTTCACCGTCTGCGCCGGTTGGGCATGGTCTGGTTTATGGGCAACGACGCCAGCAAGTTCCGCATTACCGAATCCGTATTCCGCTTCGGCGCCGACGTGCGCGCCGGCGATGATGCGCGCGAAGCGCAACTGCGGATGATTCGCGACGGCGAAGCGATGCCGCTGGAAAATGCCCTGTCGCGCGGCGATGAACAGGATGATAACGATGAAAACGAGGCGCTCGCCGGCGAAAGCGTGGAGGGCCCCGAGGATGAACAGGCATGATTGAACGCGGCAAATTCCGCTCACTGACGCTGGTCAACTGGAACGGCTTTTTCGCCCGGACGTTTGATTTGGATGCGTTGGTCACCACCCTGTCCGGCGGTAACGGCGCGGGGAAATCCACTACCATGGCGGCATTTATCACCGCCCTCATTCCGGATTTGACCCTGCTGCATTTCCGCAACACCACCGAAGCCGGCGCCACCAGCGGCTCGCGGGATAAAGGGCTGCACGGGAAACTGCGCGCCGGGGTGTGCTATTCGGCGCTGGAAGTCGTCAACTCCCGCCACCAGCGCGTGCTGGTGGGTGTTCGCCTGCAGCAGATAGCCGGCCGCGATCGCAAAGTGGACATCAAACCGTTCATGATCCAGGGGCTGCCGGTCAAAGTGACCCCCACCGAGATCCTGACGATGACGATGGGCGATCGTCAGGCGCGGGTGTTACCGCTGCAGGAGCTGAAAGAGCGGGTCGAGGCGATCGAGGGAGTACTGTTCAAACAGTTCAATTCCATCACCGATTATCACTCGCTGATGTTCGATTTGGGCGTCGTACCGCGCCGGCTGCGTTCCAGCGCGGATCGCAGCAAATACTATCGCCTCATCGAGGCATCGCTGTACGGCGGTATTTCCAGCGCGATTACCCGATCGCTGCGCGACTACCTGCTGCCGGAAAACAGCGGGGTACGAAAAGCGTTTCAGGACATGGAAGCGGCGCTGCGCGAAAACCGCCTGACGCTTGAGGCGATCCGCGTGACCCAATCGGATCGGGATTTATTCAAGCATCTGATTTCCGAAGCGACCGCCTACGTGGCGGCGGATTATATGCGCCACGCCAACGAACGGCGTCTGCATCTGGACGATGCCCTGACCCTGCGCCGGGACGTGTTCGGCAGCCGCAAGCAATTGGCCTCCGAACAGTATCGTCACGTCGATATGGCCCGGGAACTGGCGGAAATCAGCGGTGGCGAGTCTGATTTGGAAACCGATTATCAGGCCGCCAGCGATCATCTTAATCTGGTGCAAACCGCGATGCGTCAGCAGGAAAAAATCGGCCGCTACCAGGAGGATCTGGAGGAGCTGGCCTTCCGGCTGGAAGAACAAAATGAGGTGGTGGCCCAGTCCGCCGAGCAGCAGCAGGAGAACGAAGCGCGGCTGGAGGCGGCCGAGCTTGAGGTAGATGAACTAAAAAGCCAGCTGGCTGACTACCAGCAGGCGCTGGATGTGCAACAAACGCGCGCCATCCAATTCCAGCAGGCGCTGCAAGCGTTGGATCGCGCCCGCGAACTGTGCTCGCTTCCGGCGATGACATGGGAAGACGCCGCGCCGACGTTGGCCATATACAAAGAGCGCGAACAGGAAGCCACCGAGCGTCTGCTGGGTTTTGAGCAAAAACTGAATATTGCCGAGGCGGCCAGCAGCCGTTTTGAACAGGCCTACGGGTTGGTGGTAAAAATTGCCGGCCAGGTCAGCCGCAGCGACGCCTGGCAAACGGCTCGGGAACTGATTCGTGACGCCGCGTCGCAACGTCATCAGGCGGAGCGGCTGCAGGCGTTGCGCAGTCAGCTCAATGAGCTGGAACAACGGCTGCGCGAGCAGCAAGACGCCGAACGGCTGTTGCAGGAATTCTGCCAGCGCATGGGTCAGGATTATCCCCCTGAGGAGCTCGACGTGGTGCAGCAGGAGCTGGAGGCGCGGGTCGAAACGCTGTCGGCGACGGTGTCCGAGGCCGGCGAACGTCGCCTCGCGCTGCGCCAGACGCTGGAGCAGGTGACCGCCCGTATTGAACAGCTCACCGCGCGTGCGCTGGCCTGGCTGGCGGCGCAGGATGCCTTAACGGCACTGAGCGAGCAAAGCGGCGAAGCGTTGACCAGCAGTCGTCAGGTGACGGATACCATGCAGCTCTTGCTGGAGCGCGAGCGGGAAACCACCGTGGAACGCGACGAGGTCGCGGGACGCAAGCGGTGCATCGAAGCGCAGATTGAGCGCCTCAGCCAGCCGGGGGGAACCGATGACGCCCGCTTGACAACGCTGGCCGAACGCTTTGGCGGTGTGCTGCTGTCGGAAATCTATGACGACGTTACGCTTGACAACGCGCCGTATTTCTCGGCGCTGTACGGCCCGTCCCACCACGCGATTGTCGTCCCGGATTTGTCGCGGGTGCGGGAACAATTGGACGGGTTGGAAGATTGCCCGGATGATCTCTATCTGATTGAAGGGGATCCGCAGTCATTTGACGACAACGTGTTTGGCGTGGAAGAGCTGGAAGGCGCGGTATTGGTCAAAGTGGCGGACCGGCAGTGGCGTTACTCGCGCTTTCCCGCGGTGCCGCTGTTTGGCCGCGCCGCGCGCGAAAGCCGGTTGGAAAACCTCAGCGCCGAGCGGGACGTGCTGGCGGAACGCTACGCTACGCTGTCGTTTGACGTGCAAAAAATCCAGCGTCAGCATCAGGCGTTCAGCCGTTTTATCGGCGCTCACCTGGCGGTAGCGTTTGAGCCGGATCCGGAAGCGGAGATGCGCACGTTAAACGGCCGGCGCGGTGAGCTTGAACGTGAGCTCAGCGATCACCACGGACAGAATCAGCAAAGCCGGCAGCACTACGATCAGGCGCGCGAAGGACTGCAACTGCTTAATCGGCTTATCCCCCGGCTGGGCGTACTGCTGGATGACACCCTGCAAGACCGGCTGGAAACGGTGCAGGCCGATTGGCATGATGCTCAGGAGGCGGCGCGCTATTTAAGTCAGCACCAAAAGGCGCTGGATCAGCTGGAGCCGCTGGTGGCGGTGCTGCAAAGCGACCCCGAGCAGCACGAACAACTGCGCGCCGACTACGAACAGGCTCAGCAGACCCAGCGTCAGGTGCGGCAACAGGCCTTCGCCCTGACGGAAGTGGTGCAACGTCGCACTCACTTCAGCTATTCCGATTCCGCCGGCATGCTGAGTGAAAATACCGATCTGAACGATAAACTGCGTCAGCGCCTGGAACGGGCGGAAGCTGAACGTAGCCAGGCGCGCGATGCGCTGCACGCCCATCAGGCCCAGCTTACGCAGTTTAGCCAGGTGCAGGCATCGCTGAAGAGCTCCTATGACGCCAAGCAGGATATGCTGAAAGAGCTGATGCAGGAGCTGCACGACATCGGAGTGCAGGTTGACGCCAATGCGGAAGCGCGCGCCCGCGAGCGCCGGGATCAACTGCACATGGCCCTGAGCCAGAACCGCGGTCGCCGTAATCAGTTGGAAAAACAGCTGACGTTCTGCGAGGCGGAAATGGATGCCTTGCAAAAGAAATTGCGCAAGCTGGAACGCGATTATTATCAGACCCGCGAGCAAGTGGTCAGCGCCAAGGCCGGTTGGTGCTCGGTGCTGCGTCTGGTCAAGGAAAATGGCGTCGAGCGCCGCCTGCACCGCCGCGAACTGGCTTACATGGAAGCGGAAGATCTGCGTTCTATGTCGGATAAAGCGCTGGGGGCGCTGCGTCTGGCGGTGGCGGACAATGAGCACCTGCGCGATGTACTGCGGTTGTCGGAAGATCTCAAGCGGCCGGAGCGCAAAATCCAGTTTTTCATTGCCGTTTACCAGCATCTGCGCGAGCGTATCCGCCAGGATATTATTCGCACCGACGACCCGGTCGAAGCTATCGAGCAAATGGAAATCGAGCTCAATCGCCTGACGGAAGAGTTGACCGCCCGCGAGCAAAAGCTGGCCATCAGTTCCAAAAGCGTGGCCAACATTATCCGCAAAACCATCCAGCGCGAGCAAAATCGTATCCGGATGCTCAATCAGGGACTGCAGGCGGTCAGTTTCGGCCAGGTGAAGAGCGTGCGCCTGAACGTCAGCGTGCGCGAAGCCCATGCGACGCTGCTGGATGTGTTGAGCGAACAGCAGGAACAACATCAGGATCTGTTCAGTAGCCAGCGCCTGACGTTTTCCGAAGCGTTGGCCAAGCTGTATCAGCGGCTGAACCCGCAAATCGATCTGCGGCAGCGCACGCCGCAGACGGTCGGCGAGGAGTTGCTGGATTACCGCAACTATCTGGAAATAGAAGTGGAGGTCAACCGCGGCGCCGATGGCTGGTTACGCGCAGAGAGCGGGGCGTTGTCCACCGGCGAAGCCATCGGTACCGGTATGTCGATTCTGGTGATTGTGGTGCAAAGCTGGGAAGAGGAGTCCAGCCGGTTGCGTGGCAAAGATATTTCGCCGTGCCGGTTGTTATTCCTCGATGAGGCGGCGCGGCTGGATGCCAAATCCATCGCCACGCTGTTCGAGCTCTGCGACCGGTTGCAGATGCAGCTTATTATCGCCGCGCCGGAAAATATCAGTCCGGAGAAAGGGACGACGTATAAACTGGTGCGTAAGGTATTCAATAATCAGGAACATGTGCACGTGGTCGGGCTGCTCGGCTTTGGTACCGAGCAGGCTGCGCCGCCGTCAACGGCCTTGACCGAGACCGACAGCTAGGCCGGTTAAGGTGTCCGCCCCGGGTTAAGGAATAACTTGTCGTCGCGGTGAAATGCGGGGCCAATAAATAGCCAGACAGGCGAGGATATTATATCTTGCCTGTTTTTAGCTTGGTCTAATGGCTTAACGTTGTCTAGTGCGGGGCGTGAGATGTTTTCGCCCATATGGTGATGTGAGTGGGTAAGTCGCTTAAGGCGTTTAGCGCATCTAGCCGCTTATAAAAGATCATCAGGTCATCGGCGCGGCACGCGAATACGCTATGTTTGAGCAAGCGGCACGTTGGCGCTGAATGCCAATTTGCTAAAACCTACCCTTCTCCGGCATACCATTATCAATAAGACGTTCTAGGTTTATCTATTTTGAATACTAGGTAGCCCCTTCAGACATTTCAGCCCACGCTTACTTTTTATTTGTCATACAAGCGGAAATCCAAAAGCTTACTCCTTTTCTGGCGACTAATTTCATAGCAATGCTATTTTGTATTATTTCTAATAATGGGCAGGGCTTTGTTGAATAAATCAGAACTTGTATGACTACGCCCCCCTAGCAGATCGATTGTGATGCGATCCGGATGCTGTTCGGCATTCCTAACAGCGTCATTTTGTTAAGCGCTTTGACCATCGCGATTGTCTCACCTACCTGCGCATCATAGTCACGCAGACTTAGATGATCGCCCATAAGCGTTTTGAACCGGAATATAGCTGTTTCAGCCACTGAGCGTCGATGATAGCCCACTTGCTTTTTCCATACATCGTTACTGCCGCTTAGACGCTGATTCGCAACGGCGTAGTTACGCTCATGGTATCGGTCTGGCCAATATTGCGCCCCACCTCGTGGAGGAATAAGAGGCCTTATTTTCTTCCTCAGCAGGGTAGGCCATCTGAACATAATTGGGCATTCCCTCCTTATAGGAAATCAAACGATTACTGGCAGCCAGTAGGGTTACAGCAAGGTATATTCACCCATCCTAGAAAAGAAACCGAGTATGGTGTTAAAGGCAATATCTACTTCTCACCCTGGCAACGGGTTTATTTTGCACTTAAACGGGATGGCAATCTATCCGAGTCTGGATGGTTATTCCCCGCACAATTTAAAGACGATGATAACTATATTTTTGCCGGCACGTATAAGGGGATATTGGCTAACTCTAAAATCGGGAACGAATACGGCAAAGTAGGTTCTATTTATCGCAATGATTTTGGCTATTATGTTTTGATGAAGGAAGGACACCCCGTTGCAGAGCATTGGGATTATCCCGCTAGGGGCCAGTCGAACCACTTTTGGCAATTTTTAACCGAACGAGCAGGGACATTTAGCGATGCCAAACATTTTGGCGATCCCGGAAAGGTGGGGGATGTTTATTTCTCGCATGTAGAGGGCCGGTATTATATCGCTAAAAAAATTGTGTTCCAGCGCTGCATGATTGGCCTTTGCCTTCGGCGCAAAAAGATAACGAATATTGGTTCGATGCCAGTGAACATCAAGGCACGTTTGAGGATCCAAAAGATGAGTATGAATATGGCAAGATAGGGTCGATTTATCATTGTTTCGGTAGATACTATTTAGCAAGAAATACCAGCAGCCCCGAAGCCGGTCGCTGGCGGTGTCCGCAGCAGGGTGAATCTGATGATGTCATCTTTTTGTCAATACATGCCGGAACTTACGGCGATCCTAAAAAAGAGCGGCATAGCGGCAATCGAGGAGATATTTATTTTTCAGCAGATAAAGAAAGTTATTTTATTCTTAAGGCGGATGTGTCATCAGCAGCAGCTTTGAAGCCTTTTCCCTCTGAGGAAAAAGATGATGAATGCTGGTACGCATCAGGGAACGCTTAAACAGCCTAAAACATGGTCGTAATGCGGTCAGGCTGGCTCTGTGTATTATGACCAAGATAATGGTTATTTTAGACTAAAAGCTTATGGTCGCCCAGAGGATCACCTCTGGTATTACGCTGGAGATGGACTATACAATGACCACTGGGAGTTTATCAGCGAACACGCGTGTACCCCTGGTGATCCTAAAAGATGGGAGGATGCTGGCAATGAAGGTGATATTTATTACAATGACCTTAATGATAGCTATTATATCTATAGGCAATTCGGCCGTCCTTCGGACCATGATTGGTTTTTTCCAACGGGAGACCGGAGTAACCATTATTGGTTATTTTCAGGCGTCCATTCAGGTACTTCTGAGGACCCCAAAAGCGTGGATGAATATGGGACAGTCGGATCCGTCTATAAACACGATGTCAAGTATTACACTGTGAAGAAAAGAGGTAGTCCTGGGGATCATCATCGGCTATTTGAAAGAGGATCTAATGTCAATGATTACTGTGAATTAGGGTCATATAAGGAGAACAATGGCACTTTCTTGCGATCTAAATCTATTGATATGCCTGGGGACGTCGGCTATGTCTATTTTTCTCAAGAGCAGCAAAGATATTTTGTGTTAAAACAGGCGGGCGCGACAACCGAACCCGGTTGGGCTTTTCCGACCGACGGTAAAGATAATGACAAATGGTTCAACAGCGGGCGCAATCAAGGTACATTTTTGCAACCAAAAACCTTTCAAGAATACGGAAAGCTTGGCTTCATTTATTTTGATGAAACAAAATGATATTTCATGCTAAGGATAAGCGGCAGGCTGAGTGAGGATCAATGGCGTTATCCTCATGGCCACTATCGAAACTCAGCCTGGTACTTCGTTGGGGAACATCAGGGCGTTTTCAGTGATCCTAAGCCTTGGCATGAATACGGTTTAGAAGGTTCTATATATTTTCAAGCGGGTAAGGGTTATTTTTCTCTCAAAAAAGACGGCCAGCCTGACTTGAATAATTGGGATTTCCCACCGTTTGGAGAGTCCAATGGGTTTTGGGAATATCGAGGCATGCATTCCGACTACGTTAGCGCCAAGCAGTGGGAAAACGAGGATTGAGAGGAATTTTGCGTCTCAGCATGACAGAGACGCTCATCGTCCTCCTCTGTTTCATTATGAACACCGTCATGGGAGGTTAGCTTTGAGACGCAGCGGTAAAAGCTGTGCGCTGATGTCGCCGATGCTATTTACCAATGGTGTCGGCGCCAACGGTGAAAGATGGCTGTACGGCAATACGCCCTACCAGCTGGCGTTGCCGCCGCGCGTGCTGATCGATCGCTGGCAGAATGCCCTCAATGACGGTCGGTTGGACGCCTTTGTCAGCGGCCTGGTGCCGCAACATCCCCAATACTCCAAAATGCATCAGGCGTTGAAAGCTATCCTGGCCGACAATCATCCCTGGCCGCAGTTAACCGGTAGCGCCAGCCTTCGTCCTGGTCAGTTGAGAGACGACATTCCCGCGCTGCGCGAGATTTTGCAGCACACCGGTATGCTCCAGCCGGGTGATGTCGCGCCGCTGCCGATGGTGGATGCAGCGCCGGCCAATACGCCCGCATCACAACTGGTCAGCCACGACCCGCCGCCGCGGAGCTCACGCTCACGCCCTCCAGCGATGATCCGGCGGTGGTCGCCACGGTTGATGTGCAGGACAAAATGTATTCGCCTGACCTGGTGGCGGTGGTGAAACGTTTTCAAAACTGGCAGGGGCTGGGCGCTGATGGCGTGATCGGTCGCCAGACGCGTAACTAGCTTAACGTCTCTCTGCAGACCTGGGTTACGCTGCTGGCTCTAAATATCCAGCGTTTACGTTTGCTCAATAACCGGATCAATACCGGTATCCTGGTGAATATTCCCAATTACTCGCTTGTTTACTATCAGCAGGGAGCAGAGGTGTTATCCTCGCGGGTGATCGTCGGTCGTTCCAGCCGCAAAATGTCGCTGATGCGCCAGGATATTTTGCCTAAAGCGCTGCGCGATCCGGGGTATTTACCGCGTAACGACTTCACCATCTTGTCGGGCTGGAACAGCGATGCTGCCGTAATCAACCCGGCCATCATTGACTGGAATATCGTGACCCCCAATCATTTCCCATACCGTCTGCAGCAGGCGCCGGGACCGAAAAACGCATTGGGCCGCTATAAATTCAATATGCTCAGCTCGGATGCCATTTATCTGCACGATACGCCTAATCATAATTTGTTCGATCAGGATCAGCGCGCGTTCAGCTCGGGCTGTGTCCGGGTGAACAAGGCGGCCGTGTTGGCCAACATGCTGTTGCAGGATGCCGGTTGGGGCGATGCGCGGGTCAGCGCGACGTTAAAGCAGGGCAATACCACCTATGTGCCGATTCGCCATCAGATTCCGGTTAATCTGTCCTACCTGACCGCCTGGGTTGCAGAGGACGGTAAACCACAATTCCGCACAGATATTTACAATTATGATACGCCCACCCAGAAGGGCACCAGGAGCTTGCCGCAAGCGCAACGGCTGCTGCAATAAGCTACTGCCGCCGGCGAGTTGCAAGCGCTTATGGACTACTTTGTAAGCTTTTGCAAATCCTGACGTTTGAGTGTATGGTTCCGGCGGTGCACTACTGTGCATTTGTTCATTAACTCTGCCTATTGGTTACTTTGCCCATGGATCATATTAATCATTTACGCCGCCAATTGCTGGTGTTCGGTACGGCTGCCGCCGGACTGGCGCTGCTTCCCGGCACCGCTTTCACCACGCTATTCACGCCCCGTCCTCGGATGCTTACTTTGAATAATTTGCATACTGGTGAAACGCTGAAAACGGAATTTTTCAATGGTAAAAGCTATGATCAAAGCGAGTTGAGCCGGTTAAATCATTTTTTCTGTGATTTTCGCGCCAACAAAATAACCACCATCGATCCCCAGCTGTTCGACCATCTTTATCGTCTGCAAACCGTGCTGCAAACCAGAAAACCGGTGCAGCTTATCTCCGGCTACCGAACCGTGCAGACCAATAATTCTCTGCGGGCCAAGAGCGAGGGCGTGGCCAAGCACAGTTACCATACCCTGGGAAAAGCGATGGATTTCCATATTGAGGGCACTCCGCTCAGCCTGATCCTCAAGGCGGCGCTGAAGTTGCACATGGGCGGCGTGGGTTATTATCCGCGCAGTAACTTTGTTCATATCGACACGGGGCCAGAACGCACCTGGTAACACGCCGCAATTCCTGTCAACATGACCACCGTTTCGCCGTATAATCGGGATAAAGGGTCTGACAGGATGGAGTATGAAATATCACATTATGCCGGTAACGGCGTTTAGCCAGAATTGTTCTTTGGTTTGGTGCGAGCAGACCGGTAACGCGGCGTTAGTGGATCCCGGCGGTGAAGCGCCACGGCTGCGTCAGGAAGTGGCGACGCTCGGGGTGACGGTTAAAGAAATCTGGCTGACCCACGGCCACCTGGATCATGTCGGTGCCGCCAGCTCGCTGGCGGCGTTCTATGATGTGCCCATTGTTGGTCCCCATCGTGACGAAGAACCGCTGTTGGCAAGTTTGCCAGGACAGTGCCAAATGTTCGGCGTGGAGACCACCCCACCGTTGACGCTTGACCGCTGGCTGGCGGACGGGGCCACGTTAAGCATCGGTAAGCTGTCGTTCCACGTGCTGCATTGTCCCGGCCATTCTCCGGGGCATGTGGTGTTCTGGAATAAAGCCGCGAAGTTCATTTTGATGGGTGACGTGTTGTTCAATGGCGGCATTGGCCGCACTGATCTGCCCGGTGGCGATATGCCGACGCTGATGCGATCGATTCATCATCAGCTTATGCCGCTGGCAGATGATATTGCCTTTTTGCCCGGCCACGGCCCGATGTCGACGTTAGGGCATGAGCGGCGGACCAATCCCTTCTTGCAGTAGCTGGCAAAAGTAAATTTTTTGATGCTGCCCGCTGTAGCTGATGCTGCCAGCGGGCCTATAGCTCTCTATTCTGATGTTTTATCCTGCTAATAGATTGACGTACTGACGTAGGGATATGCTGCGGTGAGGAACGGGGCAATACGGTTTTATTGAAGATTCTGGCCTGAGGGCATTCAGGATTGAGGGCGTGCCGATCCGGCTCCCGTCCGGGTGCTGTTGACTCACTTGACGGATGCGCCGCCGCCGCGGCGTGCTACTTTGAACAGGCCGCCCGGTGGTCAGAGCACCGCCACGATCGCCTCGCACAGCGGCGCCATGTTATCCGGCGTCATTCCGGCTACGTTGATACGGCCCGAATTCACCACATAGATGCCTGACTGGTCACGCAACCTCAGCACCTGTTCCTGGTTCAGGCCGCTGAAAGAGAACATACCGTTTTGCCGGTTGATAAAGCTGAAGTCCTGCTGCGCGCCTTTATCCAAAAGTGTATTGACGAACAGCTGGCGCATACGTTGGATCCGTTCACGCATACCCCTAAGCTCTTGCTCCCACATGGCGCGCAGTACGTCGTCGGCTAAAATGGTGGTAACCACGGCGGCACCGTGCGCCGGAGGATTGGAATAATTGGCGCGAATGATGGCCTTCAGCTGGCTGAAGGCGCGATCGGCAACCGCGCTGTCGGGCGCAATCAAGGTACAGGCGCCGACGCGTTCATTATACAGACCAAAATTCTTTGAATAAGAGCTACACACGATGAGCTCCTGATGCGCTTCGCAGAAAATGCGCAAGTCTGCCGCATCGTCTTCCAGGCTGTGGGCGAAACCCTGATAGGCAAAATCGAACAGCGGCAGCCAGCCCTGACGGGCCGACAGGGCGGCCAGTTCGCGCCATTGTTGCAGGTTGGGATCAATACCGGTCGGATTATGGCAACAGCCGTGGAATAAGACGACATCGCCGGCCCGTGCCTCACTCAGGCTCGCCAGCATTGCCGTGAAATCAAGCGTATGCGTAACGGCGTCATAGTAGGCGTAATGGCACACCTCCAGTCCTGCGGCGCTGAAAACGTTCTTGTGATTCGGCCAGCTGGGGTTGCTTACCCAAACGCGGCGCACGGCGGTATTATGCGCCAGAAAATCCGCGGCCACGCGCAGGGCACCGGTACCGCCGGGAGTTTGCGCGCTACGCGCACGCGCGTCGGCGATAAGGGAGCTGTCAGACCCGAACAGGAGGCGCTGCGTGCCCGCGGCGAAGGCCGCGAGGCCGTCGATACCCAGATAGTTTTTGCTGGTTTCATTTTCCAGCAACAGCGCTTCCGCTTTTTTTACGCTGGTCAGCACCGGCGTATTACCGGTTTCATCCTTGTAAACGCCGATACCGAGGTTGATTTTGCCGGGACGATCGTCGGCGTGAAAGACATCCAGCAGGCCGAGAATCGGGTCCGCCGGTGCGACCGGAATAGATTCAAACATGGGAAGTGTGTCCAAAACGTCACAGTGTGCGAAAAGTGTTATCAGGTTACCGTTACCAGCGCGCTTTGCCAACCGTTTGCCGCACATTTTTCGGCGGCCATAAAAAAAGAAGGCAGGGTATAAACCCTGCCTTCAGTATCCAGACTTTCAGCTGTAAGCGGCTGGAAAAGGATTAGAACTGGTAGACCAGACCCAGAGCAACGGTGTCGCCGCTGCCGATGCCCAGCTCGTTGTCGCTATCAATCTGGTTGATGATATAGTCAACATAGGTGGACATGTTTTTGTTGAAGTAGTAGGTAGCGCCCACTTCAACGTATTTGATCAGGTTAACATCACCCACGCCTTCTATGTCTTTACCTTTCGACTGAACGTAGGCAACAGACGGACGCAGACCGAAGTCGAATTGGTACTGAGCAACCAATTCAATCAGCTGGGTTTTGTTAGCAAAACCTGTGGCATCAGCGCCATTGATCTGCAGGTTGGGGTTGGTGATATAGGTTGCGTTACGGGTTTCACCGTACATGGCAGCCAGGTAAACGTTGTTGGCGTCATATTTCAGACCGGCAGCCCACTGCTGAGCTTTTTCGCTGCCGTTAGCGTAGTAAGCGCTCTGCTGTGCATCGGTACGGTCGGATGAAGCATAAGCACCAACGATGCCAACCCCGATGGGGGAGGTGTAGCTGGTAGACGCGCCCCAGCCGTCGCCGTTGGCACGACGGATTTCGTCACGATCGTTCTTGCCCTGGTACTGTACTGCGAAATCCCAGCCGTCTACCAAGCCGAAGAAGTTGGTGTTACGGTAGGTAGCAACGCCGGTGGTACGACCCATCATGAAGTTGTCGCTGTAGCCAGAGTCACCGCCGAATTCCGGCAGCATGTCGGTCCAGCCGATAGCGTCATACACTACGCCGTAGTTACGGCCGTAGTCGAATGAACCGGCATCGCCGAATTTCAGACCGGCGAACGCCAGACGGGTTTTGTTGCCGTCCTGAGCGTCGGTGTTGCTTTCGGAGTTGTTGCCCTGGAAGTTGTATTCCCACTGGCCGAAACCGGTCAGCTGGTCGGTAATCTGAGTTTCACCTTTGAAGCCGAGACGGGCATAAGTCTGGTCGCCGTCACCGCCGTAGCTGTTATCGCTGTGGGAGAAGTAGTGCAGGCCGACAGCCTTACCGTAGATGTCTAATTTATTGCCATCTTTGTTATACACTTCGGCCGCGTTAGCGGCACCGGCAGCCAATAAGGCCGGAATTACCACTGCAAAAAGATTGCGCTTTATCATTATTACTACCCTCATTAGTGTTATTCAGACACCTACTACTGCCGCTAATAATTTCTTACGAAACATTATTGAGAGTTTGGTGTCTTCCTGTGTCTGCACGCAGTGTTCCATTCACAGAGTCGTTAATCTACCCCGAAAATGATACAAATGTCGTAATAATGTTTCAGTGGGAAAAAATTTATGTATAAATGTAATTTTTAGGGAACTTTGTGAGATATATCTAACTTTGAAATGAGAAAGGCCAGCAGAGCTGGCTTTCCTATACTTTGTATTGCAAGGGATTAAGCCTACTTTCAATGACTTAATCCCTTTTTGTGGACTCTATGCTAGCCCTAAAAACCCGTATGTGTGGATGAAATGTGGATGCTTCTGTCCAGGGGATTGAGGGTTATCGCATCCTGTAAGTAATCAGGAGCAAGATGCGCATAGGTCATCGTGCTGGATTGAAGTGTGTCCCATAATTTTTTGTAGTGTTAGTATGTTCCCTCCGTTCATGATGAAGTGTGCAGCAAAAGTATGGCGCAACACATGTACGGACTGGCCTTTAGGCAGATCAGGCTTAACATTCACGCAAAATTTTTCGATATTTTTCATAATCTATATCAAAGAGTTTTCCTAATTTTTTCGTTTTTATTGCTTTCACTGTCTCATCAGAGATGGGAACCGTGCGAATCTTGCCATTTTTGGTTTCAGTGAAAGTAACTCGATTATGCAGTACATGCTCTGCTTTAAGGCTGGCTGCTTCTCCCCATCTTGCGCCAGTAGCAAGGCATAGAATGATTATTCTGCGGGCGTCTCCATCTGTTGCATCCAGCAATCGGGTAATTTCCTCGCTGGTTAGATAGGTAATCTCCGGCGCTTTTTCCTTTAAGGCTGATAACGCTCTGATTGGGTTATCCCCATGGTATTCTCCAGAGTTAATTAGCACGCGAAACATACTGCTAAGTACTGCCTCATCCCGATTAACGGTTGATGCTTTTGCGCCATCATGTAGCCGCTTAGAGCGCCATTCTTGCATGAAGCGCTGATTTAAGCGTCCAGCACTTAGATCTCCGATAGCCTTGATGATTCTACATAGTGCAACTTTTCGTTTTTCTCCGTATTTCAGGTTTCGGCCTTTAAGTTGCCACTATATTTCCATTAGGTCAGATAATTTTCGTTGATCGGCAGGTTTTTCCAGCCAATCTTTGTTGTGCAAATTGCCGAGTGCGTAGCGCTCATAGGCCACTGCATCAGCTTTAATATTTTTTGGATCCTGCGGCCATCCCGACCACGGGTCTTACATCAACTTTGGATCGTCCACCATCGAGCGTTTTAATCGTCATGATTACGCCCTCCGGTCATAAGCTCTAAGTATTCGCGGGTTTGGCACACATAGGCATCATAAACCCCTAGCCAGCCTTTTGTTCCAATGATGTAGATTCCGCATTGTTTTGCCCAAAGTGTGCGAGAGCCGGAGCTATCTGCCCGGATTCCGGCGCAATTTTACCTGTGGTGAACCATAATGCGTATTTTTCAAAAATTGGTGTTGACAATATTTTCATTAAAACATCTCCTTTAGGAATTGCCTCCCCTGTCTCATATCTCCATAGATCATTATGAGGTATGCCTATTATTTCAGCAGCCTTCCTTCTACTTGAGATGCGTTCGCTTTCGCGCATCACCTTTAATTTCTCTGCTATATCCAAATTAATGTTCCAGAATGGTGTCATGTAATGCTTTGGGGTTGATTTTTCTTCAATACCCCAACTTGGGAGATTAGCACATGACAGACGACGAATTGAGGGCTTTATTTAAGATCCCTGATGCCATTACTACTGATGAGTTTGTCCTAGGACCGGGAAGTCGGAGCAAAGCGTGCGCAAATGGATAGAGCGCCGCCTCTTACCTCTTGCGACGGAAAAAGAGGTTTTTGGAGAAAGGGGCAGCTCTCGCCGGTTACTTATACTTTGGAATGAATGGCTTGAGATGATTTATGACGTTACAAGTCAACTTCCTCCTGAGCGCTATGACTGGAAGCGTGCATGGTATAAACGCGCCAAAAAGCTCCGTGAAGATTTGGGTGTGCCGTATCGCTTGGGGGAAGAGGATGAGGCAGCATGAAAGACATCATCTTCATTTTGCGTTGGGACGTCCCTGTGGTGCTCTCGGGCAGTAATACCCCCCCAGGAACCACACAGCCTATCAGGGCTTTACGTTTCACTACACGCACACCCATTACAGCATCGCCGCCAAGGGGACTAGTCGCGGTAAAGCCGGGGAGGTGATTGCCACGTTATCCGCCCAGGCGTGCGGCGTTTCATCCCTAGCGGCTATGGCTGCCTGATGGTCTTTTGAGAGAATAGAGGTTAATAAACGTGAAAAAGCACTTGTTTTCGTCCGCCGCTCGGCGCTACGCTAATTGGGCATCGACAAAAGTCGGTGTCGGGTTTGACAGCCCGAACCATACAGCGGACGGCCGCTATTTCTCCTTGCGGCTTTTTTACGTCCTTCAATACCACAGTTGCGTCCAAATTATGGTGGGGCGTAACGGGGGAGCGCTTGCGCTCGCCGGGTTCTGTGTGGCCGGTCTGTCAACCCTGTTACGTCTCGCCTCCCTGTTTGACAGCGGGGTGGTGAGGTTGAAAAACTTTACCACACAGGAGGCCATTACTATGGCTACTATCCCCACCTGCACTTTGCCTGAAAACCTGTCCCTCGACTGTTACCGCAAACTACAACGCGCGCGTGAAACCGCCCGTTATCTGTTCCTCGATCTTCGCACCCGCACCCCTGACGAACTGCTACAATATTACTTGCCGTTTATTTTTTCCTGGCTGGCGGATGATCTTAACGCCATTCATCACGAGTTAACGGCGCGCGGCTTATTTGCTGCTTTCCAGACGCAACCGGGAGGCGGCGATGGTATAAATAATCCGCCTGTGCTCACCGCTAAACCACCGCAGCGCAAGCCTCTGCTGCCGATTGAGCGGGGCATCCCGACTCATGAGGAAATGCGCCTTACCGAGCTTCGCCGCGAGGACACTCTCCTGGCGAAAAAGCAGGTTGACGACCAGCTGGAAACGGTGAGTTCCAGTATTTACTGGCGCTTTGACCAGCGCGAAAAGCAAAAGGGCTTTGACAGCGCCCGCCGCTGGCTAACCGAGTCCGTGGTTAAGGTGATGTTGCCGCGCATTGCGCGTGTAAACGCCGGCTACCGCCTGAATGAAATAGCAGACGACGATTTCCGGGCGCTGTTTGGCGACCGCGCAACCCAATCCCCCCAGCATAATGGCGTGGTGGCCTTTTTACGCCTGCGCACCCAGCGTCAGCGTCTGCCCGACCTGGACAGTCATGCACTCAAGTCCCTGGCGAACGACGCCGCCCATGTTGCCGCCACGGAAGTGGCCCGCCTGACCCACGCGCAGTGCGATAAAAGCGAATGGCGCATCGTCTATGACCACCTGGCCCACATTGTTCGTCTGCTGGGCCTACAGCCGCCGCTCTGGCGCAAGCTAGAAAAATGTTTTGTTCCCTTTGATGCCCAACCGGCCATCAGACGAATGTGTGATGCGCGGTGGTGGCTGAACAGCCTGCGCCGTACCGCCAACGAGTGGCGCAAATGCATGGCGCTGGAAGATGGAGAGGGTAACCGTATCAGCCTGATGGATGGCTATGCCGCCAGCCAGGCCAATCCCGCCATCCGACGGACTGAACTGATGGTGCGTATAAGGGGTTATTTACTGATATTTGCCCGCCTGGAAGACATGCCCCGCATCCTGGAAATCCTGCGCGACTATGCCACGGCGGCAGACTGCGAAGAATTACGCAGCGCCGTCGCGGCAAACGCCCGATTTGATGCCAAAGCCATTGACCCGGAAAAAGGCAGCGCCACCGGGTACGTTGCCAAATACATCTCGAAAAACATCGACGGCTACGCCCTGGACGGTGAAACTGACGACGAAAGCGGCAGACCGCTAAAGGAAAGCGCGCAGCGCGCCACCGCCTGGGTTTCACGCTGGGGCATTCGTCAGTTTCAGTTTATCAGGTGCATTCCCGTCACCGTCTGGCGGGAGCTACGCCGCCTGAATGACAGCGAAACCGCGCACGGCCTGAGCGTGGAATTTGCCGCCTGCCACGATGCGGCCAACGCCCCGACTGGGCCGGGTATGTCAATGCACAGGGTGGGCCACTGGTCAAGCGTTATGATCTGGCGGTGCGCACCTGGTACCAGCCCGCCGAGGTACTCAATCAGTACAGCGAGGAAAGGCTCAGTATCCGCGGCCTGTTCGATACGATCGTTGGCGGGGACTCGCCGATTCCTGACTCGGTTGAAGCAGTGGAAGATTGTGCCGAAGTTGGCCGTTGACGTGAGCAACGCGGACGAGTTGCCTCGCCGTGATTATCATATCAGTTCGAGATCGGGAAAACCTACCATCACGACGGCGCGGTAGAAATCTATAGTTCAGGTTTTCACACCTGCGAATATCCGCTTGATGTCTTTAATTACGACGAGCCTGCAAATCATCGTTTTGCCGAGGTTGAAGTATTCGGCGATATCGCCCATGGAGCGAGAGGCAGCAAACTCGCCAGTAGCACAATTACCATCAAGAAGGCGCTGTCCCTCCACCAAATGGTTGGCCGCGCCGTCGAGTGCATAGCGAGTAAAATTGATAAGTCCGCAGAACGGACTATCGTTGAAGGCGACGGGTCCGCCGCCACCAACACCGGCCACCGGTCGACGGCAGACGTTAGCGGCATCGGATCGGTTGCCGCGTCTCTCGGCGCGCAGGGTAAGGCTAAAGCCGCTGAGGGCAGCGCAATCGTACTGTGCTACCGCAATGATGAGGGCGACATTATCCACATCCGCGCCAGCAGGATTGGCGACAACGGCGTGAAACCGGATACCTGGTATGTGCTTAATGCAAACGGCGAATTTGAAGAGGCCGGTGATTGAGCCCTGGGGAGCCATTTACGACGCCTTGTCGTGCGTTCCTTTAAACCAACATTTCCTGTTAAGCCGAACGCCCATTCAATACTTATTAAGAGGTCATCATGCGAATTTACATTGCCGGTCCTATGACCGGAAAACCCGATTTCAACCGGACAGCTTTTTCCCTGGCCGGCTATCCGCTCAGGGCGCTATTCCACTCAATCCCACCATGCTACCGGATGGTCTTTCCGAGGCTGACTGCATGCGCATCGGCCTGGCCATGTTGCAATGCACCGACGGAATTTACCTGCTGGACGGCTGGCAGGACAGTGCGGGTGCCTGTGCTGAAGTTGCCTTGGCTAAAAAGCTCGGATTGGCGTGCCTCTCTCAGACGGCACACGCTGCCATACCTAGGGCCGATTTTACAAGCGTCAACGAGGTTTCCGGCTAGAAGGGAATGACTTTTGAAGAGGCTTTCAAACGCTGCAGGATGCAGCATGCTGAGGTACTGAAAAGGCTTGCGGATAACTAAAATCACTCGTCGTTTCCAGTCCGCTGCCATCGTGATTTCTGGCTGCACAAAAGTGCACAATTTTTACCACCCCCGAAAACCCGTCTCGGGCCAGTACTGGCGCGGCGTCTCCCCCTCTGCATAGGTGCACAAAAAAGCCCCCTTTTTGCGCGCTGAGGGGTTTTGGCGGCAAGAAACCCTGCGTGCACTTACCGACGAAAAAGGCGAAAAAATACGCCGCCGCGGCACTGCACGGCGTTAAATTTTCATTGGCGGGAGGTTATCGTGTTTTTACATGTGCCTTGCTTGGTGGGCCGTTTAGGTGCCCATATTGGGGGACTATCTATTTTTCTTCGGTGGCACTGGAGGTTTGGATTTACCTAAAGGATAATCAAGAGAAACAACAATTTTTGAATTATTAAAATCAGAAAATGGATTATATTCTTGGTAGTTGAAGTCGTTTGAGACTAGAGACTCTATTAACATGCTATTTATAGTAACATTCAGAAATTCTCTCTCTATGCATTTCCCATGATTTTTTTCTTTTATTATTTTACATACATCATCATCATGATATGTTAAGTATATGATTTTATTATACTTACTTCAAGGATCGATGATAATAAGTTGGTTTTCTTTACCTTCTCTTTTTGCTTCCATTAAAATATCAACTAGATTTAAATACGATTGTTGCGATCCTTGGTTGATGTTTAAAACATCAAAATTGCAGTAATTTTCTATTTTGTTAAATAAGGATATAGCCGAAGAGTATAAAATAATAACATGATCATTATAGTTGTCGTAATTATAAAATCGCACAACCCTAATTAGGTCTTTGTTTATCCCCTCAAGACACATTTTATTAAAAAATAAATAAACATTTTCATTGCAGAATGCTTCTTTATCTCCCTCGTATTTTGTGTAAACATCTGCAATTAGGTTGCTAAAAATTTCTTGCTTTTCAATGGTATTGATTTCATGGGTGTATTTTATGTTATCAACGCCTTCATCTATCGTCTTTCTTATGAAAGAAATAGGTATGTATTTTTTTATTGGGCCAGTGTTAAAATCATTTCTATTTGTTCTAAGTAATTCTTTTAAATAATCAAAGCAATTTTTTATTGCACTTTTTAAAAATAAGTCTCTTTCAATTGAAGGAAATGATTTTATGTTATTTTTTTCATTTTTCAATGCATAAAAAATATTTTCTGAGCTCTCGAAACGTATAAAATCCGACATACAATAAATAAAAATCATCCATGTGGTTGTCATATAGATGGATAGCTTATCATTACAAATATATTAAGTAATAGTATTTTTTATCTCCACCTCACCTTATTGTGTTTCTGTTTATGTGTAAATAAAGCACATGGAATTAAAAGGTATATTCACCAAAATTTCTCTTCCTGATTCCCCCTCCGTAAACGGGGGAGCAGTCACGGCCTTACGCCAAGCGCATCCAGCAGGGCATAAGACTTAAAGCGGATAACCTCCTGCCCCAACCAGCCATTGAGGGAGTGCAGGCTTTCCATCACAGGCGTCAGTTCATTGATGGCAAAGACTTTCGCTGCCTTCTCTACGTCACCGAAATTACTGCTGCTGTTGGGGATAATCCCCATCAGCTGCGGCCAGCTCTCCTCCAACGGCATTGTGCTGGACGCGCACCGCCACGGCGGAGTGCAGACGGGCGGCAGCCAGACCGGGGGATCACAATGAGCGCGGCCACGTACCTCGACATGGACAGGGTAACGGGCGCACCGCTGACCGATGGCGCTCAGCTTAAGGCGTCGATACAGGACATTTTGCTGACGCCGCTAGGTAGCCGGGTGATGCGACGACATTACGACTCTGCCCTGTGCGACTTGCTGGATAAGCAAGACCTTCCCTCGCTCCATCTGCAAATCATTTCGGCCGCCTGCATCGCCCTCTATCAGTGGGAGCTGCGTCTGACGCCGACACAGATCACCCTGGTACCTGCCGGTGACGGCGGATGGCTATTGACCGTGGTGGGCCAGCGAAAAGACACCCTGAAAACCCTTATCGCGGAGGTTCCCCTGCCATGAGTGGCACCATAGACCTTTCTCAACTGCCGCCGCCGGAGGTGGTCGAATCTCTGGACTTTGAGGCCTTGCTGGCGGATATAAAGGCATACCTCATCACCTGCTTCCCGGACGCTGAACAGGCGGCGGTGCGCCGGGCGCTGGCGCTGTAATCCAGCACCCTGAGCATTGTCTGTCAGATGCTGGCATACCGGGAAATGCTGTTACGCCAGCGGATCAACGATGCGGCGCGCGCCACCCTGGTGGCCTTAGCGCGCGGTGCCAATCTGGCGCATCTGGGCGCGTTATTCAACGTTCAGCGCTTGCTCATTACACCGGAAAATGCCCAGACCACGCTGCCCACGCCGGCGGTGATGGAGTCAGACAGCCAGCTTCGTCAGCGCATTCCGCAGGCCATGGAGGGGATGAGCGTCGCCGGTCCCATGGCTGCCTATGAATTTCATGCACGCAGCGCCGACGGGCGGGTGGCCGATGCCAGCGCCATCAGCCCGTCTCCCGCCTGCGTGACCCTGTCGGTGCTGTCTACCGAGGGAAATGGCACCGCCAGTAAGGCGTTAATTGCCCGCGTCGCGCGCACTGAATGATGAGGCGGTGCGCCCTGTGGCTGACCGGCTGACGGTACAGTCTGCCACTATTGTGGAATACCAGATTAATGCCAGGTGTACGTGATGCCGGGACCGGAAATTGAGCTGGTACTGGCGGCCTGCGCGCAGCGCCTTGAACGCTATACCCAGGAGCAGCGCATGCTGGGGCGGGATATTCGCCTGTCGGCCATTTATGCCGCCCTGCATGTGGAAAGCGTTCAGCGTGTCGAGCTGATGCAGCCCGTGGCAGATATCGTGCTGGATCGCACTCAGGCGGCCTATTGCACCCATCACCATATTGCGCCCGGAGGCTACGATGCGTAATACCCTGCTGCCCCCTAACGCCCCCGCCCTGATGCAGCGCATCGAACGGGCCTGCGAGCAATCGACGACCCTGCCGGTGCCGTTGCGCCCACTCTGGGATCCATCGCACTGCCCAGTCAATCTGCTGCCCTGGCTGGCCTGGTCACTGTCCGTTGACCGCTGGGATCCCGACTGGCCCGCCCAGACCAAACGCCAGGCTATCCGGCAGGCGCATTTTATTCATCGGCATAAAGGGACCATTTCCGCACTTAAACGCGCTGTCGAGCCGCTGGGCTATATCATCCGGGTGATTGAATGGTGGCAAAGCGGCGACGAGCCGGGCACGTTTCGCCTGGATGTCGACGTGCAGGAAAACGGCATCACCGAGGCCATGTACCAGGAGCTGGAGCGCCTGATTGCGGACGCCAAGCCCGTCAGCCGCCACATGACCGGGCTGTCCGTCAATCTCGACGTTAACGGCCAACTTCCGGTCGCCGTCGGCAGCTATGATGGCGATATTCTGACTGTTTACGCCTATACCCCTGAAACCCTGAGTGTCAGCGCTTCGCTCTCGGGCTCGGCCGGCACGCAAACCGCTGATACCCTGACCGTGAGCATCACATCATGAGCATCAAATTTTTTGGCATCCTGACCCACCAGGGCGCGGCCCGGCTGGCGAACGCCGCCGCACTCGGCACCAAGCTTGACTTAAGTACCATGGCGGTCGGGGATGGCGGCGGCAGCCTGCCGTTTCCTGAGCTGACACAAACTGCGCTAAAGGGTGAACGCCGTCGCGCGGCCCTCAACCAACTGAGCATTGACCCGCTTAACGGCAACCAGATCATTGCCGAGCAGGTTATCCCGGAAAATGAGGGCGGATGGTGGATAAGGGAAATGGGCCTGTTTGACAAAGACGGTACCCTATAGCGGTAGCCAACTGCCCGGAAAGCTACAAACCCCAGATGCAGGAAGGCAGCGGGCGTACCTAGATCATCCGGCATGATCCTGATCGTCAACAGCACCGAAGCATTGGCACTGAAAATTGACTCGTCCATCGTGCTGGCGATGCGGCACTATGTGGATGATGGCGTTATCGAGGTGAAAGCCTATGCCGATACGCTGATGGCGACACACACCCATCACACCGATCCGCATCAGCAGTATGCTCCCAAGGCCAGCCCGGTTCTCACCGGCACCCCGACGGCACCGACGGCCAACGCCAATGACAATAGCCCCCAGCTGGCGGCGACGGCCTTTGTGCAGGCGCATGTCGAGGCGCTGACGTTACCCGCAGCCAGCCTGACGAAAACGGGCATAGTGCAACTCAGCAACGCCACTAACAGCGACAGCGAAACGATGGCCGCCACGCCAAAAGCAGTGAAGGCGTTTGCTGATAAAAAACTGAGTAAAGCCGCGAACGGCGCAGATATCCCGGACAAAATTCAGTTCTGCAAAAATCTCGGATTACTCGCGCCACGTTTTGCTACGTTCGTCAATTCCGGTGTATTTACCATCCCCGAAGGCGTCACCACACTTTATGTCTCAGGCTGTGGAGCGGGAGGCGGTGGTGGCGGTGGGCTTGGCTATCTCAATGGTTATACCACGGGCGGCGGCGGGAGCGGCGCAGGACAGGCCGTTATTCGGCAAGCGATAGCCGTCACGCCTGGCGAGGAGCTAAAAATCGACGTCGGTATTAGCGGTAAAGGGGGCGCAGGAGGCGCGCCGAATCATTCAGGGCTAAAAGGTGAGAACGGTGGCCTGACGGCGCTAGGCGATTTACTCACGTTATCCGGCGGTGATGGCGGGCCGGCGGGTGTCGGAGGAACAAATGGCTACGGCGGTGCCGGTTATCCCTATGGTGAAACAGCTATTGGTGGCAGCCTGGATGGTATGAGCACGTTTTATCTGACCGCCGCTAGTGGTGCTTCCTGTGCTTTTGGCGGTGGCGGCCCAGGTGGGCATGTCGGGTCTCAGGGAGCACACCATGCCAGACCCGCTTACGGCTATGGTGCCGGGGGTGGTGTTGGTACGCGTATCGCCGGTACTGTGGGCGGTAATGGCGGTAATGGCGGTAATGGCGGTAATGGCGGTAATGGCGGTGATGGGGTCGGTGGTCTATTAATGCTGGAGTGGTAATACAATGGAAAGTGAACGTTATGCCGTGATTGATGCGCAGGGGAATGTTGTCAACATGATTCTATGGGATGGTATTAGCCCCTGTCGGCCCCGTGAGGGTCATCGAGCCATCGATGCCAGCAACGAGCCGTATGCCATGATAGGCGGACGCTATGAAGACGGAAAATTTATTCCTGTTCCCCCGCCGCTACCCGAGCCTTTACCCCCTGAGTTTCTACGCGAACAGGCCATGGGGGAAAAGAGGCAGCGAGATGCCGCCGCCCGCGATGCGATAGCCCTGCTGGAATACGTCATTGAACTGGATATGCAGCAAGGTGGAGAGGCGAAAAAACTGCGGGCATGGAAAAAATACCGCGTATTGCTTAACCGTGCGGATATCAGCGCCGCGCCAGATATCTACTGGCCAACGCCACCGGATGAGGGAGTATAACGTGTCCTCGCCGATGATTCCCTGGGTCGGCGGCAAGCGTCGCTTGATAAAACAGATTTTGCCCCACTTCCCGGCGCATCAGTGCTATGTCGAACCCTTTTGCGGCGGTGCCGCGCTGTTCTTCAGCAAGTCGCCCTCTAAGGAGGAAGTGCGAAACGACATTAATGGCGAACTGATGAATCTCTACCGGGTCGTGAAGGTGCATCTGGAAGAATTTATGCGCCAGTTTAAATGGGCATTAAGCAGTCGCCAGCTGTTTGAATGGCATCAGCAGACGCCACCGCACACCCTGAGCGATATCCAGCGGGCGGCCCGGTTTTATTATCTGCAGCAGCTGGCCTTTGGCGGTCGGGTCCGCGGACAGAGCTTTGGCACCGCCACTACATCGCCCAGGCGCTTCAATCTGCTGCGCCTGGAAGAGCAGCTATCACAGGCGCACCTGCGGCTCTCAGACGCCACCAGTGAGGTGTTCGCCGGACTGCCCCAGAAAAGCCTGACGCTTAACTACTGCGTCGGCCGCCAGCCGTTACCTGAGCCAGACTTTCGCGCGCATCCTCGCTGACCTTTTTCAGCGACAGGGTGAACTCGATTTTTTTCGCTTTGCCGTCGGCGTAAAACTCTGTGCGGGTTTCACTGAGATTATCGATAACAAACAGGCCAAAAATCATCCCGGTTACCTCAATCAGCGGCCAGGGCCGGGCGGTGTAGGCCATGGTGCGTAGCGTCTCCAAAGACACATCGCCGCCGGTCACCTCGGGATACAGGACGCCGCTCAGCGTAATGGCGTCTTCACCGGGGCCGATATACTGCCATCTCGCCGACCGACCGATACACTCATTCTTGACATGTCGCACCCGGCGCTACGGGCCAGCGACTGATAGGGCACGGTATTGAGCAAAAAGACAAACATGCCATAGGCCATCAACATCTGCATTACTCCCCATCGCTCAGTCTGGAGCGGCGACGCGTGCTGTTCTCGCGCATCAACTCCCGAATTTTATCTTTTACCAGCTCGCCCAGCGCCCGGCGATCGCTTATGTCGATGCCATGAAAATGCAGGTCAAACCGGTAAGTATCCTGGCTTATCACACCGCCTGACGCGACGGCCGCGCGCGTCGGCGTCACTGGAATAGGGATCCCCGCCAGTGGCGGCAACACCGTGTCAGCCAGGCTGGCGGCAGACTGCGTCAAACGGGTAAGCAGTGACGCCGGACGTATCGCGAGTCGGGGCTCCTGGTACAGTCCGTCAATGGCCGTCACCGGCGGGCGATGTTTAAAGACGATATCCCCCAGTCTGCCGTTTTCGGTTACCTTCCCCGCAGACGAGGAGGGGCTTTTTTCACTGCCCGATTTGCCGCTATACACCCGTGAGCCCAATGTGGGTACCACGGGTTTTACCGCAGGAATCAGGGGGTATTGGCCTGTTCGCCGGTTTTCTGGCGCGCGCCCTTCGTTACCGGGCGTCATGGCTTTGGCGACATCGGCGGCCGCTTTGGTCGCATCAGGGATCGCCCCCAGTTTTTCCAGCAGCCAACCTATCCCTTTTGCGACCTGCTGAATCGGCCAGAGCAAACCGGAAATCGCCCGCCCACCACCTTGCCGAATGTTTCCCCGGCGGCGGTGCATTTTTCGAGGGAGGCTTTTGAGGACGCCACCGGCGTCAGAAGACGCGTAGACCAGTCCCACACCTGGCTGATAGAGTGACCAATACCGTCAAAGACCGGGGCCAGAGGCGTAAAGACCGCCATAAACGCCTCTTTCAGTGGTGCCAGTCCTGCTCAGGCCGGTGAAAAAACCGGAGAAAAACGCCTTAAGGGGTTCCCAATACGTCCAAATCAGTACGCCCGCGGCCACCAGTGCCGCAACCAGCAGGGTAACCCCCGCTCTGGCAACATTGCACAACATACCAAAGCCCGAAGTGGCCAGCGTCCTGAGCCCATTGCCCAACACGGCCAGCGCTGCCCCCGTCCGGCCCTGGCCGCACCCCGTGACAGGCCCATCTGCAGGGCATTGCCAGCAGCGCCCCGCGGTTGCGCAATGCGCCCAGTTTCGCCGCCCGCGTGCATCAGGGCGTTAAACAGGGCGTCATACTTGCCGTTAACGGCGGCCTCCATCACCGCGCCCATGCCCACCATGGCCTCTTCGCCAAACAAATCTTTTTTCAGGCGCGCCTGGCTGGGTTGGTCAAACGTGCGCAGCGCCTGCCTGGCCTCCTTGAGGATCTCCGCCATGGCCGCCATGCTTTCCAGACTGACGCCCAGATCCGCCGCCATCGGGCCCGCATAGGTCATGGTTTCCCCCAGCTGGCGTAAATCGGTATTGGTACGGGTAAACGCACCGGTCAGGACGTCGGACACGCGATCCATCTGCCCCGCATCCAAGTAGCCCAGGCGGGTCAACGCCTGCACGCTGGACATGCCGGCATCAAAATCCCGTCCAGGGGCCAGCAGGCGTTGTGAGGCATACAGCTCGCCCCCACCCGCCGCCATGGCGTCGGCCCCTCTGCCCGCGAGCTTGCCGCGCGTCTCTTTGGCGCGGGCATAGCTGGCCTGCATGCGCGTCAGGGCACTTAAATGGCGCTGCTGCGCGACCAGCTGGCGGTTATAGCTTTCAGTGCGGCGGGTGAGCTGCGCGGTAGCGTTATCGCTCTGACGGATGGAAATGCCGTGACGGTACAGCTGGGCGGCCACCGCCTGGAGTTTTTTCTTCTCCTTCGGCAATAAGCTCATCAGTTTCTACGCAGGGACAGCGGATAACGCATCGTCCGATGTCGTCCCAGTCGCTGCCGAGTTCGGTGCCAAAAAATCAGCCACGCCCGCCGCAAACTGTGAAAAGTACTGAACATTCATGGTGATAATTTTTCCGTCAGGCGTGGGTGTGTTACGCGGGGCAGAAGCGTGATCAGGGCATTCACATCACTGGTCATCACGTCATACAGTTTCAGGCCGCGCAGCGCACCGACCTGTTTTAGGGTATCGGTTATCGTCACTTCCGTGATTTCTTCGCCGCTGGTACGTTTGATGGCAACACTCAAAGGGATAATTTTAGACATAAGTCGCGTCTTCCTGTGGTTTCATAAAGGGATGGTGCCTGGCGTATCAATGACCCATGTTGGCACGGTGACTCTCCAGCAGATCCTTGCCGCCGACTTTCCAAATCATGTTAATCATATCGACTTCGAGCACATCCTCGCGTTCGATGGCGATGCGACAATAGGTATTTTTCAGCGTGTACTTGTGCTGGGTGTTTTCTCCCTCCTTGGCGGCCCCCCAGTCCAGCTCGGTAAAGCGGCCACGCGTCTAGATTTCACAGGCGACGGCCTGCCTGCTGGCAGCATCCGTGTAGGAGCCCGCGAAGCGCAGCTGCAGGCTGTCAATGGGGCCGCCCAGGGTTTTCAGCAGGCTCACTTCCAGCCCGCACATGGTCAGCTCCATATCCAGGGCGCTGCTGTCAAACCCCATCAATACCGCTACCGAGCCTGGCATGCCGGCCCCCTGATAGTCTTCGGTTTTCAACGACAGCTTGGGTGGCGTAATTTCCTCAATCAGCCCCAGATAGGTCTGGCCGTTAATATAGGTATCGAACATAAACAGCTTTTTCGGCATTCCCATGATGTCTTCCTTACCCCAGCTGATTGAAAACGGCGAAGTATTCGTCCGTGAAGGTCTGGATCAGTCCCATGCTCTCCAGTGGCGGTACCGGCGTGTATTTGTAACGGATATGTGCCTGCCCTTCGCGCAGGGTTTCTTTCGGGTTATCGGCCGGATCATACCAACAGGAAAAGCCCAGCAACCGTCCCGACGTCACCAGCTGCATCCCCTTGCGGTTGATGCCGTCGACCACATCTTTCACCAACAACGGGGTAAGCGTTTTATCCATATAGGAAAAATGCGCCTCGGCGATCATGTCCGCCAGGATCTGCGCGGTACGGGTATAGAAGCCACCACGCTTGATAAGCGTGGTGACGTGATGCGCGTTGAGGTCGCTGGCATCGGTGTCCTTGCCCTGCAACGACCACCAGATGTCCGCAGAAATCCCCAGTACGCCGTCCAGCGCCACATTCGATAACGATTTGTGCCAACCCTGCTCCGCATCCAGTTTTGCCCGTAGCCCCAGGGCATAGGCAGTGGCCGGTACGGTCTCGTTTTTACCTGACTGGGCGTTGTAGGCAATAAAATCCGGGTAGATGATCATCAGCTCGCGCTGGCTAAAGGTCTTGCGGTAGGTTTTCACCCCTTCAAGGGTCTTCTTACAATCTGGCAGGATTGCCCGCGCAGGGCCTGGCGGCAATGCTGTATGACAAAAAAGCGGAGACCGTACCATGGAATTTGTCGACACCCTGCTCAGCAATGAGGATGCCCGCCGCCCGGCGTTTGATTTGCTGATGGGCGGAAAGCGCGTCGGGACGGTGAATGACCGTCTTCTCTCCCTGACGCTGACGGATAACCGGGGATTTGAGGCCGACACGCTGGAGATGGTGCTCGACGATGCCGACGACGGGATAGATTTGCCTGCTCGTGGCGTACAAATCTCCGTCTCCCTGGGCTGGGAAGGCGAAGCGCTGGTTCATAAGGGGCTATTTACCGTCGATGAAGTGAGCCACAGTGGTCAGCGCGATAGCCGGACGCTACCGCCTGCAAACCGGCGTGAGCCGCAGTCTGAAGGACGTGGAAATTGACCACGCCGATCAGACTCAGGAGAGTGATATCAGCTTTTTAACCCGCATGGCTGAACTGCTGGGTGCCATTGCCACCATCAAGAACGGCATGTTGTTGTTTATGGTGCCAGGGCAAGGAACAACGCAAAGCGGTAAGCTGTTGCCAGCCATCAGCCTGACCCGTGCAAGCGGTGACCGGCACAGCTTTCGGGTGGCGGACTGTGACGCCTATACCGGCGTACGTGCCTACTGGCTGGATTTGAATGTGGGCAAAAAAGCGGAAACGACCCTGACGCGCAAACGGGCGTCCGACAAGAAAAAACACGCCTCCTCCCGCCGTGAAGGGGATTATCTTGCCGGCGCGACGGGCGGCAGCGGCGAAATGGTCCACCCTACAACGCGGTGCAGCGGAGTTCGGCATTACCCTGGCCCGGGGCAGACCCGATATTTACCCTGAGCTGCCTGCGCGCGTCAGCGGCTTCAAGCCGGCCATAGACAACGCCGGGTGGGTGATTGCCCGTGTGGTCCATACGCTGGGCGAGCGGGGGTATGTCACTGCTCTGGAGCTTGAGGTCAGCCTGCGGGATGCCGAGATGGCGCTGGCTGACAAGGTGTCAACATAATGACACACTATCCGTAAACAAATAGTGTCATTGTGGGAAGTTTTATGGCGTTCAAGTGTCCACGTTGCGGCGCGGTGGCAAAAACCCGCACCAGCGAGGGAATGAGTTCGGAAACCCGGCGCAGCTACCATCAGTGCCAGAATCTGTTATGCGGTAGCACCTTTACCACGCTGGAAAGAATGCTGAACACGCCGAAGTCCGTTGACTTGCCGAAAGATTTTACCCTGCCCAAAACGTTTTTCTCCGCACACATTACGGCAATGACCTGCTGACCCTGAACCTCTCTTAACTCTCTGCATCAGGCAAAAACGGCAGCCCAGGCGATGCTGTGTGCTGTCGTTGACGACAAAAGAAAAGCCCCGGAAACCGGGGCCTGATTCGATGTGGACGATTTGTGGATGACTATTGAAATAAATCCTTTTATTTCAATCCATTAAAACCATACTAAGGACAGCAGAGCTGGCCTTGGTGTCGTATTTATATGTTTTTCTTATATTAAATGCTGGATTTTAGAAATTGGCATTGCGTGGACTTCGCGGGAAGGGTATTACATCACGAATATTTTGCATTCCCGTGACATACACTATTAATCTCTCGAAACCTAATCCAAAACCTGAATGCGGAACGGTTCCATAGCGACGCAAATCCCGATACCACCAGTAATCGTCTTTATTAAGTCCCATTTCCGCCAGACGCTGGTCCAGCCGGTCCAGACGCTCTTCACGCTGTGACCCGCCGATGATTTCACCGATGCCGGGCGCCAGAACATCCATGGCCGCGACGGTTTTGCCATCGTCGTTCATCCGCATGTAGAATGCCTTGATATCTTTGGGATAATTTTTCACCACCACCGGCGCTTTAAAATGTTTTTCCGCTAGATAGCGTTCATGTTCCGAAGATAAGTCAATGCCCCAGGAAACCGGATTTTCAAAAGTCTGACCGCAGTTTTGCAGGATCTCTACCGCCTTGGTGTAGTCGACTTGAGCAAAATCTGCACTGATAAATTGTTTCAGACGATTTATTGCCTCTTTGTCGATCCGCTCGGCGAAGAATTGCATATCGTCGGCCCGCTCGGTCAATACTGCCTGAAACACATATTTAAGCATGGCTTCCGCTAAACCGGCGGCATCGTCCAGGGTAGCGAACGCGACCTCTGGCTCGGCCATCCAGAATTCGGCGAGATGGCGGCTGGTATTGGAATTTTCCGCCCGGAACGTGGGGCCGAAGGTGTAGATTTTCGACAAAGCGCAGGCGTAACTTTCACCGTTTAACTGTCCCGAAACCGTCAGGAAGGCCTCTTTGCCGAAGAAATCTTCATCATAATTAACTTTGCCGTCGGGGGTGCGCGGCAGATTTTCCAGATCGAGGGTGGACACGCGGAACATTTCACCGGCGCCTTCAGTATCGGAAGCGGTAATCAACGGCGTCGACACCCAGAAAAACCCTTGCTCGTCCATGAAACGGTGAATGGCCTGCGCCAGGGTATGACGCACCCGCGCCACCGCTCCGATAAGGTTGGTGCGCGGCCGCAGATGAGCGACCTCGCGTAGATATTCCACGCTGTGACGCTTGGCTGCCATGGGGTAGGTGTCCGGATCGTCCACCCAGCCGAGCACTTCAATTGCCTGGGCCTGAATTTCGTAACGCTGACCACCGCCCAGGGATTCGACCACCCGACCGGTCACCGACACGGAGCAACCCGAGGTCAGGCGTAAAATGTCGTTCTGATAATTCGGCAGAGTATTATTAATGACAGCCTGTAAGGGATCGAAGCAGGAACCGTCATAGACGGCAAGAAAGGAGATTCCGGCTTTGGAATCCCGGCGGGTACGCACCCAACCCTGTACAGTGATTTCACTGTCAGCCGGCATGCGCCCTTGCAGTACATCGACTACAGGCACTACGCTCATAAAATACTCTCTTACTCAGTTAATAGGAAAAGGCTTTTGGCCCGCTAACGTACCATAACATAATATGTTACTTGGCGGCGGCAAGACCACAAGGGGAAATCGCATGTTTCTGGCAGCAATCTTGCTTTACGCGATTATTGCGCGAAGGAAACGGCGGCGGTGTCATGACCACTGCAGGACGGTCATGACAAATCGCGGGAAAGGGGGAGGCGTATTCGCGCCCTGGCGCTAGTTCAACTGGCCTTTTTCACCACCAGTGGCACATCAAACGCTTTACGTAAGGCGCGGACAAAGGCTTTATCATGACACATGATTTTGCCGGGGCTGTCCGACAGCTTAGCCACCGGTTTACCGTTGCATTTCACCAGTTTGATAACGATGTTAAGCGGCTTAATGCCGGGGATATCGCACGTCAGCCGCGTGCCGATGCCAAACACCAGGTTGATGCGCTGCCAGAAATGACGATAAAGCATGAAGGCCTTATCAAAATCGAGGCTGTCTGAGAACACCAGCGTTTTGGTGAGCGGATCGATACCCAGCTGCTGATAATGCGCAATCGCCTTCTCGCCCCATTCTACCGGATCGCCTGAATCGTGGCGCATGCCCTGGTAGGCACGGGCGAAAGACGGCCCGAAGTCGCGCAAAAACGCATCCATGGTAATACAATCGGTAAGAGCGATCCCTAACCTGTCGGGGTATTCGTCCAGCCAGGCCTGCAGCGCGGCGCTCTGGCTATTCGCCAGATCCGGGCTGATCTGCTGATGGGCCTGAAACCATTCATGCGCCTGGGTACCAATCGGCGGCAAGCCCCGTTCCCGCGCCAACTGGTAATTGCTGGTACCGATAAGATAAGGAAATTCCCGCTGCAATTCGGCGATAACTTCAAACTGCACCTGACGCGAGAAACGCCGCCGGGTACCGAAATCCATCAGCCGGAAACGGGAGGTGTCCAAATCTTCGCTGATGCGGCGAAAATGGAGCAGCTTTTGCCGCAGTCGCGCTACTGCGTCTGCCGTCGTTACCTGTGGCGAACGGCGGTGGTGCACGACTTCGCTTATGACCGCAAGCAGCGGCACTTCCCACAAAATAACGTCGCGCCAGGGACCGGTGATGCGAATATCAAGTTTGCCGTGATGATTGCGTATCCGAACCTGACTTGGGTCAAAGCGGAACTGGCGCAGACAATTAAGGTAATCACTCTGGAAAAACGGCAGACCGCGCAGATAGGTAAATTCATCGTCATTCAATTGCAAGCCACGCATCATGTCGACCTGCGCACTGATGTCGGCGGCGTATTCGCCAAGCAACTCGTATCCCCGGCAGCGAAATTTCGCGCTTACCATGACGTCGTGGTAACGGTGGAACACGGCCTGCTGCATATGGAATTTGTAGGCATCAGTATCGAGTATCGACGTTAAAATCGGATCGGTGGCAACATTCACGGTGCGTTCAAGCATCCTCTTACGACATGTGTTCTCAGTCGGATAAAGGGGTAACGGCCATGAAAAGCCGCGGTTATCCTATCAGTGTAGTCACATCAGGGCATAGTTGGCGTGATAACGTCGAGGACCAAATGTGCTGTCCCGCGGGCTATTCGCCCGGCAAAATGCCAGGTTTTTCCTGCAGCTCGCGCTAATTTTCAGCGAACGTTGCATTTTAGCGTGCTTGCCGGGCTTTACAATGGCAACCTGCCGCTAACAGGAATAGACTTAACGGCAGAAATCGACACTGATGCCAAAAGGTTAACTATGACGCAACAGCCACAAACCAAATACCGCCATGATTATCGTGCGCCGGACTATACCATTACCGATATTCACCTGGATTTTGATCTCGAGGCCGAGAATACCACCGTCACGGCAACCAGCACCGTCGTGCGTCAGGGCCAGGCCGGCGCGCCTTTGCTGCTTAACGGCGAAGATTTACGCCTGATAAGTCTGCGGGTGGACGGTCAGGAATGGGCGTATTATCGTCTGGATGCGCCCGGCTTGGTCATCGAGCAGTTGCCCGCCACCTTTACCTTGATCATCAAGACGCTAATTCATCCTGCCAATAATACCGCGCTTGAGGGGCTCTATCTTTCCGGCGAGGCGCTTTGCACCCAGTGCGAGGCGGAAGGGTTCCGCCATATTACTTTTTATCTGGATCGCCCGGACGTGCTGGCGCGGTTCACTACGCGTATTCTGGCGGATAAGCAACGCTATCCTTTTTTGCTCTCCAATGGCAACCGTAGTGATTACGGCGATAACGGCGACGGCCGTCATTGGGTCGTCTGGGAAGATCCCTTTCCGAAACCCTGTTATCTTTTTGCGCTGGTGGCCGGCGATTTTGACGTGCTGCGCGATAGCTTCACCACCTGCTCCGGCAGGGAGGTGGCATTAGAGCTGTTTGTCGATCGCGGCAATCTGGATCGCGCCGACTGGGCGATGGCCTCCCTCAAGCGCGCCATGCGCTGGGATGAAACCCGTTTTGGTCTTGAGTACGACCTGGATATCTATATGGTAGTGGCGGTCGATTTCTTCAATATGGGCGCCATGGAGAATAAGGGACTCAACGTTTTCAATGCCAAGTATGTGCTGGCCCGGGCGCAAACGGCGACCGATGTGGATTATCTCAACATCGAACGAGTCATCGGCCACGAATATTTCCATAACTGGACCGGCAACCGCATCACCTGCCGCGATTGGTTTCAGCTCAGTCTGAAAGAGGGGCTGACGGTCTTTCGCGATCAGGAGTTCAGCTCGGATGTTGGTTCACGCGCCGTGAATCGAATCAATAATGTGCGCGTCATGCGCAGCGCGCAGTTTGCTGAAGACGCCAGCCCGATGGCGCATCCTATCCGCCCCGATAAAGTCATCGAAATGAACAACTTTTACACCTTAACGGTGTACGAGAAGGGCGCGGAAGTCATTCGTATGCTGCATACCCTGCTGGGGGAAGAGAAATTTCAGGCCGGTATGCGTCGCTACGTTTCCCGTCACGACGCCAGCGCCGCTACCTGCGAGGATTTCGTCGTGGCTATGGAGGCGGCGGCCGGGATCGATTTGGCGCTGTTCCGTCGTTGGTACAGCCAGTCGGGTACGCCGCTGGTAACGGTGCGCGATGACTATAACGCCGAGCTTGAGCAATACACCCTCCACATCACGCAGATGACGCCGCCGACGCCGGACCAGCCGGAAAAACAGGCGCTGCATATTCCGCTGAATATCGAATTGTACGATAGCCAGGGACGGTTTATTCCGCTTCAGTATGCCGGCGCGCCGGTGAATCCGGTGCTGAATGTGACCGAAAGCGTACAGACCTTTATTTTCGATCATGTGCCGTCGTTGCCGATTCCCTCGCTGCTGCGCGAGTTTTCCGCGCCGGTAAAACTGGATTATCCCTATAGCGACCAGCAATTGATTACGCTGATGCGCTTTGCCACCAGCGACTTCTCCCGCTGGGATGCGGCGCAAAGCCTGCTGTCTATTTACATCCGTTTAAACGTGGCTCGCTATCAGGAGGGACAGCCGCTGACTCTGCCGCTGCATGTCGCCGACGCTTTCCGCGGTATTTTGCTTGATCCTGAACTGGATCCGGCTCTGGCAGCACAGATTCTTACGCTGCCCAGCGAGAATGAAATGGCCGGATTGTTTGATAGCGTGGATCCGGTGGCGATTCACTACGTTCACGATGCGCTGACCAGCTGTCTGGCGAATGAACTGAATGATGAGTTGCTGGCGGTTTACCGCGCCAGTCCCAGCGAGGAATACCGGGTAGATCACCGGGATATCGGCCTGCGCGCGCTGCGTAACTGCTGCCTGTACTATTTGGCGTTTGGCGATCGCGATCGTGCGGTACGTTTGACCACCGAACAATATCATCAGGCCGACAATATGACCGATACGCTGGCGGCAATGACGGCGGCGGTGGCGGCGCAACTGCCCTGTCAGGCGACGCTGCTGGCCGAATTCGATGAGCGTTGGCACCATGATGGTCTGGTCATGGATAAATGGTTTAGTCTACAGGCCACCAGTCCGGCGGCGGATGCGCTGGATCAGGTGAAATCGTTGCTCACCCATCGCGCTTTCAGCCTCAACAACCCCAATCGTGTCCGGGCGCTTATCGGCGCCTTCGCCGCCAATAATCCGGCGGCATTCCACGTGGCTGACGGTAGCGGCTACGCCTTTTTGGTCGAGATCTTGACCGAATTGAATACGCGTAACCCCCAGGTGGCTTCGCGTATGGTTGAGCCGCTTATCCGGCTCAAACGCTATGACTTGCCGCGTCAGCGGCTGATGCGTGCGGCGCTGGAGCGTCTGAAAGCGCTGGAAAACTTGTCCGGGGATCTGTTTGAGAAAATAAGCAAGGCTCTGGCCGACGCGTAAGCCGCAGCGGGCGGATGACGCGGGCCGAATCTCTCTTGAGGCACGTACGCCGCCGCATTGTTTTAGCGGCGCTAACGCGGGGGGAGGGATTCCCCTACGGCGGTATTCGCAACTAACGGGCGTTGGCGTCCTGGCGGCGCCGTTTGGGACAGTGAACGTGCGCATTCGGTAGCGTCTGAAGGGCATCCGGCGGGATGCCCTTTTTTGGTCTATCATCGATTCCCTTTCCTGCGCCGATGATTGATAATACCGCACCGGTTGTAACCAGGAATCAGGAGACCTCATGTTATACCCGCTTATCAAGCAAGCGTTGTTCCAGCTCGACCCAGAACGGGCCCATGAATTAACCTTTCAGCAGCTTAAACGTATTACCGGCACCCCGCTGGAATGGCTGGTGCGCCAATCGGTACCGACAAAAACCGTCAACTGCATGGGCATCGCCTTCAAAAATCCGCTCGGGCTGGCCGCAGGATTGGATAAAGATGGTGATTGCATTGACGCGCTCGGCGCCATGGGCTTTGGTTTTATCGAGGTAGGTACGGTCACGCCCCGCGCGCAGCCCGGTAATGAAAAGCCACGTCTGTTCCGTCTGGTGAAAGCCGGCGGTCTGATAAATCGCATGGGCTTTAATAACCACGGGGTAGACAACCTGGTGGAGAACGTTAGGAAATCCCATTTCGGCGGCGTGCTGGGCATCAATATCGGCAAAAATAAAGATACGCCAGTCGAGCAAGGCAAAGATGATTATCTGACCTGCATGGAGAAGGTCTATCCTTATGCCGGTTATATCGCGGTGAATATTTCTTCCCCCAATACCCCCGGCCTGCGCACCCTGCAATTTGGTGAAGCGCTGGATGATCTGTTGCTGGCGATAAAAAATAAGCAGGTGGCGCTGCAAGCCTACCATCACAAATATGTGCCGGTGGCGGTAAAAATAGCTCCCGACATGACCGAGGCGGAATTGATCCAGGTCGCCGATAGTTTGGTGCGTCATAATATCGACGGCGTCATCGCTACCAATACCACCACCGGCCGCGTGCTGGTCCAGGGCATGAATCATTGTGGTCAGACCGGCGGGTTGAGCGGCCGACCGCTGCAATTGCGCAGCACCGAAGTTATCCGACAATTGTCTGCTGAGTTACAAGGTAAATTACCGATTATTGGGGGCGGCGGTATCGACTCGCTCATCGCGGCCAGGGAAAAAATGGCGGCTGGCGCTTCGCTTATTCAGATCTATTCGGGCTTTATTTTCCACGGGCCGCGCTTGATAAAGGATATTGTCAGCGATATTTAGCCAATCTTGACAAAATAATGCGGGCTGGAGCTATATTTCTTCTCCAGTCTTGTTTATCTTTTATTCGTTTACTGCTAATTTAAGAACAATTAAATTTCCGGCCCCTCAGGTGACGCTTGCCGGATAGCAACCATGCCCTGAATTGGCGACGTGATAAAAGGTAAATGGATGAAGATCACCCCTGGCGATAACTGGCATTGGTTTTTCGATGCTGAACATGACCGTATGATGCTTGACCTGTCGGAGGGTTTAGTATTCCGCTCGCGCTTTTGTGCAAAAATGCTGACCCCCGATGCGTTTGAGCGCACGCATTTTTGCGTTGACGACGCGGCGCTTTATTATCAATTCTAGGATAAAAGCCGTGCATTGCTGCTCAACGACGCCCTGCGCGCTGAAATGGTGCTCAATGCGCTGGTGGCGTTGCGCTTTTTAAAACCGCAAATGCCCAAGAGCTGGCACTTCCAAACGCAGTACCACAAAGAGGCCTGGCAATCCCTGGGGGGGGGGGCGATAGCGTGCAGGTGTGCGTCAGCGACGGCGGTGAGCGGGCGCGTTTGCTGGTGGCGGAGGCGGGCGACAACGCCAGCCTGTGCGTGCTGGCCCAGCCCAGCCCGGTCTGACGCTGGCCGGCCACCGGATGGCCCTCGGTGACGCGATAAAGATTATGCATGACCGGCTGCAGCCGGTGTCGCGTCAGGACGATTTGCACTACGCGACCGCGGTCTAGGCCGGCGCAAGCCTAAGCGGTTTGTGACCGCCCGGCTGGTTATTCCAGTTGCACGTCGCAGCGCGGAATGCAGCTGCAGGACAATATCCACGGCGCCTTGGCCGTTGCGCTGCCGGTTAACGGCGCCACGTCACCCGACAGTAATTTCACCTTGCAGGTGCCGCAAATCCCGGCACGGCAGGAATAGGGGATGGGGATGCGTATTCCCTGCAGCTCCAGCTGCTCCAGCAAAATATCCCGTTGGTTGCCGGTAAAACGCCGGCCTTGATACTCAATGGTCACCAGTGCGGCGGCGTGGGGGCGACAGACGGGCTGCCGGCCTGATAGCGATGTGGTTTGCGGGTGCTGAGGATTTCGACGTTATCGCCCACCCGCACTATCCCCGTCGTGCGGGTGATGACATTCTGGCCGAAATCGACATTGCCATCATCGGCGCTGCGAAAGCCTTGTAAGGTGCGCAGCGGCTCACCCTGTGGATGCTTGTTTCCTTGCTCGACATTGACCGTGGTCAGGACGCAGCGGCTGCAGGGGTTCACGACTTCAAACTCAACCTCGCCGATACGCAAATGATGCCAACTATCCTCCGCGTATGACTCGGTCCCGGTCACCACCAGATTGGGCCGAAACTGGGTCAGAGTAACCCCGGCGGGGCAGCGGCGCTGTAAATCCAAAAAGGACGCTTCGCTTATCAGTAAATAGGGATATCCGTCGGCGAACGAGAGCGGGATGGTAGGGAAGCGTTTTACCCTGCTGTGGCTGTGCTCGCCCGTCCAGCAGAGAGTAACCGGCTGATCAAGATAGCCTGAAAGCCAGGTATTAATGGTCTCTAGCGCAGTATAAGCGTTAAAATGATTCCCCCAGACTTCCACCGGTTGCGCCGTCGCGGAAAAGTCGGCAAAGCGCACGTGATGGCTTTGCTCGTCGGGAGCGGTAAGGTGCAGCCCGCCCGGCAGCACCACCGAGGTGAATAAGAGCATCTGTGGATACTGACGGGCGGTGATGAACGTGCCGTCGGCGTCGGTGAGCATAAACACGCGATCAAACGCCAACCCTTTGGCGCCGGCCAGAGCATGCGACAGCTGCAAGCCGCGCATTGATTTCACCGGATGCACATATAAACGCGATAAAATACTCATTCTGCCTCCGTGTCGTTTGTGATGACGGTCAACTTTATGACAATGGGTCTGGATTGGCTATAATGAGCATCGATTTTCTTTTTAATTAATAATAAGTGACCAGATGAATTCACTGTTTGCCACCACGGCACAAGGTTTGGAAGAACTGTTAAGAAGTGAGCTGGAAACCCTGGGGGCCGCGTCGTGCAAAGTCGCGTTAGGCGGTGTGCACTTCCAGGCGGATAGCCGCTTGCTTTACCGCGCGCTGCTGTGGAGTCGTCTGGCTTCGCGCATTGTCCTGCCGTTAAACGTGTTCAGCGTCGGCAGCGATGGCGATTTGTATCGTGGCGTGCAGGCGGTGGATTGGCCGTCACTGTTCACGGTCGATAAACGTTTCGCCGTGTATTTCAGCGGCACTAACGCGGCAATACGCAACAGCCAGTATGGCGCGCTGAAGGTCAAGGACGCCATCGTTGATAGCTTTACCCGCCACGGCGCCCGCCGTCCCGATGTTGACCGTCAGCAGCCGGATATCCGGATTCAGGCCTATCTGCACCGTGATCAGGTGATGTTGTCCCTCGACCTGAGCGGCAGCAGCCTGCACCAGCGCGGTTATCGCGGTGCCGCCGGTCAGGCGCCGTTAAAGGAGAACCTGGCCGTCGCCATTGTGTTGCGCTCCGGCTGGAAGCCCGGCACGCCGTTGCTGGACCCGATGTGCGGCTCCGGCACGCTACTGATTGAAGCGGCGATGATTGCAGCCGATTGCGCCCCCGGCCTGACGCGGCCGTATTGGGGATTCTCTGCCTGGTCCGGGCATGATGAGGCGCAATGGCAAGAGTCGTTGGACGAAGCGCGCGCGCGGACTCAAACAGGCCTGGCGCAAACGTCCTCGCGTTTTTACGGCTTCGATATCGATGGCCGCGTGCTGGAAAAGGCGCGCCATAACGCCCGCCGCGCCGGCGTAGCTGCGTTGATAACCTTCCAGACTGGGGAGGTAGCCCAATTGATTAATCCGTTGCCGGAGGGGCAGCGCGGGACCGTGGTGAGCAATCCACCTTACGGTGAACGGCTGGAGAGTGAACCGGCGCTTATCGCCCTGCATAACCAGCTCGGTCGGGTAATGAAGAGCCAGTTCGGTGGCTGGCGGCTGTCGTTGTTCAGCGCTTCGCCGGCGCTGCTCGGCGCCTTGATGCTGCGTGCCGAGCGCAGTTTTAGTGCTAAAAACGGCCCGCTGGACTGCGAGCAGAAAAATTATTTGCTGGCGGAAACCGCCACCGCTCCCGGTTCGGTGGAAGGGCAAATCGCCACCGATTTCGCCAACCGCCTGCGCAAGAATGTACGTTCGCTGCAAAAATGGGTCGAGCGGGAGAAGCTCGATTGTTACCGGCTGTATGACGCCGATCTGCCGGAATACAATGTCGCTATCGATCGCTACAGCAGCTGGGTGGTGATTCAGGAGTATGTCGCGCCGAAAAGCGTTGACCCTGAGCGCGCGCGGCAGCGGTTATATGATGTAATTAACGCTACCCTGGCGGTGCTAGCCATACCGGCCAGCCGGCTGGTGGTGAAAGCGCGCGAGCGGCAGAAAGGCAAAAGCCAATATGAAAAACTGGCACAGAAGGGCGAATTTCTGCTGGTAGAGGAGTATGGCGCCAAATTATGGGTCAACTTGACCGACTACCTGGATACAGGACTGTTTATCGATCACCGTATCGCGCGCAGAATGTTAGGAGAGATGAGCCGCGGCAAAGATTTCCTCAATCTGTTTGCCTATACCGGTAGCGCCAGTGTTCATGCCGGCATTGGCGGCGCGTGCAGCACCACGTCGGTCGATATGTCGCGCACTTATCTTGAGTGGGCGGAGAAGAATCTGCGCAGCAATGGGCTGGTGGGACGTCAGCACCGGCTGATACAGGCTGATTGCCTGGCGTGGCTGGCGATGGCGCAGGAAACCTTCGATGTTATCTTTATCGACCCACCGACCTTTTCCAACTCCAAGCGCATGGCCGACACCTTTGACGTGCAGCGCGATCATTTGGCGCTGATGGCCCAGCTTAAACGGCTGTTGCGCCCCGGCGGCACCCTCATGTTCTCCAATAACAAACGCGGTTTCCAACTGGATGAGGCGGGTCTGGCCGCGCTGGGCCTGCGGGCGCAGTCGATAACCGATCGCACCCGTTCACCTGACTTTGCCCACAACCGCCAAATTCATCTCTGCTGGCTGATAAGCCATGCGGACAAGGACACCTTTAAGTCATGTCATTAATTAGTCTTTCCGGCGCCTGGTTGTCGTTCAGCGATGCGCCGCTGCTGGATAACACCGAGCTGCATATCGAGCGCAACGAGCGCGTCTGCCTTGTCGGGCGCAACGGCGCCGGTAAATCCACCTTGATGAAAATTTTGAGTCGTGAGGTGCTACTTGACGATGGCCAACTGATTTTCGAGCAGGACGTGGCTGTCTCCCGCTTGCAGCAGGATCCGCCGAGGGACGTCACCGGCGGCGTGTTTGATTTCGTCGCCGAAGGCGTTGAGGCGCAGGCGCAGATACTGAAAGCCTACCACGCCATTTCCCAACAGGTAGAACAGGATCCGAGCGAAAAAAATCTGGAGGAAATGGGCCGGCTGATGGAAATTCTCGACCATCAGAACCTGTGGCATTTGGAAAAACGCATCTATGAGGTCATAGCGCAGATTGGTCTGGACGCCGACAGCCAGCTGGCGTCGCTGTCCGGCGGCTGGCTGCGCAAGGCGGCGCTGGGTCGCGCGCTGGTGTGCGAGCCGCAGGTGTTGCTGCTGGATGAGCCGACCAACCATCTGGATATTGAAACCATCGACTGGCTGGAAGCATTCCTGAAGACTTTCCCCGGCAGCATTATCTTCATCTCCCATGACAGGTCGTTTATCCGCGCGATGGCAACCCGCATCGTCGATCTGGACCGCGGCAAACTAGTTTCTTGGCCCGGCAATTATGACAAATACTTGGAAGGGAAAGAAGAAGAACTCCGGGTGCAAGAGCTGCAAAACGCCGAGTTTGATCGCAAACTGGCGCAGGAAGAGGTGTGGATCCGCCAGGGGATTAAAGCCCGGCGCACGCGCAATGAAGGGCGGGTGCGCGCGTTGAAAGCGCTGCGTCAAGAGCGTTCCGAACGGCGCGAGGTGATGGGCAGCGCGAAGATTCAGGTGGAAGAGGCGGCGCGGTCGGGCAAAATCGTCTTTGAACTGGACGATGTCAGTTATGGCATTGAAGGTAAATCGCTGATTAGCCACTTCAGCGCCCAGGTGCAGCGCGGGGATAAAATCGCGCTTATTGGCCCCAACGGTTGCGGTAAAACCACGTTGCTGAAATTGATGCTGGGTCAGCTTCGCGCCGACAGCGGCCGTGTGCATTGCGGCACCAAGCTGGAAGTCGCCTATTTCGACCAGTATCGCGCAGTGCTGGATCCGGAACGGACTGTGATGGACAACCTGGCCGAGGGTAAGCAGGAGGTGATGGTCAACGGTCGCTCGAGCCACGTATTGGGCTACCTGCAGGACTTTTTATTTCATCCGAAGCGGGCGATGACGCCGGTGAAGGCGCTTTCAGGCGGCGAGCGTAACCGGTTATTGCTGGCGCGACTGTTTCTTAATCCCAGCAACCTGCTGATCCTCGACGAACCCACTAACGATCTCGATGTCGAAACCCTGGAACTGCTGGAAGAGCTACTGGACAGTTATCAGGGCACCGTATTGCTGGTCAGCCACGATCGTCAGTTCGTCGATAATTCGGTAACCGAATGTTGGATTTTTACTGGGGAAGGGCGCATTGAGCGTTATGTCGGCGGCTATTTTGACGCCCAGCACCAGCGCAGCAATCGCCGTGCGTTAAGGGCACAGCCGGCTCCGGCGCAAAAGGCGTTGGCACCCGCCACCGGCGCCATTCCATCTTCTGCCAAACGCGGCGGGGGGAAACTCAGTTATAACCTGCAACGGGAGCTGGAAACGTTACTGGGGCAGATCGAGACGCTTGAGCAGGAAATAGGCCGACTGCAGGCGCAAATGGTGGCACTGGACTTTTTCAGCCAACCCCATGAGACGACGCAGCCGGTACTGATCGCGATCGCGCGGGCAGAGGAGGCGCTTGAACAGGCGTTCACCCGCTGGGAAACGCTGGAAGCGCAAAAGAACGGCGCAGCGGATTAGGCCATGGTGGACGGCTTGCGCCGGCCGCCGTTTATTCGCGCAAGCGGAGTGCACAATAGGAGGTAGGCGTGTGCGATTATCCACGACAGCAGCACCCTGTGCTTTGTCCGCACTGTGATTTATTAGTGGCGCTGCCGCCGCTGGCGCCCGGCCAGAAGGGAAGCTGCCCGCGCTGCCGCAATACCTTGCAGAACTATTGGCCGGACCCGAAACGCCAGCCGGTGGGGTTCGCCATCAGCGCGCTGGTGATGCAGGGGCTGGCCAATCTGTTCCCCTTCATCAATATGGAAGTCTCAGGGCTGAAACGTCAAATAACGTTGCCGCAAATCCCGCTGGTGATGGTGAGCGATCATTTCACCAGCCTGGCCGGCGTTTTTTTGCTGTGCGTGCAGGCTATTCCCGCCCTTTGCATGATAATGACTATCTTGTTATGCATGGGCGTGCCGCTGCCTTTTCGCCTGAAAGCATTCCTGGCCAAGCTGTTATTTGCCCTGCGCAGCTGGGGAATGGCGGAGATTTTCCTGGTCGGGGTGTTGGTCAGCTTTGTCAAATTGATGGCGTACGGTCAGATTGGTATCGGTAATAGTTTTATTCCTTTCTGTTTCTTTTGTTTGTTGCAGCTGCGAGCGCTACAGTGCGTAGACCCGCGGTGGTTGTGGAACGTCATTATGCCGTATACCTCGCCGGTGAAACGTTTTCAGCCCGGGCAAGGCGGTTTGGCGCAGGGTCTACGCGCCTGTAGCTGTTGCACACTTATTCTGCCCGCCGACACCGTTGCCTGCCCGCGCTGCCACACCCGCGAGGGCGCGCGCCGCAGCAATAGCCTCCAGTGGACGCTGGCGCTGCTGTTGACTTCATTAATGCTGTATATCCCGGCTAATCTGCTGCCGATTATGATTACCGATGGACTGGGTAACCGGCTCAACTCCACTATCATGGCCGGCGTTATCCTGCTATGGGAGGACGGCTCGATCCCGGTTGCGCTAGTGATTTTTATCGCCAGTATCATGGTGCCCAGCCTGAAAATGATCGCGTTGGGCTGGCTATGCTGGGACGCCGCCGGCAACGGAGAGCGCAAGGCGGCCGACAGCGAGCGGATGCATCTCTTATATGAGGTGGTGGAGTTCGTCGGCCGCTGGTCGATGATTGATGTCTTTGTTATTGCCGTCCTATCCGGCCTGGTGCGCATGGGAAGGCTGATGAGCATTAGCCCCGGCATCGGTGTACTGCTGTTTGCCGCCGTGGTTATCCTGACCATGATAGCGGCCAAAACATTTGATCCCCGTCTTTTGTGGGACAGGGCTGTACAAAATACGTTAAAAGGAGTCGACCGTTGACGGAAAATAATTATCAGGAAGCCCGGGTGGAGAAGATCAAGCGCTGGTCGCCGGTGTGGATCATTCCCATTGTCACCGTTCTTATCGGCGCCTGGAGCCTGTTCTACCACTTCAGTCATCAGGGCAAAGTGATTACCCTGACGACCAGCAACGCCGACGGTATCGAGGCCGGTAAAACCTCCATCAAAAGCCGCAGCGTCGATGTCGGCACCGTCGAGAGCGTGATGTTGACAGAGGATCTGCGTCAGGTGGAAATCAAAGCGCGCATCTACAACGGCATGGAAAAGGTGCTTAACAAGGACTCGGCGTTTTGGGTGGTGAAACCGCAGATTGGCAAGGAAGGAGTGTCGGGGTTGGGGACCTTGTTATCCGGCGCCTACATTCAGTTGCAGCCCGGTTCTAGCACGGAGACGTCGCGGGAATTCACATTGCTGGACGCGCCGCCGCTGGCGTCCCCCGACGCGCGCGGCATCCGTATCCAGCTAGACAGCGATCGATCCGGCCAATTGAGCGCGGGCGACCCGGTGCTGTTTCGCGGCTTTCGGGTCGGTACGGTGGAAACCAGCCACTTTGATCCGCTTAAGCGCATGATGAATTATCAGCTGTTTGTCAACGCGCCTTATGACCGCCTGGTGACGAATAACGTGCGTTTCTGGAAAGATAGCGGCGTGGCGCTGAATCTGTCGGCCTCGGGCATGCGCGTGGAAATGGGCTCGCTGACCACCTTGTTTGCCGGCGGCGTTAGTTTCGATGTACCGACCGGCTGGGAATTGGGGGACGCCGCTAAAGAGCAGCAGCGTTACCAACTGTTCGATAATAAAAATGATATCGCCGATTCCCTCTATACCCAACATCAGGACTATGTGCTGTTCTTCGATGATTCGATTCGCGGCCTGCAGCCCGGGGCGCCGGTAGAGTTCCGCGGTATACGGCTCGGGACCGTGGCGGAGGTGCCGTTCGCCACCGTCAGCGCCGATCAGGAAATGAACGGTGACTATCGCGTCCCGGTGCTGATTCGTATTGAGCCGGATCGCTTTATCAGCAAGGTCGGCAAAAACTTTGATATCAATAAGCGCCTGGTCGCGGCCGAGGGGCAAGGGTTCCGTGCGGTGCTCAAGAGCGCTAATTTGCTGACCGGCACGTTGTATGTCGATCTGGACTTTTACCCGCAGGCCAAAGCCTGGCCGGGACCCACAACCGTCAAGGGTTACCCTGTCATGCCGACCACCAGCGCCGGTCTCGCGCAGATACAACAGAAACTGACCGCTACGCTTGATAAAATCAACGCGTTACCGCTGGATCCGATGCTTAATCAGGCGACCAGCACGCTGGCGCAAAGCCGCAGCACGCTGCAGGAGCTACAGCGCACGTTGAAGGCCGTGAATAAAATCACCGAAAGCGCGTCAATGAAGCAACTGCCTCAGGACATGCAGCAGACGCTGAAAGAGCTGAACCGTAGTATGAAAGGGTTCCAGCCCGGCGCGCCCGCTTACACCAAAATGGTGGCGGACATGCAGCGCCTCGATCAGGTGCTGCGTGAGCTGCAGCCGGTGCTGCGGACGCTGAACAGCAAGAGCAACGCGCTGGTTTTTGAAGCAGATAAAGGTAAAGATCCACAGCCGAAGAGGGCGAAATGATGCAAAAAGGGAGAATTCTGGCGCTGGCGACGGTGCTGTTGCTCAGCGCCTGCGCCAGCGGCGACGGTAACACCTACTATCAACTGCCGTACAAGGCGAGCAACACCGTGGCGACGCTAGCTTCCATCGAAGCAGGCGCTACGGCGTCCGGCGCGGGCGGTGTAGCCGATGTGCAGGGCGGGGCCGCCACGCCGTTTCACGCCGGCAGCCCTGGTGTACGTCCCAAGCTTTGGGTCGCTCAGGTGTCGGTCGCGGATTTCCTGGTTGGCAACGGACTGGTGTATCAGACCAACGACGTCCAGTACACCACGGCGCGCAGCAACCTGTGGGCCAGCCCGCTGGAACAGCAATTACAGCAAACGCTGGTGGCAAATTTAAGCGCCGCGCTACCGGGCACGCTGGTCTCGACACAGCCCATTGGCAGCGGTGACGACAACGATCAATTATCGGTAACCCTCACCGGTTTCCACGGGCGTTATGACGGGCGCGCTATTGTTCAGGGGGTGTGGTTATTGACCCATGATGGGCGCGTCATTCGTCAGCCGTTCGATCTGGCGTTACCGCAGGAAAAAGATGGCTACGACGCGCTGGTGCGTACTCTGGCGCAGGGCTGGGACACTGTGGGTCAGCAAGTGGAGAAAAAATTTATAGCTATATGTAAATAATTTTTTTATAATTATTTACATACGTCGCCGGCAGCGATGGTCAGTCTCGGCCGTCGTTGCCGACACAAGAAGCAATTCAGCGGCTTAAGGTGCCCTTCGTCATTTTTTGGGCCGAGAGATTTGTCAATATTGCCCGATTGAGATGACAGATCGATGACGCCACGTTTTGATCTTCCGCGCTTTTCTCGTTAAAGATTAAGGGTAACCTCGGCGTTCGGGGTTACCGTTTTCTTTCAACCAGCCAAGATGATGAGGGATAAACTTATGAAAAGACAAAAACGAGATCGCCTTGAACGTGCTCATTCACGCGGCTATCAAGCGGGTCTGTCAGGGCGTACTCGTGAACTTTGTCCATATCAATCACTTGACGCACGCTCTCACTGGTTGGGAGGCTGGCGCAAAGCCTATGGAAGACCGATCGGTAATTTGATCCGTCATCCAAGAACGACCTCCGCCTGGCGCGGAGGTTTTTTTTCGGGGGTTGACGGCACGTGCGCCGACAGACGTCAACGCTATGCCGGCAGGGAGCATCAGAAGGCGGCGGTGTCCTTGAACAGGCCAACTTTCAGGTCACTAGCAGTATAAATGACGGTACCGTCGCACAGCACTTCCCCGTCCGCCATACCCATCACCAGTTTGCGATTAATTACCCGGCGGAAATGGATCCGGTAGGTGACCTTTTTCGCGCTCGGCAGGATTTGCCCGGTGAATTTGACTTCACCTACGCCCAGCGCGCGGCCTTTGCCTTTCCCGCCCAGCCAGCCCAAATAAAAACCGACTAACTGCCACATGGCATCCAGACCTAAACAGCCGGGCATTACCGGATCGCCGATGAAATGGCAACCGAAGAACCACATATCCGGGTGAATATCCAGTTCCGCTTCCACGAAACCTTTATTGTAATTGCCTCCGTCATCGGTCATTTTGACCACCCGGTCCATCATCAGCATATTCGGCGCCGGCAACTGCGGGCCCTCTTTGCCGAACAGTTCGCCACGGCTGGACGCCAGCAGATCTTCTTTTGTATAGGATTCGCGTTTATCTACCATATTTCTCTAAACCTTAATTATTGAGTCCCGCACATTACCCGACATGCTGGCCGCTGACAATTCCCTTAGCTCTGGTTAAACCAGTTTAGCCAGCGAAAGCACCAGGGCAAACGTTGCCGTTCGTGCAGATTAACATTGGCGATACGCTCGCGTATCGACGCGAGAAGACTTGGACGCTTGTCGTGGTCAAACGGCAACGCGGTCATGATTTCCAACGCTTCATCGATAGTATCCACCGCCCACAGGGAAAATTGCCCCTCGCGTACCGCCACGATAACATCGTCGTGCAGGCACAGGTGGCGCACATTGGCGGTGGGAAGAATCACCCCTTGGGCGCCGGTCAGCTCGCGCGACTGGCACAGGGCGAAAAAGCTTTCTATTTTCTCGTTCACGCCGCCGATGGGCTGGACGCGGCCAAACTGATCTACCGAGCCGGTAACAGCGATTTGTTGATTAATGGGTTTATCCGCCAGCGCGCTGATAAGCGCGACACCTTCCGCCAGTGAAGCGCTGTCCCCGTCCACCTCACCGTAGGACTGCTCAAAAACCAGCGAGGCGGAGAAGGGCAGCTGTTGGTCCAGCTCCAGCGCCGACATCAAAAACGCCTGCATAATCATCATGCCTTTAGCATGAATATTGCCGCCCAGTTCCGCTTTGCGCTCGACGTCGTTGATTTCACCATCGCCCAAATGCACGACGCAACTAATGCGCGAGGGTTCGCCGAACGGCAGCGGATGACCGGGGAAATCCAGCACCGATAGCGCATTCACCTGGCCTACGACCTGACCCTCCGTTTCCACCATAATCTGACCTTCGGCGATTTCGTCCTGCATCCGCTCACTGAGATAGCTTTCACGCCAGAGGCGGGTGCGTTCACTGTCGGAAAACGCCGCGGCGGTCAGCGCCTGCTGGGAGCCGTACAGCGCCGCCTCTTTCAGCCGCCGGGTAAGCCACTGGGGACACAGCGGTAGCTGGCATTGATCACCGCTATAGCGGACTGATTGCCGTATCAAGGTCGGCCAGGCGTCCGCGTTTAGCGCCGGTAGCCCCTGGCGCTGGGCCAGCATGTTGACCCAACCGCACCATTGCGCCATTTCCTCAGCCTCAGTGATGCGCAGCTCGGACTCGAATTCGCCATAGAGCGCCAGACGGGTCAGCTCAGGCTCCAGATCGTTCAGGTCAGCCAACCCCTCGCGGTCGCCGAGAACGATTAACCTTAAGTTGAGCGGCATCGACGGGACGGAAACCGGTAAAGGACGGCTATCGTCTGCCGGTAGCCAATCGAAGCGTTGCCGCAAAATCATCTGCTTAAGCCGCAGCCAGAGCAGAGGCTGGTTGGTGAGGGCGCGGGCCCCGACGATGAGGACGCCGCCGTTGGCGTGATGTACCAGGCCCGGCTGCAAATCGATGGCATCCCGATAGCAGCGCAGCGCGCCGAACAGCTGCTCGTATTCCAACCAGGACTGCCACACGCAGACATCGTGGGCGGCGAAGTTATCCTCCGGCTTGGTCGCCGGCTGTTCGCTAACGCCCATGCCGGTCACGACATAGCGGCTGCCGACAGGCTGGGCTGGTGCAGGCAGGATCTGTTTAACCGTCTCGGCAATCAGCTGAAAATAATCCTCCTCCTCTTGTGCCGTCAGCAGCATAAAGCGACAGGGCGTGCGTGAATGGCAAAATTGCGCCAACCCATCCATAAGACGGGCTTGTAGAGTTGCCAAAGGAGCGGACAAAGGCGGGCAGGGTTGGTCAAATACCGCCGCGAAATCGGCCAGATCGGGCAGTAAATATTTCCATTCTAATTTTTTGTTGGTCAAAATGATAAATAGCGTCGCTGTTCAGGGAAACGCTTATTATACAAGAAGAGACATTGCTTCGTCTCGGCCTCTTTTCTTTCCAGAGGCATCATTGCCGCAACATTCCGACTCGGGCGCGCAATTGATCGGTACCGACAAATATTAGTGAAATAACAACCAACAATGCTATCATCGGCTGCAGGTTACACGGTCACAGGTGCGCTCCCATGAAATACCAGCAGCTTGAAAATCTGGAAACCGGTTGGAAGTGGAAATACCTGATTAAAAAACACCGTGAAGGGGAGCGCATCTCCCGTCACGAAGAGAACAGCGCGGCAGCAGAATCTGTTCAGCAACTTATTAGTTATCAGCACCAGCCGAAGAAGATCCTGAAATGGATCCGCGAATCAATGCATCCCGGCCTGGAAAACCGCATGAAGCAAACCATCCGCGCGCGCCGCAAGCGGCACTTTAATGCCGAGCATCAGCATACGCGAAAAAAATCTATTGATTTGGAATATTTGGTTTGGCAACGGCTGGCGGCGCTGGCCCAGCGGCGGGGAAGCACCCTTTCGGAAACCATTGTCACTTTGCTGGAAGATGCAGAACGCAAGGAAAAATACGACAAGACGTTGTCTTCCTTGCGCAGTGACCTCAAGGCTATTCTCGGCGAAAAAACCAACTGATGGCCGCAGAGGGTGATGCCCTCCGTCTGTGACCAGCCGCAAAGGACCCTCCTGTTTGCCAGCCCTGCTTTCGCGAGAAAAGGCGGGTCAATTTACTGTCGCGCCAACATCGGCACTTTGTGGCCACATTGGCACTGTGCGGCCATATTCATGGAAGAGGCGGATATCACGGTGAGATAGCGTCCTGGATGGGCAACGAGTCCAGAATCATTATCTGGAATACGCAATGGATGTAGGTCGGCCGCAATCCACTTAGGCAGAAACGATGACGGGGAAATGATTGGGTTAGAGACATCCCCCTCGCTCTCGTTCCCTTAATGCCGCCGCCAGTACTACCACATCATCAATTAACGCTTCAAACCCTGCTTCCATGGCCGCCACAAATCCTTCTTCGCCCTGCGCGACCGAGCGCGCGATAGCCACCGACGTGGCACTGGCGCCAACCCCCGCCGTTACAGCTAACCCCAGCCCAACGTCACTGTCGCTGCCGAGGGTAAATTCTGATTCTTTCGAGAGCGAATTCACAACGCCCGTGGTCGCAGGGGAATTGCGATGTGGCGTAGTGTCATGTGCGCTGTGGCCGGAGGGAAGCGAGGCCTCGGGGAGTGCAGACCCCACGGCTTGCCCAAATTTTGCGTAAAATTGCGCTAATTTTACTTTTGATGTGGATGAGGACGGCAATCGTGCTTACGTGGGCTAATACCGGCTCGGTAGCCGCAATGGCTTGAGTAATGAATGACGCTATCTTCACTTGCTCATACGCATCGTTTGAATATCCTCATCAGAAATTGTCTTGATTAATATTATAGAAACATCTTCTATTGGCGTTGGGTGGGATTCTAGGTTAATGGTGAATGTCTCGCTAAGCGTTTTCGATTGATTTAAAAACTTCAATAGGGAATCCTCGCCGCACGGGACCCTGCTGTGGGCAATTTTCCCCGTTTGTAGTGCCAGATCTTCAGGTGCCTCCGACACGGATCTTAATATGGTTTGCAACCCCATCTTTTCCTCGCTATAGGGCGTGAGCAAAATTTTTATCTTGATCGTCTCTTTCAGATCTGTAGACAATTCCGGCAATGTTTCGTCACTTCTGAAAAAGGTGGGCGACACAGTATGCACGGGGGCGTGACTTACGGCCTCTTCAGGGGAAAGCCCTGATGCTGGCGGCGTAGACTCTTCTGCCTGCGTTGTGCGCGCGGTACGGTTGAGTTGTTGCTTACGTCTTCAGCATCAAGTGGCGTTTCAACCGTGATGGTGGGTTTCGCTGCGGCATCGGAAGCTGCATAGGACTTAATGGGCTCGGTATTATCGAGCTTTGGGTCTGATAAGGTTGCCGGTGCGGCATTATCCCCAGAGTGAGCGAAAATAGAAAACGCTTTTTCAAAGACAGTAAAAAGGGAGGGTGCTTTTTTTCTTTCTGCTCGATAAAGATACCGTTGGGTTAACTGGGGGTGATAATGCCCTTAGCGAGTCATATTTGATTTTCAGCGATCCCGGCGGGCGATATTCACAAATACCCACCCATCATTCTCTCGCTATTGCGGGCAGACTCATGGGTAAAAGCGACTACCAAACAAGAGTGGGGCGGTATCGTTATAGTGCATCATGATGTAGACGGACAAATACACAAAACATTATTTATTAATATGACGTTATCGCTAATATTATATTTTTGGTAATCAGATGCGAATTTTTTATATAACATATATCTTGATTATATTGATTAATTCTCTGCTGCGCATAGCTAATCAGCATAACCTTAAATCTTCATCATTGCTTTTCCGCGGACTCGTTAACGGCTCTTATAGAGAATATGCGCATTAAAAAAGAGATATACCTAGAAACGATCTGATTTTCAATGAAGTATGAATTAATACGATTAATAAATTTACTCCCATTTAGCTCATGAACACAAAAATATAGGCTTGCATATAAAAAATAAAAGACACTCGGTATAACGTTGTCTATCTTTACAGAAAAAGATCTACACAATGAAAATTCTATCTAACCGTAAACGATAATATTTTCTATAGCACGCTATGGGGCCAGCCTTCTTGTTCAAATTGATTTTTTATTAACCCAACTAGGTATTTTATGCTATTTAATATGTTGCTATACGAGGTGGGCAATTACAGCTTAGACTAGGCAATCCAATTAGCTTTGCTGTTTCTGGATATTTCAATGGATAGTTATTATGATTAAAGCTAAGATTAGCGCTAACGACATTCATAGGATGCATATTCTTTGATTCCTAATTTCGACATTGATTAAAAAATCTTTCGATGCACATGGATTAAGAGGACAAGGGCAGTAATAGGATACATGGCGATCAGGATATTTAATATGTATTGTAGTAAATTCCTCACCTGAAGACTGATATTTTCCAGAGGCGTATAGGGAACGACACTCATTTGTGATTGGCTCAGATAAGCATCTATTTTTACTTGATGGACATCTGCATAAATCATTATCTACATATTTTAATGCCCCCCAGCTTGTTCTTTCGATAAAAAGACAAGAACTCATTCGTATTGCATATCTTCTGACCATATTGATTTAGCCTATGCTGCTCATAACTGTTCGGCATAACATTAACTTTCTTCTTTGCTGAGTCGTGATTCTTTCCACTGCCTGTAAGTAGATTATGCGCAGTAAAGAGCGAGTTTAAACCGAGAAACGATTCGATTTTAATCAAAATGTGAACTAACACGCTTAACTATAATTCTCATAATTTTTATGTTTCCGTATGTTCATTCGTATTAATGAGATAACTAAACCTCAAGCAATTTCTTGTGTAATGGGCTTTGTTGAATAAATCAGAACTTGTGACTACGCCCCTCTAGCAGATCGATTGTTATGCGATCCGGATGCTGTTCGGCATTCCTAACAGCGTCATTTTGTTAAGCGCTTTGACCATCGCTATTGCCTCACCTACCTGCGCATCATAGTCACGCAGACTTAGATGATCGCCCATAAGCGTTTTGAACCGGAATGGAGGAATAAGAGGCCTTATTTTCTTCCTCAGCAGAGCATTATGGCAGTAGCGGGTATCGTAATCGCCCATCAGCCGACGCTTCCCTGCTTTTCCGCTGGGTCTGGTTTATCAGAGCTGGTAGGGCCTGAGCATCCGTCTTACCGCTGGGCGATAAGTCAGCACAGATAATCTCATGCGTTGCACTGTCTGCGGCCATATGCAGCTTACGCCACACCCTCCGTCTGTCGGCACCATGCTGTCGGACTTTCCATTCGCCTTCACCAAAGACCTTCAGGCCGGTTCCGTCAATGACTAGAGGTGAGATTTCACCACGGGTCGGCGTTTTTATGCTGATCTTAACTGTCTTTGCTCGCTTGCTTATCAGCGAGTAGTCTGGGCATCTTAGCGGCAGCACCATCAGTTTAAAAATGGCGTCAACGAAGCCCTGTAAAGCCCTTAACGAAAGGCCAAACACGCGTTTCATCATCAGAAACAGTGGTGATAGCCATATCTGCGTAGTGAAGCGGCCGGCCACGCGCCGTTCAGGCGTTGTTTTTTCCGTCCATGCAACAATTGCCGACTCATCCAGCCATATCGTTAGAGCCCCGCGCTGCTTGAGAGCTTTGTTGTAAGTGGACCAGTTGGTTATTTTAAACTTTTGCTTTGCCATGGAGTGCAGATGTTGAAATGACGGTAGTGATCTGAGCAGACAATCACCTAAAAGTTATATTTATTCAACAAAGCCTGTGTAATGTATGAAAAATTCACTTTAGCATCATAGATAGTTAACTTTTGTATAAGCGTTGCCATTTTTAATAAATATGAGTTATGAGTGAAGAAACCCATGTCAGAAGAAGTTAAGTCAACTTGACCAGACCCGTGTATCTGAATTTACATGAACATCAATTCGCTTGGAGGGCGCAAAAGCCACGGCGACTTTGATAATCCGCTATGCCAGAAGTCGACATCCTTTAGTCTGTCGTGCTAAATCCTGGAGGCGCTTAAGCGGACGGACATGGGCGTACTCTTTTATCCGCAAACAGGTGACCGCGGGGCCAGCTGTCGTAATCCTGCCCACTTAGGTTCATCATTCTACCGGCCATAGCCCCGGCGCAGACTGTAGAGCGAAAGCATCAGACCTGATACCTCCTAACCTTTTCAGCTTACCTCTGTTCTCGCCAGCATTTGCTGCCATCCGACGCCAGGGGATCGTCGCTATCAGTCGTACAGTTGATGAGAGAACGCAGAAAGGCTAATTCGACTTACCCGAGGGGCACACATATCACGTACTCCGTAATAACTTAGCTGCGCATACCATGATAAATGGAGGACATAGTCTGACATTTCAATAGATTATGGGTCATGCAAATATTCAGCAGACCATGACCTTTGCACATTCTGCACCAGACTATCTACAGGATGGTATAGCGCTAAATCCGCTGCGGGGGTACGGTACATCCACATTCTATCCATACATGGGGTTATCAGGGGTAATCAGCATACCATAAAGAAGGGTTAACCCATTGAATAGAGGCGTCAATTACTAATAGTTCCAAAATAAAAAACCCCGCCGGAGCGGGGTTTTTATAGCGTCATGATAACTTAATCCTGCGGCTGGGTTACCACGTCTTTGATGCCTTTCACTTCGATCTCTACGCGACGATCCGGGGCCAGGCAGCTGATGACTGCGGCGCGGCCTTTCACGCTGTTACAGGTATTGCCGGTAACCGGGTTGGATTTACCCATACCGCGTGCGGAAATCTTATCGGAAGGGATACCTTTAGAAACCAGGTAACTTACGACGCTCTGAGCGCGTTCCTGCGAGAGTTTCTGGTTGTACTGCTCGGTACCGATACGGTCGGTATAGCCCAGAACGACGACAGAACCGTCTTTCGGATCCATCGAGCTCAGCTGAGAGTACAGCTGATCCAGCGCCTGCTGACCTTCCGGTTTCAGGGTGGCTTTGTCGAAGTTGAACAGTACGTCAGACTTCAGGGTGAAGTGCTTGGTCTGAACAACCGGAGCCGGAGCCGGAGCCGGAGGAGCTACTTCATCCTGGCCGAAGCGGTAGGACACGCCAACGCTCAGCATGGAGTTATCAGGACGGGTACCGACGGTACCGGCATCACCGATGTTGTTAACCCACTGGTAGTCCAGACGGGTAGCCCAGTTTTTGGTCCAGGCATATTCCAGACCCACAGCGGCCAGCGGCGAAACGCCGGTATCATGGTCGCTTACGCGGCCGGCATTGCCGTTGTCGTAAGCACCTTTGGAATCAGCACGCCATACCATGCCGCCCAAACGGGTGTAGATGTCCAGGTCGTCGGTCAGCGGGTAGCTCAGCTTGGCTGCGAGGGAAATGCCCTGCGCTTTGAAAGCACCGTTATTCACGCTGCCTTTATACGCCATACGGCCCAGCCAATCATAGCCCAGCTCGAAGCCCAAGTAAGGGTTCGCCTGATAGCCTAGAAAAGCACCCGCGCCCAACTGGTCATCACGGGTAGGACCGTTGGCGATGCGGTTGTCGAAACCGTTACCGTAGAAACCGGTGTCGTGGTACTGGGACCAGCCCAGTTTGCCGCCAGTGTACCAGGTGTCGTCTTTCGGAGCGGCTTGCGCTACGGTTGCGAAACCTGCCAGTGCCACTGCAAGTGCGATAGCTGTCTTTTTCATTGTTTGCGCCTCGTTATCATCTAAATAGGCAATGAGCTTTTAAAGCTAATTTTAGAAATCCATTGCCGGCGTTCGTGCTCCGTGTTCAGACTTTGTGCATCGCCATTAAAATAGCGTTATAGAGCAACCCCGGCGGGTTAAAGTCTACAACGAAGTAGGAAACTTACAAGTAAGATGTAGTAAACCGCTAATAAAAAATAACGTTTCAGGGCAACAACGGGAGGAAAAAGGGCCAAAAAAAACGATGCGGCGAGGAAAGAAGACGGTCGTGAAGCCGCATATCTACTAGGTTTCCCCCGTTTGGGAGGCGATAATTCGGGTCGACAGGCGTCGACCTGAGAATAATCCTAATTTTACTTAATGATACAAAGTTGAGTGAATTTTTAACCCTGAAAACTGTCCAGAATGACGATTCGAGCCGTTTTGCGGATATATGATGAAGCCAAAAGTTCCGCCTTGCTGGGCGGCATCCTGCAAACGACGCTTATCCGTTTCCGACAGTTCCGCAGGAAACCACCCCAGAATGACGCTGAAATTGCCGGTGAGCAAGGCTTTTTCCATTGCCGCCACGGTATCGAACGCTGACGGCTGACGCAGCTGCACCACCTTTTGCAGCGGTAGGCCCGACTGGGCCAGCCAGGGACGGCTCAGCCGCCGTGACGATGTCAGCCACAGTAGCCACCGGGATTGCAAACCCAGCTTGCGCAGCAGGGCAGCAGAATATGTCCGACTATCGGCTGATCTTTGATATAAACCACTTTGCTGATTCCTCCCTGCGCCAAAGGCGCGTTTGCGCTTTCAGACTGTGCAGCATGGCGGCGGCGTGCGCCGGTAACTGGTGTGGCATAAGGATGAGTTTGCAATTTAGATGTCTGCCCCTTTATTACTGTATAAAAACATAGTATCCGGGGTGTGCAGTCAAATCAACCAAAAAATTCAATCTGCGTCGCAGATCCGCGAATCGGTATTTAAATTGCGCGAATTAAGTTGATAGCCTGCGGGACGTGATGCGGCGGTCGCGTAACGCGCCACGCAATGTTAGGTAGCACAGGAGAATCGCATGGACGCGACCTATAAGTTACGTATTCAACAAACGAAAACGCTGTTCTCTCCGTTGGGAGAGATTAAGACCCGTTCACAATTCGGAGGCTACAGTGTGGTGGTCGGCGGCGTTATGTTCGCGCTGATCCTTGAAGGGAAGTGCTGGTTACGCGGCATACGCGGCAGCGAATACCGTTATCACGAGCTGGGCATGCGCAAACTCATCTATACCAAGCGCGGCATCCCGGTATCGTTTAACTATTATCACGTGTCAGAAACCCTGTGGGACGCGCCGGCAACGTTGATAAAACTGGGACGGCAGGCGCTGGAGGAGGCGTGCCGTGAACGGCAGGTGCGTGCCAGCCATCAGCGCTTAAAGGACCTGCCCAACATCGGCCAGGGTATTGAGCGACTGCTGTGGAAAGCCGGTATCTAGAATGTGGATGCGCTGCGCAATCATGGCGCCAAAGATAGCTATCTGAAACTACGCAACATAAAGCGGGACCTGAGCGTGAAGGTTTTGTTTGCCCTGGAAGGGGCGCTGGCGGGGCGGCATCTGGCGACGCTGCCCGCCTGTTTGCGTAACGAACTGATGGAGTGGCATCGCTGCCATGCCTGCCGGTAAGCCGGCCAGGTGTTAGCCCGTCTGCGCTATTTGCCGGCGGCGGCTGGTCAATTCAGGGAGCAGCGACAACAACAGGCCAACCTGTTGTATCACCAGTTGTTCCCGTGCGCCCGTTTCCGTTCCCAACTGCGCAATACGTGCAGGCAGGTTGTCGCGCTCTTCGCCGAGTCGTGCCTGAAACGCGTCGCCGCTCTGGTGATGCAGAGCATCGTCCACATAACAGGTGGCGTCGTTGAGAATGTTTAACACCGCCGGGTTGGCGATAAGCCCACGATGGGCGCCCAAAGTAGAAATGTAACTGAGGAAGGTATAGCTCAGGCACAGGAGGCGGAAGGCGCCTTCCATCAGCTCCCCGCCGGCGCGGCGTTCAGCGGACATGTTCGACACTACCGACGCCTGCGCCGCATCGCAGTTATGGGCGTCCCGGCGCGCCACACGGTAATCGAGTCGGTTATCTTTGCCCTGATGATATTGCACCAATATGGCATCCAGATAACGGCAATTGGCGGTCAGGCGGCGAGAGCGCCAGTCGGGCCAGATAAAACTTACCGCCGTCCAGGCGATGGCGCAGCCTACCAGGGTATCGAACAGACGCGGCACCGCGACCTCGAAGCTCTGGCCGAGTAGGTTGAAACAGAGCATCACCAGCAGGGTGATAAACAGGGTCGCCTGCGCATATTGGCTATTGCGGAAGGCAAAAAACAGTTTGCCGCTCAACACAATCAGCACCAGTTGCCCTTCGGTGGACGGCACAAAATACAGCACCGGCAGGCCAATCAATACCCCAGCGCCGGGTCGCCTGATAGTTTGGCTGGCAGACGAACAGACTGATCAGCATTATTATCCAGTAGCCATAGTGCATGCCGCTCAAGCGGATGAACGCGTAGCCGGCGCACAATATCAGCGCCATGCGCACCGCATGGCGAAACAGAGCGGATTCCGACGTCAGATTCAGCCGCAGGCGGGTGCGGATATCCTGCCAACCGGTCAGATTATCGTCCGACAGATTGTTCTCCTCGGCGGGCATGCGGGCCATGGCCTGCTCGGATTCGATGGTGGCCAGTTGGGCATCAATCGCCCACAGGTTATTCAGTAAAGGGTGCAGCGCTGCAAGAGGTGCGGCCGTTCTGGCGCGGGCGATAGCGGCATCGAGATGGCCAAAAAGCCGCTCGAATCGCGGATCGTGCTGATATCGACGGCGCAGCAGGATGGATTGCTCAAGGTTCTCGCAGGCGCGGGCCTGCATATCCATTATAGGCGCTGAAAGCGGAACAGCACGTCGCTGAAGCGCAGCTCTTCACGGAGTTGCTGATAGCGCGAGTGCGCAGAGCTAGCACGCTCATGGATATCTTGGGCGACGAAATAATAGTGCAGGCTACGTCGGGTGCCACGCTGGCCGCGGTCACCGCGCAGGCGCATCAGCAACGTGGCTTTGACCTGATTGAGGGACTCCACCAGTTGGCCGCTAGCCATTGCCACCGTTATCAGAGGATGCTATCGTCGCTTTCCTCGCTGTCCGGATCGAAACAGCCGGCTTTGGCGGAGAGGTAGCGGGCCAATGACTGATAGCAGCGCGCCAGGTCATCCTGCAGGGGACTGATGGGGAACATCAGATGGCCTAAGAGGGTCAGCACATTGTACCAGATAGCGCATGCCAGCAGCAAAGACTGCAAATACCAGCTTTGGTAGAGGGTGGCGCCCAACATGGTATATACTGCAATCAGCAGGGCGCCAAAGGCGATCGTGGCATACCGCTGCCCGAGGGCGCCCAGCAAAATGAAACCGCAGGTCGAGCAGGCGAGGCCGAGGGCAAATAGCCACGGATAGGGAAACAGAAGCTCAATGGAAACGGCGGCGATGAAAAAGCTCACCAGCGTAATCAGCAAATTGCGCAATCGGCCGGTGAGCCTGTCATCAAGACTCGCTAGCGCGGCGGCTACCACGCCGAGTGTCAGCGGGATTGTCAACGTGAGCGCTAAGCCACCAGGGCCGCAAAAATCCGCCCTTAACCTGTCGGCCTCTTCGACCGACACCACCCTGCGGCCCACGGGCCAGACTGCAATGAGCGCCAGTTTGAAATTGGCGATACCCAACGGGATGCTAATCAGCGTGCAGCATTGCGCTATTCCGGTCAGAATATGCGACAGACAGAGCCACCAGCCGAACACCAGGAACCAGAAGACATTCAGCACTGTGCCGCCGGTATTCAAAAGACCGCTGTGCCGTTCGGGGTAGATTTCATCTACATGCAGCGCGGTGTTGCCGAACGGCACCAGGACAATTTGGTTATCTCCCAGCAGGCGCGGGTGAATGGCCAACTGATGATAAGCACGATACTGAGTAACGTCGCCAGCAGCCAGGCCAGGGTAGTGAAGAAACCGCCAAAAATGAAATTGATAATATTGAGTAGCGTTCGCATAGCGCTCTGGGTGTTAAGGGCAGAAAATCGTTAGCGCCGATTGTCTCTGATCCCCCTTGCGAATTCTACTCTGTTTTTCTGGCTGGAGCAGGACATCTTAAAGCGGGTACACTAAAGACAGACATCATCGCCTCTCGGAATCCTGGCACGCTTATGGAACTTAAATCTACCTCAATCGGCAAACGTCTGGCGCAGCATCCCTACAACCGCGTGCGGCTACTGCATGCCGGCGTTGAGGTCAGCGGCGATAAACATCACTATCTGATCCCGTTTAATCAGATCCTGGCCATTCAATGCCGCCGCGGCATTGTCTGGGGGGAGCTGGAGTTTGAGCTGCCCGAAGGGAAAGTGGTGCGCCTGCACGGCACCGAATGGCAGGAAACGCAGCGGTTCTATCGCCACCTACAGCAGTCGTGGCAGGACTGGAGCTCGGAGATGAGCACCATCGCCGCCGACGTGTTGAATGAACAAGTGGCGAAAATTCAACAAATTATCGATAAGGACAGCTGGTTGTTACAGCAGGATCTGGTCCGTTTGCAGGAGGGCGTCAAAAAAGCTGTTGACGCGCTGCCGCTGCCCGTCGCCCGGCTGGAGGCATTCGACGCTTGCCGGGAACCCTGGCAGCAGTGCCGGGAATGGTTGGAAGAAGGCGCACAGCGGGTGGAGGCGCGCAATCAGCAATGGACGGCGCGTATGTTGCGCGAGCATGAGGATTTCTTTCACGCGGTGGAAAGTTCGCCGCTTAATCTTGCACAAAGCCGAGCGGTGGTAAACGGCGAGCGGTCGCTGCTGGTGCTGGCCGGCGCCGGCAGTGGTAAAACCTCACTGCTGGTTGCGCGCGCCGGCTGGTTACTGCGGCGCAAACTGGCGACGCCTGAGCAGATTCTGCTGCTGGCGTTCGGACGCCAGGCGGCGCAGGAAATGGACGAACGCTTGCGGCAGAGGCTGGACGTAGATTCGATTCAGGCGAGCACCTTTCATGCGCTGGCGTTGATGATTATCCGTCAGGGCAATAAAAAGGCGCCTGCCGTCAGCCAGCTTGAAAGCGATGGCGCGGCGCGGCGTAAATTGCTGATTGATCATTGGCGGCAGCAATGTCGCGAAAAAAAAGCGCAGGCCAAGGGATGGCGGCAGTGGATCAGCGAGGAATTGGACTGGGAAGTGCCGGAGGGCGACTTTTGGCAGAATGATAAACTGGCTCATCGCCTGGCGGGACGGCTGGAACGCTGGGTCGGGCTGATTCGATCCCATGGCGGCAGTCAGGCCGACATGGTAGACGCGGCGCCCGATGAGCTTCGCGAGCACTTCCAAAAACGCATCCGGTTGCTTGCGCCGCTGTTGAAAGCCTGGAAACAGGCGTTAAAAGAAGAGGGTTCGGTGGACTTTGACGGTCTTATCCATCAGGCGGTGGATATTCTGCAAAAAGGCCGCTTCGTGAGCCCGTGGAAACATATACTGGTGGATGAGTTTCAGGACATCTCACCCCAGCGCGCCAGGCTTATCACAGCGCTGTGCCAACAAAACAGCGCTACCTCATTGTTTGCCGTTGGGGACGACTGGCAGGCGATTTATCGCTTCAGCGGGGCGGAGCTTACCTTGATCACCGCGTTTGGCGCGAATTTCGGCGGCGGCGAGCCGTTGGCTCTGGATACCACCTATCGCTTTAATCAACGTATTGGTAAAGTGGCCAACCGGTTTGTGCAGCAAAATCCGTTTCAGCTGGCCAAACCGCTTAACAGCCTAACGCGTGGTGGCAAAAAGGCAGTGCAGATCCTGCCGGAGGATCAGCTGGATGCGTTACTTGATAAACTCAGCGGCTTTGTTACGCCGACGCAGCGCATTCTGGTGCTGGCACGTTATCACCATCTACGCCCGGCGCTGCTGGCGAAGGCGGCAACGCGCTGGCCTCATCTGCACATTGATTTTATGACCATCCATGCCAGCAAAGGCCAACAGGCGGAGTATGTGATTATCGTTGGCGTCAACGACGGGCGCGATGGCTTTCCGGCCCCTGCGCGAGAATCGATTATCGAACAGGTTCTTCTTCCCCGGCCGGAAGATTACCCTGATGCGGAAGAGCGCCGCCTGCTGTATGTGGCGCTTACTCGCGCCAAAGAGCAGGTATGGCTTCTGACGGATAAGGCAAACCCGTCGGTATTCATCGAGGAACTGGTGGATCAGGGCGTACCGCGGGCGAAAAAACCCTAAGGCGGGTGACTCACCGCTCGGTACGCGCCGGCCAATGCGCCGCCTGCGGTTAGGGACGCGGCTTTGGTACCCTAGGACGGCAGGCGTTCTGCCAGGTAACGTTGATAATCGGGGATGACGATCGCCACCTCCTGATGGAAAAGCGGCGAGCTTATCAAAAAATCGGCGGTGGAACGATCGGTGGCCACCAGGATATTCCAGACCGTTACCAAACGCAGCAGCGCTTTGACATCGGGGTCGTGTGGAACCGCATTAAGCGGATCCCAAAAGAAAATCATCATATCGATTTTGCCTTCGGAAATCAGGGTGCCAACCTGTTGATCCCCTCCCATGGGGCCGCTGAGCATGCTGTTGACCGGAAGATCGGTTTTTAGCTGCATCAGGTTGCCGGTAGTCCCGGTAGCATATAACACATGCTCCGAAAGCGGCGCTTTGTTGGTCTCCACCCAGTCAAGCAGAGATTGTTTACAGTGATCGTGCGCCACCAACGCGATATGTTTACGTGCGGCGATGGTGCGGGTGGTTGATTCCATGTCCAGTTCCTTAAGTCAGACGGTCTGGCTATAGACTACTGAAACCCTGTTTCACTGCAAAGAGACAAACCGGCAATTCGGTAAAATAGCACTGTTTATTTTGTCTCCAGTGAGGAGGCTGAGTCTCGCTGGCGGACCCAGGCGAGAAACCGCTCCCGGCTAGCCATGTCGGCCTGCAAGAACCAGAAGCGCAGCATTTGTTCCGCGTGTCCGCTGGTTGAGCCGGTAAGCGGGGGAGGATTGACGGCGGATTTCACGGGTCGCGGCGCCGGCACCGTAGGTCCATAACGGCGATTGTATTGCTCCAGCGCGGACAGTAAACCGTTCTTGTCCGCATCGAGCCGGCTAACGCTGACCGGTAGCGGTTTCTGGTCTTGATCCTGGAGGCTTATCAGCGGCTGATGGCAAAAACGTTCGCCTTCTGCGCGACTGGCAAGCGTTGGCAACACGAATTTAAGCCGCCGCGCTTCGCCCGTGCTAAAACCGATGACGATGTAGAGCGCGCTACAGGACGGCGTTATCGTGCCTTTACCGTTTGATGGGGGTTGGACCAGGGTAAAAACCATCTGGTGATGGCCTTGCTTCAATTCCAGGCTGCTGGCGCCACGCAGTAGAACGCTCCCCAGCGTTTTACCATCGACGATTAATAGTTCAAGTTCTTCAGGGAGTTGCAGCGTTGTCGCCATCACGGGAAACCCGGTTAAGATGCCTAAACTTATAACCAGGACGCGCAGGAAATTCATTATCTCACCTTATCAGAACGTAAGCAGAATAATTCACTATGTCTACATGCCAATAATAATAATTTTGTATCATTTAGTCATACTTATTTTTATTTTGATATTATTGATTTTCACTTAGGAAAGAGATTTTTTACCGGGTGGTATATACTTAAAATACCTTTTCCCCGCGGAGAACCGTCATAACAGACGCTGAAATCAGCGACATTCTTCAGACTGTGAAAACCATCGCCCTGGTAGGCGCCAGCGATAATCTGGCCCGGCCCAGCCACGGCGTTATGGCCTATTTATTGGCCAGGGGGCTATCAGGTCTTCCCGGTGAATCCGGCTCTGGCAGGAAAAACCATTCTAGGGCAGACCGTTTACGGCTCTTTGGCCGAGATCCCCGCCAAAATCGATATGGTGGATGTCTTTCGACGCGCTGAGGCGGTGTACGATCTAACGCAGGAAGCGATTGCCATTGATGCCGGTGTGCGGGGCTGCAATTAGGCATTGTCAATGAACAGGCGGCTGTGCTGGCGAAAAATGTGGGTATGAAAGTGGTGCTGGATCGCTGTCCGAAAATTGAAATCCCGCGTCTTGGCCTGGACCGCTGAGCACTGCTGTCAAGTGAAACCTGAGGCTGACATACCGCCCCAAGGGGTAACCGCGGTGTTGGAGATGTATTGCCATCCGGCGGACAGTTGGCGCCGGCGCCTGGGTGAGTCAGTGAGGGGAGAACAGGCTACGCGCTGGCGCAGCCCTCCGGTTAATTTCTCAGGCGCGGCGCCTGAAGCTGTAATCGGATGGACTCAGCCAATTCATCCAGTGTCGGCTGTTCGGGATGGACGGGGAAAGATTCATAACCCAGCTGCGCTTCCGCCAGATAGATATGCACCGGTTTTCCCTCTTCATCTTCCATGACCACATGATACCACGGGGCCGTACGCAGGCTATCGTCAGCCGCGATATCGTCTAGCGAAGGCTTCTCCAGGGAGTATTCCGGATCCACATCGATAATGACCCCCAGGTACCCCAGCAGTTTATGCCGGACCTGCTGCCCTATGCCAAATTTGCTGGCAATCATAAGAACTCCAATGAAAAGTATGCCTTACACTTAATATGGGGGAGGCCCTGGGGAATTCAAGGTGACAGAACACAATTTAACTAGCCCGACAGGCAAAACCTTTCAAATACAGCCCTTCGGGTAGGCGCCGGCAATGGGGTGATCGGCGGCCTGGCGAAACTGTTCAATAAACTGAATCTCGCGGCCGGCATCGAGCGCCGCATCCGCCAGGATTTTCTGAAACAAATCGGTAGACATCAGACCTGAGCAGAATCCCCTCTGGCGCCAGCAGCTGCAGCGCTAGCATATTGATATCTTTGTAGCCGCGGCACGCGCTGGCCAACTGATTTTTATTTTCCACAAACTGACGCTGTTAGGAATGCCGAACAGCATCCGGATCGCATAACAATCGATCTGCTAGGGGGGGCGTAGTCACAAGTTCTGATTTATTCAACAAAGCCAATTTTGGAGTGATTTAGATGGGAAGACGTCGAATTAATCCAGAGGATAATAAGCTACCCAAGTGCGTAAGGTCTAATGGCTACAGCTACGTATTCAAACCTCATGGCTCTACAAAAACAATGGGCTTAGGTAAAATAAAAGAAACGACGATTACGCAGGTATGGGCCAACTATGAAAGATTAATGGCTGAATTATTCATCACATTAACATTTGCTCAACTGTGGACTTATTTTCTTGATAGCGCCTATTTTTCTGAACTTAAGCCCCGAACCCAAAAAGATTATCTACAGCACCAGAAGAAACTGCTCGCTGTTTTTGGTAAGGTCAGCGTGAACAGTATTAAGCCAGAGCACGTGAGAACATTCATGGATAAGCGTGGTTTGCAGAGCAAAACACAGGCGAATTATGAGATGGAAAGCATGTCCAGAGTCTACCGCTGGGGCTATGAGCGTGGGTATGTTAAAAGTAATCCTTGTGCTGGCGTAATGAAGTTTAAAGCAGTCAAGAGAGATCGCTATATTACCGATGATGAGTATCTTGCTATTTATCAAGCCGCTGATAAGGTGGTCAAAGCTGCCATGGAGATAGCGTATCTATGTGCTGCCAGATTATCCGATGTACTTGACATGAAGTGGCAACAAGTTACCGAAAAAGGAATATTTATTCAGCAGAGGGAAACGGGGATCAAACAAATTAAGGTTTGGACGCCAAGACTACGGGAAGCCATAGAACTAGCTAGATCCGTTTTCACTTCTAAGCAAACCGATACCCCAGTCATTATGGGCCAGCATAAAGGCCATTATAGCAAGCGAGGGTTCAGCAATCGCTGGATGGAAGCACGTTCCAAAGCATCGGGTCAGCTTGGCTACGAACTTGATTTTACGCTTCATGATTTGAAAGCTAAGGGAATTTCAGACTACAGCGGAAGTATAAAAGATAAGGCTCTATTTTAGTGGGCATAAATCAGAGAGTCAAATTTTGGTGTATGACAGAAAGGTTAAATTATCACCTAGTCTTGACATTACTTCTCTGCCTAATAGTTAAAATATACCAATACCAATTTTTTGCTTGTCTGGGTTACCAACTAAGTTGTTGATAAATATGGCGGAGGAGGTGAGATTCGAACTCACGAAAGGTCGCCCTTCGCCGGTTTTCAAGACCGGTGCCTTCAACCACTCGGCCACTCCTCCGCAACGAGGCGAACTATAAACAGAGTCGATCCGGTTGTAAAGAGCGTTTGCTCTAATTGACTGAAAAATCGTCATTAGTCTCTTCGCCACCTTCTTTTTTCCGCCAGCGCCGGCTTAGGTGCGTAAAGATGGGTAAAAGCCATAGGCGCAACGGCGGCAAACCATTAATCTTGCATGAAATATTACTGACACACCTTCATGATGAGAGGCAAATTATGGATCGTTTGATTGCGACGTCCTCGCGCAGGCATTCGCTCTTGAGCACCCACAAGGTGCTGTGCAATACCTATTTCCTGCTGTCGCTTACGCTGGCATTTTCCGCACTGACCGCCACCGCGAGCACCCTGTTGCGGCTACCGGCGCCTGGTTTGATTCTGATGCTGGCCGGCTTTTACGGACTTCTGTTCCTAACCCACCGGCTCGCCAACAGTCCTGCTGGGATCCTCGCTACTTTTGCCCTGACCGGTTTTATGGGCTATACGCTGGGGCCGCTGCTGAGCATGCTGCTGGCGTCCGGCGCGGGGGACGTCATCATGCTGGCGCTGGGGGGCACGGCGGTGGTGTTCTTTTGCTGCTCGGCGTATGTCCTCACCACCCGCAAGGATATGTCTTTCTTGTCGGGAATGATGATGGCCGGCTTCGTGGTACTGCTGGTCGCGGTTGTCGCTAATTTTTTCCTGCATATCCCGGCCTTGTCGCTGGCTATAAGCGTGATGTTTATTCTGTTCTCCTCCGGCGCGATTCTGTGGGAAACCAGCAATATCATCCACGGTGGAGAGACCAACTATATTCGTGCCACCGTCAGTCTTTACGTATCGCTGTACAACATTTTCGTCAGCCTGCTAAGCATCTTCGGCGGTATGCGCAGCAGCTAACCTACCCCGTCCTCTTCCAGGCCCCGTTCGCGGCCGCGTCGGCATTCGCACATTATGCCGTCGCGTTCCCAGGCGAGGCCTGGTGTTTTCTGCACGGCAGATTTGCTATCCTCTCTTTATTCGATAATCAATGAGCCGGACAGGAATCGATGGAGTTTAACGGCACAGAAATCAGTACCGATGCGCAGGGGTATTTGACCCACCTGCAGGACTGGTCCGAAGCGTTGGCCGGAGAAATTGCCCGCCGCGAAGGTATCACCCTTAGCGAAGCCCACTGGCAGGTGATCCATTTCGTGCGCGCATTTTATCTACAGTACAATACGTCGCCAGCGGTGCGGATGCTGGTGAAGGCCATGGCGCAGGCCTACGGTGAAGAAAAAGGCAACAGCCGTTACCTTTTCCGTTTGTTTCCCGAGGGTCCTGCCAAACAGGCAACGAAAATTGCCGGTCTGCCCAAACCGGTTAAATGTCTGTAGCCGCTAAAAGTTGCGGCGCCGAAGCCGAAGTCCACGACCGCTGGCGCTAAACGGGCAGTGGCACCACGCTCCATAACTGTTGGCGCTAAGCCGGCAGATGCACCGCGGCCATAAACGCTGGCGTTAAGCGGGAAGTTGTACCGCAGTCCATAACCGTGGCGCAGCTAATGGCGCATCAACCCAGAGCACCGTGCGCACAGCGACTCCTGCCTGGAAGCGCTGACGGCGTTAATAGCGGATGGTAAAACCGTTGAAATCCCCGACGCTACCGTTGCGCGGTTCAGTAGGCACTTTATCCACCCTGGCGTAGCCAGTCCAGCAGTTTTTCCACCTTGGCACTTTCGCCGCAGGCCACAACTTCGACGCTGCCGTCATCCTGATTGCGGACATAGCCGCTCAATCCCTGAAGCTTTGCTTGATGTTGAGTGGCGTAGCGAAAGCCGACACCCTGCACCTGCCCATGGACCCAGGCTGCCGTACATATCATCGTCATTGTTTCCTCCTGCCGAACGGCGTAAGTTGCTTTTCAGCGCGCTTATTCGCAAAATGGCGCTCTTTGGCTAGGGTTTAGCATACTTTTATGATGACAAAACGTCTATTTCTGGCGCGCGACCGTGAGAAATCGCTCCTGCGACTCCATCCCTGGGTCTTCTCTGGTGCGATTAGCCGGTTGGAAGGGAAAGCCCAGCCGGGAGAAACCATCGACATTTGCGATGACAAAGGCCGCTGGCTGACGCGCGGCGCGTGGTCACCGAAGTCGCAAATCCGGACCAAGGTGTGGAACTTCAACCCCGATGAGTAGATTGATGTCGACTTCTTCGTCAGCTGGTTGACGGCTGAACAAGGTCTGCGTACGTTGTTGGCGGCGCGGGACGGTTTGGATTGTTATCGCCTGATTGCGGGCGAATAGGACGGTTTACCCGGCATTACTATCGATCACTTCTGACTATCCTGAACACGATGCTCAGAATCTATGGTGATTTCTTGGTTGTGCAGTTGCTGTCCGCCGGTGCAGAATTTCAACGCGCCACTCTGTTAGCGGCACTTCTTCGCTGCTATCTCGACTGCTCGCTTTACGACCGTTCCGATGTCGCGGTACGCAAGAAAGAAAGTTGTTGGTAGGCTCCCTTGCGACACCGAATCTGGACGGCTTTCGTGCCTACGTTTTGGCGTTTATGGCTGCTGCCAGACCGTTTCACTTTGGTGAAAATGATCGTAGCTGGGTGGCAAATTTTGATTACCTGCTGCAACGCAACACACTGACGAAAATCAGGGAGGGCACGCTGTGACAGATCAGGAAATCGAAGCCAGCGTCATCGGTGGTCTGCTGCTAGGCGGTTACACGCCTGATGCGGCGGATGTCCTCGCTACGCTGGATGACGACGCTTTCACCGCCAGCCTGTACCGTGAGACGTTCCGCGAAATTCGGCGGCAGGCGAAAACCCGTGGCTTGATTGACAGGCTGATGGTGGGTGAGGCGATGGGAGCGGCAACTTTGGCGCGGTGATGGAAACGGCGAAGAAGTGTCCCAGCGCAGCGAATCTCAAGGGGTATGCGCGGGTACTGGCAGACTATCAGCGTGTGCGGCGCTTCACGGCGTTGTTGGGCGATGGACTGGAGCAGGTACGCCAGTCCCCGAACCATGAACGTGCGTTGGCAGTGATGGGGCAGGTGTTAGCCTCCCTGCGTGATATCGACTGCCCCGCCGACGAAGTCCGCCTGATGCATATCGACGAGCTGATAGCCCCCTACACCGCGCTTTTGGAAAATTGCCTGAAGAATGGGGAAGCCTCGGACTCATTGAAAACGGGCATTGAGGAATTGGATGACATTCTTGGTGGTATCAATCCGGTGGACCCGGTGATTGTTGCCGCCCGTCCCGGCATGGGAAAGATTGAATTTGCCTTGAAGGTGGCGGAGGGTGTTGCAGCACAGCATACCACACGCCAGATTGACACGGAGAACGGTGCGATAACTGAAATCGAACGCAAGGGTGTTTTGATTTTCTCGATGGAAATGGATGCGATGCAGGTTATCGAGCGCTCATTGGCGGGAGCCAGTCATCTCCCGGTTTCGACGCTACGCAAGCCTTGCCGGATGGATGACGGAGGTTGGGCAAGAGTATCTCAGGGACTTCGCCGCTTACAGGGGCTTGATGTTTGGGTCGTGGATGCATCATCACTGACCATCGAGCAGATACGAGCCATTTCTTACCGGCACAAGCTTACCCACCCTGCGTTATCGCTGATTATGGTCGATTATCTGGGTCTGATTGAGAAGCCACGAGCAGAGCGTAATGACCTTGCCGTCGCGCATATTTCCGGCAGCCTCAAGCGTATGGCGAAGGAGCTGAAAACGCCGGTGATGTCGCTGAGCCAGTTATTCTGCGGTGAGGTTTCGGTGCTGATGAATCTCTATCTCCTGGATAAACGCATGAGAGATGTCGATAATTACAGTAAAGGGGTATTTGATGTGCTAACCAAAGCGGGTATCTGGAACGACGACGGACAGGTGCGGGTGATGACCGTCAAGAAGATTGACGACAACGGCGGTGTCAAGGGTGGTAAGTGTGTGGTGGTGATTGATGAATATTGCGGGGGGCAGCATGAAAGATATTCGATACCTGTTAAGCGCATGGGGACATTGGAGCGGCTCACGTATTGGCACCGAGTACAAGGCTGCATGGCCCATTGTCACGGCAAGCAGCGATATCGACCCATGCTGTCCGATGAGGACGGGGAGATAGTTGACCGGGCGAGGGCGGCTGAAGGTCTTCGACCCGCTGGGCAACGATATCGTCGTGGCGTATTACAGGGGGAAAGCATCGTGACCTGCCATTCCAAGCTGCAAATCTTTGCGGACTATTTCCATATCCTTGCGGACGTCAGTTATCTGAAATGTTAAATCTTTACGGACATCGGCGACATTTCGGTTTACTTCGGCAATTTCGTGCTTTACTTCAACGATATCGGTCTTAGTCGCTACATCCGCCACTTCGTGAGACTTACGTACGACTAGGGAAATCGCCTTGGCTTGCTCACTGGTTAAGCCCGGCTGTCTGAAGCTCTTCTGACGCTTGCAATGTATCAAATGCAACTTGGTTGGTCCATGGGAAATCCTCCTGTTTTAAGCCAAGTTGTAAGCGATCTGACCGTCAATCTGCAAAATTTTGCAAGTTTGGTTTGACAAGCCCGCAAAACCTATCGTAGGCTAACCGCACTGTAACTTCTAAGCGGTCATCCGCACCCGATAGCTTTGCGGCTTTTTTATCCCGTAAAACGGTGTAAACACATCCGAAGGCCGGGTGGAGAGGCGTAATACAATACCCGAAAGGGGAATATGCCCGGAGTGTCTTAGAAGACTCCAGTTGACACCTGGTCACCAATTACTAAATGGTGGCCTTTACTGAAACTTCTAAGGAGGTCAACCATGGCTTATTTATTCGTCAAACCTATCTCATATTCTTTTTAGGAAACTCATGATATTCGCATCCACATAATTGATAATGAACTTTGGTTATGCCTCAAGGATGTGTGTGAGATTTTATCTATCACTGTTGCCAGTCATTCACGTTTTCAGATGAATAAAAAAGGGGTTACAAAACTTGTAACCCCCACGGACGGCGACATGCAAGAGCTTAATTATGTTAATGAACCTAATCTTTATCGTCTAATTTTCCGCAGCAATAAGCCTGAAGCAAAACAATTTCAAGATTGGGTATTCGATGATGTACTACCAACAATCCGCAAGACTGGTAAGTATGAGCACCTCACTCATAAGCCCGAAGCACGAGAGCTACTAACCGCTGACGATACACCTCATCTTGCTCGGCTCATCTGGGGCATATCGAACGGCTTCCGATTTGAGCGCTCATGGAGCAATGCTATCTGGCATGCACTGCGTTATGCGGCAGGTGTCTCTTCCCCACAACATTTTAGCGTGAGCCATATTCCGATCATCGCGGAAGAGTGCCAGCGGCATTTACAGTTTCACTAATGTGCTGAAAGAGGTCATGTGCGACGCTAAAAGCAGGCTGTCCGGCTGGTTCATGCGGATGCCGTGGTATCAGAAATGAAACAGTTGCTTGATGAAACTAATAAATTTCACAATGTTTTTCTGAAAAATACATTAGCACGATGGCAACAAGCGGATATCCAGCACTTCTTACAGCGGCATTGACAGCGTGAGGCTAAACAACTGATCAAAAGATCAGTGAAACGCTTGACTGTTATAACGTTATAACACATAATCGTTGCATGCTGCGGCAAAAGTGCGCAGGACATGAAGCCTCAACTCCCTCTTGTGGTTGGGGCTTTTTGCTATTGACAGCTACTGATTTCTGAATAAAATTATTGAGTCGCACATCTGATTGTTGTCCAGTCCGTATCAGTTTTGCACAGATGTGCGATAAAGCCTCGGTTAATGCTGAGGCTTTTTGTTATAAGATAAAAAAGTAGATATTATTCTTATTCGCATTTTTTGATAAAAATATGTCCCCTCGATTCCGTAGGCAGCGGAAACGTAAGAGGGGAGGTCAAATGACCGTTTCTTTCAAGAAAAATATATAGTGGGCAAGATAGCTTAAAATTAAAGACGTGGCATCCATACTTTTGTATAGGTGCTTCACCCTCCAAAATAATCTCAAGGCTACGCTCCGGCGTGGCCTTTTTTTCTGACCGATAGCCACTCCCGGACGAGGTGGCGCAATAACTCCAATAATCTGAATAACTCCAATAGAAAAATTTACTACCGGCTCTGCCTACAGCTGGGCCCTTGTCACGTGCCTGCTGGGTGCATTCTCGCTCAGTGAATGGGCGTTGATTACCGATATCGCCTGTACGCTGGCTACTTTCCTGCTGAACTGGGTTTACCGGCACAAGGAATACCGTTTTAGGACGAAGCACGATGAGCATTAAACACGCTGCCGCCCCGATGTGTGCCGTCACCGCCATTATTGCGTTGGTTGTTTCACATGGACAGGTGCGTACCAATATCGAGGGACTTAAGCTTATCGGCAATGCGGAAGGTTGTCTCCGGGAGCCGTACCGTTGCCCTGCCGATCGACTTACCGATGGCATTGGCAATACCCACGGCGTTAAGCCCGGCACTTACAAAACAGACCAGCAGATAGCAGCAGACTGGCAGCGCAATATTCTGGATGCAGAGCACTGCATCAACACGTATTTCCTGGGTCACGAGATGTCGGACGACACTTTCAGCGCGATGACTTAGCCGCGTTCACCACGGGCTGCTACGGCTTGCGTACGTACAAAGGGAAGGACGGCCAGCGCCATGAAACGACACTTCATAAACTGGCGCGGCGGGGAAAATGGCGTGAGATGTGTGAGCGTTTGACAGAATTCAACAACGGGGGCAAGTACCCCGGCCTCACGAAGTGCCGGGAAGCCGAGCGTCAGTTGTGCCTTAAAGGACAAGATTAATGTACTGGAAATTACCTCTTGCCATGACTGCATTGCTGGTATTTCTGGCCGTGGTGGCGCTCTTCTACCGTATCCAATATAAAGGTGCGGAAGAGACATTAAGGCAAGTTGAACTCGAAGCGGAGTTCCGTCAGGCGGAGATTGAGCAGTTAAGCCGCCAGATACAGACCATCGCCACGCTGGATTTGCAACACACGCGAGAGCTTGGAAATGATAAAAAAACGTATTGCGCAGCTTGAGCGCGATGTGGCTGACGGTCGTCGTTGGTTGCAGATCAACGCCACCTGCCCAGCAGTGCCAACCGGTAGCCCCGCCGCCCGCATGGATGATGCAACCCGCACCAGACTTACTGACGCCGCTCAACGAAATTATTTCACCCTCAGGCGGGCTTTGTTAAATAAATATAACTTTTAGGTGATCGTCTGCTCAGATCACTACCGTCATTTCAACATCTGCACTCCATGGCAAAGCAAAAGTTTAAAATAACCAACTGGTCCACTTACAACAAAGCTCTCAAGCAGCGCGGGGCTCTGACGATATGGCTGGATGAGTCGGCAATTGTTGCATGGACGGAAAAAACAACGCCTGAACAGCGTGGCCAGCCGCTTCACTACGCAGATATGGCTATCACCACTGTTCTGATGATGAAACGCGTGTTTGGCCTTTCGTTAAGGGCTTTACAGGGCTTCGTTGACGCCATTTTTAAACTGATGGGGCTGCCGCTAAGATGCCCAGACTACTCGCTGCTCAGCAAGCGAGCAAAGACAGTTAAAATCAGCATAAAAACGCCGACCCGTGGTGAAATCTCACCTCTAGTCATTGACGGAACCGGCCTGAAGGTCTTTGGCGAAGGCGAATGGAAAGTCCGGCAGCATGGTGCCGACAGACGGAGGGTGTGGCGTAAGCTGCATATGGCCGCAGACAGTGTAACGCATGAGATTATCTGTGCTGACTTATCGCTCAGCGGTACGACGGATGCTCAGGCCCTACCAGCTCTGATAAACCAGACCCACCGGAAAATCAGGGAAGCGTCGGCTGATGGCGCTTACGATACCCGATACTGTCATGATGCTCTGCTGAGGAAGAAAATAAGGCCTCTTATTCCTCCACGAGGTGGGGCACAATATTGGCCAGACCGATACCATGAGCGTAACTACGCCGTTGCGAATCAGCGTCTAAGCGGCAGTAACGATGTATGGAAAAAGCAAGTGGGCTATCATCGACGCTCAGTGGCTGAAACAGCTATATTCCGGTTCAAAACGCTTATGGGCGATCATCTAAGTCTGCGTGACTATGATGCGCAGGTAGGTGAGGCAATGGCGATGGTCAAAGCGCTTAACAAAATGACGCTGTTAGGAATGCCGAACAGCATCCGGATCGCATCACAATCGATCTGCTAGGGGGGCGTAGTCACAAGTTCTGATTTATTCAACAAAGCCTCCCGGCACCTGAATTTGCAGATGCTAAGCGACTATAGAGCATGGAATTTCCTTCGTCAAATGTGGGTGCGGGTGTGGCAAAATGCTTGGTATATTCACTTTTTGATTATTGTAAGTTTTTGATATTCAAGTGAGTTAAAAGGAATTTGTATACCAAGCGATGACTATAACTTATTGAAAATAAAATATTTTACTTCGGTCTTGAAAACCGGCGAAGGGCAACTTTTCGTGAGTTCGAATCTCACCTCCTCTGCCATATTTATCAATAGTTTATGTGAAATATCAGATAGGCTAGAAATCGGTGTTGGTATTATCTTGGTATATTTACTTAGTATATTTTTCGCTCTTAGGTAGCGAAGGGATATCAAGAGTAGGCGATATTTTAACCTTTCTGTTGTACACCAAAACCTGACTTTCTGATTTATGCCCGCTAAATAGTTGCTTATCTTTTGTACTCCCTTTGTAATCCGAAATCCCCTTAGCTTTCAAATCATAAAATGTACAGTCAAGATCGTAGCCAAGTTGGGCAGCTGCTTTTGAACGCGCTTCCATCCATCGGTTACTGAATCCACGTTTGCTGTAGTGCCGATTATGCTGTCCCATGATGACGGCGGAGGTAACATCTGCTGGTGTGGAAAAGCCTTTGGCATGATCTATCGCAGCTTGAAGCCTTGGCGTCCAGGCTTTGATTTGCTTAATTCCAGTCTTTCCCTGCTGAATAAAAATCCCTTGCTCAGTGATTTGTTGCCACTTCATCCCAAGTACATCAGATAATCGAGCGGCGTAAAGGTATGCTATCTCCATAGCAACTTTGACTATATCGTCAGCAGCTTGATAAATGGCAAGATATTCCTCATCCGTAATGTACCGGTCACGCTTGACGGCTTTAAACTTCATAACGCCGGCACAGGGGTTGCCTTTAACATAGCCTCTCTCATAGCCCCATCGGTAAACGCGAGACATGCTCGCCATTTCGTGGGTCGCTTGCGTTTTACTCTGTAGTCCACGCTTATCCATAAACTCCCGGACATGCTCCGGTTTAATGCCGTCGGCCTTCATCTCTCCGAATATGGCAAATAGTTTTTTCTGGTGCTGCATGTAATCTTGTTGGGTGCGTGGTTTTAGCTCAATGAAATACGTGCTACCAATAAACTTTTCCCATAGTTGGCTAAAGGTAATCGGTTTACGTGCCTGATTAACAACTTCCTCATATTTTTTCCAGACAGCGGCAATGCCATCTTTGATTAGCGTCAGCGTGATTGATTAGCTTGATGTTGGTTTCCAGACATAACTGTAGCCGTTAGTGTAAACTCTATTAGGTAGTTTGTTATGCTCAGGGTTAAGTCGTTTCCGGCCCATTTAAAGCGCTACAAAATTAGGTTTATCTTCTTTGATAGCGCTACTGTTTTCAGTATTCAAAAAATACGCGCGCATGATAATAGAATTTCCTTCTCTATCTTCCCAAAAGGGAATTTTGTGTTTAGCTAACCATTTTTTCTAGTACGCACTGTACTTATATTTGGTCAATTTAATGACTTCTTCTTTTTCAAGAAATAGCTCGCTCATTCTCTCTTATCCTGACTGTATTTATCGGCGATGTTTTTTCCGCTTCATCGCCTCTAATAAAATGTCCTGCACCTGACGCTTTGAGTCGCGCCGCTCCATGACCAGTTCATCGACGGTATCGGTAGCGACAATGTGGTGGATGAATACCGGGCGCGGGTGCCCTGCCTGTGCCTGCCGGGTAGGGCTGATGCGCTCGATAATCTGCTGGTACTGCTCAAGTCCCCATCAGTGCGAGAAAAACACCACCATTACCGCCGTCCTGAAGGTTCAGCCCGTGCCCGGCGCTGGCAGGGTGCTCGAACAGTAGCGGTATCCATCCGGCGTTCCAGTCGCTGATGGTCTGCGGATTGGCGTCCAGATGAAGGACATCGGAAAAGGCGTTAAGCAGACGCTCAAGGTCGTGCTTCCAGTGATAGGCGTACCAGCACAGGTGTACCGCCGGACTCGCTGATGATACTTTCCAGCGCTTTTAGCTTTACATCATGTACGTTCAGCCACCCGCCGCTGTCATCGGTATACACAGCAACACTGGCAAGCTGCAGGCACTTCATGGTGCGGGCAGTGACGTTGGGTGCTTCGATGCCGATATCTTCCAGTTCGAGGAACATCTCCTGCTCCATCTCCTCGTACTGCTTGCAGGCTTTTGGCGGCAGGGTGACGTTAATGGTGTTGTGGATAGGCAGGTCGATGTCGAACCAGTCGGCGGGGTTGAGCGATAGCGTGAACTCGGCCAGCGTGTATCTGCTCTTGCGCGTACTCCAGCGGTATCAGCTTTGAGAACGGCTGGTCGGGGAACTGTAGTTTCCTGAACCAGCGGCTTTCAAACGAACCGAACGTGCGTCCAAGCTTCTTGCCCTGGTCCACAAACCACGCCTGCCTCCACAGGTCGATTAAGCCGTTAGGGGCGGGGGTGCCGGTCAGCTTGACTCAGCGGTCAACGTATTTATGGGCGATCTTCGCCAGCGCCTCCGCTCGCTTTCCACCGGAGTTCAGCCGGAAAGACTTGAACCGGGTGCTCTCGTCGGCTATAACGGTGCTGAACGGTCAGCGCCCTCGCAGCGTCTCAACCAGCCACAGCACGTTTTCGTAGTTGGTGGTAAATACATTGGCGTTGCTGTTCGCCAGCGCCTCCTGTCGCTGTTTTGGTGAGCCTGTGATGGGCTGCACCACGAGGCCACGCAGATGCGTCCATTTCAGCGCCTCATCCGGCCAGGTGGACGTCGCAACACGCAGTGGGGCCAGCACCAATGCCGGTTGCGTTTCGCTGCCTGATTTGAATAACGTGTCCAGCGCCGTTAATGTCGCGACGGTCTTACCCATACCTGCCCAGATATTGCAGCGCGGATGCGTGAGGATATGTGTCACCATCCGTGCCTGATAAGGGCGTGGGGTAAATACTTTTCTAGCCGACACGCATCGCCTCCCAATATAAATCGGGGTGAGTGCCTTTGTATCTTACGTGCTGGCCTTTTGCCGTGAAAATTAATGTGTTTTCGGAATACAGCATAATAGTAGCTCCGTGGTAAGGTCCGCCGTAAAGACAAAATTTCCTACGCCTGAGTATTTTGCGCATATGAATGTCTGGCTTATTTATGGCTTGCAGCTATGCCAGCGCGAGGATTTCTACTAACTCGTCGCGTTGCTCATTGGTGAGTTCAAATTTAACGTGCGCAACGCCCATCTCGCTAGATTCAATAATGATAAGACTTTTATCAATATGAGAAACAGTAAGAACGTTGTAAATTGATTCCCATTTCTCGAGGCCATTATGCACAACGCGTGTCTGATTATAGTACCTGCTCATGGCTATCCCCCTGACATCCCAATGCCGCATAAGTGTCTACGATAATGTCGATAATAATTTCAGTTGATGGGGATTTATTTTTCAAACCTTTTTTGTAGATATTAATAATTGACCGTTTGAATGAATTACCCTCTTTTAAAAGCCATTACTGACCTTCAGCCAGTGCCTTCCATTTTGCCAATTCACCTTGAGCGACATAATTTCGTCGGCGGCGGTTGGGAATGGTTTTGATGAAGCATCATCAAACAGAACCATATTCCGTATACTGTCGCTACAAATAATGCTATTCATGATTTATGTCCTTATTTTCGAGTTTACTGAGAATCTTCTTTAGTGTTTCGGCCTGTACAAATTGCACGGCAATACATTCAAGCGTCAGCCGGACGCCGAGCAGTGTCAGTAATGCCAATATACCGTCGGTGACTTGCATATAGGGCGCTGCTGTACCGCTGAACGATGCAAGGGCCAGTGACAGACAGGCAACGCCTGAAATAATGAACAGCACGTTGATAATCTTCAGTGTCCAGAACGTCTTAAACATGGTTGGCTTCCTTTTGTGTTTCACTTTTTGGGGTGCTTAATCATCGGCCTCTTCAAACTCGCCGTTTGCATTAAGCACATACCAGGTATCCGGTTTCACGCCGTTATCACCCACCTTGCTGGCGCGGATGTGGATAATGTCGCCCAGAATATTGCGATGGCAGAGTACGATTGCGCTCGTCTCAATGGCTTTAGCTTTACCTCCCACACCAAGAGACGCGGCAATCGATCCGAAGCCGCTAACATCCGCCGCTGACCGGTAGCCGATATTGGTGGCAGTTGATTTATCTCCAGCATTGGTGGCGACTGACTGGTCGCCTTCAATGGTCACCTGTCCTGCGGACTTATCAATTTTACTTGCTATCCACTCGACGGCGCGATCAACCATTTGGTGAAATGAGAGTTCCGTCTTGATAGTGATGGCGCTACTGACAAGTTCGTCACCCTGCGCGCTATAGGCGATATCGCCGGATACCTCAACCTCGGCAAACCTGTTACTAGCTGGCTCGTAGGAAGCAAAGACATCAAGCGGATATTCGCAGGCGTGAAAACCTGAACTACAGATTTCTACCGTGCCCTCGTGCTGGTAGGTTTTCCCGATCTCGAACTGATAATCACGGCAAGTCAGGTCGGCGTTAAAACCTTTGTAGGCAATGATTTTGGTCATGCAATTTCCTTATTGAGTTTGGTGGGTTATGCCGGTTCGAGGCAGAACGTTTGAGAGAGTTTCGCCAGTCCCTTCGGCATCACCAGCACCTGTTCGCGGATTTTGTCGGTGCCATCGTCGCAGGGAACAATCGAGATTTTATGCTCGAGGTAGCCGGACTGGATTTTGCTTTGGTAGACCATCCAGTTCTTGTATCCAATACGGCGATAAATCCAGCCACGCTCCCGGAGGAAAGCGAACAGGTCTTTTGGGCGCACCTGCAACCCCTTGGCGGCGTTGGTGATGCACATGCCGCCGTCAGATTTGGCAATGCGGTGAGGGGCGGCCACATCGGGGGCCATTTCTTCTACCTTGTTTTCTAGGGCGATAACCTTTTCGGTGTAGGTAAGCACGATGCTGCGCATGGCCGCCGGGTCGTTGAGCATCTGGATCGGGTCGGTGGGAAGGGCCTTGGCTTGTTTCTCGCACTGGATGAAGTACTGGCGCGCCTCCTTGCCTTTCTCGTTGCGCTCAACCATCGATAGCTCTTTCGCCATATCGATACTGATAGCGTAATCTTTGAGCGGTTGTTGGCGAGCTCAAATTATCAACAATCACGTAGTCCTGATTTTCGACAAATTCATACTGCTTGATACGGTCTTTAATCCAGTTGGAGAAATTTTTGCCTACCTTCAAGAACTCGTGAAGGTCATGAGCGTTCACCGTCTGAACGATTTCGCCATTAATGCTATTAGTTTCGATTGCAATTAGTTGATTTTCTTTAGACATAGTAAGATCCTCACAAGTCAATGTGATTAATGGAACCCCAGCACGTTACCGGGGTAGGATTAATGGATTAGCTACCGAGCTTTTTAATCAGGTCGTCTTGTGTATGACGAGATAGTCAGCTCGACCGCGGTTTCAAATAACGTATCGAGACTGACAACATATTCGTTATTAGTGATTGGCCGAGAGCTGATGACTTTATTATCTTGGAGGGTGAGTAAGATTTCGCTGGTTGCGCCACTGACGGCAACTGAGCCATGAAGACGCTCTTCCATGCGGTTAAACTCCGCAATGTAAGCTTCCTTGAACGCTGTTGCCTTTTTGCCGGTAAGGCCCATGACGAGGAAGACGAAGCCGTACTTAGTCATTTCATAGTATGGCCGTGGCTTGCAGTTCTACAACTCATTGTTTTTATGGCAAAGCTTAAAATTCAGCTTTGTAAATTCAGACGAACAATTTTCCGTTATGGATGGTGACCTTGGGTATAGAAAGTGATTGTTGAAGGGCCATGGTTTATCCCTAAGCCTAACAGAGAATGCTGAGATTGTACTCTCTGTGAGTATTAATGTCAGTCTCACGGTGAGCATACTTTTCCCAAAACATCATGGATAGTTCCGATGAGTAAGAGAGATGACCCTCAACTACGTGTGCGCATACCGAGCGAATTAAAGGATGCTCTAGAGCTTAAGGCTCGACGAAGTAATCGAACTTTATTCATTAACATCGGTAATTCACCCAGATAATAGGAGGCCGTTAATATGGAAGCTTCACATCCGCATCATGCTATCAAACATTATTCTTCTCCTCACTATGGTCAAAGTCCACAACCCTCCGCACCGCCGCAAGCGGCGAAAAAAACGCTTGGTATAGGCTGGTCGCGGTGAGCAATACAGCGCTACAGGCGGCGTTCTCAGTTGGGAAATCGCTATGTTGCTGGGCAGATACATATCCGCTTAGTGTATTATTTATCGCCGTGGGGGTCACATTGCTAATAGCTGGTCCTTCTTTTTACGTGTTGCCTATATGTGCTGTGGCCTTGATGATAAGTGCAGGCCGCTTGATCAAACTGCGAGCGGCTCAGCCTGTAGATGCCTTAAGCAGGCAGCAACAGCCCGTCGTCGGTCATACGGCCTTGCATTGTACAGCGTGTTGCCCTACAGCCGAAAGAGAGGGCGACTTATTCAGGCATCCGTTAGCGCTCGCGCCAATGCCGTTTCACAAGGAGATACCCCCCATGCCTCTAACTCTCCTGACGCGGTAATGGTGCTGATAACCGGGCGTATGCCAACGCCTGTGTCGGCATTCACGCCGACGTTAATGCCATTACAATTCCTGCCTCTTAAGCTGTTGTCAAATGATGTTTGCCAGGGCGGGAGGAGGTCATTGTAAAACAGACAGTGGTGAGAGCACCCTGTAGATAAGAACAAAACAACTGCATCATTATGATGATTGATCTGATGAACCGGGCGTCTGTAGTGTCTCGTCGTGGCCGTTTAGCCCGGCGTATTAACCGACGCGCAATTGAATCAGCGATAAACCCATTCAGGTGAATATTGCTCTCAGGCAAGAGGGGAAATGCTGCTTAAGCCTTGTTACTCTGGCTGCCAAATCGCGACAAGCGTGTTAGCTATGGAGCAGAATGCCGGCAACGGGCGACCATAAGCGCGCAGGTCTGATGAGTGGGGGGAGAAGCAAATGATAAATGCGGATGAACCTGCAGCCCGAGGATTTACCCCGAGTTGACACAGTAACCATCTTCTCTGGTGGATGTAAACCAGGGGAAATCTGGGATAACACCAAATTCCGCCTGAAGTTCTTGCTGCGGACGCTGATTAATCCGGTAGTAACGCTGAGTTACTTGTAGTCGGTGGCGACCGACTCGCTATTGAGCCACGCGGCGCTGGCAAAAAATACGCTGCCCGCGAAAGTCCATCGTCCTTATCTTTTTGCCGCTTTGCCGGTCTCGGCGCACACACGGGCTATTCTTGAGCATTATACCTTTACCAAAACGTTGTCATGTCTGCCGCTGCGGTAGGCGTTAACCGTACCTGCGGCAACCCCATTGTGCGTGCTGGCGGGTAAAAATGGAGAACGGCTGGAAATTAAATTGAGTATGAGCCGCTTTGAGCGTGAAGGGGAGGCAGCGCTGACCATTCATGGCGATAAAGGGCGTTTGGCTTCGCTGACTTTTTCCATTGTAACGTATCAGGAAAAACGAACCCTGTTTATTGGCGGTTTGCAGGTCGCGAGCCGCAATACGTCACATAATGTTATTAAAGAGGCAGACTAAAGCCTGCCATGGTTTGTTTCCCAAGCTGTTACTGGTAGAGATGCTACAGCTTATCAATGGTGAAATTAAGGTGCAGCAAATTATCGCAGTCGGCGATAAAAGCCACGTTTTTCAAAGTGCACGTTACCGCAGCAGTAAGCAAAACGTATTTTTTGTCCATTACGACGAATTCTGGGCATCGGTGGAGGGAAGCCCGATGGCAGGTGGACTTTATGGGTTGCCCAAGAGGATAACCCGGAAGTCCATGGACGATCTGCCGAGTAAAAAGCGCGCCGAATATCGCAGACGCTATGCAAGCGCAGTTCGAGGCGTTTATTCAATGCCAGGACGGCACGACGGCGTTTGCCCGACCAGAGACCACAGAAGTGCGGTTGGCAAGTTGAGTCTGACTTACCCTGCCCACGGTTCTTAAGACGAACCTTACCGGCGGGCGGTGGAAAATCCGCCACGGCGGTGAACGGATCCTCTGCCAAAATCCGCTCCAATTCATCTCGCTGTACGCTGCTGGTGAGAATGACGCCGCCCGTGCGAGGGATTTTACGGCCGGCGGCAACGAAAATACCCGCGGCAAAATACGTTTTCAGCCAGTTCACATGGCCTTCCTGTAGGGAGGCAACCTGCGTCATGGGTGGTCCGATCGGCACAAGCCGAGACCGCGGAATTATTGCGGGGTTTGAACGTCGCCGCCGGCAGCAGGCGTGGCCTGGTCAATTGGCGCGGCACCCGCCGGTATTTTGCGCCTGCGCGGTGTTGTCCACTGGGACCGTAGCGCCGTTTTGTTCAGGCACGCTGGTTTGCAGGGTGACCGGGGCGGCGTTGCCCTGCTGCGCCTGCTCGGTTTTGGGACCTTCGGCAATGGTACGCTCATCAACCGGCTGTACCTGTACCGTTGCGGTTTGGCTGCTGTCGCCCTGCGCGGTGATATTTTCCGGCATGCCGGAACGACGCTGCAGGGTTTGGTCGACGGTACTTTGGTTTACGCTGGGGTCCACCAGTACATGGCTGACGTTGACGGGCAGATTAATCGGTACCGGCTCGTTGGAGTTAAACTGCTCTTCGGTGACAGAGAGCGGGTTGTGCACTTCCAGATAACGTGAGCCATCCGGTTCGATCGTGGCCTTTACCGGTTCATTGATGAATTGAACGCGGGTGCCGACCGGAACATGATCAAACAGATATTTGATATCGTCGGCGCGCAAACGCACGCAGCCGTGGCTCACGCGCAGGCCGATACCGAAGTTAGCGTTGGTGCCATGAATCGCATACAGGCGGCCGACATAGAGCGCATACAACCCCATCGGGTTATCCGGGCCTGCCGGAAACACTTCCGGCAGCGTTTCACCGCGCTCGGCATATTCTGCATGTATGGCTTTGGTCGGTGTCCAGGTAGGACCATCTTTTTTACGCTGCACCGAGGTCACCCAATTGGAGGGGGTGTCTTTGCCCAGCTCGCCAATACCAATGGGCAACACGATGACCGTCTTGGTGCCTTTCGGATAATAATACAACCGCATTTCGGCACTGTTAATCACAATACCCTCATGCGGCGTGTCGGGCAAAATCAACTGTTGCGGAATGATCATCTTGGTGCCGGCGGCCGGTAGATAGACATCCACGCCCGGATTGGCTTCAAGCATATTGCTCAGCCCCATTTGGAACTGAGCGGCAAAATGTTCTAGGGGAAGCTTGTTCCCTTCGGGAACGGTGATTTGCAGATTTTCCCCCACCAGGCGGCTATTACCTTCCGGCAGCGGATAAACAACGGCGAAGGCGGACTGACTGTAAACAGCCATTGCCAATACCATGCTACAGAACACGCGAATTTTCATTTTCATAAATTGTCAGATGTTATCGCCTTACAGGCTGTCAATGAGTGTGTTTACCCGGTATAGAGTGCCGAATGTGCATTATAGGAGCTCAATCCCCGGCGTGGAAAGAGTAACCGAAACGGTAACGGTCTGCTCTGCGTATACGCGAATCAACGCATGCTGTGATAATCTGTGAGAGTGACTGCGTCAAAAAAAGGAGCGTGAATGAAACGGCTCGATTGCGATCACATGCTGGTGGCGGTATTGGAGATTGGGAGCTTTGCCGCTGCCGCTCGTCTTGGCACCAGTAGTGGCCAGGCGTCGAAAATGATTTCGCGGCTTGAAGCCGATCTGGGCGTGCAGCTTATCAAGAGGACCACTCGCGCATTATCGCCAACCGTAGGCCAAGCCTACTATCAGCGAATTAAGATTTTGCTGGATGAGCTGGATGAGCTGGATGAGCTGGATGAGCTGGATGAGCTGGATGAGCTGGATGAGCTGGATGAGCTGGATGCTTCGGTGCGCAGCGCCGCTGACGCGCCGTCGGGGCGACTCAAACTGACCTATTGATGAAGGCTACGACATCGCACTGCGCATCGGCCGGTTGGACGACAGCAGTCTGGTTGCCCGCAAACTCTGTGATGTGCGCATCGTGCTGGCGGCCCAGGGAATGGCGGGGCAGCCGCAAAAGGTAGTGCTGGTCGAGTTTTCCCAAGGGGCGACTATGGCGTTGGATGCCGTCGCGTCGGGTCGCTGGCCTGTGGCGGGAGTCGTCGCCTTTTCCGGCGGCTGGCGACGCCGTTGCCGCTCAAACCTGCGCTACAGACGCCGGTGTTACTGTTCCATGGAGGACAAGACGATGTCATTCCCGCCAGCGAAAGCCCATTGGCCGCCGTAGGCATGCGGGCGACGGCAAAAATTTTTCCAGGTCTGGGTCATACGCTTTCACCTGAGGGTATTCTGCTCGCCGGACGTTTCATTGCCCAAACGCTGGACCAGGGAAAGTAGAACGCCCTGACGCGCTTTCCCGGAGATGAAAAAGGCCGTCAGGGCGTTAGGGCCGCGGCGATTATCCCTTGGATTTGCGGGGATCGCTGGTGCGCGGATAGGTGTGTTCTTCCTGAATCGTGCCATCCTGTTTATGAATTTTCACCGAAGCGTTTTTGCCCGTCATATAGCTATGGGTAAGGGTGATAATTTCGTCCTTGGTCGCCGCAGTTTTTGAGGGGAGGCTATTTCCTTCCTTAGTTAAGACCCATTTATCTTCAGCTTTAGTGACATGATAATTATCCATCTTAACTTCTTTTAGTTGTTAGCGGTTAGGCGCGGCAAGCGTCTGATCCTCTGCGGAATAGAGAGGGATATGGATGGTGCAATATTAAGCGTAGCAGTAAAATTATCCTCTGCCGTGGTCGCCACCGCCAAAGGGACAGAGACCGCAACGTTTTTTTTATTTTGCTGAGCGGTGTTCCTTACCGGCAGGACGCCTGCGGGAGGGTAGGACGCTGGACGTAGACGCTGACCTCGCGCGGTAAAGGTAAGAGACTAAGAGGGTGAGAGGGTGGAAAAAAGGGAGCGGTGAGGCTGAGTCGTTACCGGAGAGAGGGAGGGGACACTGCGCTCGTTGGGTGGACTGCCCGGCGACGCCCTCACGGCGTGGAGTCAGGGCATTGTCGACTTGTCATATCAATGTGCTGCAATAAAATCTGTCAGGATTGTTGGCAGGCAGGTGGGGTGAGGGACGGCTACCACATCGATGTGAACGGTGTAAGCGGCCGTGCTCGGGAGTGTCGATGACTATATGCATTCGCAACGCTAAGTGAGCGCGCCGGACAGCAGAAAGGCAATACGGCGTATTTGCGCAGTGCGCCCGGTTTATTAACGAAATGACCGCCGGAATAAGACATAACCTGCAATATTGTTTGCCCCCCTTTTTCGCGAATGATTATGCTAAGCTGTGACACCGAAGGCGATTTCGGCGGTATTTGCAGTAGGCAATGACAAAATAATGCGATTGCAATTAATAGCAAGCAGGATTGGGATATGACTTTAGAGGATTGGGAACGTCGTTTTCAGGAATCTCTGGAGCAACATTTTTCGCAGGATGACAAAGCGCATGATATCGCCCATTTTAGCCGAGTTTGGAAAACCGCCCGCAAAATAATGCAGTTTACCGACGAGGATGAAAGGATTGTATTAACCGCCTGTTATTTCCATGACGTGGTCAGTTTACCCAAAAATCATCCCGAGCGTCATTTGGCTTCGCGGCAGGCTGCGATGCGTACACGGCAGATTCTTGCTGATTATTTTCCAGATTTCCCGGCACAGCTTTACGATGGCGTGACGCACGCCATCGAGGCACACAGTTTCAGTGCCGGCATTACGCCGGAAACGCTGGAGGTAAAAATCGTGCAGGATGCCGATCGGTTGGAATCGTTAGGGGCTATCGGGTTGGTGCGGGTGTTCCATGTGGCCGGACAATTAGGCCGCGGGTTATTTCACGTAGAGGATCCGCTGGCGCTGCATCGGCCGCTGGATGACGTTAATTATACCTTTGATCATTTCCAAAATAAATTATTAACCCTAGCAGACAGTATGCAGACGGAACAAGGAAGGGAAATGGCACGTTATAATATTAAATATCTGGTGACATTCATGAGTAAACTGTGTGCGGAATTAAAAGGGGAATATTACCAGCTGGATACGAAAACGCTGAACAGATTTGGCCTGGACTATAAGGCGGAAGAAGCGTCGTCGGAATAACCCTATCCATACCCCGTTTGCTATCGAAGACATCGTTATAATGTAGATAGCTTTGTGGCCTGTGCCGATATTTTACGGCACGCCAGGGCGCTTGGGGAATAATGTGGCGTCGTTGTGAGGCGCGGGCCTCAGAATCGGGCCAGCCTTTAGCGCTGCCATGAAGAACGCGCTACCGATTCGTTGCTCTTGCGTTGCCGCAGGCAAAAACGAAGCGGAATGCTTCGCGGGCCGGGCGCCTCAGGGGCTATAGATGGAAATAAAGAGCAATGCGCTGCATAAGGGGCGCGCCATTCTCGAACTTGTCGTAGCGGTGGGAGAGGGGAATAATTAGCGGGGCGTGTCAGGGTCTGCGGCGCAATGGCAGTGGTGATTGTCCGGGTGAACCCATTTCTGCCCATCCCAGGTATCCTTCGGCGAGGTTGGCGCCAGCTGAGTCAGCTCTGTCGGCAGACCCCCCAGGAAATCGATAATCAGCCGTTTACCGGTGTCCTTACGATAGGCCACTTCACCGCGTAGATCGTCCAGCGTCTGCTAGCAGCGTACATCGCAGTTGCGCACCAATGCTCGTGCTTGGCACTGTGCCGGCAACGCCGGTTTATCGGTAAAGCTGTAGGGTGGCAGTGTGGCGCCCACGCATAAAAATTCCTGCGTTGCGCAGAGGTATTCTTGGGTCACCGGGTGGGTGCAGTAGACGACTATCCAACCCGAGCGGCGGACAATGCCCTGATCATCCAGGCTGGCAATGGCGAAATCAGTGGAATATTTTCTATACATGGCGCCCTCCCCCGAAAACATTCGCATCAGCCTTTCGACGATGTGTCACAGGCACGAACATTCCCTACATCCATGAATAAAATTGAAGTATCATATTAATATATATTATTATCATTTTATTATAAATAATATCGATTATTTTATGGCCACCCACAGAGTGGGTCCAGGGCGCCGGCAATAAGGTGTTTTTGTTATGTTTGCAAATCATTCCTATTTACATGGATGTTATTTATACCAAACGGCGGCATTTGCCTGCTTTTCGTCGTTTATTTGACCCGTTGAGCGGCACGCAGTAGAGATAGGGGCCTCCCGGATTAGGCTATAACGCCAACAGAAACGCCAATTGATACATTTTGTTCGTAGATTAACCGGGCGGCGGGAGATAAGTTTCACTAATATGTCACCGGTTTGACGCCCTGGTTGGCAGCTTCTAGGCTAATGATTAATGATAGGTCTTAGAGTCGGATGAGGAAACGCGTCCATGAGCGAAAAATATCCCCAGCAGGCACCTCCCCCCCGCACAGAAGCAGCATACACAACCCGGTGAAGAGGCTGCCATGGACCCGAAGCCCATTTATGATGATCCTGACTACCGGGCCGGCGGCAAGCTACAGGGTAAAATCGCGATAGTTACCGGCGGTGACAGCGGCATCGGCCGCCCGGTAGCGGTTGCTTTCGCCAAAGAGGGCGCGAATGTGGCGATTGTTTATCTCAGCGAAGATAGCGACGCAGAGCAGACGCGTCAGGCTGTAGAAGGCTATGGTGCACAGGCGCTGCTCATCCGCGGTGATCTCGGGGAGGTGGTTTTTAGCGCTCAGTTAATAAAGGCAACGTTGGCACATTTCGGCAAGCTGGATATCCTGGTGAACGTGGCCGGTGAGCAGCATCCACAGGCGGATTTCGCCGCCATTACGCCGCAGCAGCTGGCGCAAACGTTCCGAACCAATATCTTCTCGCTGTTTTATCTCTGTCAGGCCGGGTTGCAGCTATCCCAGACCTCGAACTGCAGCAGGCGCAATGCTTCCGCTGCCTCTAGTTGAGCCGGTTTGTCCGCCGCGACATTAATATGCACCACCGGCTGCAGGAAACGAGCCGAAGGATCCACCGCGCGAATTGCCGCCATCGCGGCCAGACTCGCGCGGACCAGCTGCTTTTTCAGCGCCTTGCCCTTGTTGGAGGCCATCGGCGCGATGGAGACCATATCGCCCCCAGCCTAACTCCAAAAGGAAATGGCGTTGATCGGGGTATATACGGGCTGCACTACCCCTTCACCGGGCTTTGTTGAATAAATATAACTTTTAGGTGATCGTCTGCTCAGATCACTACCGTCATTTCAACATCTGCACTCCATGGCAAAGCAAAAGTTTAAAATAACCAACTGGTCCACTTAAACAAAGCTCTCAAGCAACGCGGGGCTCTGACGATATGGCTGGATGAGTCGGCAATTGTTGCATGGACGGAAAAAACAACGCCTGAACAGCGTGGCCGGCCGCTTCACTACGCAGATATGGCTATCACCACTGTTCTGATGATGAAACGCGTGTTTGGCCTTTCGTTAAGCGCTTTACAGGGCTTCGTTGACGCCATTTTTAAACTGATGGTACTGCCGCTAAGATACCCAGACTACTCGCTGATCAGCAAGCGAGCAAAGACAGTTAAGATCAGCATAAAAACGCCGACCCGTGGTGAAATCTCACCTCTAGTCATTGACGGAACCGGCCTGAAGGTCTTTGGTGAAGGCGAATGGAAAGTCCGACAGCATGGTGCCGACAGACGGAGGGTGTGGCGTAAGCTGCATATGACCGCAGACAGTGTAACGCATGAAATTATCTGTGCTGACTTATCGCTCAGCGGTACGACGGATGCTCAGGCCCTACCAGCTCTGATAAACCAGACCCAGCGGAAAATCAGGGAAGCGTCGGCTGATGGCGCTTACGATACCCGCTACTGTCATGATGCTCTGCTGAGGAAGAAAATAAGGCCTCTTATTCCTCCACGAGGTGGGGAGCAATATTGGCCGGACCGATACCATGAGCGTAACTACGCTGTTGCGAATCAGCGTCTAAGCGGCAGTAACGATGTATGGAAAAAGCAAGTGGGCTATCATCGACGCTCAGTGGCTGAAACAGCGATATTCCGGTTCAAAACGCTTATGGGCGATCATCTAAGTCTGCGTGACTATGATGCGCAGGTAGGTGAGGCAATGGCGATGGTCAAAGCGCTTAACAAAATGACGCTGTTAGGAATGCCGAACAGCATCCGGATCGCATCACAATCGATCTGCTAGGGGGGCGTAGTCACAAGTTCTGATTTATTCAACAAAGCCCCTTCACCGGCACCAGCGCCGCGACCACCCCGGCGAAACGGTCAACAAAAGCCGGTTGCCAGATGTCGAGATGAGCCGGCCAGCCAAAGTGGCACAGAGCCCAAATGACCTGCAACCCGTTGGCCTGTGCGGCATGCAACATCGGAAGGAAGCTGGACCAGTCATATTGACCGGGCGTGGCCTCAATGAGATGCCAGTGCAGACCATCGCGCACGGTGGTGAGATGACAGTCGGTCAGTTGGGCATAATCTTTCGCCGCCAGCATTTCATGGCCGCTGGAATGGATGATATCGAGCCGGCGTCCGTCGCCGCACCATTCGGTGGAACAGTCGAAGCCGCCCTGGAAAAAGCTCTGGAATAAAAGAAGGACCGTGGATCGCGGGCAGGTTATGGATAATTTGATCTTGCATAATGCGTCTCCCTAACCGTAACGGTATTACGCCGTGCAGGCGGAATGAAGCGTATCCTATAAGCGTAGACTCAGCGTGAAAGTACGTGTGGAGAAAGCGCCTGAAATGCGATCGCCCCGACAGGGGCGTTAGGCCGGCGCGTCGGCGTTTCCGCGCCGTTCACTTTATGACCGGCAAAGGGGATAATGGTTCTCCCCGCGCAACAATTGAGAAGAGAAATAATGCGATCCCGTATTCAGATCATGACATGCGATATCACCACGCTGCCGGTAGAGGGCATCGTCAATGCTGCCAATCAGCAATTGATGGGCGGCGTCGATGGCGCCATTTATTGTGCGGCGTGGCCGGCTCTGAGGGAGGAATGTGCGGCGATTCGTCGCGCTCGCGGCGGATGTGCGGTCGGTGAGGCGGTGATAACCGGCGGCGTTCTGCCCGTGCGCCACGTTATAATACCGTCGGCCCCGTCTGGCGCGGCGGCGGTCAGTATGAAGCTATGAAGCAGCGCTGGCCTAAATCAGCGACAGGCCGCGCTGATGGTGTCCTGAACGCCGGGCGGCAAATGGCTTATAGGAGTGGCGGTAATGAGCGGCCAGGCGGCCTGTATTGACCAGTCATCACCGCAAGGAAATGTAATAAGATCTTTCCGACCAGCGGCAGTGAAAGCGCGCTAGCCGGCCTAATCCGCAGATTTTCATCCAGGGTCAGGGCAATATGCTGATTTGTCGGGGTTAAAAATTCTGCTTTTTTGCGCATAATCCGCTGAAAGAGAAAAAAGCATTAACCCCCGCCCGATGGCTCAGGTAAAATAAAACCAGGCGCTAACTGTTGGCTTACCCTTTTATAGACTATCTTTTATCACTCGAAGAGTCGGTTTTTCAGCCTATTGCTATACAGGGTGCCGGGAAGGCGAATAAGAGGAACCATTAATGTATCATGCTGTCGGACAAGTGATTTCAGTAATAAAGATTGCTGTAAATGATTAAGAGCACACGCAGAGGGGGGGGATGTGCCAAATAATAAATTCTTCGTCAAATCATCTAAAGCGAGTCTCCGTTGGCTGGGAGCCACGGTGCTGTTGACGCTATACGCTTTGCCCTCATGGGCATTTTCTATTGACGATGTGGCTAAGCAAGCCCAGGCGCTGGCGGCTAAAGGTTATGAAGCGCCAAAGAGCAATGTGCCTTCACAATTTCGCGAAATGAAATTTGCTGACTATCAGCAAATCCAATTCAATCATGACAAGGCGCTGTGGCACGATTTACCGACCCCATTCAAAATTGAGTTCTACCATCAGGGGATGTATTTCGACCAGGCGGTGAAAATCAATGAAGTAACGGCGACCGCCGTTAACGAGGTTAAATATTCATCGGATATGTTCAATTTCGGATCGGTCAATCACGACCCCGATGCGGTAAAGGACCTCGGTTTTGCTGGGTTTAAAATTCTCTATCCGATTAATCAGCTCGATAAAAACGACGAAATCGTCAGCATGTTGGGCGCCAGCTATTTTCGCGTTATCGGCAAAGGGCAGGTTTATGGCCTGTCCGCGCGCGGCCTGGCGATCGATACCGCTCTGGCGTCTGGCGAAGAGTTTCCGCGTTTTCGTGAATTCTGGATTGAGCGTCCCAAGGCGAACGACAAGCACCTTGTGCTGTACGCGCTGCTCGATTCCCCCCGCGCCACCGGCGCGTACCGTTTTGTCATCTACCCTGGGCGCGACACCAGCGTTGATGTCCAGTCGCGCGTCTATTTGCGTGACAAGGTCGGTAAACTGGGTCTGGCGCCGCTGACCAGCATGTTCCTGTTCGGGCCGAATCAGCCGGCCATGACCATGAATTTCCGTCCGGCGCTGCACGACTCCGACGGCTTGTCGATTCATGCCGGTAACGGTGAGTGGATCTGGCGTCCGCTGAATAATCCGCGTCATCTGTCGGTCAGCACGTTCCAGGTAGAGAACCCGCGCGGTTTTGGCCTGCTGCAGCGCGGGCGGGATTTCTTCCAATACCAGGATCTTGACGATCGTTACGACCTGCGTTCGAGCGGCTGGGTGGAGCCCCGCGGCGATTGGGGCAAAGGGCATGTCGAACTGGTGGAAATTCCCACCAACGATGAGACCAACGACAATATCGTTGCATTCTGGACGCCGGAAAAGCTGCCGGATGTCGGTCAGCCATTGGAGCTCGCTTACCGGCTGCACTTCTCGCGCGATGAAGACAAAATTCATTCTGCGGATTTTGCCTATGTGAAACAGACCCTGCGTTCCGCGGGCGATGTGAAACAGACTAACCTGACGCGTCAGCCGGACGGTACGACCGCCTTTCAGGTGGATTTTGTCGGCCAACCGCTGAAAGAGTTAGACCAGGCCGCGCCGGTCACGTCTCAGATTAGCGTGGGCGACAATGCCGATGTGGTGGAAAACAGTGTCCGTTTCAATCCGGTTACCCACGGCTGGCGTTTGACCCTGCGTCTGAAGGTGAAAGACACCAAGCAACCTACCGAGATGCGTGCCGCACTGGTTAACGGCGATAAGACATTGACCGAAACCTGGAGCTATCTACTGCCTGCCAATGAATAATTCTACTTCCACAAGCCTCGACTATGTCGAGGCGTTGCCGCTTGCCGCTGAGCAAAAGGCTGGCCTGCGCGACCGGTTGCGCGGGCAAGGCGATGTTACGCCCGATGCCGTGCACCGCGTCCTGAACGACGGCGCTCATTCCCAAGGTGAAGATCTAGCCGCCGAGGATGCGGCGCTGGGGTCGGTGACCCGCCGTTTGCATATGGCCTGGCCGCAAACCGCGCGCCATCCGGAGCTTTTAGTTAAAGACAGCCGCGGGCGCACGGCCATCAAGGCGATGCCGACCATCAAGCGTACTACGATGTTTCCCGAACCCTGGTTCACCAATCCGCTGGTTCGCTTCTGGGGCTTGCTGCGGGGCCAATCCCGCGCGCCGCGCCATAAGCAGGAAATGGCCGCCCGCGAAGACGGTAACTGGCGGATCGTCGGCACCGTCCGTCGCTACATATTGCTGGCGTTGACGCTTTTCCAGACCGCCATCGCCACCTGGTACATGAAAACCATCCTGCCTTACCAGGGCTGGGCGCTCATCGATCCGATGGATATGATACGTCAGGACGTGCTGCAATCGGTGCTGCAATTGCTGCCTTATGTGTTGCAAAGCGGAATACTTATCCTGTTCGCTATTTTGTTTTGCTGGGTGTCGGCCGGCTTCTGGACCGCACTGATGGGCTTTTGGCAATTGTTGATTGGCCATGATAAATACAGCATCTCCGCCAGTACCACCGGCTATGAACCGTTAAATCCGGCGCATCGTACCGCGTTGATTATGCCTATCTGTAATGAAGACGTTGAGCGGGTATTCGCCGGTCTGCGGGCGACCTATGAATCCGTCGCCGCGACCGGCCAGCTTGATCACTTCGACGTCTATATTCTGAGCGACAGTTATAATCCAGATATCTGCGTCGCCGAGCAGAAAGCCTGGATGGAGCTGTGCGAAGGAACCAGCGGCACGGGACGGATTTTCTATCGCCGTCGCCTCCGCCGGGTGAAGCGCAAAAGCGGTAATATCGACGATTTTTGCCGGCGCTGGGGTAATCAGTACGCCTATATGGTGATCCTGGACGCCGACAGCGTTATGAGCGGCCATTGCCTGACCAATCTAGTGCGGCTGATGGAAGCCAATCCGCGCGCTGGCATTATCCAGAGTGCGCCCAAAGCGTCCGGCATGGACACGCTGTATGCACGCTGCCAGCAGTTCGCGACCCGGGTTTATGGGCCGTTATTCACCGCCGGCCTGCATTTCTGGCAGTTAGGGGAATCCCATTATTGGGGACATAACGCCATCATCCGCGTCGAGCCGTTTATCAAACATTGCGCGCTGGCGCCGCTGCCCGGGGAAGGGTCCTTCGCCGGATCCATTTTATCCCATGACTTCGTTGAAGCGGCCTTGATGCGCCGGGCGGGTTGGGGCGTATGGATAGCTTACGATTTACCCGGCAGCTATGAAGAACTGCCGCCCAACCTACTTGATGAGCTTAAACGAGACCGCCGCTGGTGCCACGGTAACCTGATGAACTTTCGCCTGTTCTTGGTGAAAGGAATGCATCCCGTCCACCGCGCGGTGTTCCTGACCGGCGTCATGTCCTATTTATCGGCGCCGCTGTGGTTTATGTTTTTGGCGCTTTCGACCGCCCTGCAGGTCGTGCATACGCTGATGGAACCACAGTACTTCCTGCAGCCGCGCCAGCTCTTCCCGGTGTGGCCCCAATGGCGCCCGGAGCTGGCGATAGCGTTATTTTCCACCACGCTGCTGCTGCTGTTCCTGCCCAAACTGTTGAGCGTCATCCTCATTATCGCCAAGGGTGCGCGGGAATTCGGCGGCGTGCTGCGGGTTACCCTGTCGATGCTGCTGGAAATGCTGTTTTCCGTGTTATTGGCGCCGGTCAGGATGTTGTTCCACACCCTGTTTGTCGTCAGCGCGTTTCTCGGCTGGTCGGTTCAGTGGAATTCACCGCAGCGTGATGATGGCGCGACACCCTGGAGTGAATCCTTCAAGCGTCACGGTTCGCAAATGTTGCTGGGCCTGGTCTGGGCCGGCGGCATGGCCTGGCTGGATCTGCGTTTTCTGTGGTGGCTATCGCCTATCGTCGTGTCGCTTATCCTCTTGCCCTGGGTGTCGGTTTATTCCAGCCGGGCAGGGCTCGGGCTTAAATGCCAGCGCGCCGGTCTCTTCCTCATTCCCGAGGAATATTCACCGCCGAAAGAGCTGGTGGCCACCGAGCAATATCTGCAGCATAACCGCGCCCGTATATTGGCCGACGGTTTCCGCCGTGCGGTGGTCGATCCGGCCTATAATGCGCTAGCCGTTGGTATGGCGACCGCACGTCATGGGGTATCAGAACTCGTGGAGCGCAACCGTCAGGAGCATTTAACCTCTGCGCTGACATTGGGACCGGTAAAACTTAATCCTGCCCAGCGTCTGGCTGTATTAAGCGATCCCGTTACGCTGTCTCGCCTACATTTGCGGTTGTGGTCACAGCCGGAGCAATTGGCCGCCTGGCGCGACTCCGCCGTCGTCAAGCGGTGCTGAGCGCGACCCTGTAGTGATAATCTCTTCCTGACCAAATCCGGCCGCAAACAGCGGCCGTTTTTTTTGCGCGCCATTGGCCACGGCGAACCGCGATATCTCTCCTGCTTGGACAACTTGCGACAGATCTTTTATTCAGCAATCCTAATCAATGCCAGTGCCGCCACCAATGCTGGATAGGCTCGCATGTGGCCGTGTCGTGGCGTCTCGCCGGCGCCAGCGACGAGGGGGCAGTGGCATTACTGGCATGTAATTAGAAATATAATTAATTGTTGATGAAATGATTGACGTCAGATAAGGGGACGTCTTGCGCTGTCGCCGTCTGCGCCGCTGTTTTCCCTTTAAGGCGCTGCCAGCTTGGGCACCGGTGACCAATGACCATAAAAACTCCCTTTGGTTCCACATAAAGAGCCAGATCATGCAACGGGAGTATTTATTGTAATTTGGCGGCTCAGGTTGGCCGTTAAAATCCCTCCAAAATTCAGGGTATGAGGATACCATGCAGAGTGATTGGCTGTTTGTATTGAAGAAATTGGGCGTATTTCTGGTTTGTGCCGTGGTCGTCGCGCTGCTGACTTCATTATTATTTATCGATATTAATGGATTTCATAACGGGGAACATGAATCTTCACTGACCGAGATTGCACAGGAGCTTATTTTATTGGTGATTGTCGTCATCCACGGTCTGTTGCTGCGTAATGCCGCCTTACGCCACAGCAGCTGGCTGTGGTTCGCTCTGGCGGTGACAATCGCGGCAATGTGCTATGCCGGCCGTGATCCGTAACGTACCTGGCCGATCTGATCGTCTTTTTTAAGCATCCGAGCTACGGTATGCTAAGCGCGGGTCTGCTGACCGTACTGCTGTTTGAACGTCTGATAGGGATGGGCACGCTATGGCATACTTTGCTGGCGGATGATTTTATCCGTACTGTCAAAAACGCCGTGGAAGAAGGCACTGAACTGTTTGGTTACGCGCTCTGCCTGTTGGCAACGCTGTCGTATTTCCACTCCCAGCGCAGCCTGGTGCGACAGACTGATAACGAGGGCGTGCCGGTCGCTGCTTGATTAATAGGTAACAAAAGCTACTATGGGACGATTTTGTCTGCTGCTTTCCGGCTGCGGCAGTATCATCAGCTGCACGGTGCCCGGGCAGGGGCACGGTAATCAATATTATCCGGGCGTGCAATGGGAGACCTACGCGATTCGGTGTGGAAATACCTCACCATCATCGATTTACCTTTGTCCATGGTGGTGGATACACTATTGCTGCCGGTGGATTGGCGCCACGGCCCTTACGATTAGCGTAATGTCGTGGCCACAACGCGACGCCGGGCGATTACCTCACAGGCCGCGGTGGCGCGGTTGGCTGGCCAAGACGGCTAGGGCTTACATCGCGTCCCACTCATCCGAGGCGGTTTTCCCCTCTTCAGTGTCCAGCGGCGGTTCATACTGGTATTTCCCCTCGTCCCACTCGTGCAGGGTATTTTCCTTCTGCCACAGTTTGGTTTCATCGTAATCGCCTGGGCGGCTTCGCCGGTGCGAAACGACATGGTCTCGGTGGCGTCATTTTCTTCCGCCTGAAACTCTGCCTCCCACATGATTTCTCCGTCCTGCAAGACATACTTTTGCAGGCTGAATTGCTGCACGGAAGGGGGTTCGTCCTCCTTGCTGCTGTCGGCAGACGCTTAGAGAAACTCTTCGTGAGCGATATCGATCGCTTCTTCCAGAGTTGCATACATGCTCATTATTTTTCTCCTGTGCTGATGAGGGAAGCAGAGGCCGTCACGCCGACTACGGGCGTAAAAGTAATTGTTGTCGCTCTGGTCAAAGATGCAAGTACCGCTCTCTAAACAGTAGATAGCAGAAGAAAAAAGCGTTATCGGCGGCGCGAGCGAGGGCGCGCCGCCCGATAACCGGCTGATTCCCGCAAGGATGTTTCCGGCGACGGGATTTTGCAAAGAAGGTCGCGGCAAGGGGTAAAGGTTTCGCAAAGGTCAGCACGGGGCTGCCGGGAATCGCTACAGTGAAGGGGTGAACCCGATGTAGGGGAGAAAACATGATGATGCGCAATACGTTACTGGCTATGGCCCTGATGACCGCCCCACCGGCCGGCGCCGGTCCCAGTGGTCCTGGCGGCCACGGTGAAGGTTTTTGCCACGGCAGTGAGCTTTTCTGCGCCTCGATGGCCAGCAAAAATCCGGCGGATAGACTGCAGAAATTGACTAGCATCCTGCCGCCGGCCGCCAAGGGCGTGCATTATCAGGTGCGGGTGGCCATTGTGGCGATACTGGACCACGGTCCGGGCTCCGCGGATGAGCACGGCGGTAAATCGGCGCCAAAACCGGGACAGAACGCGCCTCAGACATAAAAAGCCGCGGTTTTCAGGGCGCCCCTATGGCGGTTCGCCCCGGCAGCAGCCGGTCGTCAATCCCCCTTGCGACGGCCGATTTTGGCGGTGGCGTTTATACGCGCGGCCCTTTTTCAGGCACTCAATCACGAGGTAATTTGATGCGTGCCGCGCTGCGCTGCAGACTCCACCAGGAATACACACGTTAAACATCACCACCAGCGCCGTGACAAAAAACACCGCCCGGAAACCGTAGCTGGCTGAGATAAAGGCGCCGAGCAGCGGCCCGCTGACGTTGCCCACATCGCGAAACGACTGATTGTAGCTGAAGATACGGCCCGCAACCTGACTGGATGAGTTATAAATCAATAGGGTTTGCACCGCCGGCAGCAGCGCGCCATCGGTGGCGCCCAGCAAAAAGCGCAATAGGCCTAACTGCCAGGGGGCCTGCACGAATGACATGGGAATGAGTAGCAGTACCGATAACGCCATCATACTAATCAATATGTGTTCCGGACTGACCCGATCGCCGAGCTTGCCCAGACGAGGATTTTTCAGCGAGGCTAGTACCTGCCGACCGGAGAGCATGTCCTTTTTCGGCACCGGAGTGAAACGCTCCTGAGCGAACAGCACGGTGGTGATAAAGCAGATGAGCAACACCAGTGCGGTAATGAAGAACACCAGCCGTAAACCGTATAGATCCGCCAGTAAACCGCCGATTAGCGGACCTATCAGCGTGCCGCTAACCGCACCAGTGGACAGCGTACCAAGCGCGCGGCACCTGGGTGGCGTCAGCGAGCGCAGTGCTAGAAACTGCCAGACGTTCTGCGCCAGTCCCATCAGCATCATGACAATTGCCATGCCCAGCGCAGCAGCATCACTTTGCGGCCTTTCCTGTCGGCCAGCCCGCCCCAAAATAGCGACGCGATGGCGGAAAATAGGAAGTTGATACTAAATACCGCGCCGGTGAGAAAACAGCCCAGCCACGAAAAGATTACGTTTCCAATTGATAAGAATCGGTACCGGCATCATGACGTCCTGTTAGATATGTACGGCGGTCGACAACACAACAGGGCTGGGAACGCTCTCGCAGGGGGAGATTAAGTCAGGGACACAGTATGCGCCGAAAGGGCGGCAGGGGCAATTTCACCGGAATCCCCATGCCGGCTGAGGCCGACGCGGCAAAAATCAGCGGTACAACGAAGGTTCGCCGGGCGGGCGGGTTTTAAAGCGCCGATGCAGCCACATGTATTGATCCGGCGCCTGCAGTATCGCCTGCTCCACCACCTTGTTCATATAGCTGGCGGCGGCAATATCGCTATCCAGCGGCATGTCGCGCTCATCGGGCAGAATCAACAGCTCATACCCGCGCCCCTGAGGCAAACGGCGCGGCATGAACGGGATCACCGCCGGTTTGGCCGTTTTGGCCAGCAAATAGGTGCCGGCGGTGGTCGCGGCCTGGGGAACGGCGAACAGCGGCGCGAATACGCTGCTTTTGGGGCCATAGTCATGATCCGGCGCGTACCAGATGATATCGCCGTTTTTCAAAGCGCGAATCATGCCTTTAATATCCGACCGGTCCAGCATGGATTTGTTGGAGCGCATACGCCCCCAGGTTTGCAGCCAGTCCAGCAGCGGGTTGTCGTTGGGGCGATAAACGCCGATACCGGGGTTATACATGCCAAAAATCCGCGCCCCCAGTTCAAGAGTGAGAAAATGCATGCCGATAAGCAGCACCCCTTTATTTTCCGCGCGCGCGCCGGCGATATGCTCCAGGCCGCTGACGGAGATCCAGCGCTTGATACGCCAATCAGGCCAGAACCAGGCGATGCTGGTTTCGATAAGCCCCATGCCGACCGATTCAAAATTCTGCCGCAACAGCGCTTCACGCTCCGCTTCCGGCATGGCCGGAAAACACAATTGCAGATTACGGCGCGCGATCGCCTCTCTGTGGCGCATGAAGCGCATCGCAAGCCGTCCCAGACGGGTACCCAGCGCGTAGAGCAGCGGATAAGGCAGCAGCACCAGCAAATAGAGAGCCCCGATACCCAGCCAGGTTAGCCAATAACGCGGATGCAGCAAAGAACGATTAAAAACAGGAAGTGTGGTCATAGCGTCCCAAGTGTGAATGTGACGGGTAAGCCCGTACCTTCAGCCGTGCCGTAATACCTTGCAATATTCTGGCATTTTTTTTGCTGCGGTGGAATAAAGCGTCGCGCTATGGGCATTATTGGCCTAAGCACGTGCGCTTTTTGTGCAATTAGTGGTGGATAACGCTACGTCCGACGAAATAGCCCCTTCACCTCGTGGGGTTCGCAGCGCCAATATTGCTTGGGCCCTTGCACTTGGGCGCCGAGTTTGGCGGCCAAGTGCAAGGGCCAGCGGGGATCGTACAATGCGCCGCGGGCCAGCGCGATAACGTCCGCATCGCCGTTGGCGATAATTGCCTCCGCCTGCTCCGGCTCAGTTATCATGCCGACCGCGAAGGTTGTAAGCCCGGTCTCCTGCCGGATCCGTCTGGCGAAGGGCACCTGATAACCGGGGCCGACGCTGATGAGCTGCTGTGGTGACAGGCCACCGCTGGACACGTGAATATAATCGCATCCGGCCGCTTTTAGCGCCTGAGCCGGCGCCACGGATTGCGCCTCGTCCCAACCGCCCTCAACCCAGTCGGTGGCGGAGATGCGCACCCCTACCGCCATGGTTAACGGCAACGCCTGAAATACTTCGAGCGTCAGACGCATGCGGTTCTCCAGGCTGCCGTCGTACCGATCGTTGCGCTGATTGGTAAGCGGCGATAAAAATTGATGCAACAGATAGCCGTGGGCGGCGTGCAGTTCGATGAGATGAAAACCGATACGCTATGCGCGTCGGGCTGCGGTGACGAACTCGTCTTTAAGCACCGCTGTTTCATCAAGACTTAACACCTGTGGTTTGGTCGCGGCGTCATCGTAAGCAAGCGCCGACGGAGCGACCGTTTGCCAGCCGCCCTATTCGGGAGCGAGAGACTGTCCGCCGGACCAAGGCGGCGCGGTGGACGCTTTCCGCCCGGCGTGCGCCAGCTGGATCCCCAGCGCAATCGGGGAATGGGATTTTACCGTATCCACTACGGCCGCCAGGGCGTGCTCGGTCCGATCGTCCCACAACCCCAGAGATCCTGCGGGGAGATGCGCCCGACCGGATTGACCGCGGTGTGGCCTCAAAAATCAGCAGGGCGGCGCCCGACAGCGCCAGATGGCCGAGATGCACGGTATGCCAGGAGGTCGCTTTCCCCTCGAGGGCGGAGTATTGGCACATTGGGGCAACAACGATACGGTTTTCAAGCTGCAGGTTGCCCAAAGCGATAGGGCTGAACAGATGACTCATTGGCGGGCCTCTCATCGATGAATGGCCGGCCGGGGAGATCCCCGGAACCGACACGGGACGTGGCTAATAGTGATCGCCCTGAGGGGTATCGTCAAGCCGTTGCCCTAGCGCGAGCACGTCCGGGCTAAACAGGGAGGGGAATCTCGCCTCGTGGCTGGTGCTTTGGCGTCAATGCGGTAAAATGCGGCCCGGGGGCCGGGTTAGCCCGCCGCCGATAATTTAACTACCGACACAGGAACGTACACCATGCCAGTGTTACATAACAGGGTCTCTAACCAGGAATTACGGGCGCGCATGTTAGCCGAAAGCGAGCCACGCACCACCGTCTCGTTTTATCGCTATTTTACCCTGAGTGATCCTCAGGGCTTCCGTGATGATCTTTACCGCACGCTCACCGCGCTGCAGGTCTTTGGCCGCGTTTATATCGCCGCTGAAGGGATCAATGCGCAAATCAGCGTGCTGCAAAGCCGTTTTGACGCTATGCGCGAAGCGCTGTATGCCGCACATCCGCAGCTGGATGGGCTGCGGTTGAATGTCGCCTTGGACGACGACGGTAAATCTTTCTGGGTACTGCGCATGAAAGTGCGGCCGCGGATTGTCGCAGACGGTATTGACGATCCCACGTTCAATCCGGCGAACGTTGGCCATTATCTGAAAGCGGAAGAGGTCAACGCCCTGGCGGACGATCCGCAAGCGCTGTTTGTCGACATGCGCAACCACTATGAGTATGAAGTGGGGCATTTCGACCAGGCTATTGAGATCCCCTCCGACACGTTCCGCGAGCAACTGCCGATGGTCGTGGAAATGTTGCAGCATGACAAAGATAAAAAAATCGTGATGTACTGCACCGGCGGGATCCGCTGTGAAAAAGCTAGCGCCTGGATGCGGCACAACGGTTTTAAAAATGTCTATCATGTGGAAGGCGGGATTATCGAATACGCGCGTCGCGCGCGGGAACAAGGTTTACCGCTGAAGTTTACCGGCAAAAATTTTGTCTTCGATGAACGTTTGGGCGAGCGGATCACGCCGGATATTATCGCCCACTGCCATCAATGCGGCGCCCCCTGCGATAGTCATACCAATTGCCGTAATCAGGGTTGCCATCTGCTGTTTATTCAATGCCCCGTTTGTGCCGAACACTATGTGGGTTGCTGCAGCGTGACCTGTCAGGAGGAGCTATCGCTGCCGCTGTCCGAGCAGCGCTCGCACCGCGCCGGCCGGGAAAACGGTATGAAAATCTTTAATAAATCCCGTGAACGCCTGCAACTGTCCTTAACAGGGGAAGATTCGGCACAGAAATAGCGTCGCGTCTACCGTCGACGGGAAGTGATTAGCCGGCGGCAAAGCGGCGCAGCAAAAACGGCGTTAAATCGAAACCGCGATCTCTCCCCCAGCACGCTGGCAAATTTAAAACCGTGGCCGCTCAGGCCGGATATCACCAGCACATTGTCATGCTCCGGCAGCGTATCAATGATGAAATCCTCGTCGGGGAAAAGATCATAGATGTAGGACTGGCCATTGAGACACACGCCGACGCCTGGCAAAAACGTGCTCAGAAAACCAAACACCTCCGTACCGTCCTCGGCCAGGGAGCCAAATGGTTTACGCTGCTCCGGTGCGGTAATGCGCTGACCGCCGGTGTGTTTGCCCACCTTAAGCGCATTCTCCAGGGCCGGGAAACCGTAGTAATGGTTGTCATCGGGCGCTTCAACGGTGAAGGCGGGGAAATGGTTATCTTCACTGAATCGTCCATCTGCCTGGTGCCAGGAAAACACCTTGCGTACCGGCGTTATCGGTAGCGACGGCAGTAATTGTTTGACCCAGGTGCCGGCGGCGACCAATAATTTTCGGCCCTGATAACGGCTACCTTCGCGCGTTTTTACTTGCACGACTCCGTCAGCGAGGTTGATGTCCGTGACGCCGCAGTTGAAGAGCTGCGCGCAGCCGGCCTTCTCCGCCAGTGAGATATAGCGGGCAATCGCCAGCTCCGATTTCAAGTAACCGGCCTGCGGCTCAAAAACGCCGATATAATCCTCAGGCACCCGCAATACCGACCAGAGGGCGTTCACCGCGGCACCGGTCATCAATTCGCAAGGTAGCTGGTAGCGTTTTACCCCGCTGGCTGCATTCTGAATAAACAGTGATGGGCGCGGCCCGAGATTTATCACGCCGCTGCGGTGAAAAACCGGCGTTTCGCCGCTGTCGCTGAGCGTTTGCCATAAGGTTTGAGCGCGCTGCACCAGCGGCACGTATTTCTCTCCTTCGCCGTAGGCATGGCGTAATAACCCGCGGCAGCCCCCACGGATCCGCTGCCGATGACGATTAAATCGTAAACCATACCCTCATGCTCCTGACAGGATTCCGGCGGCCGTCGCGCCGCGTCGGATAAGTGTAGTGACAATCTGTAAGCACGAATAGGGTCATCTGTCTGAAATAGGGCCAACGCAAAATAAAAACACCCGCGGCAGAGCTGCGGGCGCATGAGGGGTGACAGAACTAATGCTTGCGGTAATCCAGGTGTTCCGTTGATTCTATTTTGGCGATACCGGCTTCAAGGATGGAAATCAGCTGCTTGGCAACATCGGTCGTCAGCCACAAAGTCCGGTCAACTTCCGCATCAGCAGTGGCCTGGTCAGGGGAATTGACATAATGCAGGCGAATCATCATGGCATCGTAGGGATCTACTGTACTGATATCCCAGCCGACCAGCGGGTGTGTATGAATGATTTCGTTTTTTCTGTACATATATACCCCTTATTTGACTCGTTATGATTTGAGTGACAATGAGGTTCTGGCATCTCCTGGTTTGCAGGTAGCTTCATTATACCCGACTTTTCAAATTTTTTCGTAATTAGAGACTTTTTTTGTAATAGGAAACGTCGCAAAGGTTACTGAACGTACCGGCACAGGCGGCTGAGGCCTGCAGCGGCGCGCATTTTCAGTCCTGCCGCGGCGCAAGGGGGAGGCGTCACTGGCGTGACGCGTCGGGCCAGCTCTTCCGCTAATTGTGCGAAATATTTCTGCATTAGCACGTCGCGGTTTTGATTCTGGGTCTCCAGCATCAGGTTATGAATAAGCAACTGGTTCGCTTTTTCATCGAGGCTGAAGGAAATATAGGAAAAAGCAATTTCCAGCACGCTCAGCCGGCGCCGCTGTTCGCTTATCAATTGCAGTAACTCACCGAAGGTCATCGCTTCTTCTGGCTTTTCCGACGTCATGGTGTTCTCCCGAAAGCGGTGGTGCCGTCTTGTACAGATACCGGCAATGGTTTTCCCTATCATAAGCCGCATTAGGAATTTTTACAGGGGTAGCCTGCGTTTTTGGGCGAAAGTGACAAGAAAAAAAGGCCGGGTAAGCGAGCCCGGCAAGCGACAGTACAACAAAACACATTTATGGCGAGGGTGGATCAAACCAACCATCGGCGCTTTCCCACGTCTCTTGCAGGATGTCGGTGATGAGCGCCTTGTCTCCCTTTGTTACCGCCCAGGACCGTTATGCCATTGGCGCTGGCATAACGTAGCTGCAGCTTGGCCTCTGCAAATTGTTTATCGATACGAAGGTGTAATTCTTTGCTCAACGCCTCCAGGGCACCAGCAGGAAGCGGTGTCGCTTTGGCGAGAGTGATTTCAATGCGCATTTGTCTGCTCTCACAGTAATGATGACTGTTTATTTATACAGAATCATGGCAGAGGACGCAACCGATATAGCGCGCTGCCGCAATGCCCTGCGTCAGAAGTTCGCTGGCAAAACCGGGAGAACTATGGGAGTGGCGGTACATTCGCACAAAGGGCAAACAGGCGGCGGGGCGTCTGCCCCGGCGCCGGATGCCGACAACGCTTTATGCGAGCGACGAACGGCGCCCGAGCGGTGAGTCAATGGTCGCTTTCGTCAACCACGGTCCAATTGAGCGTCTGCTCGGCAAGGAAGGGGACCAGCGTTTCGCCGTCACCGCCCGTCAGAGGAATGGCCGCGGGTTGCTGATGGGGTTCACGGTACAGGGTAATAAAATCATCGTTAAGCGGCAGATCGTAAAAGCGCGGACCGTTTAGCGAACAAAAAGCTTCAAAATGTGCCAGCGCGCCGATTTCCTCAAACACCGTAGCATACGCCGGCAAAGCGGCGAGTGCATTAAATATGCCGGCACAGCCGCAGTCCGATTCTTTACGTCCGCGCGCGTGAGGGGCGGTATCGGTACCGAGGAACAGACGGTCGCAACCGCTGGCCACTGCCGCGCGCAATGCCTGCTGATGTACATTGCGTTTCAGGATAGGCAAGCAGTAGAGATGCGGACGCACTCCTCCCACCAGCATATGGTTGCGGTTGAACATGAGATGCTGCGGGGTAAGGGTAGCGGCCAAATGCCTATCGCCGGCCAGCACATAATCGGCGGCTTCTTTGGTGGTAATATGTTCAAACACGATCTTCAGCGCCGGAAATTGGCGGCGAATCGGCGTCATTACTTGTTCGATAAAGCGCGCCTCGCGATCGAAAATATCAATGTCTGCCGCCGTGACTTCCCCGTGAATAAGGAGCGGCATACCGATGGTCTGCATGGCGTCAAACAAGGGATAAATGGCGGCAATATTGGTTACGCCATGCTGAGAGTTGGTTGTGGCATTGGCCGGATACAGTTTGGCGGCGGTAAACACTCCCTGGCGATGGCCGTCAATCAGCGTTTTCTTGTCCAGCGAATCCGTCAAATAACAGGTCATCAGTGGCGTAAACCGGTGACCCGCCGGCAGCGCAGCCAAAATACGTTCGCGATAGGCTATCGCCTGGCCGAGTGTCGTAATGGGCGTCGTCGTCAGGTTGGGCATAATAATCGCCCGGCCAAAATGGCGGCTGGTGTAAGGCAGCACAGTGCGCAACATATCATCGTCGCGCAAATGAACATGCCAGTCGTCCGGCCGGCGAATTTTCAGTACTGCGGGCTGTGCGGTCATGGGGTTGAACTCCGGTTGAGCAGGGGAATGTCGTTGTGCGTTTCTTGTCATGGCGGGGTACAAGAATAAGCGTAAAGCGAAGTTATTGCATTAATTTCTTGGCGAATGGCGGTCGTACAGAGGACAAAAAAAGACCCGCCGCAGCGGGTCTGAGAGTGGAGAGCTTACAGCGGGTCCGGCGTGCCCGGACGGGTTGCCGGTGCGGTCGCTTGATGGTCCGCGGCGTGACCGCCGGCGCCGCCGCGGCCGTCGAAGCGGTAGTCCGGCCGTTGCCAGTCGCTGATCGGTGGCGGCGAAGGCGTATAGGCCGGCGCAGGTGCTTTGGTCATCGGTGCGCTGGCGTGATGCTTAAAGCGCGTGGCAGGGGCTTTGGGCGTTGCCGGTAACGGCTGTCCGTCCTGCGCCAGCGGCGTGCTGACGGGAGGCTGCGCGTGACGTGCGGCGTCTTGGGCTGCGGCAGAAGGCGTGGTTTGCCCCATGCCGTGAGTCTCGCTGTCCGCCGTCGACACAACGGGGGGGAGTGCGGCGTCAGAGGACGCAGCGGCCCCCGACGCGACGATAGCATTGCCCGTTTCCTCAGGACGTTGCACCTCGACCGTTACGGCAGGCTCGGACGCCGGCGCCAGACTGGCGGGGCGTTCCTCGCCGCACGATGCGGTAGGCTGGGAGGCTGGCGTTGGATCGGCGGGGTGTTCCTCACCGTGAGATGCTGCAGGCTGGGACGACGCGGCGGAATGCGCCTCAACGCACGGCTCAACCGGCAGCTGAGCCGTTTCGGCCCCACGGACGGGGTCGCTCGGATGCGTGGCCTCCGGCGTGGCAAAGGCGTCATTGGGCTGTGCAGATGCTTGAGACAGATCTGCGGCCGTTGACGCCACGGCGCTAACGGCGGCCGGCTCGGCTTGCTCAATCTGTCGTTGTGCCACTTGCCGGTCATCGGGGGCGATGACCGGTGGCACCTCATCAGCGGCAGCTTCCTGTGCTGGTGAGGGATCCTGCGGGACCAGCGTGGTGGGCGGTAGCGCTTCGCTGACCGTTACCGTTCCGCCTGCTACCGTCGCGGCAAATGCTGTCTGTGGCTGTTGCTCTGCGGCGTCAGCCACCTCTGCGGTCTGGAAGCCACCGGCCACATCGGTGAGCGCGTCTTGTTCCGGCTGCTCGATGGGCGTGATGGGATAGCTGACCCACACTTTACCCGAGGCCATTTCCGGCGACACGACCGCGCTGGTAAGCGGTACCGGCGACGAGAGTGGATAACGTTCATCGCGGTAACGGCGGCGGCGTTGGCCGCTTACGCGCAGATGACGCGGGGAACGCCGTGAACGGCGCGGCAAACCCGCCTCGTTACCGTTACGTCCGGCATCGGCATTGCTGGCATCGAGCGCGACGTCATTCTTGTCTTGCAGGACGTCGTTACTATCATTGTCGTCTTGACTTTCTACCGCCGCATTAAACGCGGCGGTGGCGCTTTCCGCGGCGGCAGGAAGGGTGGGTCGATCGCCGACGCGGATTTTGCGATTCAATGCGCGACGCTGACGGCGCGGCTGAGCCTGAATCGGCTTATCGTCCTCGTCGGAGGCGTTGCCGCCGTCTGACTCTGTCACGGCGGCAGGCAACGCTTTTATTTCCTGCTCTGCGGTCTGCGCTTTCGGCTCTTGTTGACGTCGGCGCTGACGATCTTGACGTGGTTCGCGACGCGGCTGGACCTGCTCTTCCTGCGCTGTTTCTTCAACAATGTCGCTTGCCGTGTCTGTTTCATTAAGGGTCTGCGAACGCTTGCGGCGCGGATCGTCACGGCCATCGCGGAGCTGACGGTTTTCCTGACCGGCGCGGACCGGTTCGCCATTCCGGTCACGGCGGCCGCCCTGACGGCGTTGACCGCGGCGATCCTGACGCTCCTGGCGACGCGGCGTTTCCGCCTCGGCCGGTGCCTCGACGACTACCGCTTTGGCGGTGTCTGTTTCCTGCTGTGGCGCCGGTGTGCCGAGGAGGGATTTGAAACCATCGACTAGACGGCCGAACAGGCCGCGCGATGCGCCGGCGCTTGCCGCGCTGACGGCAGGCGCCGCCGGTACGCTACTCGCATCAACCGTAGCCGGTTTCTCGCTGACCAGCGGCGGATCGGGCATCACAAATGCCGCCAACGCCGGCTGTTCGGGGCGTTTGCGATCCGAGGCAGGCTCCTCTGACGGTTGGGTCATTTCCGCTTCATGCAACTGCGGCAGCAGATAGCTCAGGGTGGGGGCTTCTTCGCCTTTGCGCACGCGCAGTACCGCATAATGCGGGGTCTGCATTTGATCGTTAGGCACGATAATCGCCTGGACGCCGCCCTGACGTTTTTCAATGGCGTTAACGGCTTCGCGTTTCTCGTTCAGCAAATAAGAGGCGATAGGCACCGGCACGATGGCGTGCACTTCGTGGGTATTCTCTTTTAGCGCCTCTTCTTCGATAAGCCGCAGTATGGAAAGAGAAAGGGATTCGTTATCACGAATGGTGCCGGTACCGCCGCAGCGGGGGCAGACGTGATGGCTCGATTCACCCAGCGACGGGCTCAGACGCTGACGGGATAGCTCCAGTAGGCCGAAGCGGGAAATGCGCCCGATTTGAATGCGGGCACGGTCCTGACGGACCGATTCACGCAGGCAATTTTCCACTTCGCGCTGGTGGCGCACCGGCGTCATATCGATAAAGTCGATAACGATCAAACCGCCCAGGTCGCGCAGACGCAGCTGGCGGGCGATTTCATCCGCCGCCTCAAGGTTGGTATTGAAAGCGGTTTCTTCAATATCGCCGCCGCGGGTTGAGCGCGCGGAGTTGATATCAATGGCGGTCAACGCCTCGGTAGTATCGATGACAATGGAGCCACCGGAGGGCAGCCGCACTTCACGCTGGAAGGCAGATTCAATCTGTGATTCGATCTGGTAGTGGCTGAACAGAGGAATTTCTCCACTGTAAAGCTTAATTTTGCTAGTAAAATCAGGGCGACCCAGTGAAGCAATATGCTCTTTGGCCAGGTCCAGTACTTTGGGATTATCGATCAGAATTTCGCCGATATCCGGCCGCAAATAATCGCGGAAGGCGCGGACAATAACATTACTTTCCTGGTGGATCAGAAAAGGCGCCGGGCGTCCTTCAGCAGCCTTTTTAATCGCCTGCCAATGTTTGAGGCGGAAAGCCAGATCCCATTGCAGCGCGTCGGCCGACTTGCCGACGCCGGCGGTGCGGACGATAAGTCCCATGCTGTCGGGAAGCTCAAGGGAGGACAAGGCTTCTTTCAGCTCGGTGCGATCATCACCCTCGATACGGCGTGATATGCCGCCCGCGCGCGGATTGTTCGGCATCAGCACCAGATAACTGCCGGCCAGGCTGATAAAAGTGGTCAGCGCTGCGCCTTTATTACCCCGTTCCTCTTTATCGACCTGTACGATGACTTCCTGGCCTTCGCGCAGCACGTCCTTGATATTGGGTCTGCCGTGGGAAGAATATTGAGGAGGAAAATACTCGCGTGAAATTTCTTTAAGGGGAAGGAAACCGTGGCGCTCTGCGCCATAATCCACAAACGCTGCTTCCAGGCTGGGTTCAATACGGGTGATTTTACCCTTGTAGATATTGGCTTTTTTTTGCTCATGCCCGGGGCTTTCAATATCCAGGTCATACAGCCGCTGGCCATCTACCAGAGCGACGCGCAACTCTTCCTGTTGAGTTGCGTTAATTAACATTCTTTTCATCGTAACTTACTCATTTTTTATGCATTGGCATCAGAGCTGCGGGCAAAAAACCGCATGGCCGGGTAATCACCGACGGCCCCGTGACTTGGCGCAAAGCCGTCAACCTCACGGTTGTCGCTTGCTAAGGGGCGCATTATTTCGGTAGCCTGTTTCCCATAACGGAAAACAGCACTTTTACAGGGGAATAACGTCTGATGATTATTGCCAGAACGGATTCCTTTTGCCGGCCAAGCTGCAATCCGCAGCCCGCTAACTGCCCGATTAGCCATTACGTCTTACGCCATTGCCGCGTTTAGGCTGAACCAGACAAATTCAAAATTCCTCGATTACTCGTCCTGGACGCGAAAACGTGGAAAGTAAATGCATTATTCCACTGCTGACACGCATATAGCAAGACGACTTTAGCCATCGATGACAAGTTTCAGACCCATCCTGATGGCTTCTCAAAGGATAGCGTAACGAGTCCACCGGACCAGAAAAAACCTTTTACCGATGAAACCACAGTTAAGCACATAAAAAGAAGTGGCGCTATGGTGTCGGTATATTTAGAATCCCGGCCCATGAATGAGAATAATCCCGGCGTACATTTTATCACTATCTCCGCAGACGAAGCCGGTCAGCGGATTGACAATTTTTTGCGTACGTACCTCAAAGGGGTGCCGAAAAGCATGATTTACCGCATCGTGCGTAAAGGTGAAGTGCGCGTCAATAAGAAAAGGGTAAAACCGGAATACAAACTGCAAAATGATGATGAAGTGCGTATTCCGCCGGTGCGACGTTCTGATGAAGAACACGCGCCCATATCCACCGGATTGGATAAAGTTGCCGCGTTAAATGAGGCAGTGCTTTACGAAGACGATCACCTGCTGATCTTGAACAAGCCGGCCGGCACGGCGGTGCATGGCGGCAGCGGTCTCAGCTTTGGCGTTATTGAGGGCCTGCGCGCGTTGCGCCCCGACGCACGTTTTCTGGAATTGGTTCACCGCCTGGATAGGGACACCTCAGGGGTGCTGTTAGTGGCCAAGAAGCGGTCGGCGCTGCGCGCGTTGCATGAGCAGCTGCGCGCTAAAGGAATGCAAAAGGATTATCTGGCGTTGGTGCGCGGTCAGTGGCAGTCCCATGTCAAAACGATCGCGGCGCCGCTGTTGAAAAATATTCTCGCCAGCGGCGAGCGCATCGTGCGGGTCAACAGCGAGGGCAAGCCCTCGGAAACCTGTTTCAAGGTCGAGGAACGGTTTACGCTTGCCATGCTGGTTCGAGCCAGCCCAGTAACCGGACGCACCCACCAAATCCGTGTTCATGCCCAGCATGCCGGCCATCCGATTGCGTTTGACGATCGCTACGGCGATGGCATGTTTGATCAGCAGCTGAAAGGCTGTGGCCTGAACCGGCTGTTTCTGCACGCGGCTGCGCTGCGCTTCGACCATCCCGGCAGCGGCGAAACGTTGCGGATAGACGCGCCGCTGGATGCGTCGTTGCGCCAGTGCCTGTTGTATTTGCGCGATAACCACAAATAGGCGTGCCGGCTGTTAGCGGTTACCGGCGTAGAGGATTTACCCCCTCCCGGCGCAGCATGTCGGCGAGCGCCAGCAGCGGTAACCCGATCAGCGTGTTGGGGTCCCGGCCCTCAAGCGCCTCGAAGAGCGCGATCCCCAGTCCTTCGCATTGAAAACTGCCCGCACATTGCAAGGGCTGTTCCAAATGCACATAGCCGGCGATTTCAGCGTCCTCCAGCGCGCGGAAACGAACGACAAAGGGTTCCGTACAGGCCTGCAAAGCACCGCTGGCGCTATTGAGCAGCGCCAGGCCGGTATAGAACGTCACGGCTTTGCCGTGGGCGCTGGTCAGCTGTGCAATGGCGTTGGCTTCCGTGAGCGGCTTCCCCGCGATCTGGCCATCCAGCACGCAGCATTGATCGGCACCGATGATCAGGTGCCGGGGATAACGCTCGGCCAGCGCCTGCGCTTTCGCGATGGCCAGGCGCTGCACCATTGGCGCCGCCTCTTCGCCGGCGTGCGGCGTTTCATCGATATCCGGGGCGTGAAATTCAAACGGTATTCTTAATTTCTCCAACAGCGCGCGGCGGTAAGGGGAAGAAGAGGCCAGAACGATTTTATGCATCACTTTATTATCCGCAGGATGGTCAAATTCATCGCCGCATTCTAAACTGTCCAGCGTCAAGATGGCGAATATGGGTGAAAAACACCCTTTTTCTTTGACTCCCGCTCGTTACAAAGTTAATATGCGCGCCCTATGCAAAAGGTAAAATTACCCTTGACCATTGATGTGGTACGTACCGCTCAGAAACGCCTGGACTATGCTGGTGTCTATGCGCCTGAGCAGGTAACGCGTGTTGCCGAATCCGTGGTAAGTGTGGAGAGTGATGTTGAGGCCGCGTTATCGTTCGCAATCGATAACCAGCGCCTGGCGGTGATTAGCGGCCATGCAGACGTAGAGGTCACCCTGCGCTGCCAGCGTTGCAATCAGCCGTTCTCGCATCAGGTACACACGACATTTTGTTTCAGTCCGGTCGTCAGCGACGAACAGGCTGAGGCGTTGCCGGAAGCGTACGAAGCGGTCTACGTCGATGGATTTGGTGAGGTGGATTTGTTGGCAATGATAGAAGATGAAATTATTCTTTCATTGCCTATCGCGCCGGTGCATGATCCTGAACACTGTGAAGTGTCCGCAACGGAACAGGTATTTGGTAAACTACCCGCCGAGGCGGAAAAACCTAATCCATTTTTCGTATTAGACAGTTTAAAGCATAAGTAATCGAGGAGTAAGTCCATGGCCGTACAACAAAACAAACCCACCCGTTCCAAACGTGGTATGCGCCGTTCTCACGACGCGCTGACCACCTCCACTGTATCAGTGGACAAAGCTTCCGGTGAAACCCACCTGCGCCACCACATCACTGCCGACGGTTTCTACCGCGGTCGTAAAGTTATCGCCAAGTAATTCCTAAGGCGATCCATTGAGACGTCTAACCCTTGCGTTAGATGCTATGGGCGGCGACTTCGGTCCCGCCGTGACGGTGCCTGCAGCTTTGCAGGCACTGGTCTCATATCCGCAACTTGAGCTGCTGCTTGTCGGCAATCCTGCAGCGATACATTCTTTACTGGTAAAAACCGATTCCGTTCTGCTTGAGCGATTAACGGTCATTCCCGCTGAATCGGTTATTACCAGTGACGCTAAACCGTCGCAGGCCATAAGGGCAAGCCGCGGCACCTCCATGCGCGTTGCGCTGGAGCTTATCAGGGACGGTCGTGCCCAGGCCTGCGTCAGCGCCGGCAATACCGGCGCGCTGATGGGGCTGGCGAAGCTGGTTCTAAAACCCCTGGACGGTATTGAACGGCCGGCGCTGATGGTGGTTCTACCCCATAAAAAGCAGGGTAAAACGGTCGTGCTGGATTTAGGCGCCAACGTCGCCTGCGATGGGGCGATGCTGGCTCAATTCGCCGTGATGGGCTCGGTGATGGCGGAGCATATCGTGGGGGTCACTAACCCGCGTGTGGCGTTGTTGAACATCGGTGAGGAAGAAACCAAGGGCCTCGATCCGATTCAGCACGCGGCGGTACTGTTACGGGATGTTCAGTCAATTAATTATATCGGCTATCTTGAAGCCAATGAATTATTGACGGGGAAAACCGATGTCCTGGTCTGTGACGGTTTTGTTGGTAACGTCACATTAAAGACTATGGAAGGGGTGATAAGAGTTTTTCTGTCATTGCTGAAATCCTCTGGGGAAAGCGGCAGGCAGGGTTGGCTGATGCAATGGGTCAAGCGATGGATGAAACGTCGCCTAATGCGTCAATTCGGTCAGCTGAATCCCGACCAATACAATGGCGCTTGCCTGATAGGTTTGCGCGGTACCGTTATCAAAAGTCACGGTGCGGCCAACCAGCGCGCGTTTACCGCCGCTATTGAACAGGCAATGCAAGCGGTGGAGCGGCAGATCCCGGAGCGGATCGCCGCACGCCTGGATGCGGTACTACCCAAGAGTGATTAAGCGTACATGTTTACAAAGATTCTCGGCACCGGGAGCTATCTTCCGGCGCATATCCGGTCCAACGCCGATCTGGAAAAAATGGTGGATACGTCTGATGAGTGGATCGTCACTCGCACCGGTATTCGCGAACGCCGTATCGCCAGGGCCGATGAAACCGTCTCCAGTATGGGGCGTGATGCCGCTGAACAAGCGCTGACTATGGCCGGCATCGCGGTGCAGAAAGTTGGCATGATCATTGTCGCCACCACATCGTCGAGCCATGCTTTTCCAAGTTCAGCCTGCCAGATTCAGCGTGAGCTGGGCATCAATGACTGCATCGCTTTCGATTTGGCAGCAGCCTGCGCCGGTTTTTCCTATGCGCTGAGCGTGGCGGACAACTACATTAAAAACGGCGCGGTCGAATACGCTCTGGTGGTCGGCTCTGATGCGTTAAGCCATACCCTGGATCCTGAGGATCGCGGAACGCTGATTCTGTTTGGCGATGGTGCGGGTGCGGCGGTGCTCGGACGTTCCGCTGAGCCTGGCATCATCTCCACACACCTGCACGCCGATGGCCACTATGGCGATTTGCTGACGCTTCCGTACCATAATCGTCTCGATCCGGCCGCGTCCGCTTACCTGACAATGTCGGGCAATGAAGTGTTCAAGGTGGCGGTGACCGAACTGGCGCATATCGTCGACGAAACGCTCAGCGCCAACGGGCTAGACCGCAGTGAGCTGGACTGGCTGGTGCCCCATCAGGCTAATCTGCGCATTATTACCGCCACCGCTAAACGCCTGGGAATGGGCATGGAAAAAGTGGTCGTCACCCTTGACCGGCACGGTAATACCTCTGCCGCTTCCGTGCCGCTGGCGCTGGACGAAGCAGTGCGCGACGGCCGCATTCAGCCAGGACATCTGGTGCTGCTCGAAGCATTTGGTGGCGGTTTCACCTGGGGTTCAGCGCTGCTACGGTTTTAATCGACAGGAAGAAAAAGAATGACTGTTTTCGCCATGGTATTTCCAGGACAGGGTTCCCAGACGGTAGGTATGTTGACGGAGCTGGCGGCAGACCACGCGGTGGTCGAGGCGACATTTGCCGAATCTTCCGCCGTCCTGGGTTATGATTTATGGCAGCGGGTGCAGCAAGGCCCGGCTGAAGAGCTGAACAAAACCTGGGTGACTCAGCCGGCATTATTGGCATCGTCGGTCGCTATCTGGCGCGTCTGGCAGCAGCAGGGCGGGCAGGTGCCGGCGCTTATGGCCGGCCACAGTCTGGGCGAGTATTCCGCGCTGGTGTGCGCAGGCAGTCTGGATTTCGCCGCGGCAATCGCTCTGGTGGCGCTGCGCGGCAAGTTGATGCAGGACGCGGTGCCGGCCGGTACCGGTGCGATGTCCGCTATTATCGGTCTGGATAGCGATGCTATCGCCGCCGCCTGTGAACAGGCGGCCCAAGGGCAGGTGGTGTCGCCGGTTAACTTCAATTCTCCGGGCCAGGTGGTTATCGCCGGGCATAAAGAAGCGGTGGAGCGTGCCGGTCTGGCTTGTAAGGAAGCCGGGGCCAAGCGCGCGTTGCCGCTGCCGGTCAGCGTGCCATCCCATTGTGCGTTGATGAAGCCCGCTGCGGAAAAATTGGCGCAGGCGCTGGAAGCGGTAACATTCGCCGCGCCTCAGATCCCGGTGATTAACAATGTGGATGTGCGCGCGGAGCAGCATTCGACGGCCATCCGCCAGGCGCTGGTGCGTCAGCTATACAGCCCGGTGCGCTGGACCGAAAGCGTGGAATACCTTGCGTCCCAGGGCGTAGAGGTGTTGCTGGAAATCGGTCCCGGTAAAGTGCTAACCGGCCTGACCAAACGAATTGATGGCAACCTGTCGGGCGCGGAGGTGAATGATCTTGCCTCGCTGGCCGCCGCGATCGAACACTAAAATTGGGGTTACAGATGAGTTTAGAAGGTAAAATCGCGTTGGTGACCGGCGCCAGCCGCGGCATCGGCCGCGCAATCGCGGAAATGCTCGCAGCGCGAGGCGCAACGGTGATTGGTACCGCTACCAGTGAATCGGGTGCTGCCGCCATCAGCGCCTATCTGGGCGATAGCGGCAAAGGAATGGAATTGGACGTTTCGAATAACGCTTCAATCGACGCTTTTTTAGAAAAAATGCGCGCGGAATTTGGCGACGCGGATATTTTAGTGAATAATGCAGGTATTACGCGTGATAATCTGCTGATGCGCATGAAAGAAGACGAATGGCAGTCTATTCTTGATACTAATCTGACGTCCGTATTCCGCATGTCGAAAGCGGTAATGCGGGCCATGATGAAAAAGCGCTATGGCAGAATAATTACCATCGGTTCTGTTGTGGGCGCCATTGGTAATGCCGGGCAGGCAAATTATGCTGCCGCCAAGGCGGGCCTGGTAGGGTTTAGTAAATCGCTGGCCCGTGAAGTCGCCTCGCGCGGCATTACGGTCAACGTGGTAGCGCCGGGATTTATCGCGACCGATATGACCGAAGCGTTGACAGATGAGCATCGTGCGGGCATTTTGTCCCAGATTCCGGCAAACCGTCTTGGCTATCCGAAAGAAATCGCCATTGCTGTCGCTTTTTTCGCCTCTGAGGAGGCAGCATATATTACCGGCGAAACAATACATGTCAATGGCGGCATGTATATGCTGTAAAAAGCACGAAAATCATTTGCGTTATTTGTGGTAAAAACCGCAAAATAGCATAAAATCGTGGTTCGACCAGCCGGGATTGAGTTGCATCTTTTTCAACATTTTATACACTACGAAAACCATCGCGTAAGCGAGTTTTGATAGGAAATTTAAGAGTATGAGCACTATCGAAGAAAGCGTTAAGGCAATCATTGCTGAGCAACTGGGCGTTAAGAAAGAAGAAGTCGTTAATAATGCTTCTTTCGTTGACGACCTCGGCGCTGACTCTCTTGACACCGTTGAGCTGGTTATGGCGCTGGAAGAAGAGTTCGATACCGAAATTCCGGACGAGGAAGCTGAAAAAATCACTACTGTTCAGGCAGCAATTGATTTTATTCAGGCAAGCCAGCAGTAAGCGAACATCCCTAGGCGGTCACTCGACCGCCTAAGTTTTTTAGTCCCACAGTAAACTATTTTCCCTCCCTGGAGGACAAACGTGTCTAAGCGTCAAGTAGTTGTGACCGGACTTGGCATGTTGTCTCCTGTCGGCAATACCGTAGAATCTACGTGGAGCGTGCTCCTTGCCGGACAGAGTGGCATCGGCCTGATCGACCATTTTGATACTACTGCCTATGCAACACGTTTTGCAGGCTTAGTTAAAAATTTTAATTCTGAAGATTATCTGTCGCGTAAAGAAGCTCGCAAGATGGATGCCTTCATCCAGTATGGCGTTGCTGCAGGCCTCCAGGCAATGCAGGACTCCGGCTTGGTCGTGACTGAAGACAATGCCAATCGTATCGGTGCGGCCATCGGTTCGGGTATTGGCGGCCTCGGGTTGATTGAAGAGAATCATACCGCGCTGGTCAACGGTGGACCGCGTAAAATCAGTCCGTTTTTCGTGCCCTCGACCATCGTCAATATGGTGGCCGGTCATTTGTCCATCATGTGCGGCCTGCGTGGCCCCAGCATTTCCATTGCCACCGCCTGTACTACCGGGGTGCATAATATCGGACATGCGGCGCGTATTATCGCTTATGACGATGCGGACGTCATGCTGGCAGGGGGCGCCGAAAAAGGCAGCACGCCGCTTGGCGTCGGCGGCTTTGGCGCTGCACGGGCGTTGTCGACCCGCAACGAGAGCCCTGAGACCGCAAGCCGGCCCTGGGATCGCGATCGTGATGGTTTCGTGCTGGGCGACGGCGCGGGCGTCATGGTGCTGGAGGAGTACGAGCACGCCAAACGGCGCGGCGCGAAAATTTACGCCGAAGTGGTCGGGTTTGGCATGAGCAGCGATGCTTACCATATGACCTCGCCGCCGGACGACGGCGCTGGCGCCGCGCGCTCAATGATCAATGCGCTGCGTGATGCGGGCATAACGCCGGCACAGGTCGCCTACATCAATGCGCACGGCACCTCGACGCCCGCCGGCGATAAAGCGGAAACCCAGGCGGTGAAGGCGGTCTTCGCCGAGCATGCGGGCAAAGTGATGGTAAGTTCGACGAAATCGATGACAGGTCATCTGCTTGGGGCGGCCGGCGCTATCGAGGCGATCTTCAGCGTGTTGGCGTTGCGCGATCAGGCGATTCCACCGACCATCAACCTGGATAACCCCGACGAGGGCTGCGATCTGGACTATGTGCCGAAAGAGGCTCGCCAGGTGAAGGGAATGTATTATACCTTGTGCAACTCGTTCGGCTTTGGCGGTACCAACGGCTCGCTGGTGTTCCGCGCGATATAATCGTAACATGCTGTCTAATGGCCCGTTAACGGGCCATTTTTTTACTATCCTGCGACCGGCCCACAGGAGGCGAAATGTATTGGATCAACGGGATTCCGCAGGCACAATTGCCGCCCACCGATCGTACGATACATTTTGGCGACGGTTTTTTCACCACCGCCCGGGTGCTGGATGGCGATATCCCCTTGTTGGCCTGGCATCTCGAACGACTGGACTTGGCGGCGCAGCGGTTACTGTTCGCGCCATTCGATGCCGACGCCCTGCGCCGGGAAATGCTGACGGCGGCAGGGGTCGGCGGCGATGGTGTCCTCAAAGCGTTGATAAGCCGCGGTAGCGGCGGTCGGGGCTATAGCATTAGCGGCTGTGGCGCGCCGGTGCGTATCGTTTCGCGCTCGCCTGCGCCGGCACATTATCCCCGCTGGCGCCAGGACGGGGTGCGGTTACGTCAAAGCCCGGTACGTCTGGCGCGAAATCCGCTGCTGGCCGGTATCAAACATAATAATCGGCTTGAGCAGGTGCTGATCCGCGCCCATCTGGAGCGCTACGACGCGGATGAAGCGCTGGTGCTGGATAGCGAAGGTGTGGTGGTGGAGTGCGCCAGCGCCAATCTCTTTTGGCGCCGGGGGCAGGACGTGTTTACGCCCGCGCTGCACTACGCAGGCGTAGCGGGTGTGATGCGTCGTCACGTTATGTCGTTGCTGCAGGCGTTAGGCTATGCGCTCGCTGAGGTCGCCGTCGGTCCCGAGGATCTGGCTACGGCGGACGAGGTGTTCATCACCAACGCGCTGTTGCCGATAGTGCCGGTCAAAGCGATAGACGAACGGCACTATGCCGATAGAACCCTGTACTTGCAGCTTTACCCGCTGTGTTGAGGGGCGTCGGGCCGAAAAGACGTTATTGTGGCCGCCGTTTGGCAGGCCAGAGAGATTGGAAGGGAAATAAAAGTAAACGATGAAAATGAAACGGCCTCTGATCATGGTGCCGCTGTTGCTGCTTGGGCTGGCCGTTGGTTGCCTGCTGCGGTTAAAACACTTCGCCGCCGAGCCCTTGCTACTCAAGCAGGAAACGATTTTTACCCTGCCGGCCGGCACCGGCCGCGACGGCCTGGAAAAGCTGCTGCGCCAGCAGCATTTGGCGCGGCATGTCGGCTGGCTGCCCTGGCTGATGGAGCTTGAGCCGAAGCTCGCGCCGGTAAAGGCCGGTACCTATCGGCTGAAGCCGGGAATGACGGTGCGTGATCTTCTGCGGCTGCTGGTTAGTGGCAAAGAAGCGCAGTTTGCCATCCGCTTTATTGAAGGGTCAACGCTTAAAGAATGGCTGGGCATGCTTGCACAGGCTCCCTATCTGAAACACGAACTGCAGGGCGTCACGCCGCAAACGTTGGCTGCAAAATGGGGGGAACCGGTGGATAGCGTGCTGGAGGGGCAATTCTATCCCGATACCTATCTGTATACCGCCAATACCCCCGACAGTGCGATTCTCAAGCGCGCCCACCAGCGCATGAAGACCACGCTGGCGGAAATCTGGAAGGGACGGGCCGAAGGGTTGCCTTACACGTCGCCGCAGGCGCTGTTGACCATGGCCTCTATCGTTGAGAAAGAAACAGGGGTGAAAGAGGAACGGGCGCGGGTGGCGTCGGTGTTTATCAACCGGCTGCGTACCGGGATGAAATTACAGACGGATCCGACGGTGATTTACGGTATGGGCGACGATTTTCGCGGTACGATCACGCGGCAGGATTTAACCACGCCAACACCGTATAATACCTATATCATTACCGGGTTGCCGCCGACGCCGATTGCGATGCCCGGCCAGGCTTCCCTCGAAGCCGCCGCGCATCCGGAGAAGAGCGCCTATCTCTATTTCGTCGCCGATGGGCGCGGCGGCCATATTTTTTCCACCAATCTGGCGAGCCATAACCAGGCGGTGCAGCAATATCGGCAGCGGCAAAATGCAAAGGAAAACCATGAACAGTAAATTCATCGTGATTGAAGGCCTGGAAGGCTCCGGCAAAACCAGCGCCATTGCGCAGGTGGTTGACGTCCTGCGGGAGCAGGGTATTCGCGATGTCGTTTTTACCCGCGAGCCGGGCGGTACGCCGCTGGCAGAGGCGCTGCGTACGCTTATCAAAGATGGGGTGGGCGAGGAGCCTGTGACCGACCGTGCAGAACTGCTCATGCTTTACGCCGCGCGGGTACAGCTGGTGGAAGGCGTTATCAAGCCGGCGCTGGCTCGAGGCGCCTGGGTAGTGGGCGACCGCCACGATCTTTCCTCCCAGGCTTATCAAGGTGGGGGACGCGGTATGGATGCGCGCCTGTTGCAAACCCTGCGTGATGCGGTACTGGGGGATTTTCGTCCCGATTTGACGCTGTACCTGGATATCCCCCCGGCGCTCGGTTTGGCCCGAGCCCGCGCCCGCGGCGAGCTGGATCGCATCGAGGTGGAATCGCTGGCGTTCTTCGACCGCACCCGCGCGCGTTATCAGGCGCTGGCGGCGGCGGACGATCGGATGGTCACCCTTGACGCCAGCCAGCCGCTCGCCGCGGTGAGCGCCGCGCTTCGTCATCAACTGACGCAATGGTTGCGGGCCCAGGCGCCATCGCCATGAAATGGTATCCCTGGCTAAACGGCCCCTATCGGCAGATCCTGGCGCGCTACCAGCAGGCGAGTGGGCATCATGCTTTGCTGTTGCACAGCCAGCCAGGCAACGGCGAGGCGCCGTTATGCTATGCGCTGAGCCGCTGGCTGATGTGCCGGCAGCCGGACGGTAGCAAGAGTTGCGGCGTTTGCCACAGCTGCCGGCTGATGATGGCCGGCAACCATCCTGACTTTTATCAGCCGGAGCCCGAAAAAGGCCGCCAAAGTCTGGGGGTGGATAACATTCGCGCCATTATCGACAGCGTGTATGGCCGCGCCCGTCAGGGCGGGGTAAAAGTGGTATGGCTGCCCCACGCCGAGCTGCTTACCGAGCAGGCGGCCAACGCGCTATTGAAAACCCTGGAAGAGCCGCCGACCGATACCTATTTTCTGCTGGGCTGCCAGACACCATCGCGCCTGTTGCCGACGCTCAGAAGCCGCTGTCTCTATTGGCCGCTGCCGGCCCCGGATGAGGCGCTGGGTCTGCGCTGGTTACGACAGGCGGGTTTTGACGATCCACTGTCCGCTTGCACCGCGCTGCGGCTGTGCGCTAACGCGCCGCTGGCGGCGGAAGCGTTACTTCAGCCGGGGCGATGGCAGGAGCGGCTGGCGCTGTGTGCGGCGCTGTACGAGGCCCACGTCAGCGGCGACTTTTTAACGCTCTTGCCTGTGCTGAACTGGTATAAAAAAGATGATGGGCCGCTGTACTGGCTACTCAGCCTGCTGACTGATGCGCTGAAATGGCAGCAGGGTGCGCAGGCCTCTCTGGTCAACGCCGACAGAGCGGAGCTGGTGGCCGCGCTGGCCGCGCGCTGGCCGGCCGGGGTACTGCACGCGCAGTGGCAACTGTGGCTGCAATGCCTGCGCCAGTGGCAGGAGATAAGCGGCGTCAATCGCGAACTCTTGCTAACCCACTACTTGCTCAATTGGGAGCAGGGAGTAGCGGACGCCCGCGTTTCCTTATGATGTAGAAAAAAGGTTGAACTATGTTTCTAGTCGATTCCCACTGCCATCTTGATGGCCTGGATTACCAAACGCTGCACCGGGATGTGGCGGATGTCGCCGACAAGGCCCGCGCGCGCGATGTGAAGTTGATGCTGGCGGTATGTACTACGCTCCCCGGCTTCCATGCCATGACGGCAATGATAGGCCGCCGCGATGATGTGCTGTTTTCCTGCGGCATCCATCCCCTGAATCTCGATGAGCCTTACGATTTCGCCGAACTGCGGAGTCTGGCGGCGGGGGAGTGCGTGGTGGCGCTCGGTGAAACTGGCTTGGATTATTATTATCAGCAGGATAACAAGGAGCAGCAGGCTGTGTTCCGCGAACATATTCGCGTGGGGCGCGCGCTGAATAAGCCGGTAATCGTGCACACCCGCAGCGCGCGCGAAGACACGCTGGCCATTCTCCGTGAGGAGCAGGCCCATGAATGCGGCGGCGTATTGCACTGTTTCACTGAAGACCGCGCGACGGCCAAAGCGCTGTTGGACCTGGGCTTTTACATCTCGTTCTCCGGGATTGTCACTTTCCGCAATGCCGAGGCGCTGCGCGAGGCGGCGCGCTTTGTTCCTCTGGATCGGCTACTGGTGGAAACCGACTCTCCCTATCTGGCGCCGGTGCCTTACCGCGGCAAAGAGAATCAGCCGGCTTACGTGCGTGATGTGGCGGAGTATATGGCGACGCTGAAAGGGGTCTCCCTAACGCAGTTGGCGGCCGCTACCACCGCCAATTTCGGTCGTTTGTTCCACGTCGACATGCAGCCCTACCTCGATGCCAGCTGATATAAATTAATTACATTATTATTATATAAATATAATTACTATTTCGCACAACTATGCCCGCGTGGACCGGACGGCAAATGTCCGGCAGCGCGGCGCCCGCGCGTGTATCTGCTGTTGCCCGCCATCGCGCACGTCGTCGTCGTAAATATAGTGACCTGATACAGGTCTACAACGCCGGTTGAGCCCAGGCGCTTTCTTTTTCAGGGTAATAACGTCTATCCACAGGCTCCAGCGCCGGTTTGCTCCCGGCGCGGTGTCTGATGTACCACGATTCTGATTCAGGAGTGAAAAAATCATGTTGCAGAATGCATTCGCTCACCTGCAAAAAATCGGTAAATCGCTAATACTGCCGGTGTCTGTGTTGCCCGTCGCCGGCATTTTGCTGGGGGTAGGCTCCGCCGAATTTAGCTGGCTACCGGCCGTTGTCTCGGATGTCATGGCGGAGGCGGTGGCCTACGGTATTATGGTAAAAACTATCGCCGTCGTGGCGCCGTTAATTCTGCATTTGACCACAGACGAGGTCGCCGTCAAACATCTGGCGGATACGGGGGTTTGGGGGGGATTATCGCCGGGGCTATCGCTGCGTCGATGTTTAACCGCTTCTACCGCATCAAGCTGCCGGAATATCTCGGTTTCTTTGCCGGTGAACGCTTTGTGCCGATTATCTCCGGTCTGTTGGCGATTCTGGTCGGCCTGGCGCTATCGTTTATTTGGCTGCCCATTGGCGCCGCTATCCGGGATTTTCCCATTGGGCCGCCTACCAGAATCCGATGGTGGCCTTCGCGATTTATGGCGTGGTGGAGCGGGCGCTGGTGCCGTTTAGCCTGCACCATATCTGGAATGTTCCCTTTCAGATGCAGGTGGGCGAATTCACCAATGCCTCCGGTCAGGTTTTTCATAGTGATATTACTCGTTATATTGCGGGCGATCCTACCGCCGGCAAGCTCTCGGGCGGTTTTTTGTTTAAAATGTATGGCCTGCCGGCCGCGGCCATCGCTATTTGGCACACCGCCCGGCCGGAAAACCGCGCCCGCGTCGGCGGTATCATGATTTCCGCCGCGTTGATCGCCTTTTTGACCGGTATTACCGAGCCAATCGAGTTCTCCTTTATGTTGGTGGCGCCGGTGTTGTATGTCATTCACGCCTTGCTGGCCGGGCTGGCGTTCCCGTTGTGTATTCTGCTCGGAATGCGCGACGGCACCAGTTTTTCCCATAGGCTAATCGATTTTGTCGTTTTCAGCGGCAACAGTAGCCGAATCTGGCTGTTTCCGCTGGTGGGGATAGCGTATGGTCTGGTGTATTACAGTCTGTTCCACCTGCTTATCGTAAAGCTGAATTTAAACACGCCGGGGCGCGATGTCGCGGTCGTTGAGTCGCTATCCCAGAGTGGCAGCGAACGGGCCGCGGCGCTGGTGAGGGCTTTCGGCGGCAAAGCCAATATCACCAGTCTTGAAGCCTGTATCACCCGGTTGCGCATCAGCGTGGCGGATGTGGCGAAAGTAGATCAGGCCGGTCTGAAACAGTTGGGCGCCCGGTGTGTGGTCGTGGTAGGTTCCGGCGTACAGGCGATTTTTGGTACCCAATCGGATAATTTGAAAACCGAAATGGATGACTATTTGCGGCAAGCTGTATAACCCGCGCCGGGCATGCAGGCTGCGCCACGGTGAAGCCATGTTCGCCCGAGGCGGCAAATTTTATCCGGCACAAGGAGGCAAACTCCTCCTTGTTTGCTATGGTTAATACGTCCACGTCGCCACTGTCCGTTTAACGAATTTATTTTAATGATGCGGCCGGTTGAAAAGCAGGGAGCTCCTCACTCATACTCCCGTTACCAACCAGTCAGGAAACAAGGAACGCCGTCATGGCCGAAGAAAACATTTTCAGTAAAATTATCCGCCGGGAAATTCCCGCTGATATTCTCTATCAGGACGATTTGGTTACCGCTTTTCGCGACATCAGCCCCAAGGCGCCCAGCCATATTTTGATTGTCACTAACGTACTCATCCCCACTGCCAATGATGTCACTGCCGACGATGAAGCAGCGCTGGGGCGCTTGTTCACCGTCGCGGCGAAAATCGCCCTACAAGAGGGCATCGACGAGGAGGGCTACCGGTTGATCGTGAATTGCAACCGTCACGGCGGCCAGGAAGTTTATCATTTGCATATGCATCTTTTGGGCGGTAAACCGCTTGGACCGCTGGTGGCCTGATGCGTTGGGGAAAAACATGCGTTTAGCACCCTGGGTAGTGGCGCTATCGCTGCTCGCCGGCTGTAGCGGCAGCAGCGGCGATCCCATCCTGATCATCAATAACCAGCAATCGCTGGTAATGGATCCGTCGGTGCTCAGCGCCGGCATTACCGCCGCGCCACCGTCGCTTACTACCGATCGGGGGCGCCTTAGCGCCTATAGTCTCCTCAGTAATGATCATCCCGCGCCGGTCACCGTGCATTACCGTTTCTACTGGTACGATGCGCAGGGATTGGATGTTATTCCTTTCGCCGCCACGCGCACGCTTATCGTACCGCCTAACGGTGAAGCGCGAGTGCAAGCGGTGAATGGTAATCCGGAGGCGAAACACGTCCGTCTCTATTTGTCTTTGCAATAAAGGGTCAACGTCGAGTCTACAATGAAAAAGAGAGCCTTAATCGTCCTCGCGGCGCTGGTACTGGCAAGCTGTACCTCCCGAAAGCCCGCGTCGCCGCCGGCGCCCATCGAACCCGTTCCGCCCCCGGTTACGGTTTCGGTACAGCCGCCACCGCCGGCCACTAGCGAACCGGTGCCCATGCCGCCAAAAATCAAGACCATAGACTGGCAGGCCAGCCTGTCGCCTTTGGTGCAGCAGATGCTGGCGGTAGAGGGAATCAACGACGGCAGCGTGCTGCTGGTCAACACCATGAAAAATACCACCAACGGCAGCGTGCAGACCGGTAAAGCCACGGCGGCGCTCACCCGCCTGATTACGGACGCCGGCGGGAAATTTCAGGTCGTCGGCGCTAACCAATTGAACGCGGCACGCCAGATGCTGGGACTTTCTGCGGACGACAGTCTGGAATCGCGCAGCAAAGCGGTGGGGCTGGCGCGCTATCTTAACGCGCAATATGTGCTTTATAGCGCCGCCGCCGGCGACGTGAAGCAGCCGACGCTCGATCTTCAACTGATGCTGGTGCAAACCGGCGAGATTATCTGGTCCGGTAACGGCGTTGCTCAGGATTGATGCCGGCCTGCGGTTGGCGCTGGCGCATTGCCTGCCGTCCGCGCTGACGGAGGGGATCGATCCTCAGTTGGTCAGCGGCCTGACCGGCGAAAGCTGGCGGCTGCAGGGGGCCGGATTTGATGTGCTGGCGCGCGGCACCAGCGGGCAGAAAACGCAGCTGAGCGTCAATCGGCGTCGAGAGTTCCGCCTGTTGCGCGGTCTAAACGGCAGCGGTCTGGCGCCGCGTCCGCGGGGTACCCGCGCCGGCTGGCTGCTGGCGGACTGGCTGCCTGGCGAGTCCTTGGACGATCAAGACTGGTGGCACGCGCTGACGGTGGGCACCTTGGCGGCGACGCTGGCGGCGCTGCATCAACGCCGGCGCAGCGGCTATCCGTTAGATCTGCCGGCGCGCTATGCGCGTTATTGGCAGAGCAGCGATCCGGCACGTCGTTCGCCGGCCTGGTTGAGGTTGCAGCGGCGATTTTTACACCGGCGGCCGCCGGCGATCCTGCGTCAGGCGCTGTTGCATATGGATGTGCATCAAGGCAATGTGCTGCAGCAGGCGGACGGATCTTTGGCGCTGATCGACTGGGAGTATGCCGGCGATGGCGATGTGGCGTTGGAGCTGGCGGCAATGTTTTGCGGCAATAGGTTGCCGGTGGCAGCCCGTGAGCGGGTGCTGGCCGACTATGTGCGGCAAATGCCGGGTCTTGCTTACTGTCGTTTGCGTTGGCAGGTTGATGCCTGGATCCCCTGGGTCAATTATTTGATGCTGCTATGGTATGAGACGCGCTGGCACCAGAGCGGTAATCGCGATTTTATCGCCCTGGCGGCGCCGCTGCGCCGCTATTTTAATCTACCGGACTAAGCGCATTGCATTGTGCGCTTGCGCAATCGTCATCCTCCGCTTGCCGGAAAGCGGCTTTCTCGCTGGTTTCTTAGTCTAACATGTCGATCACCGGCGTTCAGACGTGGCATGGCGTTGCGACAGCAGCGTCAATAAAATCCCGGCGCTGAGCGGCAACAGCAGCAGGAGCGAAACCGGCGACAGCGTATAGCCATAAAGGGCGTTTTCAAGCAACAGCGTGATAACCGGAAAGACCAAGAAAACCGTGGAAGCCTGGAAGGCGCTGGCTTTCTTCTGTAGCGCAAAATAACACAGGATACCAAGCACCCCCGCCACCATGCCGAAATAGAGCGTTACCCCTATCGAGCCGGGAGAAAAATCTTGCCAGCAGGGGTGCTCAAGGAACCAACCGACAACTATTAATGCTAGACCCGCGGCGGTGCAAGGTAGTGCATTGAAGGTCAGCACCGCCTCGCTGCTTGCAAAGTGTATACATAATCGCATGCATGATCAGTACGGCGAGCAGGGGTCAGGGCGCCCTGCCAGTGGCAGCGGTTGGTCTCCTTCGCTTCGCAGAACCACGGTCAGCGAGGCAATGGCCAGCACTAATCCCAGTATCTGTAGTCTGCAGGTTTTTTCCTTCAAAAGCAGCAGTGAGGCGATAAGCACCGCCACCGGCATGTTGGCGAAAATCACCGACGCCAGCCCGGAACTCACGGTTTGCTCACCGTAAATCATCAGCGAAAACGGAATAGCGAAATAAAATACCGTCACGGCACATTGAAAAAGATGTTGGCCGCGAGAAAAAAGTAATGGCGCACGGGTCACCCAAGCCATAATAATAAGCAGCGGCGAGGCGGCCATGAAACGCATGCCGGTCGCAAATAATGGTGGTAATGGTTTCCACCGCAATTTTTATGGCAAGCCAGGTCGTTCCCCAGGTTAAACAAACAAGGATAAATAGCAGTGATATCGTGATCCTTTGCATGAAAATCTCCTGTTTAAAAGAATAAGTCTACACGCTTGGTGGGAGAAAAATATTATTTAACGCAGCGCTTATTGAGTTATTACAACTCATGACATTCATTGCGCAGGACACTAACAGGCTGTAAGAAAGGTAAAGATACTATTGCGTTAATTACTGCATACCTGTACGTGATTCGCCTCGGCGCTAAAAGTGGATTGAACGCCGAATCTCCTTAAAGAAAACAGGCAAACGAGAAGCGCAGAGGGGATATATTTGCGGCCGGTTGGTGTTATCAAACAACGAAAAACGATATCTGACATTGACCGAGGTTGTTTTGGCAAAAATAAAAAAATTATCCTAATGGTTACCATCAGCTGACGCATTATATTAAATGCTTTACTAGAGTGAGCCACTGTTTTCCTACCCCGATTGAATATGACGTGTTGGCACAAAATATTATTACTGATATTCAGGCGTGTGCCCTTTATTATCTCGAACGGAGTAACGTCTTCCACGAATTAAGCGCTGTGACAATTCTTATTGCCATGGAACATTTTTAAAGCCTTCTTCTCTGACTCTGGGCGGCTTATCTCCCAGTCTGATGCCGGGAAACGTTTACGGCCCGAGTGGTCCGGCATTGACATGACATTGGCACGGACCTTGTCGCACATAGGCGAAAGGACATGCGGTGGGTGGCGTGTTGCCGTTGGCGCGGTGCTGTGGACTTTGGTTGCCTTGGCTGCCGGCCGGCTCTTTAGACGAGAGAATCTGTCATCGATCAATATTGTGGGGCGGCAGGAGTTGTAACCTGAATGTTGCGTTTGCCGCCCCGCGCCGTCGAACCCAAAGGAAGAGGAAAACGATGATTATTTATCTGCATGGTTTTGATGCCACCAGTCCAGGCAATCACGAAAAAGTGCTGCAACTGCAGTTTATCGATCCCGATGTGCGGCTTATCAGTTACAGCACCCGCCATCCTCGTCACGATATGCAGCATCTGCTCAAAGAAGTGGACAAAATGCAACAATTGACCGACGACGAGCGGCCGCTTATCTGCGGTGTAGGTCTGGGCGGATTCTGGGCCAAACGGATCGGTTTTTTATGTGACATGCGCCAGGTGATCTTCAATCCCAATCTTTTTCCACAGGAGAATATGCCGGGTAAAATTGACCGACCTGAGGAGTATGTGGATATAGCCACCAAATGCGTGGACAATTTTCTCGAAAAAAATCGCGATCGCTGTCTGGTTCTCCTGTCGCGCCAGGGTGATGTGCTGGACGTAAATCGCAGCGCTGCTTTCTCCTTTCTATGAAATTATCTGGGATGAGAGCACGAAGGCCATAAATTTAAAAATATTTCTCCGTATCTACAGCGTTTGCAGGCCTTTAAAGCATTAAGCTAGGGCCCCACGGCAGACGACGGCGGCCCTAGAAACAGGCCGAAAAAATTGATTCATATCAATTTTGGTATGACCAAATGACCCCCTCGTGGTATTCTGGTGCCAAGAGCGCATTAAGATATAACCAAATATTATATAAGGATATTTTTTATTCACGCTTAGTTAACGACTGGTTTACATTTAGGGGGTATTTTGACTACACCACTGAAGAACATTGTGATTATCGGCGGCGGCGCCGGCGGTTTGGAACTAGCGACCAGTCTGGGACGTAAGCTGGGACGGCGCAAACGAGCCAAGGTGACGCTTGTGGATCGCAATCATAGCCACCTTTGGAAACCGTTGCTGCATGAGGTGGCCACCGGCTCGCTGGATGAGGGGGTCGATGCCCTCAGCTATATGGCCCATGCCTGCAATCACGCTTTCCAGTTTCAGCTCGGCAGCATGAGCGACATTGATCGTGAGCAGCAACAAGTGCTGCTGGATGAAATCCACGACGATCAGGGAACGCTGTTGATGCCCGCCCGCCGGCTGGATTATGACATTTTGGTGATGGCGCTTGGGAGTACCTCGAATGATTTCTGTACGGCCGGCGTCAAAGAACATTGCATTTTCCTCGACAATCCGTGTCAGGCGCAGCGTTTCCATAATGAAATGCTTAATCTGTTTTTGAAATTTTCCGCTCAGGGCGACCAGGGAGGGAAAGTGAATATTGCCATTGTCGGCGGCGGCGCAACTGGTGTCGAATTATCGGCCGAGTTGCACAATGCGGTTCAGCAATTGCATAGCTATGGCTTCAAAAGACTCGACAATCAGGCATTGAACGTCACGCTGGTCGAGGCGGGCGAACGTATTTTGCCTGCTCTGCCGCCGCGGATCTCCGCCGCCGCGCATCAGGAGTTGACCAAGCTGGGCGTCAGAGTGTTGACCAAAACCATGGTCACCAGCGCCGATGCGGGCGGACTGCATACCAAGGATGGCGAATATCTTCAGGCCGAATTGATGGTCTGGGCCGCCGGCATCAAAGCACCGGATTTCATGAGGGATATCGCCGGTCTGGAAACCAATCGCATTAATCAACTGGTGGTTGAGCCGACGCTGCAGACCACGCTCGACCCGGCTATTTTTGCTATCGGCGATTGCGCGTCCTGCGCGATGCCTTCCGGCGGAGTGGTGCCGCCGCGTGCCCAGGCGGCGCATCAAATGGCCTCGCGCGCCCACGGTAACATTCTGGCGCTGTTGCGCGGGCAACCGTTGAAGGCCTATAACTACAAAGATCATGGTTCGCTGGTGTCGTTGTCACGTTTTAGCACCGTTGGCAGTCTGATGGGCAACCTGATGCGCGGTTCGATGATGATAGAAGGGCGCATTGCCCGCGCAGTTTACATTTCGCTCTATCGTATGCACCAAATTGCGCTGCATGGTTACATTAAAACCGGCCTGATTATGTTGGTGGGCAGAATCAACCGCGTGATCCGGCCCCACCTCAAACTGCATTAATGGCGACGCGCGGTCAGACGCGCTAGTTGTCTCGCCGGCCTTATAGCGCCAATGGCCGGGGGAGTCATTCCCGCTCGAACAACTTCAAGCGCGCCGGTGCCGTTTTCGCGTGCCGATTCGCCGTCTCGCCGCCATTCCCCGCTGTACGGGCGGCAGGCCCTAAGCCTGCACCTGCTGACGATATGCCGATTTTTCTGCTCACACCCGGGCCGACGGGTGATATGCATTCGCCGCCGGCAAGTCACAGCCTGCTATGCGCCCGCCCCTTAGCAGCAGGAAATAGCGTCATTACGCTTTAAAGGGTTAGGAATCATCCCAAAACGGCTGAAGTGCCGACAGAGTAGCTTTTTTTCGCCCTTAATCTTATTGCCGCTAACGCTTTCCTTGGGCAGACTTTGAGTTATCCCGGGGGTGCCACGCTTGCCGTCCGGGAGGAGCGCCAAGGCTCGGGTTACGCTTGCGGTCAAAAGGAAGCGGGGGTTATGCGTTCGTTCACCGTTAGCGGGTGCATGATAATTGTCAGGAGGTTCTCCCGTGAATAAATCATTATTGGCAGGCGTCGGCATCGGTATTGCCGCTGCGTCGGGTATCGCGGCGGTAGCGGGGCTGGACGTGTTTTCCTCCAGCCCGAAATACGCCCAGGTCGTCACGGCATCGCCCATCAATGAAACGATTAAAACGCCGCGTCAGGAGTGCCGTACGGTCACTGTGACCCACCGCCGCCCGGTGCAGGACGAGAACAAAATCGCCGGTTCGGTATTAGGCGCCGTGGCCGGCGGGGTCCTCGGCCATCAGTTCGGCGGCGGGCGGGGCAGGGATGTCGCAACTGTAGCCGGCGCGCTGGCGGGTGGCTATGCGGGCAATCAGGTCCAGGGCAACCTGCAGGATCGTGATACGTATACCACCAACCGCCAGCGTTGCCAGACGGTGTATGATAAATCGCAAAAACTGCTGGGCTATGACGTCACGTATAAAATTGGCGATCAGCAAGGCAAAATCCGCATGGACCATGATCCGGGCACGAAAATTCCCCTGGACCACAACGGTCAACTGGTGCTGAACGACCAGGCCTAACGTTGCCAGGCTGCGGTTTGCCACCGCAGCCATAGCCGCCATCAAACTCTGTAACGCCGCGTCGGGTGTGCCACCCTGGCGCGGCGTTTGCTCATGTTAAGTGCTCAGCGTATGCTGCTGCAATTCCCGCAACAGCCCGTCGACATACTGCAGTCGAGTCGTGCGGTCCGCCAGGTCGCAGATGAACTTCAAGCGGGTCGGTCCGTCTAGCCGATAAGTCCCCGGCTCGCTCGTGAGCAGACCAATAAGATAGACAGTATCGACGCGATTGGTGGCGCTGAATTCGATAAAGCCCCCTTTATCGTTGCCCTCGATACGCCGGATCCCCAGACTTTGCGCCCGCTGCCGCAGGCCGGCTATCGCCAGCAAATAGCGTGCCGGATCGGGCAGTAAACCGAAGCGATCAATGAGCTCCACTTTCAGGTCTTCGATTTCACGATCGTCGGCGGCGATGGCAATACGTTTATACAGCGACAGGCGGGTGTTGACGTCGGGGATATACTCTTCCGGCAGCAGCGCGGGCATCCGCAGTTCCACCTCGGTCAGTTGGCGGGTGAGATCTTCCAGCGAGGGTTCGCGGCCGGCTTTAAGAGCGTCTACTGCGCTTTCCAAAAGATCCATATACAAGGAAAAGCCAATCGTTTCCATTTGGCCGCTTTGATCTTCCCCCAGTAGCTCGCCGGCGCCGCGAATTTCCAGATCGTGCGTCGCCAGCGCGAAGCCGGCGCCAAGATCCTCCAGCGAAGCGATCGCCTCCAGCCGTTTATGGGCATCCTGGCTTAGTGCTTTCGGCGGCGGGGTCAGCAGGTAGGCGTAAGCCTGATGGTGCGAGCGGCCGACCCGGCCGCGCAATTGATGTAACTGCGCTAAGCCGAAATGATCCGCCCGCTCTATGATAATGGTATTGGCATTGGCGATGTCGATACCGGTTTCGATGATGGTAGTACACACCAGCACATTAAAACGTTGATGATGGAAATCATTCATCACCCGTTCCAATTCACGTTCGCGCAGCTGACCGTGGCCGATGGCGATACGCGCCTCGGGCACCAGCGTTTCCAGGCAACGGGCGGCTTTCTCAATATTTTCCACATCGTTATAAAGATAATAGACCTGGCCGCCGCGCAGTACCTCGCGCAGGATGGCTTCACGCACCACCAGAGCGTCGTATTGGCGCACAAAGGTTTTCACCGTCAGCCGTCGCGCCGGCGGGGTGGCGATAATCGACAGATCGCGCATGCCGCTCATCGCCATATTTAACGTGCGCGGGATAGGCGTGGCGGTCAGGGTCAGGATATCGACACCGGCACGCATCGCTTTGATGCGCTCCTTGTGGCGCACGCCGAAGCGGTGCTCTTCGTCGACGATGAGCAAACCCAAATCGTGCCATTTGACATCGCTTTGCAGGAGTTTATGAGTGCCGATCAGAATATCCACTTTGCCCTCGGCGGTCTGTTCCAGCACCTGCGCCTGATCCCGGGCGCTGCGGAAACGAGAAATCATCTCGATACGCACCGGCCAGTTGGCGAACCTGTCGCGGAAATTGTCGAAATGCTGCTGTGCCAGCAATGTGGTCGGCACCAGCACGGCCACCTGTTTGTGGTTTTCGATTGCCAGAAAAGCGGCGCGCATCGCCACTTCCGTTTTGCCGAAGCCGACATCGCCGCAAATCAGGCGGTCCATGGACAGCGGTTGGCACATGTCGCTCAGGACCGCGTTAATCGCCTGGCTCTGATCTACGGTGGGCTCAAAGGGAAATCCTTCGCAAAACAGCTGGTAATTTTCCCGATTGTGGCGGAAGGCAAAGCCGCTTTTCGCCGCACGCTGGGCATAAATGTCCAGAAGCTCCGCAGCCACGTCCCGCACCCGCTCGGCTGCTTTTTGCCGCGCCCGCGTCCAGGCGTCGCCGCCGAGCTTGTGCAGCGGCGCGTTTTCATCAGCGCCGCCGGCGTAGCGGCTGATAAGGTGCAGGGAGGAGACCGGAACATACAGCTTGTCATTACAGGCATAGGTGAGGATCAAATACTCAGCCTTGATACTGCCCGCCTCCAGCGTGGTCATGCCGGCGTAGCGGCCGACGCCGTGTTCCAGATGGACTACCGGCTGGCCTTCATGCAGTTCGGCCAGATTGCGAATTAAGGTATAGGCGTTAATGATGCGGCGATTATCCTGCCGGCGGCAGCTGACCCGTTCGCCCAGCAGATCACCTTCGCAAATCAGCGCGCGCGCGCGGGGGGCATCGATAAAGCCGCGCTCGCTGGCGCCGATGATGAGATAATAAGCGCCCGGTGCGGCGGCGTCCTCCAGCCGGTTTATCAGCGTAGGCAGAATTTTCACCCGCGCCAGCAGCTCGCTCAGGGTTTCCCGCCGCCCCTCGCTTTCCACCGAGAAAATCACCGGACCGTCAAACTGCTCGCAAAACCGGCGCAGCTTATCCATGGGCGCTTTGCTCTGCGCCTCTACCGCCAAATCCGGCAGCGGCCGGTAATCCATATTGTAGTGGCCGGCTTTCTCCGGCAGTGTTTGCGTGCTGAGCTGCACGCGCGGCCAGCGTTTAAGTTCGGCAAACAGATTATCCACCCGCAGCCAGAGCGTTTCAGGCGGCAGCAGCGGGCGCATGGGATCCACGCGACGGTTGTCGAACCGCGCGCAGGCGTCGTCCCAAAAGCGGCCGGCGCCGGCCTCAAGATCACCGGTATTGACCACCAGCGTATCCGCCGGCAGATAGCTGAACAGCGGCACCAGCGGCTCGCTGAAAAACAGCGGCTGCCAGTATTCGATGCCGGCCGGCAGCGTCCCTTTGCTCACCTGTTGGTAAATGTGCTCGGCGTCGCGGCGCACGTCGAACTGCTCGCGCCACTGGCTGCGAAACAGCTCTATGGCGGCTTTGTCGGTGGGGAATTCGTGCGCCGGCAGCAAATTGATGGAGGCCATTTCCTGCAATGTGCGCTGGGTATCGACATCGAAAATGCGCAGGCTGTCTATCTCATCGTCAAAAAAATCGATGCGGTAAGGCTCTTCGCTACCCATGGGATAAAGATCCAGTAGCGCGCCGCGGGTGGCGAATTCACCGTGCTCCAGCACCTGATCGACGCTGCGATAGCCGGCCTGCTCCAACTGTGCGCGCAACGTGTCCCGGGACAGACGCTGGCCTTTGGTCATCAACAGCGTGTGGCGATGCAAAAAGGTGTGCGGGCAAACCCGCTGCATTAAGGTATTCACCGGCAGGATAATGACGCCGCGCGCAAGCGAAGGCAGCCGGTAGAGGGTGGCGATCCTGTCGGAAATAATTTCCTGATGGGGAGAAAAGCTGTCGTAGGGCAGGGTTTCCCAGTCCGGCAGGGTCAATACCGGGTGATGGGTAAATTGCAGGATCTCATCGTGCAGCCGCAGCGCGCTTTGCATGTCGGTGGTGATGAGCAGCACAGGTCCCGAATAGCGGTCGACGATGGCGGCGCATTCGACGGCGACGGCGGCGCCAGTAAGCTGACCCAGGATCAGCTTCTTGCCGGCTTGGGTAGGTAAGGTGTAACGATCGCGTTCTGACATAGCCAATGATAAATCTCTTTTCTCACATCACGGGGACATCGCAGCACAGCCTGCGGTGAAATGCCGCGGCGGCGGGGGCAATGGCTAAAAAATGCGCGCTTTCAGGAATAAAAGCCGGCCACAACGGCGCTTAATGGTTCCATAATGCCATACGACCCTTTATTATCCTTGATCACTTCGCTTTCGCAACTACATCCAGACGGAAATCAATGTATCAACCTGTCGTATTATATATTGGCCTGCGCTATATGCGCGGGCGGGCAGCAGACCGCTTCGGCCGTTTTGTCTCCTGGCTCTCCACCATCGGCATCACGCTTGGCGTCATGGCGTTGGTGACCGTATTATCGGTGATGAACGGTTTCGAGCGTGAACTGGAGAGCAATATTCTCGGGTTGATGCCTCAGGCGCTGTTGACCAGCCCCGAGGGGCGCCTAGATCCTAAACGTATTCCGGCCTCGGTGCCAGACGCGCTTGCGGGCGTGACGCACGTGGCGCCGCTGACCACCGGTGATGTGGTGCTGCAAAGCGCGCGTAGCGTGGCGGTCGGCGTTATGTTCGGCGTAAACCCGACCGATCCCGAACCCTTGTCGCATTATCTGGTGGACACGCGTCAGGACTACCTCGTGGCCGGACAATACCGGGTGATCCTGGGCGATGAGCTGGCCGCGGCGCTCGGTGTCAAACGTGGCGACGCAGTGCGGCTGATGGTACCCGGCGCCAGTCAATTCACGCCGATGGGCCGGATTCCCAGCCAGCGGCTCTTTACCGTGGTAGGCACCTTCGTCGCCAATAGTGAGGTGGATGGCTATCAACTGCTGGTCAATCAGCAGGATGCGTCGCGCCTGATGCGTTATCCGGCCGGCTATATCACCGGCTGGCGCTTATGGCTGCAGCAGCCGCTGGCGGTAGATGAATTAAGCGCCCGGCCGCTGCCGGACGGGCTGGTGTGGCATGACTGGCGCGAACGTAAGGGCGAGCTGTTCCAGGCCGTGCGGATGGAAAAAAACATGATGGGCCTGCTGTTAAGCCTTATCGTCGCGGTGGCGGCGTTCAATATTATCACCTCGCTCGGACTGCTGGTGATGGAAAAACAGGCCGAGGTAGCGATTCTGCAAACTCAGGGGCTGACCCGCCGGCAGGTGATGCTGGTGTTTATCGCACAGGGGGCCAGCGCCGGTATTGTCGGTGCGTTATTGGGGACTGGGCTGGGGGTTTTACTGGCCAGCCAGCTGAACCGGCTGATGCCGGTACTCGGGGTGCTGCTTGACGGCGCCGCGCTGCCGGTCGCTATCGAACCGCTGCAGGTGACGATCATCGCGCTATCGGCCATGGTCGTGGCGCTGCTTTCGACAATATATCCTTCCTGGCGCGCTGCCGCCGTTCATCCCGCTGAGGCTTTACGCTATGAATGAGACTCCTTTGTTACACTGTTCCCGACTCAGCAAACGTTATCAGGAAGGTAAGCTTTACACCTACGTGTTACGTAACGTCAGTTTCATGCTAGAGCGCGGCGAGATGATGGCGATTGTCGGCAGTTCCGGTTCCGGTAAAAGCACCTTGTTACACCTGCTGGGTGGACTGGATGAACCGACCGGCGGCGAGGTGATATTTGAAGGACAGCAGCTGAACAAGCTCTCATCGGCTGCGCGCGCCATGGTGCGCAATCGGCGGCTGGGGTTTATTTATCAATTCCATCATTTGCTGCCGGACTTCACCGCACTGGAAAATGTGGCGATGCCGCTGCTGATTGGCGGCGCTCGTCCAGCACAGGCACAGGAAACGGCGCGGGAAATGCTGGCGGCGGTGGGCCTTGAGAAACGAGGCCATCATCGACCGGCCGAACTGTCCGGCGGCGAGCGGCAGCGGGTGGCGATCGCCCGCGCGCTGGTGAATCATCCGGCGCTGGTGCTGGCCGACGAACCAACCGGCAATCTGGACCAGCGCAATGCCGACAGTATTTTTGAACTCCTGGGCGAGCTGAATATGCGCCAAGGCACCGCTTTTCTGGTCGTGACCCATGACCTTCAATTAGCGAAGCGGCTACATCGGCAGTTGGAAATGCGCGACGGCGCGCTGCTGGGAGCCGCGCAATGACGATGCCGCTGTCGTTACAGATCGCGCTTCGCTTCAGCCGCGGGCGGCGGCGGGGCGGTATGGTGTCGTTAATCTCGGTTATCTCCACCATTGGTATTGCTCTCGGCGTGGCGGTCCTGATTATCGGCCTCAGCGCCATGAACGGGTTCGAGCGCGAACTGAATAACCGTATATTGGCGGTCGTGCCGCACGGGGAAATCGAGCCGGTGGATCCGCCGTTTGCCGATTGGCAGGGGGTGTTAAAACGCATTGAACAGGTGCCGGGTATCCTCGCTGCCGCGCCTTATCTGAATTTCACCGGCCTGGTCGAACGTGACGATAAGTTGCAGGCAATACAGGTCAAAGGTGTCGACCTGGCCCTGGAAATGCGGTTAAGCGCGCTGCCGCGCTATGTTCAGGATAATGCCTGGGCGCGTTTTCAGGCCGGTCAACAGCAAATCATCGTGGGGAAAGGGGTAGCCGATACGCTTAAAGTCAAGCCCGGCGACTGGCTGACGGTGATGATCCCCAACAGCGACCCGCAAAAGCTGCTGCAGCCAAAACGTATCCGCTTGCAGGTCAGCGGCGTTTTGGCGCTGAACGGTCAGCTGGATCACAGTTTTGCGATGGTGCCTCTGGCGGACGCCCAGCGCTATTTGCAGCGCGGCGAGGATGTGGGCGGCATCGCCATCAAGGTCAGAGATGTCTTTAACGCTAACAAGCTGGTGCGCGATGCGGGCGAGGAGGTCACCAACGCCTACGTCAAAATTCGCAGCTGGATCGGCACCTACGGCTATATGTACCGCGATATTCAAATGATTCGCGCCATCATGTACCTGGCAATGGTATTGGTGATAGGTGTCGCCTGTTTTAATATCGTTTCTACGCTGGTGATGGCGGTGAAGGATAAAAGCGCCGACCTCGCGATTTTACGCACGCTGGGGGCAAAAGACGGGCTGACCCGTGCTATTTTTATTTGGTATGGCCTGCTGGCGGGCTTGACGGGCAGCGTTTGCGGCGTGGCAGTCGGCGTGCTGATGGCGCTCAATCTGACCACGCTGGTAAAGGGGCTGGAGCGGGTGCTGGGTCACCGGTTATTGTCCGGCGATATCTATTTTATCGATTTTCTGCCCACCGAGCTGCACTGGGTGGATGTGACCAGCGTGCTGGCGACAGCGCAGCTGCTGAGTCTGCTGGCGAGCTGGTATCCGGCGCGGCGTGCAAGCCGCATCGATCCCGCCCGGGTATTGAGCGGTCAATAAAGCCCTATAAGGAACAGCGGGCATGCGTATACATCGCCGGTTAATCCGGTTTCGCAAAGGTAAAAGGTTAAAGCAACAGCGCCTGCGCGCCCGTATTTTTCACCGGGACTCACTAGCGGTGACCAAAATGAAAAAACCTTTTGTTGTGGTACTGACAGGGGCGGGTATTTCCGCCGAGTCGGGGATTCACACTTTCCGGGCCGAGGACGGGTTGTGGGAGGATCACCGGGTGGAGGATGTCGCCACGCCCGAAGGCTTTGCCCGCGGTCCTGCGCTGGTGCAGGCGTTTTATAACGCTCGCCGCCGTCAGCTGCAGCAACTGGAGATCGCGCCGAATGCCGCCCATCTGGCACTGGCTGAACTGGAGCAGATGCTGGGCGATAACTTTCTGCTGATTACCCAAAATATCGATAATCTGCACGAACGTGCCGGTAACCGCCGCATTATCCATATACACGGGGAGTTGCTGAAGGTACGCTGCAGCCAAAGCGGCCAGATCCTTGACTGGGTCGACGACGTGACGGAGACCGACCGTTGTCATTGCTGTCAGTTTCCCGCCGTGCTGCGTCCTCATGTGGTGTGGTTTGGTGAAATGCCGCTCGGGATGGACGACATTTATCATGCGCTGGCCCGCACCGACTATTTTCTGGCGATTGGCACCTCGGGGCATGTTTACCCGGCCGCCGGCTTCGTGCATGAAGCTCGCCTTTTCGGCGCACGCACCATTGAGTTGAATCTGGCACCGAGCCAGGTAGAAAGCCAGTTCGAGGAAAAATTCTATGGCCCGGCCAGCCGTTGCGTGCCCCAGTGGACCCGCGAGTTTATCGACGGCTTTATCGCCCAGCGCGGCTGAGCCGTCGGTTTTGCTCTCTTCAGGCATAAAACTGACCTGACACAATATTTTCCAGCGCGTCGCTGGTCATAATGGGCCGTAGCGAAGAGACAGGCGGAAACAATGAATAAATTACTCGATCGTTTTTTACATTACGTATCTTTTGATACCCAGTCCAAGCCCGGCGTAAAGCATGTGCCCAGCACGACGGTCAATGGAAACTGGCCCAAGCGCTGCAGGAAGAACTGACCGCGCTGGGGCTGACGGATATTACCCTTAGCGATCATGGCTGCCTGATGGCAACGTTGCCGTCGAATGTGTCCTGACTGGTGCCGGTCATCGGTTTTATCGCCCATATGGATACCGCGCCGGATTTCACAGGTAAAAACGTGAATCCGCAAATTGTGGAGCAGTACCGCGGCGGCGATATCGCTCTTGGCAACGGCGATGAGGTTCTTTCGCCGGTCATGTTCCCAGTGCTGCACCAACTGATAGGCCATACGCTTATCACGACCGATGGTAAGACTTTGCTCGGTGCCGACGATAAAGCCGGGCTGGCGGAGATTGTTACCGCGATGGTGCGACTCAAAGAGCAGAATACGCCCCACGGCCCTATCCGAATCGCGTTTACCCCGGATGAGGAGGTCGGCAAGGGGACGCAGTTTTTTGATATCGCGCGTTTCGGCGCCGAGTGGGCCTACGCCCTGGACGGCAGCGGCCTGGGCGAGCTGGAATACGAAAATTTCAACGCCGCTTCGGTAACGGTGAAGATCGTCGGCAATAACGTACATCCGGGCACCGCCAAGGGAGTGATGGTTAACGCGTTGTCGCTGGCCACCCGCTATCATCAGATGATGCCCCCGTCGGAAAGCCCGGAGGCGACCGCCGGCTACGAGGGCTTTTATCACCTCAATACGATGAAAGGCAGCGTGGACAAGGCGGAAATGCACTATATCGTGCGGAACTTCGACCGCCAGCGGTTTGAAGAACGTAAGCAGTTCATGATAACCAACGCAGAAACGCTGGGGGAAGGGCTGCATCCGGATTGCTATATCGAGCTGACGATTGAGGACAGCTATTACAATATGCATGAGCATGTCGCCAAGCATCCCCATATCATTGAACTGGCACGGCAGGCGATGGTGGAGTGCGGCGTCGAGCCGGTCATCAAGCCCATCCGCGGCGGTACCGATGGCGCCCAGCTTTCCTGGCGTGGGCTGCCTTGCCCGAATGTGTTTACCGGCGGGTATAATTATCACGGCAAACACGAATTCGCTTCCCCTGACGCTTGAAGCCCGCGGTACCGGTGCCATCGTCGATGAGGCAGGGGACGGTCATTGCTTACGGCGTAGCCGCCTGGCCAGAGATAGTATCAAGCCGATGTAAAAAAGGCCCCCGTCGCAAAACGGAGGCCTGAGCGCCATTCCAGCCTTCAGCCGGGATCAGTTTTTGAAATACCAGTAACCGCTATTGATAAGACCGGCCAGCAGTGCCAGGAAGGAGGGGTCTTCCAGCGCGTCGCCCAATTGTTCCCGGCTGATGTCATAGCAGGCGGCAAGCGCGGCGGCGGACTGACGGTGCGCCGTGACGATCTTTTCGCCGTTAACATAGCTGTCGTCGCCTACCTGCAAGACCCGCAGTCCGCCGACGCGATACAGGCTTTCTCCCTGATTAAGCAAGTCGTAAATTTCCCCGGCCTGATAGGGCGGCTCCGGCGGCGCCAGATCCAGCTCATGGTGCGATTGTGAAATAAACTCGCCGAACCATTGGTTGAATTGATCGGGCTGCTGCATCAACGCCATCATCATGCCGCGCAGCGCGTCAACTTCTGACGGCAGAATGTGGGCAGGATCGTCGCGCGGCTCAATCGTGGGGTCGCAGTAGCGCTGGCCGCCCAGCTCTTGAGCAAGCACATAATCGGCAAAACCGCTGATCAGCTCGCGGCTGCTCGGTGCCCTGAAGCCGACGGAGTAATTTAGCGCGTTCTCCAGCGCATAACCTTCATGGGGGAAGCCGGGGGGGGGATGTACAGCATATCGCCGGGCTCCATTTGTTCGTCGATGATGGCCTCAAAGGGTTCAACCTGCAGCAGATCGGGATGGGGACAATGCTGCTTCAGCGGGGTTTTATCGCCGACGCGCCAGTGCCGGCGGCCCTGGCCTTGGATAATAAAGACATCATACTGATCGAGATGGGGACCGACGCCGCCGCCGGGAACCGAAAACGAGATCATCAAATCGTCTATCCGCCAGTCGGGCAGATGGCGGAACGGCTGCATCAGCGCCGCCGAGGGCTCGTGCCAGTGATCGACCGCCTGCACCAGCAGCGACCAGTTGTGGTCGCCCAAATGGTCATCGCTGGTAAACGGACCGTGGCTTAACTGCCAGTCGCCGTCATCATGGCTGACCAGACGGCTATCCACCTCCGCTTCCATAGCCAGACCGGCCAGTTCATCCGGAGACAGCGGGTCGACGAAATCGCGAAACGCGCGTTTAATGATGACTGGGCGTTTCTGCCAGTAGCGTTGTAAAAAGTCATTCCAGTCCAGCTCAAGTTGATAATCCATAGCCTGTTCCAACGCAGGGAGATTGAGAGGAATTATAACGGATAGCGCCGCCGCACAGGCCGGATAATTTTACCTGCGGTGCGTCAAACGTGACGGAGCGCCCGTGACCGACCTCAGTTGTCTTCGGGCTGAGGCCCCTGCCGCTTGAAAATGACTTCGACCAACGCCCCGCCTAGGGCACTTTCGCCAATCACGATGTCGCCGTCGTATTGCTCAAGAATTTCCGCTGCCACCGAAAGGCCCAGGCCCTGACCGGGCCGCAGCGTATCGGCGCGCTGACCGCGCTGGAAGATGAGCGTGCGTTTGGACTCGGGGATGCCGGGGCCATCATCTTCGATAATTATATGCAGCGCGCTTTCCCTTTCGCGGGCGCTGACTTCGACAAACTCCAGGCAATACTTGCAGGCGTTGTCCAAAATATTACCCATCACTTCCATAAAGTCGTTTTTCTCGCCGATAAACGTCAACTCCGGTGAAATATCCAGTGACAGAGAAACGCCTTTACGTTGATACACCTTGTTGAGCGCGGAGCACAGGCTATCGAGCAGCGGCGGCACGGAATGCAGTTCACGGCTCAGCACATTATGATCCGAGTGAACGGTGGCACGATGCAGGTAATAGCCTATCTGTTGGGAAATCCGGCTGATTTGCTCCAGCATAATCGGCTCCGCCATTTCGATATTGGTGTCGCGATCGGTACGCAGGGAGCGCAGCGTGGTCTGCAGCACCGCCAGCGGCGTTTTCAGGCTGTGGGTCAAATCCGACAGGGTCGAGCGGTACTTCTGATAGCGCTGACGTTCGTTATTCAGCAGGATACTCAGGTTGCGCACCAGAATGTCCAGCTCACACGGCGGGTTCTCGTCAAGGCGTTCCCGCTCGCCCACCTCCAGCTCGCGCACCTGGCGAACTAAATCCTTGATGGGGCGCAGGCTCCAGTGCGCCGCCAGCCACAGCAGCGGCACCACCAGCAGCAGATTGGCAAGCAGAACGTAGCTGAACCATTCCCACACCAGATCGGTGCGCTGCAGCTCATGAGGAATGGTATCGACGACCACAATGGTCAGCGGCGGCAGGCGGCCGGTAGCCGGATAGCGGTTGACCGCCACGGAGTGGGTCAGAGCATTGTCGTTGCTGCTGTCGAACTCTTTCAGCTGAACCTGGGCGCTGGGATTATCCCCCACCACCGCGCTACTGGTGCGCGTATCGGTATCGAGCTCAAAATAGCCAGTCTTGGTCAGCCAGTCCTGCTGTAAGCGCGACTCCAGCGCCGGTACATAGCGCTGGCGCCAGAGAATATGGCCATTTTCATCATAGATCAGCACCAGGGCGGCAAAATTGATATCGATATTCGGCGGCACGGCGATTGACAGCTTATTGTCCTTCCACTGCGCCAGACTGAAAAAAAGATTACTTTCGCCGCGCAGCAGGCGGAATGACGTTTTATCAAAGCTGACGCTGTAGCCAATGACGGCCACCATGCCGTAGCACAGAGAGAGAGCCAGAACTACGCAGGCTGCCGCCAGCAAGAATCTGACGCGCAGGGAAAACGGTTTTTTGTGGCGTAACGGAAATAGGGTCATAGAGCCTAGTTAACATCAAAACGGTAGCCCTGACCGCGAACTGTGGTGATCACTTCATACGGGTAATTGGCCTGCATTTTTTTCCGCAGACGCCCCATTAACACGTCGATGGTGTGACTCTCGCGCAATTCAGCGTCGGGATAAAGTTGCAGCATCAGCGAATCCTTGCTGACGACTTTGCCGGCGTTGCGTATCAGTGTCTCGATAATGGTATATTCAAACGCAGTGAGCCTGATATTAACCTCATTAATCATAAGCTCACGGCGCGAAAGATCAATGAGGAAAGGTGGCAGTTCGATAACCTGCGACGCCAGACCGCTGTTGCGGCGCATTAACGCCTGCATGCGTGCTACCACCTCTTCCAGATGAAAAGGCTTTGTGACATAGTCATCAGCGCCGGCTTCCAGAACCGTGACTTTGTCCTGCCAGCCTTCCCGGGCAGTGAGCACCAGCAGGGGAATTTTCACCTGATGGCTTCGCCAGCGGCGAATAAGATTGAGACCGTCCTCATCGGGCAGGCCTAAATCGACAATAGCGATATCGGGTGGATGCTCATTTAGAAAGTAGTCCGCCTCCCGGGCGTCCGCGGCGGCATCCACCTGGTGCCCCATTTCACGCATCTGTACCATCAGATGATGACGAAGAAGAGAATTATCTTCTATTACCAGAACTCGCATTGCAGCTCCTAATAAAATCACCCTTAACGGATCCGGTGGCGCAATCCGTCTTGTTAAGCGGTTATCCTCCCGGTTGGAAGGAATATCTTACCGGATAAGAGTATCCCAGAGAGTGACTAAACTCCGCATAAACAGAGAGGGAACCAGGGTCGGGCGCAGGTTCCCTTTTCGTCGCTTATTTTAATTCGTCAACCATTGTCGTGGCGCGGCCGATATAATTAGCTGGCGTCAGCGTTTTTAGCCGTACTTTCCCCGCTTCCGGCAACGGCAGATTATCAATAAAGGCTTGCATACCCTCAGCATCGACGCGCTTGCCGCGGGTAAGCTCTTTCAGCTTCTCGTACGGTTTTTCAATTCCGTAGCGGCGCATCACCGTCTGTATGGGTTCAGCCAGGACTTCCCAATTGTTGTCCAATTCTGCCAGCAAATAGGCTTCATTCACCTCCAATTTACTGATTCCTTTTAGCGTAGACTGGTATGCGATAAGTGCATAACCCATCCCGACACCTAAATTGCGCAGCACGGTGGAATCGGTCAAATCCCGCTGCCAGCGCGAAATGGGCAGTTTTGCCGCCAGGTGATTCATCACCGCATTCGCCAGGCCAAGATTCCCTTCCGAGTTCTCGAAATCGATAGGGTTCACTTTATGCGGCATGGTCGAAGAACCGATTTCGCCGGCGACGGTGCGCTGTTTGAAATGATTGAGGGCGATATAACCCCACACGTCACGGTCAAAATCGATAACGATAGTATTGAACCGCGCAATGCAGTCAAACATTTCGGCGATATAATCATGCGGCTCGATTTGAGTAGTATAGGGGTTCCAGCCAATACCGAGCCCGGTGACGAACTCCTCGCTGAACCGATGCCAGTTCACTTCGGGATAGGCGACCATATGGGCATTATAATTGCCGACGGCGCCGTTAATTTTGCCCAGTATCTCTACTCGTTCCAACTGACGATATTGCCGCGTCATACGATAGGAAACATTGGCCACTTCTTTGCCCATAGTTGAGGGCGTCGCCGGCTGTCCGTGGGTGCGCGATAGCAGGGGGATATCGCGATAGCGTTCGGCCAGCGCCGTTACCGCCGCGATAATCTCGCGCCAGGCCGGTAGCAGAACGGATTCGCGGGCGGTGGCTAGCATCAGCGCGTGGGAAAGATTGTTGATATCCTCGGAGGTGCAGGCGAAATGGATGAATTCACTTACCGCCTGCAGTGCCGGTTGCCCGGCGACCTTCTCCTTCAAAAAATATTCTACCGCTTTCACATCATGATTGGTGGTACGTTCAATGATTTTGATGCGCTCGGCATCCTCTACGCTGAAGTTCGCGACAATGGCGTCAAGGAAACCGTTTGCGTGGTCGTCAAAAGGGGGGACCTCTTTAATAGCGTCAAAGGCGGCCAGCTTTTGCAGCCAGCGTACTTCCACCTGTACGCGAAATTTCAGCAAACCGAATTCACTGAAAATAGCGCGTAGCGGACTGACTTTGTCGCCGTAGCGGCCGTCTATAGGCGAAACGGCGGTCAGAGAGGATAATTCCATCGATTGCGACTCCTGGAGATTAAGTATGTGAAAGTATCTGTTTAGCTTTTTTGAACAATCGGTTGCGGGCGAACATAAGCTGAAATCTGCCGCCGCCAACCTGCTGCCACAGCACGGCGGAGCGGATGCCTGCCAGCAGTACGGCGCGCACTTTGGCCTGAATCTGTGTGTTTTGCAATACCACCGGCGCGCCGGTGACCTGAATACGCGGTCCGAGCGGGCTGATGATGTCCACATAAATGCTGGCCATCGCGCTGATAAGCGTGTCCGACAGTAAATCAAAATGGCTGAGCTGACGGTCAAGCGCGTCGATGCGGCGGCTTAACTCCGCCTGCGCGCCACGATTACCGTTCAGCTTGCGTTCAAGCACTATCAGCCCCAGAGTATACCAGGTCAGCTCGGCGCCCAGTCCCTCGCGCGACGACGCATTCAGCACGTTCTGCAGCGTCTCCAATCCCATCCGCAGATTGGCCGGGTTATCGCCGTAGACCGCGCGCACCGACGGCGGATTCAAATCCAGCAGACTCTGGAGCGAGACGCGCAGCGGCGGCTCATCGCACTGGCTTTGATGTGCGAGCTGCTGTACCAGCCGCGCGCTCTGGCACACGCCCGCCAGCGCCAGCGTAATGTCGAAATAATTCTTGGCCAAGATGACTCCTGTATCCATCCCTGAGGTTAAGTCCACCCGTCAGGCGTCCGGTCAACGGCGCGCCAGGCGCACAACGCTTGCGTGATCATGCCATAAAAGTGCTTTCAAACACAGCAGCAAGCGCCGCGCCTGACGGCACCCTGTGCTGCGGGTGCGTCTTAGTGACTTAAGGGTTGGCGCGCTTCTATTATCCCGCCGCCCAAACAGCGTTCCGCCAGATAAAACACCGCCGATTGGCCCGGCGTGACGGCGGTGACGGGCTGGTCGAAGGTCACCTGCAAACGTCCGTCCGCCTGTGGCGTTACCAGACAAGCTATATCGGGCTGGCGATAACGGATTTTCACCGTGCAGCGCAGCGCTTCGGTAAGCGGTTCCCGTTCAACCCAGTGTAGCTGACCTGCGGTAAGACCGGTAGACATTAGCCGTGGATGCTGGTGGCCCTGAGCGACAATCAGCCGGTTATGGTCAAGATCTTTATCTACCACATACCAGGGATCCTCGCTGCCGTCGCGGGTTCCGCCGATGCCCAATCCTTTACGCTGACCCAGAGTATGGTACATCAGCCCCTGGTGGCGACCCACCTCCTGGCCGTCAACCGACACGATCGCCCCCGGCTGCACCGGCAGGTAGCGGCCGAGGAAATCGCGAAACTTCCGCTCGCCAATGAAACAAATGCCGGTGGAATCCTTTTTGGCGGCCGTCGCCAGGCCAAGATCAGCGGCAATGCGGCGCACTTCTGGTTTCGCCAGTTCCCCTATTGGAAACAGGCAGCGCGCGAGCTGCGCATGGCCCAGAGTATATAGAAAATAGCTCTGGTCTTTATTATCATCCAGACCGCGCAGCAGGCGGCTTTTGCCGTTCACGTCGGCGCGGCGCACGTAATGGCCAGTGGCGATATAGTCGGCGCCGAGATCGTCGTCGGCGAACTCCAGGAACGCTTTGAATTTAATTTCCTTATTGCACAGAATATCCGGATTGGGGGTGCGGCCCACCTGGTATTCGGCGAGAAAGTGCGCGAAAACGTTATCCCAATATTCGGCGGCGAAATTGACGGTATGCAGCGCGATACCCAAGGTATCGCACACCGCCCTGGCATCGGCCAGATCGCTTGCCGCGGTGCAATACTCCTCGTTGTCGTCCTCCTCCCAGTTTTTCATGAACAGTCCCTCCACCCGATAACCCTGCTGCTGTAGCAACCAGGCGGAGACGGAAGAGTCGACACCGCCGGACATGCCGACGATTACTTTTTTTTGACCATTATCTGACATGGGATTCTCACGAACGGGATGACCGCCGCGCGTTGCGCGGCGCAGTAAAACAGGCGGCGTATTTTATCATGATCGACCCCCGGGCCGCCACCTTCGGCCGTGCGGGCAATGGCTACGCCCTGCTACGGCAACGGGGGGGCGCGGCGCGCCGCTCATACGGCCTCGCCGGAATCGTGACCGTTAGAATGGCCAGTTGAACGCCTGGAGCAGATCCAGCGGCAGGCGCTCGCCGCGCTGATAACAACGAAGACTCTCCGCCACCAGCGGCGTAGCGCAGCTGATTGGAGGAGAAAATGGATTCAGCCGGCAGCCACAGGCAGCGGTCGATATCGTCATCCTGCGGGATAGCCGTCACGCAACGCGGCAGATAAAATGGCGAACAAAAACCGCAGAAAAGGGGTGTTATCGGGCGCAATCCATTGATATATCTGCAGCAGCGCCTGGGGCAAGGCGCGAATACCCGATTCTTCCCACAATTCACGCTGCGCCGCCTCAATAAGGGTTTTGTCCGCCTCGAGATGGCCGGCAGGCTGGTTCCAGCGCGGCTGGCCGTGAATCGTTTCCTCGACCACTAGAAACTGGCTCTCCGCCTGCACCACGCAGGCAACGGTAACATGGGGCTTGAACATAGCGGCTCTTGTCCTCCGTGGGCGTTGAGAAACGTTATTTTAGAGTAATATCGCGCCACTCTCCCGGCACCAGACCGTCCAGGCACCAATCCGCGATTTGATAGCGAATCAGCCGCAGCGTCGGATGTCCGATGTCTGCGGTCATGCGGCGCACCTGGCGGTTTTTCCCCTCAACCAGCGTCACCCGCAGCTAGCGGGTAGGGATGGAGGCGCGCACGCGAATCGGCGGCGTTCGCGGCCATAACCATTCAGGCTGCGAAACGGCCTCCACGCCGGCAGGCAAAGTCAGCCCGTCTTTGAGCATCAGGCCTTCACTGTCCCGATACAGCCTACCTGCAGCATAAAAATCCTTGAGAGTAGCGCGACCGGCGTCATCGCTGAATTGAGGAAGCACGTCATAAGGTTTATTGAACAGGATAACACGGGGGACCCTGCGTTGACGCGGGTTGACGGCGGTGATGGCGCATAACGCTGGGCTTTTTGCTAATGGGAATGTCTATGTCAGCTTCACGGAACCGTGAGTATACCGAATTCACCGTGCGGCAGCGGCAAAAAAAGCGGGCCTGCAGGCCCGAAAAAAATGGGCAAACTACAAACTTGCATGTGGAGCACTAACTCTAAACAAGGGATAGGCATTTTGCTTCACGGTGGCAAATTAATAGTTAAAAATTTTGATGTAGGAGCATTATCGACATATTAGCGGGCTGATGCGATGGGTGTGGAAAGCGTACAGCTCCAGCGGATGATAACCTCGGGCGCGATCGTAGGCAGCTTGCATGGCGCGCCAGCGGACGACGTCAGAACAAGGCGAATAACAGCATTACTGGCAGGCTCATCGGCCAGGTCAAATGATTTTTGCAGTAAACAGACGAATGCGTAGGGAAGGATCCTGACTGAGCAGGAAGGTAACGGGTGCTGCAATTAACAGTCCGATAAAATAAATATGTGTTAACGCTTCCCAGGCGGGGGACATAGCTTTACCGATCCTGTTTGGATTGAGAGCGCGGAGTGTAGCCGCTAAGCGCGTGTGACGCAATCAGCCGCGCGGCATAATGTGGGCATCGAAACGGGTGGGGCGCTATGCACAGGATAGCGCCATTAAAACATTAGCTTTTTAATTCAGCTTGTTACAAGCTATCGATCGGAATTACTCGAAATTCGATCGAAATCATTCAATCTCAGCCCACTCCGACCCTCTTACATCCCGGTACTTATCTGTCATCTCGGATGACTTGTGTCCTAGCAATTTTTGCGCATAATCCCTACCTTTCTCATCGGTGTAAAGTCGCGCTGCCAAACTTCTGATTTCATGAAATGGGGGAGGGTTACGTTCCCATGTTAGATGCCTTGTGAGCTTTCCGAAATCCAGCGGAGAGTGTTTTCGCAGAAAATTTCTCATGTCCTGCATCGGCGACAATATGCGCTCCGCTGTTGTTTAATGTCCTAAACCGGTTTAGTACATCAGAAAGACATAAGTTGAGACAGTCGATGCGGGTTGTCTCGGAGAACGCAAGCAATCATGCCTGTTTTCGCCTGTTTAATGTAAAGACGTCCGTCTTTGATATCCTCCCAGCGTAGTGCTTGTATATCCCCTAAGCGTTGACCGGTGACTAAAGCAAGATCAAGGCAAGGGCCGACCCATGCAGGTAATGTATCCGCTGCCTTGCGTATAAGCTTCCACGCATCCAAGGTTATGCGTTCCCGTTGAATATCTATACGTTGGTTTCGGGTGGCTTCGGCTGGATTGCTTTTGAGCAGCCCCTCAGCAATCGCTTCACGAAACAGGTCACGTAACAACGCTCTGATGCAGTTCGCCATTGTCACTTTCCCCGCCTTTGCCCATTGGTACAGGAAGTCGGCAATGTCTTTGGTTTCTACTTTCTGAATAGCAAACTTGCCCAAGTAGGCGTTAACGGCCTTCAGGTATTTATTATACTCACTCATCGTTTTCGGCTTAAGCTTTCGGCTCTCCAATATTTCCAGATAACGTGTAGTCCATTCGTTAACTGTGGTCGCCTGTGTGCCGCTGATGCTGTCAACGAGCGGTGATTGCTTTGATGAGCCATAAATCGCCATATTAGCCGCGATAGCTTGCGTAATGGCCTCGCGACGATTGCATCCTAGGCCATATTCTTTTCCCGTGCGTGGGTCACGGTAGCAGATGTAGCCGCCATTGCGGGGTTGCAGGTTTGGCGGCAAATCGCGGTTCTTATGGCTTCTCCGGCGTGCCATGTTTTATCCTCGATACTAATGATGGTGGAGTTGCGCTAGACGGGTAAAATGTATCGTTACGACTTAGCCTTGTGGCCGTTTCGTCAACCAAATATTCCTGTCCTTCAAATATTGCTAGAGGGCGAAATTTTCCCGTTCTGACGGCCCTCCTAATCGTTTCCATACAGCGCGGACGGGCTTGCCGCCGATTCCATTCGGATAATGTGATGTATGCCATTATTTGCCTCTGCTAAATCAAGCCGCTGCGCCGTTCGTCATGACGGCGAGCAGGCGGGGGAATGGCGAATCGTAGAAATAGAGTTGCACACCTGGTGTGCAGTGGTGAGGTGATTTCAGGCTGCCATGCGACAGCCGGGGTTATTTATTGCATGGTCGCTTGAATCCGATGCAGCGCACCATTTACCAGAGAGGCCAGTATTTCCTCTTTTGGCAGTCCAGAACGAATGCCTTCCTCATATTCCCCAATAAGCTTGCAGTCCGCTTCAAATTGTGTTTGTCGGATATCATCTTTAAGCAGCCAGCATTCTGTATCGGCCTGATTTTCCATGCGGATAATGCGGTTTTCCAGTTTTTTAATTTCTTCGATAAAGCAGGTCTCCCGGCGAGCGAGTAATCCAGTGAGTAAACCATTCATGTTTCACCTCAATAGCGTTAATGTGAGTTGGAAAAGCGCCGTAGATTTCGTTTTTCTAAAATCATACCTAATTTATCGGCTTTACGCTGAGCCTCATAAGCATTATGAATGATTGCTCCGTCGGGGAATTGCCATGCAGTACCACTGGCATTGTAAAAGCGAACCATTATTTTATGGCTATTTGTGTCCATGTTGAACTCCTGTATTACAGATAGCCTACTCCCTGACCGAGAGTCAGCCATGAATTGCATTAATCTGTAGGGTTAGAATCTAAAAGGGGATATTATCATCAAACGGCGGTGGAGCTTCATCACTTACTGTCGGTTTATTTTGCTGAGGCCGTCCCTCCTGTTTGCTGGTGAAATCAATCTCATTAACAATAACGACCGGCGTTGATTTCTCGGTGCCGTCTTTGGCTGTCCAGCTTTCGAGAACGAATTGCCCTGTAACGGTTATTTTCGTCCCTTTGGTGAGATAACAGGGTAATTTCTCTGCTCTTGCCCCAAACATACGGCACTGTACCCAAGTGACTTTTTCATGCTCGCCATATCCCTGCTTGACTGGCAATGAATGCTGCGCCGTACCATTCAACGGCTTCCAGATTTTTCCAAATTCTATTTGGAGTTCATGTAATGATTGAACAGTCATTGCCTGCTCGGTGAAGGATTTAAGAATATCATCTGGTGTAGGTGCTGCCACTTCATGCACTTCAGCATCGGCATCAATAGCTGTTTCTTCCGTGGGTATGCAAAAAGCTTGAAAGGCAGCATATTTGTAAGCAATGGACATCGCCTCGCCATAGGTCGTCACGGTGTGTTTTGAGCCGTCTTCTGTTGCAACAAAGTCAAATTCAGCTTTGACCGTAACATAAAACAGTACACCGCCTTTTGTGGTTGCTCTTTCGGTCACCGTCCGCTCAACAATTTGGGGAAGAATGACCAGCCCATATTTTGCCAGTACCGGAGCCAGTGCAGTATAAACTTGGTCAATCCCCCAAAATCTAAATCCTTGCTGAGCGTTCTTTCCTTGCGCGCCGAGAGACGCGGCAACCGATCCGACACCACTAACGTCTGCGGCGGACCCGTCGCCTTCAATATGGTAGGTTTTCCCGATCTCGAACTGATAACCACGGCAAGTCAGGTCGGCGTTAAAGCCTTTGTAGGCAATGATTTTGGTCATGGTGTTTGTCCTTATGCGGCCTGAAGATATTTGTCATGAGTGAATTCGCCGTTCCAGCTTTTCTTCATCATCGGAAGCTCGCCTTTGAGGTAGTGGCGATAAAGCCATTTAGCGCCTTCTTTTAAAAGAATGACCTCATAAAATTTCTTCTTGCCTTTTTCGGTGTTAACGGTGACAATTTTTTTAGTAAAGTATTTGTCGCGTGCATAAGCCTTTACACGCCACTCATAAGGTTTGTTTTCCTCTTTCTGTCCGTCGTAGAGGAAATTACGCTCTGCTAGAAACAGATTTACCCCCATAACATTTACCCCGTTAAGTTGCTTGCAGAACTGTGATGGAGTCATTCCTACCTGGAATAAATTTTGTAAACAATGAATCTCCTCTTCTTGTTTTTTTATTGACCAATGCCAAAAGTTGCTTTTCCTCTGCTAATTCTGCAGCGAGGCGCAGTGCATCGGGGTATGTTTGCGGAATGGTGGGTTTCTTGGCTTGTTCTTCCGGTTCCCGCCAGCGTTTGACGACTTTATGACGAAGATCAATGCTGTACCCCATGACGAGTGTCATCGTGAGGTCTTGGTCGAGTAAAGCCTCTTGGTAAATGCGTCCTGATGAGTCTTGGTAATCTCCCCAGATTTGGGGAGATTGAATATTGAGCGCTTCAAGCATCTTTCGACAGTCCCTTAAAACATGCGAGTCAAGTTTTCGGAGAAGAGTTCAAGTTCTTAACAGCATGCATCCTGTCATCTGCACAAAATCGCTGTAGCCTTTGTGGAATGCGGGTTCTTCTGGGCGCAAGCCCCTTCACGCCTGCATCAAAAGCTTTATGAATGCCTCACACATTTTTGCAGTGAGCGACCCGCGGGCAGTGGCAACGCACAGTTTGGTTGTAGTTCATGGAGGTAACTCCTTCCGTTGATGTGGTGGATACGCTACACTTGGCCTAAACAGGAGGATCCCCCATGGGACAAGTTGCATTTGATACATTGCAGGCGTCAGAAGAGCTTCAGACAGCCGGGCTTACCAGTGAGCAAGCCAAGGCGATTTCGCTCGTCGTGCGCAAATCTCATGAGGTGGCAGATGTGGCTACCAAGGCTGATATTGCTGAGGTGAAGCGCGATATAGCCGATGTTCGTAAGGACCTATCAGCAGAGATAGCCGATGTCCGTAAGGACCTATCAGCAGAGATAGCCGATGTCCGTAAGGACCTATCAGCAGAGATAGCCGATGTCCGTAAGGACCTATCAGTAGAGATAGCCGATGTCCGTAAGGACCTATCAGCAGAGATAGCCGATGTCCGTAAGGACCTATCAGCAGAGATAGCCGATGTCCGTAAGGACCTATCAGCAGAGATAGCCGATGTCCGTAAGGACCTATCAGCAGAGATAGCCGATGTCCGTAAGGACCTATCAGCAGAGATAGCCGATGTCCGTAAGGACCTATCAGCAGAGATAGCCGATGTCCGTAAGGACCTATCAGCAGAGATAGCCGATGTTCGCAAGGATATTGCTAACAGGTTCGATAAATTGGGACTACAGATGACGGTTCGTGTTGGTGGGATGCTTATTGCTGCCGTTGGCCTTATGACCGCTATTTTGAAATTGCTGAAATAGCTTCAGTCATACACCCGCGTTAACTTGCGTACCTGCTTCTTGAGTCGCTTATTTTCCTCCACCAGATAGGCAATGGTTGATTTATATACCATTGTCTCATGGTCATCGTATGGATACTCTTCTACGTTCATCAAATAACGCGAATCGTTAATATTGTTACTGCCATTGGTGACGGCGACCATCTCACCGAAATTTGGATGGTTGAAGGTCGTTATACGAGGCTTGTTAAGTTGCATCATTCAATCCTTTGTTGACTATCAAAATATTTCCTCTTCTCCCAATCTTCCCCACATTCTTTGCAGCAGAAATTACCCTCGGCTGGGTCTTCACAATTATAGCAACGACCGGTTAGGGATAATTTCTCTTCTCGATAATGGGCAATCTGGTGTTGGCGGAAAGCTTCTTCGTGTTGGCTGGCTAAATCGACATCATCTGCCATAAATCTATTTTATGCTCCTAATCGTTTAATAACTTCCGGGTATTGTCCGTTAGTGGTGCCTGATATTTCTCAACCATCCTCGCGGCATAAGCGAGTGCGTCCTCACGGTCTGAGAAGTCGCCGATGGCCCGTAGTAAACCGTCGTGGCCTCGGATATGGACGCTAAAAAAGTCAGAATTATCATTTTTTTTGCATTATATCGCCGTAGTCGTCTACAACGCCAGACAGGATTATATTAGTAACAATCGTCCCCGGCGCTATCAGGTGGTCGAATTCGTTAATGAGCTTTTGCATGGTGGTCTCCGTGGTAATGTTGACGACGCTATGAGCTTACAGACTGAGTCTATTGATTTCCTCAAGCTTATTTTCTATCTCATCGGCCACACGTATAATTTCACGCGCAAATTCTCTAGCAATTCTCGGGCTAACTTCGCCTATCTAAGGCCAACTTACTGTTGCACGATTTTCGTATTTTAATTCAGCAATATCGAACTTTATGTTGGCGGTAATGTTTTTTAAGCATATGCCGTCATCGCCAAAAATAGAAATCATGGACATCGACTATTCTCCGGTTATTAAATGATTACCTCGCTGAAAATGTCCCCGCCTGTCGTGTTAAGTGCCTGCTTTGTTGACCCTCTCAGGCGGCGAGGGTTGCTGCTATTCCCCAACAGTAAGGTGGATGTGTAGATAACTGTTTCCAGGTTGACATCCTCCATTTGTCGGAATGATATGTCACTAGGACAGGGAGGGATGTATATGAAGCTTACTCAGTGCGCCGTAAAGCCCCGTCTTTCAGAGCGGGGAGGATGTCAAAACTAGACCGACTTAAGAATTGCTAGAGTAAGCGAAGGGCCTTTGGCTGTTTTATCATCACTTCCTAAAAGATTAAACTCTTCTAAAACAATGTCTAAACTTTCGAGTAAAATATCATCGTTTATGTTTATACGCGAAATAGATGATAAATTATCAATTATTTTTTTCTTTGTACCAAGGAGCTTGATTGCCGTAACCATCGCAACGTAAAACTTAATATTTGTTATTGTTTTAGTATCGAGAGTGAACTTTTCTGAATTACTCTTTAAAAATGCTTCTGTGGTTTTAATGATTAATGTCACTTTTAGATAAATATCAATATTAATGTCCAGACTAAAAATCTTTTTATATTCAACATCAGAATTGAGCAATGTAGATGGTCGAGCTCTTGCGGTGTCTGGTTTGAGTAAAACTATGGCCATCATTGCTTGTGCTAAGTAAGCAATGCTTATTATTGTTGATGCTGGCTTCCCTGAGTTTTTATAGAAGTTTTTATTCCTATCATAGTAAAAGTCGTTGGCTTTAAAGTAGTCTTCTATATTTCTGTAAATTACATCTGAACTTCTTAATGAAGAGGGAATAATAGCTGTTTGACTATTTGTTGCACGAATTATTCTATCCCGCGCCTCCTTATTTTGTTCACAAATAATTCTAATTAAAATCGAGCGATCATCGTTTTTATTATTTGTAACTTCAGAAAAGTGATGGTATATTTCATGAGATGTTTGGAGTCCATTAACTATTTGAGGGTCCTCAATGGTTAATTGTTTTCCCGCGCTAATCGCTTTTGGTGTGATGATCGTCACGCCATTATTTAAATACCAGAAATCATCTAAATTTTCATTTTGAAGCGTCATGGGAATTACTGTGTTTACTGTAACACTCCCTTGATAATCTCTGACGTTAGATTCAAAAATGCTTTTGACTAATGCCCCATTGTCGCAGATGAAATCATAATACTTTTTTAAAGAGGCTAAACAAATATAACTTCCTGCTGAGATGCTTATAGGCTGTTCTGAAATCTTTAATGTGCGTGAAGTAGATTGTATATTGTGACTCATTTCCAGTAATGTGCTAGAGTCAATGAACTCAAACTCGAATGATGCATTGCTAAATAGTCTTTTTATATCTTCTTGGAGCTTATGAACTTTGCTTTTTACATTCTCATGTATTTCAGACCTTAATCCTTGTGTAGCATAAAAAATCTTATTACAAGTGTTGGAAAGGTTGTTGCTAATTTAGAATAAGCATATTTTGAATATAGATGCTTTTTCTAACAAAAGCGGATTATATCTTTGCTTGAGTTCAGCAATATCATTAGATAAATCGAAGAAATCTTTTACTGTTTCACGAAATTTATTGATTGCGTCTTCTTTAAATGTAGGTGATGTCTTCGATTAAATTATAACTAATTCAATGTGATTTTTCCTTATCTGTGTATTAATTTTAGTATTTTCTTTTTGTAGTTTTTCATTTATGAATGTGAATATTGAATTAAATCCACCGTCGCCACTCCCTCCAACTATACTATATGTAATGTCATCATATGTGACATTGTGGTTTTTAGTAATTTCTGATGCCGAATAAATTTCAAAAAAAATCAGAGTCTGTTATTTCTTCATCAAGTTCGTTTTTTTATCTCTTAATATTTTTTTAAGAATAATCTGATCATTTGTTTTTTTAAAACGTTAAACTCCCGGCTCTTATTTTATGTATTTAAAATACTGCAAAATGCATTATCTCATCCAGCAGAAGGCTTAGTTAGTAAGTCCATCGCGCTTCTTTCTCATGCATCTTGAAGTATACATGTACTTTTTGATGAAGGCTTCTATGAATTTTTTGCTGTTCTTCATTGAAGGGTTAAGAATCCATCACCGCATTGATTGAAAAATATACATCCAGTAATTGGGTTTAGCATCATCTTGTAAAAATATCACTTCGCCGATATTGCTTTTGATGCTCTAAACTCCGCCTGAAATAACGCCACATTCTCCAAGCAGCACGAACCCTCTTCAAATTCCACGACCGCCCCGCGATGTGGATATCTGGCTTTCATGTGCTTCTGAGCGGAAAGGGTGATTTGCTCTTGGTACTGGGTCAGTGTACTTAAATCAAGCGGTGGTGCGGGTTTGCGTTTGCTGAGTTTTTCCCATCATGGATATTGCTGTTTCTCTGGCTTCAGTCCTAATGCCCTGTCAATGCGTGATGCTACAAGGCCATTATCGACTTCTTCGGCCCTGCGCCGTTTTTGCCGACGGCTCCGCGCATTATCTTTTACGACAGGGTTAATTGATTTACCGTAAATAATAGTTGCTTGCATGTTCACCTCCAACAGATGGTTTTGGTGGTGTGGTGGCCAGTGCTGATCTCCGGCATTCATGGTTTAGCCTCTGAGCCGTGGCCTTATTCACTGACCATGCATAGCGACCATTCTTTGTGTATCAGCCTACACATTCACTATACCCTAAAAACATCTGGGCAAAGGTTTGGCACGTTTCAGTGCCTTCCATAGAGCACGAGTAATCAATCTGCTATCCCACCGTTTGGCTTGTCTTGCGGCTTTCTGGTGGATTGACGGATAAAAGTATTATCCATAGATAATTTTACGGCAAGTGCTAATGAGGATTTATTTCTGTTTTTTTTGTTATAATATTGATTTTAATTATAAAATTTTTATTCCCCCGAGGGGGATGACTGCTGGAAGGCTAGGACGCTTAGATTATGAAAATGGGGAGGTGAATGGAGGGAAGAGAGGTACTATTACACTAGCTTGCCTGATTTTGACGAAGTTCTAACATCTCAGCTAAGAGCTTATCAACTTCAGCCTTTTCTTCAGCTAATTCTTTGATAAATTTATCTTTTCTACTTTTTGGTAATCCATCAAATAAATCAAGTAAAATTTCATGTTGCTTTGTTAGCACTCTTTCTTTTTTTATGTCTATTCCTGCATTAAGACCATCTAGCCATCCCCTAGGAAGATTAAAGGCAGTCTCGATTACTTCAACCATGTCATCAGCAATACGCTTCTTCCATTTTTTTCCTTCGGGATAGAGCATTCTTGAGACGTAAGACTGCTCCCGGTCAATGCGACGGGCTAGATCGACTACTTTTCCTCTACACAAAGAGTCTTTTATTTCAATAAGACGGAGGCGTCTTTTTTCATACTTATCCATCTGAACGATCATATGCAAAGTTACCTGTAAGTAAATTTCCTTTGGGTGTTGATTTTAATGTTACTTATGGGTAATATATGGTTGTGATTACAGGGGAATATTATGGAAGAATTAAGGATCTACCTAAACTCTCTATCGTTGGAAGAGCAGAGATCTTTTGCTCAATCTTGTGGCACTAGCGTTGGTTATTTGCGAAAGGCTATAAGTACGGAGCAAAAGCTTGGTGCAGAGCTATGTGTACATAGAGATTGCAAGCAACAAGGCAATTTTGAGAAAACAGCTTCATCCATACGACTGGGAAAAAATTTGGCCTGAATTACATGCGGCCTAACCAGTAGTACCACCTTCACAACGGACATTCGTCCTACGGAAGGCACTGAAATGTGCCGAACTCAACATCCCACAGTACCCACTCACTGTGACTTGCTCACGGCATTGTCACGTCTATTGATTACCACACAAAGGATTATCACTTATGGATTATGCAAATCCAAGCAAACCTGACACACATGAGATTAACCGCGTCGAAACCGACCTGCTGCTGGCTATGTCTGCACTGACCCAGCGCAGCTTTTCAAAGCTGGCAGGGTGGAATGAATCCAATGTCAGCCGCTACAAGGAGCGGGTGCAGCTGTTTTACGTCAACGCCAAGGTGTCAGAGACCCCGGAGCAGATGGATTTTGAGCTGTGCACCCCCTTCGACATCCAAAACCTTCAGCTCCCGACGCGCCAGATTTCGCCGGTCTGTATCTGGGCGATGCGCGGCTGGTATCGCTCCGGTAATGGCTGTGACTATCAGGGGATAAAATATTTCACCAAGGCCGGCGTACCAACCAATGACCCGTCCAAAGATGTTTGTGGCGGTCGACTGGCGGATTGTAAATCGCGTTTCGGCCCCGACCAGCCGTTATCATTTGGTGGTCAACCCAGCGCTAACCTCCAGGGACGGTAACATGGATGAGACACTGTTAGGCCCCATCCGCGAGCATGTGGTGCGGGAATACCCGAAAGAAGCGTGCGGGCTGATTGTTCAGACGGCTACAGGGGCGCACTACCTGCCGTGTCGCAATATCCACCCGTCTCCGACGGACCATTTTACGCTAGCCCCGGACGATTATGCGCAGGCGGCAGTGCAGGGCGATATCGTGATGATAGTGCATTCGCATCCCGATGTGGTGCGGCTCCTTCCCTCAAAGCTTGACCGGCTACAGTGCGATTATAGCGGGGTGGAATGGGCATTATGTCGTGGCCGGACGGAGATTTTTGCACCCTGTCGCCCAGAGGGGAACGGCCACTGACGGGGCGAGCCTGGGTGCTGGGGTTTGATGACTGCTGGACACTGATTATGGACTACTACCGGCAGACATACAGTATTCGGCTGCCTAATTTCTCTGTGGCGTATGAATGGTGGACGGAAGGACACGAAAACCGCTATGACGATAACTGGCAGGGGGTGGGCTTTGTTGAGGTAGTGCCTGAGACGATGCGCGCTGGCGACATTATCATGATGCAGGTATCGGCCCCGGTCACCAATCACGCTGCCGTCTATCTCGGGGATAACCTTATGCTTCACCATCTGTTTGGCAAACTGTCGGCGCGAACGCCGTATGGCCGCTATTACCGCGACAGGACGGTGCGCATCGTGCGCCACAAGGAGCGTTTACATGCTGAGAACCATTAAACTTAAGGGGGCGCTGGGCAAACGCTTTGGTCGCACCCATCGTTACCATGTTGCTGATGTGAAAGAGGCACTCCGGGCGCTTTGTGTCACGCTGCCCGGCTTTGAAAACACTATGAGTAACGCCCACCATGACGGTATTCGTTTTGCCTTTTTTAACGGCACGGAAAATATTGGCATTGAGCAGTTTGAGATGAGCAAGGGTGACCGGGATATCGTTATTATGCCGGTGATTGAAGGGGCCAAACCCGGAGGTTTTTTACAGGTGGTGTTAGGTGCCGCCGCGCTGGCCGGGGCCTTTTTTACCGCAGGAACCTCGCTGGCGCTGTTCGGCGTGGCGGCATCAACCCTGCTGACTGGCCTCGGGACCTCGATGCTGCTGGGCGGGGTGGTAAAGCTGATGACGCCGCAGCCCAATTACGGCGTCGGGAAATCATCGAGTGCCGACAATAAACCCAACTATGCTTTTGGCGCGCCTGTCAACACGGTGGCGATGGACTACCCGGTGCCGGTGTTGTACGGCCAGCGGGAAATCGGCGGTGCGGTCATCAGCGCCGGTGTTTTTGCCAGCGACCAGCAGTAGGTAAACCATGCAACTGCTTAAAAACGCGACAATAATTCAGGGGGCCAAAGGCGGTGGCGGTGGCGGTCATACGCCGACGGAGCAGAGCACCCGCTGTCGGTGTCGAAGCTTAAAATGCTGCTGGCGCTCTCTGAATGTGAAATCCAGGGCGAGCTAACCGCACAAAATATCTTTCTCAACAATACCCCGCTGGCGAATGATGATGGGTCGTATAATTTTACCGGCGTCGTCTGGGAATACCGCAAGGGCACACAAGATAAGGACTACATTCAGGGCATGCCGGAGGTGGATAACGAGGTGGCGGTAGGCATCGCCGTCAAAACGTCGTCGCCGTGGGTGCATGCCTTCAGTGACCTGAATCTGGACGCGGTGCGCATCAAGCATTGATAGCGACCGCCTGGCGATACGCTACTATCGGGTGACCTCGGTCAGCGCCAATGACGACGGCACTTTTAGCATTGCTGGGTACAGCATGATCTGAACAAATACCGCTACATCGATGACGGGGTAAGCATTACGCCACTGCCGGTCACGGTGACGCCCTCAAGCGTGATGCCTGCGCCACAGTCTATCGTGATAACGGAAACAGACCATATTGTTCAGGGGATAACGGTCGCTACCCTCCAGACGTCGTGGGAGAAGGTGGACGGGGCCATCAACTACCTCGCCCAGTGGCGTCGGGATAAGGGCGACTGGGTGAATGTGGGCGAAACCAGTGCACAGGGTTTTAGTGTGCAGGGTATTTACGCCGGGGGATATGATGTGCGCGTACGCGCCGTCAATGCCGCCGAGGTCTCTTCACCCTGGGGGCATGCGCCCTCGACCACCTCGGACGGCCAGAATCCGTTACTGCTGGCCAATGTGCCCTATCCGGCGGTCAATTATCAGCATGGCCCGCTGCCTGCCGGTGTCAGCCGCTGGTACCGGGCAAGACTGGTGGACCGCATTGGCAACAAGGGCGACTGGACGCCGTGGGTCAGGGGCGAATCCTCGTCCGATGCGTCGGAAATTCTCGGCAATATCACCGAAGGCTTTTTGACGGCGGAGGATGGTGCACGTCTGACCGAGGAAATCAATACAGTCACTGACGCCGTCGCTGAAGCAGCATTAGCCAATAATGCGGATATGCAGCGCTGGCGTAGAGAAAACGGGCAACGTAAAGCCGAAATACTTGAAGTGCGCACCACGGTCGTCGATGAGGAAAGAGCTTTTGCCGAGTACCAGCAGCGGGTGCAGGCGGAATTCAAGAAAAACAAGGCGATGATAGACACCAGGGCAACGACCGTTTTTGACCATACGGGTTCCGGCAGCGCCCTATTTAGCGTAAAGGTCGGTGTCGATATAGACGGCACCTACTGCGATGCGGGGATGACGATAGCGGCCATCGCCGAGGTGGGGCAGCCGGTGATAACGCGCATTGGCTTTAATGCTAACCAGTTCGTTATCCTGAGTGGGCCGGGTGGCAAAAGCTATTCGCCTTTCTCGGTGATTAATGGGCAGGTGTTTATCAACGAGGCATTTATCAACTACGCGGGGATGACACTGGCCAAGGTGGGGTCATGGTACTCGGCGAATTATGTGCCGGGGCAGTCGGGGACCATTATGCGCAACGATGGCTCGTTTGAGCTCAATGGTTGTCATGTTAACTCAAGGGTTTCTCTTGATAGCAAGGGGCTTAAGGTGTTCGACAACGGTCAACTGGCCGTAGAGCTGGGTATTTTTGATTAAGGAGGCAGCGATGGCGGCGGGATTGCGTATAACTAACGCCAACGGGTCATCGTTTCTGTTCAATGAGCGATTCACGTTGTCACAGATATTGGGGTCAGGCTATAAGGGCACGACGTGGAAAGGCAATACCTGGTGTACCGGCGTTAGCGTGCCGGAGAGGTGGAGCTGGTATCTGTGGCTAAACCGGCCTTGTTTACTCGACAGAAGTCGCAGGGGTGGGAGTTGGCACCCTACTAACCCCTTGCCCTGCATCCCTTACCTTAATGAGCAACGGCAAGTCTGCTGGCGGCAGGATAATGTAAAATACAACGACGCTAACTGGTGGGCAGTGTACGCCTGGCCAACGCCTTCGCGGTCAGGACGTGCGGGCCTACTGGTGAAAGACGGTAATGTGTTTGCCAGTATTTCAGATGTGTCCCGGTTTATGACGGTCGCCTGGAAAGGGGATATCGCGTTGCGAAGCGGGTGTTTGCCAAAGCATATTGACCCCTCTTTTGGTTTTAATGACACCATGGTTTTTTTACCAGCCTGACCCGGCGGTGACCGTATCAAAAGTCGCTTTATCTAAAAATTCTTATCAACTCTACAATGCGTCAGGCGGTGAATTTGGCGGCACGGTGAACGCCAAGGTCGTTATCTTTAAAAGCAGGCCGCTTACAAGAAGCCTGGCAGGATTGCGACTGTATAATGCACAAGGGGAAATGACCTTTGATTCCGGCAATGAAATATTAATTCTGGGCGGCTTGATAAAATTTAAGGATGTGGAAATCAATGATTACCGGAACATTGAGTTTGTGAGTCGTCCAATGATAATGCCGGGCTATATCGGGGCGGAATATAATAACCACTGGTTTGCGGATGTGACATTGAAGAATAATCGCTACGCGCTGGCTCCAGCATGGGGTTACTCCTGGTATGACGGAAGCTCCGGTGGCGAGCGGAATTATGCCACAACCGAGAATCCCATTATGGTGATTGATGCAGCTAACTATTTTACGTTTTAGTCGTTGTTGATTTATGACTGACAAGCTTTTACGCTAATCACCCGGTTTTATATATCATTAAGGATATCGCGATGAACAAGGTTGTTTTATGGGCAGTGCAGTTGATCGGATTAGCGCTGAGTGCCCCCTCTCATGCTGATAATAAAAGTACCGTCTCACTGGGCTATGCCAATACACACGCATCTCTGGAGAAACTGACGGGAATTAATATGCGGGGGTTGGATAAAGATGCCAAAGGTATCAGTGTGAGCTATGCACGAGATATTGATGGCCCCTGGGGAATAATGGGTAACTTCACCTACACCCAGGCAACGGGCGACAATTACATCCGTAACCCCGAGGCAGGACAAAAGCATCAGGCTGATAGCAGACAGCGGCGGCAAGCAGCGCTTACTACACCATTCCCAAAGAAGAATCGAAGACCAAGGGACGTGAGATTGTCAACGCGTTAGAAAACAAAAGTGGCTTTACCTACGGCGCGGGTGTACAAATTAACGTGATTTCCGACGTACTGTTCGACTTATCCTACCGGCGTGCATCGCTGGGCAGTGCCACTGCGGGAACGTGGACGGCGGGATTGGGCATGACATTCTAGCCGAACGTTTCAACCGCATACCTACCTATCACTATCCCTGCTTATGATGAGCGTGGATTTTTCTTTATGGAGCCCTCAACATAGCATGGTACAAAACCGGCACGCTCTCGATAGCGGCCAACAGTAAAAAAGCCACCGGTCACAGCACCCGCTGGGCGGACAACAAACAGGGCATTGGGCCGGGGCAAATGTTGCTGCTTCCAGGCACGGGGGCGGTGGCATTGTATGAAATTGCCAGCGTGGTGAGCGACACAGAGCTACTTCTGGTGTCCGGGCCATCCAAGGCCGTCAAGGAAGCGTCCTACGCCATCGTGACCTATAACGGCGGCTCGTACGTGGACTTCGGACGTGAGCTGTCCACCCAGCTTCGCTACTACCAGCGCCAGATGGACGGCTGGCAGCACATCATGACCGGCGAGGGTGGAAGTGATGCTGGAAGCGCCGGACGGTACGCAGGTCACATTGAACTCGTTTAAAAAGCTGGCGGCGGATATTGCGGGCAAGGTGGATAAATCAGCGCTTGAAAAAAAGCCGATAAAACTGCGCTCGAGAGTAAGGCTGACAAGGCCGCACTGGACGGCAAGGCCGATAAATCTGAACTTGATAAAAAAGCTGAACAGACAGCGCTGGAGACTAAAGCGGATAAATCCGCTCTGGGAAATTATATTGCCAAAACGGGAGGGAGTCTCACCGGTACGCTGCATTTTAATGGCAAAGGAAAAAGTGGTGGTGAGCAGCGTTCGGCGAGTTTGCAGTATAATCCCTATGCCGGCGGGAATATGAGAACTGAGTTCTACAGCACCGACATAATAAATGACCATTTTGAGCATCGTCTGATACTGGCTAAAAGCAATGATTTGAAGTGGTTCGTTTTTAAGGATGACGGTAGCGCTTATGCCATGCAGGGTCACTGGCAAAATAACTCGGACCGGCGGATAAAAAGCGATATTGAGAAAATAGAAAATGGCCTTGAAAAGGTCGAAACGCTGACGGGCTATACGTATGTCCTTGCCGAACATCGCCAAGCGGGTGTGATGGCCGATGAGCTGGAAAAGGTCCTGCCAGAGGCGGTAGGTAATTCGGGTGATTACCATGAGAGTGATGGCACCGTTGTTAAGAATGTGAAATCTGTGGCTTACGGCAGTATCACTGCGTTGCTGATTGAAGCAATAAAAGACCTGTCCGCGAAAGTAAAAGCGCAGCAGGCAGAGATAGATGCGCTTAAGGCGTCGATGCCTGTGGCACAGGATGCGGATAGTCCGAAATAACCTGCCCGTCGGATAGAGCCTTACCCCAACCGCTGAGCGTGGTTTTTTTGTACCTGAAAAACGTAAGCCCCGACTGTAGCAAGCAGTGCGGGGCTTTTTCATAAATCTTCATCAACTTCAAGACGACATGAATAATAGCAAACCTGAAGATAAATTTGGAGATGATCTCATGATAAAAGCAGAGACATCGTGACAAGGGGCTGATACCGCAGCGAAAATAATTGCAATCTGCTGTGGTATTCGGCACATTTTGACGCCGATAGCCTGGGTTATCTGCACTGCGATCGCTTATGGCGCTGTAAGGCATATATGGAAATTGTGAATATTACTCCCCGCGAGATACGGCGTATTTTTTGGCATATTATCGCGGGGATATCAGTTTTAGTCGTTGTGTTTAAGGTGGTCGCGCTTCTTTGATGAAGCGAATTAATACGGGAGTTGCGACTCATGATTAAGCGATTACCAGGCTGGAAGTTCATTATGCTGTGGTTGGTGCTGTTCACCGCCTCCACAGGCTACCTGATGGCGGCTATCCTTCATGCCATCAAATGACCACCGGTCCCTCAACGAGCTGGGGCGGCTGTCAGTGCCTCTGCGCGAACTGGCCGAGCTCGGACTTATGCCAACGGGTCAGGGTATCGGTGAGCATGAAGGCGTTGCTCTGACTGGCTTCAGCAAGCAAGCTATCGATTTCACTCATCACGCTATCCACATTCTCCCGCTTGCGCACCAGTTGACGAATGGTTCGCCTTTCGGCTTCCACCATAGCAGATTGCAGACGTTCAATCACAGCCCATATACGTTCGCATTCTCTGGCAATATGCGGGATGTGGCGGACTTCCATCGGCTGCGGTGAGGGAATGCCGGTGACTTCGCGCAGGGCGTACCATATGCCATTGCTCCATGCCTGCTTGAAGCGGAAGTTATGGCTCATGTGCCAAATCAGGCGGGCGAGGTTGGAGGTATCGTTAGTGGTGAAGAGTTCGTGGGACTCTGGCTTGTAAACGGGGTGCTCGTATTTGCCAGTCTTGCGGATTGAAGGAAGGATTTCACTCGTCACCCATTTGCGAAAGCGATGGGGCAGGGTGCCTTGCTTCACTGCATCGCGGCAGCGTAATACCAAGGTAAACATGCTGGGTTCGGATATCAAAGAAATACGTTGAGCCCCAGTCCCTGGCTGACTGTCGGTTAAAGCGACGGTCGTCTTTTCGTCGTCGTCCAACTTGCTTAAGGCATCTCTATTGTTACTTATTCCGAGCGCGGAACACACGTCAATGCCAACAAACCACGGTTCGCCGTTTAAAATAGTTGTGCGTACTTCATGCTTTTCAAAAGTGAATGGAACAATAGATAGTGTGGTCATGATGACCTCCAAATGGTTACTTGAAGTTATCACCACCGTAAGACGCGAATCTAGAGGGTGGCGAGCTGGACGGAGTTCGCGTACCGGAGTAACCAACCGGTGAGCCTTTCGGCTCCACCATCCAGCCCACCATTGAGATGTATCTAGATTGCGACATAAAAAGACACGCTCGCGGCGTGTCATTCTGTCGCAGTTACTTCCGGCAGGACGCGAACCCCGGCACCTGAATTTGCAGATGCAAAGCGACTATAGCGCATGGGATTTCCTTCGTCAAATGTGGGGCGTTCGGCGGTCAAATTTGGGCGATTCTGGCGTAGTTGGCAGGTCGAAATAAGCGGTAAGTTATTGATAAAAATGTCGTGTATTGTCGTGCTTTGTTGTGTTTTGTCGCCTATTTTTTGAGCATCAATGTCAATCAAGTCGTTGATATTATGATTTTTGTGTGTTTTAGCTCTGCTGCTCGAAGCGCAGTGCCCGCCGCTCCAGACTGCGCATTAAAAGCGTCAGAACGCCGTTGACGCACAGATAAATAATCCCCGCCGCGCCGAACACCATTACATCATAGGTGCGGCCGTACAGGAGCTGACTCTGTCCCATCACGTCCATGAGGGTAATGGTATAGGCCAGCGAAGTGCTCTTGAACACCAACACCACTTCGTTGGAGTAGGAGGATAGGGCGCGCTTGATGGCAAATGGCATCAGCAGCCGCAGCGCTTGCACGCGGCTCATGCCGAGCGCAGTGCAGGATTGCCACTGCCCGTCGGGAATGGCGCGCATCGCACCGGCGAACAACTGGGTACTGTAGGCGGCGCTGTTTAGCGCCAGCGCCACCATGGCGCACAGCCAGGGCTGCGACAGCAACTGCCATAGCCAGGGGATTGCGTGCAGGCCGGCGAATTGGCCCGGTCCGTAGTAGATGAGGAAGATCTGCACCAACAGTGGCGTACCGGTAAATAGCGTAATATACACTGTTACCAGTGGCGCCAGCACGGGCGTGCGCAGCGTGAGGATGACCGTAAACAGCAGCGCCAGCACCAGCGCCGCCAGCACCGCAACCGCCGTGAGCGACAGGCTGACCGGCAGCCCGGGCAACAGCGCCAGTAAATAACCGGTCATCAGGATGCCCTCTTGTCAAAGCGCGTGGCGCGCCGCTCGCAGGTGCGCAGTACCGTTTGGCTGAAAAGCGTAATCACCAGATAAACGCCCGCCGCCAGCAGATACCAGGTAAACGGCTGTTGGGTAAAGCTGACGATGCTTTTGGTTTGCAACATCAGATCGTTGACGCTAATCAGCGACACCAAAGCTGTGTCCTTCAAAAGTACCAGCCATTGATTCCCCAGCCCCGGCAGGGCGTGACGCCACATTTGCGGCAAAATCACCCGAAAAAACGTCGCGCCATTGCTCATTCCGAGCGCCTGTCCCGATTCCCACTGACCCTGCGCGATAGCTTTCAGAGCGCCGCGCAGGGTTTGCGAGGCGTAGGCGGCATACAACAGCGCCAGCGCGATAACGCCGCAGAGAAAAGGACTGACGTCGAAATTGTCGATTGGCAGCGCGAGCGGAATGCGCAGCGAACCCAGTTGTAGGGTAATACCGTCCGCCAGCGTGACCAGTAATTGCGAGGCGCCAAAATAGATAAACAGCACTACCAAAATTTCCGGCAGGCCGCGCAGCAGCGTGACCAGCCCAGTGCCGGTCAGCGCAAGCCAGCGCCGGCGCGCCGATTCCAGTGCGGCGAACCCCATGGCCAAAATCAGACCGATGACCAGCGCACACAGCGCCAGGGCGAGGGTCGTCCCCGCTGCGGTGGCAATGGGAATGAGTTCCGTCATCAAGGTGACTTACTGCTTAAACCATTTCTGATACAGGCTCTGATAAGTGCCGTCCTGCCTGATCTTGTCCAGCGCCTGATTAAACTTATCCAGCAGCGCCGTATTGTTTTGCCGTACGGCAATGCCCAGGCCGGTGCCGAAATAGGCTTTATCGGTCACTTTGTCGCCTACTGTCGCCAAACCGGCGTCTTTCATAAGCCATTCATTGACGACGGCGGTATCGCCGAACACACTGTCCAGCCGGCCATTTTTCAAATCCAGAATGGCGTTCTGGTAGCTGTCATAAGGCACGGCGGTGATTTCAAGGTGCTTATCCATAAGGTATTTCTGATGGGTAGAACCGTTTTGCATCCCGACGCGCTTACCGGCCAGGGACGCCATATCGGTGAATTTGCCCTTCTGAGCAACAAAGATCGCCGAGTTTTCATAATAGGGCTGCGTGAACGCTACCTGCTTAAGGCGGTCCGGGGTGATATCCATACCGGAAATCACGGCATCGAAGCGGCGAAAACGCAGGCTGGGGATCAAACTGTCGAACGCCTGATTGGTAAAGGTGCACTCCGCCTGCATCTGCTTGCACAGCGCATTGGCCAGATCGATATCGAAGCCCTGGATTTTATTATCAGCGCCGACAAACTCAAACGGCGCATAAGTTGCCTCGGTAGCGAAACGCACGGTTTCCGCGGCGCTAACGCCGGTTGACAGGGCGGCCAGCAGCGTGGCAAGGACGGTTTTATTCATTTTATGCAATTCCCGAAAAAGATTAATGCGATAGATACTGCGCAAACGCGGACGTTTGCGGTTGCGCGAAATGGCTGGCGTCGCCCTGTTCCACAATGCGGCCGTTTTCCATATATACCACCCGGCTGGCGGTCTTGCGCGCCACCTCCACCTCGTGGGTGACAATCACCTGTGTAATGCCGGTCTGCGCCAGTTCACGAATGATACTGACGATTTGCGCGGTGATTTCCGGATCCAGCGCCGCCGTCGGTTCATCGAATAACAGCACCTGCGGCTCCATCATCAGCGCCCGGGCGATAGCCACCCGCTGCTGCTGACCGCCGGACAGGTGCGGCGGAAAACGATCGGCGTAATCAGTCAGCCGCAGGCGTTCGAGTAATTTATCCGCGCGCGCGTTGGCCGCCGGACGGTCCAGACCGCGAACCCGGCAGGGGGCTTCAATCAGATTCTGCCGCACCGTTAAATGGGGCCATAAATGGTATTGCTGAAACACCATGCCGACGTTCTGGCGCAGCGCGCGGATGGACTTAACGTCAGGGGCGCGGCTGAAGTCGAAATGATTACCGGCGATATCCAGTTCACCGTCGCGGGGCATTTCCAGCAGGTTAAGCACGCGCAGTAGCGAGCTTTTGCCGGCGCCACTCGGGCCGAGCAATACCAGCGTTTCACCTGCCGGGCAGGTCAGGGTGACATCGAACAGAGCCTGATATGCCCCATAAAAGCAGTTGATGCGGTTAAGTTGAATACTCATGCAAATAAACTGAATAGCCATTGGGGGGCAGATGGTAACGTCGCACTAGCGCCGATGCAATCCACCGCGTAGAAAATTTACAATTAAGAAGATAATAATACGAATTACAGCACAAAGCAGCAGCAACGGCGGTTTTTGCGTCAGGTTATGCTTCAGGCGGGCGCATGAGCGCTATCGCGCTCGGGAAGATAAACGGCGTCAGCGCGCCTCTAGCTTTTGAGTCGGGGCACAAGGTGAGGTCAGCGTGTCTCCAGCGTTTGCGCAGAGTACCGGCGGTAGCGGGCGGAGCCGCGCCCAGATAGCGTACGTCGTCCACGACCCAGCAGGTGCCTTCACGTATCATCAGCACTTCGACCTCCAGTCGACATTCGCTCTGTCGCCGTTTTGCTGTCGCGACATATCCCCGCAGTGGAATGTTTTTGGCGTCGGTATTGGGGATCCTGGAGGCGCTATGAACGTCTGCCGTTGTCGGGCCGATGCTATCGCCGCTGAAAATATCCATTACCGGCAAACGCGCCAGTTTTTGCGCGTTGCGGCTATCCTCAGCCAGACTATGATAGAGCGCGGTACTGAAATAAGGGCGATAGCGGGCCAGGGTAGCGGTATCGGGTTTTCCCTGATTCCCCGGTTGTAATCGCAGGTCAAAGAATTGCTGTGCTACGCTATCGGGGCCGCCCTGTACGCATGGGGCGCTGCGGCTGCCTACATCATCATAGGCCGGTTTGACCGCGCTGCAGGCGCTGAGAGTTAACATTAATGGCAACAGGACCAGCGATGTCTTTTTCATTGTCGGCCTTAAAAGTGAAGTGTAAGAAGCCTGTTCTCATACAGTATAGAGAATTATCAGGGAGTTATAGCACCCGCTGTGCTATTGCGCACTTTACCGCCGGCGTCGGTCGCGACGTCTTGAGGGCCTGTCAACTGAGGATCATTATGTCGCTTTTCTCCCTGTTGATGCTGGCCGGCTGTGCGCCGCGCGGCGATGGGGCCCCGACGGTACTGCAACTGGTGGATGAATCGCGTCGCGCTTGGCACGCGGGAGAGAGTTACTGGAGTGGGCGCACCCATCTTAATGATACCGCCATCGGCATCGAGATCGAAAGTGATGGCGCTGTGCCGGGATATTCTGCGCCGCCATGCCATCACGCCGTTCAATGTGGTGGGACATAGCGACATCGCCTGGCGGCGTAAACAGGATCCCGGCCCGCTATTTTCCTGGCCGCAGGCGGCGCCGATACTGCGCGGCATGGCGCAACTGGGCTATAATGTCACGCCCGATATGCCCCAAGCGCTACAGCGCCGCGCGTTGCGGGCGTTTCAGATGCACTATCGGCCGCGCGATTACCGCGGCCTGCCCAATTCCGAGACAGACGCGGTGCTGCGGCCGTTATTGGAAATAAACACTGTTAGACGGGGCGGCGACTAGCGAGTCATGGTGGGCGAGAAACGTCCGCCAGCAGTCGACGACCTGTTCCAGATCCTGCCGGCTGACGTTAAGATGCGTGACCAGCCGGGTGAGGGTGCCCGAGGCGATAATAATACCGTGGTCGCGCATCCAGGGCGCCAGTTTGGCCGCTAAGTCGGCGGACTTGCGGATAAACAGCATATTGGTTTGCGCGCCCGGCGCGACAACATCATCCACGCCTAATTCCGCCAACTGCTGCGCCAGCTAGCGGGCGTTAAAGCGGGTAACATGATGCGCCAGCGCGTAGCGGGCGCCGGCGGCCAGGATACCCGCCTGACGCATACCGCCGCCCACCATTTTCCGCCAGCGTCTGGCGCCTGCGATATAGGCTTCGCTACCGCACAAAAGGGATCCTACCGGGGCACCCAATCCTTTGGAAAGGCAAATGGTCAGCGTATTCGCAGTATTGGCTGATTTCGCTCAGCGGAATGCCCTGCGCCACCGCGGTGTTAAAGACTCGCGCACCGTCGATATACAGCGAGAGCTGCCATTCGCGGGTCAATTCCCACGCCTGACGCAGATAATCCTGGGGAACGACCTTGCCGTTATGGGTGTTTTCCAGACTGAGCAACAGCGTGCGGGCGAAATGGAAATCGTCCGGTTTAATGGCGGCAGACACCGTATCAAGCGGCAGCGTGGCGTCATCGGCAAAATCCAGCGGCTGCGGCTGTATACTGCCGAGCACCGCGGTGCCGCCCGCCTCGAACAGATAATTATGGGCCTTCTGCCCGACGATATACTCCTCGCCGCGCTGACAGTGGGTCAATAACGCCACCAGATTGGCCTGGGTACCGCTGGGAAAAAACAGCGCGGCCTCTTTAGCGGCCAGTCGCGCGCCATCGGCCTTCAGCGCCGCAACCGTGGGATCGTCCCCATAAACATCATCGCCGACGTCAGCGGCGGCCATTGCCTGACGTATTGCGTCGGTGTGCAGAGTCACGGTATCACTGCGTAAATCAATCATGCTAATTCCATCCTGCGTATTGGGCTTGCGGCTGTTTTGACGGGCCGGCGCAGGGAAACAGCATTCCAGCCGGCGCTTAACGCAGCCAGTTGGTTTTGGCGAGCTCGACTATTTCATCCCCCCGGCCGTTGATAATGGCGCGGAGCATATACAGGCTAAAGCCTTTGGCTTGCTCAAATTTTATTTGCGGCGGCATCGCCAGTTCTTCTTTGGCGGTGACGACGTCCACCACCACCGGGCCATCATAGGCGAAGGCCTCTGCCAGCGCGGCGGATTTTTCCACCCGCAGACCTTTGATGCCCGCTGCGCGGGCGATGGCGGCAAAATCGGGATTTTGCAGATCGCTGCCGTCGGTAAGATAGCCGCCGGCTTTCATTTCCATCGCGACAAAACCCAGCACACTATTATTGAAGATAACGATTTTCACCGGCAATTTCATCTGCGCCAGCGACAAAAAGTCCCCCATCAGCATGGTGAAACCGCCGTCGCCGCACAGCTCCACTACCTGCCGGCCGGGACAGGCGGCCTGAGCGCCCAGCGCCTGCGGCATGGCGTTGGCCATCGAGTCGTGATTAAACGAGCCGAGCAGCCGTCGACGGCCGTTCATGGTCAGATAGCGGGCTCCGCCCAAATCGTGGGTGTCCCTACGTCGCAGGTAAAAATCGCGTCCTGGGCCGCCAGACGGCTGATTTCATGGGCCACAGATTGCGGATGAATCGCTTTATCGCCGCTCGGCTGGGCCAGCGCGTCCAGGTCGCGGCGGGTGTCGCGGTAATGCGCCAGTGCCTTATCGAGGAATGTGCGGTCCGTTTTTGCGTGCAGCCGCGGCAGCAGTACCGCCAGGGTAGATTTGATATCCCCCACGAGCGCCATATCCAGCGCACAGTGGGCTCCCAGGCTGCCCGGGGCGATATCGATCTGGATGATTCGCACCTCTTGCGGGTAAAACGCGCGGTACGGAAAACGGGTGCCCAGCAAAACCAGCGTATCGGCGTTCATCATCGCCTGATAGCCGGAGGAGAAACCGATAAGGCCGGTCATGCCGACATCATAAGGATTTTCCCATTCCAGATGCTCTTTGCCGCGCAGGGCATGCACCACCGGCGCTTGCAGCTGGCGGGCCAGCGCGACAACCTCGTCGTAGGCGCAGCCACAGGAGCGTCACGTTGCGGGCATCATTAAGCAGGGCTGCGAGTTTCTCCAGCTCGCCCACGGGCGGCACCGTCAGCGGCTCGCAAGGCTGAAACCAGTCCGGTCGTTCCCCTTCCGGCGCCGGCTTAAGGGCGACATCGCCGGGAAGGACAATCACCGATACGCCCCGATCGATGATGGCTTTGCGCATGGCAATGGCCAATACTTGCGGCAGTTGTTCGGGATTGGACACCAGTTCACAGTAGTGGCTGCATTCGCTAAATAGCGACTCGGGATGGGTTTCCTGGAAATAACCGCTGCCGATTTCACTGTAGGGGATATGGGCGGCGATAGCCAGAACCGGCACCTGCTTACGATGGCAATCGAATAGCCCGTTTATCAGATGCAGGTTACCCGGCCCGCAGGATCCGGCGCATACCGCGAGCTGTCCGGTGACATGTGCTTCCGCGCCGGCCGCAAACGCGGCGACCTCCTCATGGCGCGTGCCGTGTCATGCGATGGGACCCATCCGGTTAAGGCCATCGCTCAGGCCATTCAGCGAGTCGCCGGTGATTCCCCATATCCGCTTTACGCCGGCGGCCGGAGTGACCTGGGGCATCAGCCTGCTCAGCCGTTGGCGTGCACCGAAAACAGAGCGATAAGCACCGGCGCCAGCAGACTGAGCAAAAAAAACTGTACGATCGCGGCGGGTACAATCTCCATGCCACCGCTGCGCTGCAGCACGGGCAGCGTAAAATCCATCGAAGTGGCGCCGCATAATTCCAGCGCCGTCGTGCGGTGATGCCGTATCAAAAGCGGGATCAGCATGATGGCCAGGAGTTCGCGTACTAAATCGTTGAAAAACGCCGCGCTACCGATAACCGGGCCGAAGGCATCGGTTATCAGAATACCCGATAGCGAATACCAGCCATAGGCCGAAGCGAGGGCCAGACCGGTAGACAGCGGCAGCCCCAGCAACACGGCGGCCAGCGCGCTGACTACCACCACAAGCAGCTCGCGACGATTGAGGAATATCTGCCTAAGCGTCATACCGCTGTTGCGCAGCTGAATACCCACCAGCCACAAAAGCAGAATCAGCAGAAGCTCGCTGGCCTGGGTCGCCAGGCTGAACCCTGACCAATGGATCAGGCCAAGTACGAAGCCGGCGAGCAACACGGCGCAGAGTTTGAGCGAATCCAGGATCATGCGCCAGCAGGAAGGCGGCGGCGTGTGCGCGACGGCGCCCCGCCACGGCAGGGCTTTTTCCAGCAGCCCTAACGCCAGAACATTCATCGCCAGGATACAAAGGGCGATGACGGCGGTATAAACGCCGATGCGCAGCAGATTACTGGCAAGGTTGGGTAACAAAGCCAGTCTGATGCCCATCAGGAATAAAATGACATACACCATGGCGCTTAAGGCGCGGTTGACCACCTGTGTAGCCAGCTGACGGGCGGGCGCGGCAGCAGATAGCCGACAATGAGCGGAACAAGAATGAGCAATAGACTGGCATACATGAATAGACCACTTCCTTATGGTGCAATGGTGCAGCGAGACGATCGACCGCCACATGCTAGCGAAAAGCGCCGCCGCTGTGCGGCGCGACGGGTGATTTATCGCATAATTAAACTTGCGTCGTAAAAGAAAAGTGTTATAACTTGAGAGTATGCAGGCATCAGCGGCAGAAAAAAATGCCAGCGACAGGCTGGCATTTCATGCGATGACACCTTTAATTGCGAGGCGCGTTATTTAGGCAACAGTCTCGGCTTCAACAGGCACAATCAGGCTCGCATGGTTCCCTTTGGGCCCCTGATGAACCTCGAATCTGACGACTTGCCCGGCCTTCAGCGTCCGGTAACCGTCCATATGGATCATTGAATAGTGCGCAAAGATATCCTCGCCGCCGTTTTCCGGGCAGATAAAACCAAAACCTTTGGCGTTATTGAACCATTTAACTTTACCCGTCTCCATGTTTCTACATCCCTCGCAACCGAAGCTTTTATGTGATGAGGATAGTTGAAGTCGTAAGCGGCTGATTACCCGCATCCGCTTATGCCCCTACTACTCTAGAGGATAGCGATAAGAGATCAAGCGATGGCTATAGAGTTGGCTGACGACATTATCAAACTTTGAAGCAGTTAACGCTTTAACCCGTTTTTTCCGGACGGATGCCGGCACACCCGGACAAAATCCTGACGCAGCCGGCGGCTATTTTGATTATCCAATGGTAAGATGAAAGAAAGGGGCTGCTCTAGCGCAGCGGTGATGATTTAGCGTTGGAACAACACGATGGGTAAGACAAGCGACAGGCTGGATGAGCAGCATCTGGCTGAAGAACAAGTGAAAGATGCGGTACGACCCCCGTCTATGTATAAAGTCATACTTATCAATGACGACTATACTCCAATGGAATTTGTTATTGACGTATTGCAAAAGTTCTTTTCTTATGATGTTGAACGTGCAACGCAACTGATGCTTAGGGTCCATTATCAGGGAAAGGCCGTCTGCGGAATCTACACCGCGGAGGTCGCGGAAACCAAGGCGGTTCACGTCAACCGCTACGCCCGGGAAAACGAGCATCCGTTGCTTTGTACGCTGGAAAAAGCCTGAAAAGGCAATCTATTTGGGGAGGTGCCAATGCTCAATCAAGAACTGGAACTCAGTTTAAACATGGCTTTCGCCAGAGCGCGTGAGCACCGGCATGAATTTATGACCGTGGAACATCTGCTGCTTGCCCTGCTTAGCAACCCTGCGGCGCGCGAAGCGCTGGAGGCGTGCACGGTCGATCTGGTGGCCCTGCTCCAGGAATTGGAAGCCTTTATCGAACAAACCACGCCGACCTTACCCGCAAGTGATGAAGAGAGTGAAACGCAGCCCACGCTCAGTTTTCAGCGCGTGCTGCAGCGTGCGGTCTTCCACGTCCAGTCGTCCGGGCGCAGCGAAGTGTCCGGCGCTAACGTGCTGGTGGCGATTTTCAGCGAGCAGGAATCCCAGGCGGCCTATTTGCTGCGCAAGCATGATGTCAGCCGGCTGGACGTGGTGAATTTTATCTCCCACGGTACGCGTAAAGACGAGACGCAGGCACCCGGGCCTGAAACGCCGGTCAACGAAGAGCAGTCAGGCGGGGAGGAGCGTATGGAAAACTTCACCACTAACCTTAATCAGTTGGCGCGCGTTGGCGGCATTGACCCGCTGATTGGCCGCGACCGCGAGCTGGAACGGGCCATTCAGGTTCTGTGCCGTCGCCGGAAAAACAACCCGCTGCTGGTGGGGGAATCCGGGGTGGGGAAAACCGCCATCGCGGAGGGGCTTGCCTGGCGGATCGTGCGCGGCGAAGTGCCTGAAGTCATCGCTGACTGCACCATTTACTCCCTGGACATCGGGTCATTGCTTGCCGGCACCAAGTACCGCGGTGATTTCGAGAAACGGTTCAAGGCGTTGCTCAAGCAGCTTGAACAGGGTCAGAACAGCATTCTGTTTATCGACGAAATTCATACCATCATCGGCGCCGGTGCGGCGTCGGGCGGGCAGGTTGATGCCGCCAATCTGATTAAGCCATTGCTCTCCAGCGGCAAAATCCGCGTGATGGGCTCAACGACGTATCAGGAATTCAGCAATATCTTTGAGAAGGATCGCGCCCTGGCGCGTCGTTTCCAGAAGATAGACATTACGGAACCGACCGTAGAAGAAACGGTGCAAATCCTGACCGGGCTGAAAACCAAATACGAAGCCCACCACGATGTGCGCTATACCGCCAAAGCGGTACGGGCGGCGGTGGAGCTGGCGGTCAAATACATCAATGATCGCCATCTGCCGGACAAAGCCATTGATGTTATTGATGAAGCGGGCGCCCGCAGCCGGCTGATACCTGTCAGCAAGCGTAAAAAGACCGTCAACGTGGCGGATATCGAGTCGGTGGTGGCGTGTATCGCCCGTATCCCCGAGAAAACGGTGTCGGCGAGCGATCGCGATGTGCTGAAAAATCTGGGCGACCGTCTGAAGATGCTGGTCTTTGGTCAGGATAAGGCTATCGAGGTACTGACCGAGGCTATCAAAATGAGCCGCGCCGGGCTGGGCCAGGAACATAAGCCGGTGGGATCTTTTCTGTTTGCCGGTCCGACGGGCGTCGGTAAAACTGAGGTCACCGTGCAACTGGCCAAAGCGCTGGATATCGAGCTGCTGCGTTTCGATATGTCGGAATACATGGAGAGGCATACCGTCAGCCGCCTGATTGGGGCGCCTCCCGGCTATGTGGGCTACGATCAGGGCGGGTTGCTGACCGATGCCGTGCTGAAGTATCCGCACTCCGTGCTGTTGCTTGATGAGATCGAGAAAGCCCATCCGGACGTGTTTAATCTGCTGTTGCAGGTCATGGATAACGGCATGCTGACCGATAACAACGGCCGCAAAGCGGATTTCCGTAATGTGATACTGGTGATGACGACCAATGCCGGCGTACAGGAAACCCAGCGTCAGTCGATAGGGCTGATTCAGCAGGATAACAGCACGGACGCCATGTCGGAGATCAAGAAGGTGTTTACGCCGGAATTCCGTAACCGTCTCGATAACGTCATCTGGTTCAATCATCTCTCCACCGACGTTATCCAGCAGGTGGTCGACAAGTTTATTGTCGAACTGCAGGCGCAGCTGGACGCCAAAGGCGTGTCGCTGGAAGTCAGCGACGATGCGCGCAATTGGCTTAGCGACAAAGGTTACGACAAAGTGATGGGCGCCCGACCGATGGCCCGCGTGATGCAGGAGAATCTGAAAAAACCGCTGGCTAACGAGCTGCTGTTTGGTTCATTGGTGGATGGCGGCTCGGTGCGGGTGGAACTGGACAAAGAGAGCCAAACGCTCAAATACCAGTTCCTTAGCGCGCAGAAACGCAAGGCCGAAGGGGCGGTGCACTAGCCCCTGGCGGTATCGCCTTTTTTTGCGCCCCAGAGGCGGTCTTGGCGGGCGTAGGCGAACGCAGGCGGCAAGGACGAGCACTGCGCAGGCCGCTGAAAAACGGGTGGGGCACAGACGCTTGCATAGCGGCGCAGGTGAGAAGCACATAGGAAATAATCGCGCAGGCGGCGGCGCGGGTCGCGATAAGCGTGGGCGGCCTGACCGTGGGTCCAACCGGTGCGGCACAACGCGAAGCAGCATGAGAGGGGCGATAGCCCGGATTGCGCAGCCGGATAACCGGTGCCGGGGTCATCGCCTTCTTCAGCTGTTATAGCGGGGAGGAATACTCTCCGGGGGGGGCGGCAGGAGGAATTATCGCGCATCATGCCGAAAAATCATCACCGGAACTGCCCAGGGCAACGCGCTCAGATAATCTCAGCGGCTGCGGAAGACAATGCGGCCTTTGCTCAGATCGTACGGGGTCAGCTCAACGGTGACTTTGTCGCCCGTCAGGATACGGATGTAGTTCTTGCGCATTTTACCGGAGATATGTGCGGTCACCACATGTCCGTTTTCCAATTCCACGCGGAACATGGTGTTAGGCAGTGTGTCCAGTACGGTGCCTTGCATTTCAATATTGTCTTCTTTGGCCATCGAATCCTCTAGGTGTGAATACCATAGTTTTTAACCGGCAAGATAATGCCGAAAAACCCTCATTATGTAAAGAAATGATGAAGAAAGCCGCATCATCTGCCGCTTTCAGAATCAGGAAGGACGGTGAAGAGGGTTTGCGGTTGCCAGCAGCCGACCGCCAGCGGTTCAGGCAGTAATTGCGTAAGCATAGCCAGAAAATCGCTGCGCGCAATATTATGCGCGCCGAGCGATGCGGTATGCGCATTCAATACTTGGCAGTCTACCATTTTTCCGCCCTGATGCATAAAATACCGACAAAAACTCCCCAGCGCCAATTTTGATGCGTTAGGCCGTGACTAAACATCGACTCGCCAAAAAATATCGCCCCCTGCGCCACGCCATACATGCCGCCGACCAGCGTCTCGTCGTCCCAGACTTCGATCGAATGGGCATGGCCGAGCTGATGCAAATGGCCATAGGCGCTTTCGGCTTCCGGACCGATCCAGCTGCCTTCCGTGCCGCGCTCGGCGCAGGCGGCAACCACATCGGCGAACGCCTGATTCAAGGTGACGCGCCAGCGGCAACGGCGAGAGAAGCGGCTAAAACTGTGGCTGTGATGGAACGCGTGCGGAAACAGCACCGAACGGGGATCTGGCGACCACTACAAAATGGCATAGCCGGGAGAATACCAGGGGAAAATCCCCAGCCGCTGCGGCTACAAATCACCGCCGAAGGCCAGCAGGCCGTTAGGCTCGCTGAGCGCGGCGTGCGGCGGTGGGAAATGCAGAGAGTCGGGTGAAAGCCGGTAAAGTCTCATGCTGCCGATGACTACTCCAATCCGTCTGAACAAGGCAGGCAAACACCGGCCGGCACGGGTTTATCGCTGACTAGTATACCTCTACCGGACGGTGATAGTGATAATAGCGTCCGCGCAGCGCCATCAGCGCCTGATGGTTTCCCTGCTCCATGAGGGTGCCGCGATCCAGAATACAAATGCGGTCCAAACGTTCCAGTCCCCGCAACCGATGGGTGACAATGACTACCGTCCGCCCTTGGCCGAGCGTGCTGAGCAAGTGCAGTATTTGCTGTTCGGTAACGGCATCGAGCCCCTCGGTGGGCTCGTCGAGTAGCCACAGCGGGGCGTCGTGCAGCAGCGCTCGGGCGATGCCCATGCGGCGCTGTTCGCCGCCGGAAAGGGCACGCCCCCCCTCGCCGAGCCAGGCATTGAGCCCTTCGCCCGTCAGCAGTTTGTCAAGACCCACTTGCCGCACTACGGTGCTTAGCTGCTCATCGTCGGCGTTCGGCGCCGCCAGGCGGAGATTATCGCGCAGCGTGGCGCTGAAAATATGGACCCGCTGCTCCACCACGGCGGTCATCGCGCGCAGCGCGCTTTCGCTCCACTCGCGCAGCGGCACGTCATTAAGCAGGATCTCCCCCTCATGGGGATCCCTGGCGCGGGTCAATAATTGCAGCAGGGTGGATTTGCCGCTGCCGGTATGGCCGAGTAGAGCGATATGCTCGCCGGCGGCTACCGTCAGGGTCAGGTCGTCAATGGCGGCCGCTGCCTGCTGGGGATAGTGAAACCGTACCCGGTTGACGCTGAGGGCGACGGCCGCGGTCGGCGCAGGACCGGCCGCGGGAAAAATAACCTCCGGCGTCTGTTGGACCAGACTGTTCAGGCGCACGGCGCAGGCGATGACCTGTCCAAGATGTTGAAACGCACCAGCCACCGGACCCAACGCCTCGAACGCTGCAAGCGTTGCGAAGGCAAACAGGGCCACCAGCGGGCCGGACGGGCCATCGCCCTCCACGTCGCCAGCCACCAGCCACAGCACCCAGGTCAATGTCAGGCCGGTCACTAGCAGCAACAGGCTTTGTGCGCCGGCGCCCAGCCCGCTTTGGCGGCGCTGTTGCGCCTGCCAGCGCTGTTCGGTAGCCTCCAGCCGGCGGCGGTAGCGTTCGTCGGCGCCGTACAGGGTGAGTTCGGCATTGTTGGAAAGCCAGGCGGTCAGCTGCAAACGGTAATCGGCGCGCAGGGCGGTCAGCGCCTCGCCCACCGGTTTGCCAGCGCGGTAAAACAACGGCGGGAACAGCGCCAGAATGGCCAGCATTATCGCGCCAAGGGTCAAGCCCGCTCGCGGGTCCAGCAGACAAAGGCCAGCGCTCACCGTCAGAGTGACTATCAATGCCCCCGCCAACGGGGAGATGACCCGCAGATAAAGATGGTCCAGCGTATCCACATCCGCTACCAGGCGGTTGAGTAGTTCCCCCCGGCGCAGGCGGGCGGTGGCGCCGGGCGAAAGAGGAAGAATACGGCTGAAAGTGTAAAGCCGCAGATGCTGTAGTACGCGGAAGGTGGCATCGTGGCTGACTACCCGCTCCGCCCAGCGGCCGGCGGTGCGGGTAATTGCCGCGCCGCGCACGCCGGCGGCAGGCAGCATATAGTTAAAGCTGTACAGGCCCGCGGCGCCCGTGGTCGCCGCACCGGCGAGGAACCAGCCGGAGAGCGTCAGCAGGCCGATGCTGGCTAGCAGCGTGATGATAGCGAGCAGGACGCCAAGGGTAAGTTGTCCGCCATGGCGGCGGTAGAGGGACAAATACGGCAGTAATGCGCGCATGGTTACAGCTCCTGTGCTTGGGAAGCAATCAAATCGGCCAGCGGCCCGTCGCTAACGGTAAGGTCGGCATAGGGGCACTATTGGGCGATGGTGCCCTCATGCATCACCCAGACCACGTCGAAATCCGCGATGGCCTGTAGCTGATGCGTTACCAGTAATGTGGTCTGACGGCGCGTGGCGCTTTCCAGCGCACGCATCACCAGCCGCTCGCTGTGGACATCAAGACTGGCGGTGGGCTCGTCAAGCAGCAACAGGTCGGGGGTGCGGATCAGCGCGCGCGCCAGGGCAACACGCTGCACCTGCCCAACGGAAAGAAGTCTGGCGTCTTCGCCGACGGCACTATCCAGTCCCTCGGGCAACGCAACGAGGAACTCTGCCACATATGCATCCTTCACCGCCTGCATCAATTGTGCGTCGTCTGCGGCCGGTGCGCCCAGCAGGATATTGTCGCGCAGCGTTACCGCCGGCAGTGCCGGATTCTGACTGACCCAGCTTAATCGTTCACGCCACAGACTCGGCGCGAGCGCGCGCAGCTCGCGGCCGTTGACCAGCAGCGAACCGCGATAGGGCAGAAACCCCAGCAGTACGCTAAGCAGGGAGCTCTTGCCCGCGCCGCTGGCGCCGACGATGGCCACCCGCTGGCCCGCCGGGAGGGAAAAGTTCAGCGGTCCGGCGAGTTCGCTGCCGTCTGGCGCCAGTACCCACAGATCGCGGGCGAGCAAACTCACCGGTCCAGGGGCCAGCGTCTCGCTGCCGGCGCCCTGGGCTTCATCGTCATGTTCCAAAAAAGAGACCAACGATTCCGCGGCGCCCACAGCCTGGGCTTTGGCGTGGTAGAACGTCCCCAGATCGCGCAACGGCTGAAAGAATTCAGGCGCCAGGATCAGCACCAGAAAGCCGGCGAAAAGCGTGACGCCGGTTCCATAGCTGCCGAAATGCAGCTCTCCCAGGTAGGAGAAGCCGAAATACACTGCCGCTACGGCAATGGAAATCGAGGCAAAGAACTCCAATACGCCAGAGGAAAGAAACGCTAGTCGTAACACCTCAATGGTGCGCTGACGGAATGACTCGGTCGCGCGGCGGATCTCTTCCGTTTCCGCGTCGGCGCGAAAGAACAGCCGTAAGGTCTCCAGCCCGCGTAACCGGTCGAGAAAGTAGCCCGACAGGCGCGCCAGCGCCAAAAAATTGCGTCGGTTGGCGTCAGCGGCACCCATGCCGATCAGTGCCATGAACAGCGGAATCAGCGGCGCGGTTAAAAACAGAATCAGCCCCGCGGCCCAATTGATGGGAAACACCACGATAAGGATCATCAGCGGCACCAGCACCGCCAGCGACATTTGCGGCAAATAGCGGGCGTAGAAATCGTGCATATCCTCGATTTGCTCAAGCAGCATGCTGCTCCAGCTTCCGGCGGGCTTGCCGCGGATCCAGGCCGGTCCCAAACGCGCGAGGCGATCCAGCACCTGGGCACGGATTTGACGGCGTAGCAAACTGCCGGCGATAAAGCCCACCCGTTCACGGGCGTAGTTGACCGCCGCGCGCAGCGCAAATAACGACGCCAGGGCGACAAAGCCGCCGGTCAGAGTAGCGCGCGAGGTATTATCCATGATCAACGCCTGTAGCAAACCGGCCAGCGCCCAGGCTTGTGCGACGATGATAACGGCGCTTATCAGGCCGAGCAGCAGGGAAAGGCGCAGCCAGCGATTTATCCGCTTACTTTGCGATCGGAGCCAGCGTACCAGGATTTGTTGTCGATTCTTGTTCATTGAAAGTCTGTTTCCAGCCGGAACGGCAGACGGTTGACGTTGGAAATCCCATGCAGGGAAGCGAGACCGGAATGCTCTGCAGCGCCGGTGCGCCGACATCTTACCCTGTTGCGGGCGAGGTGAAAATCATTGCCGGTGAATTAGCGCGCGTCCGCCACGCCGGCACGAAGCGGACACGGGCGGGCAAATATGCACAGGGGCAGGGCAAAGAAAAGGCGGCCGTTGGCCGCCCTGACCAATCCTGGCGGCAACGAGGCGTGCGCGCCGGCCCTGCTGCGCAGCGATTGTATTATCTCAAAGGGAGCCGGCCTGGGCCAGGCCGTCGAGATAACGTTCGGCGTCCAGCGCCGCCATACAGCCGGTCCCGGCGGAGGTAATCGCCTGGCGGTAGTTGTGGTCCATGACGTCGCCGGCCGCGAATACGCCCGGAATCGAGGTAGCGGTCGCGTTGCCATTGATCCCGGACTGCACGCGCAGATAGCCGTTTTGCAGCGCCAATTGGTCGCCGAAAATCGCGGTATTTGGACTGTGACCTATAGCGATAAATACCCCGGCGACCGCCAGATCTTCATGGGCGCTGCCGGCCACCTCTTTCAGACGTACGCCGGTGACGCCCATCTCGTCGCCCAGCACTTCTTCCAGGGTACGATTGGTATGTAGCACGATATTGCCGTTATTGACCTTATCCATCAGGCGGTCGATAAGGATCTTTTCCGAACGAAAGGTGTCGCGGCGGTGGATCAAATGCACTTCCTCGGCGATATTGGCCAGGTACAGGGCTTCCTCCACGGCGGTGTTGCCGCCGCCGACCACCGCCACTTTCTGGTTACGGTAAAAGAAGCCATCGCAGGTGGCGCAGGCGGAAACCCCTTTCCCTTTATAGGCCTCTTCGGACGGCAGACCAAGATAGCGCGCCGAGGCGCCGGTGGCGATGATAAGCGCATCGCAGGTATATTCGCCGCTATCTCCGACGAGGCGGAAAGGGCGGGTTTGCAGATTAACCTGGGTAATGTGGTCGAAAATGATTTCCGTGTTGAATTTTGTGGCGTGGGCGTACATGCGCTCCATCAGGAGCGGGCCGGTCAGTCCTTCCGTGTCGCCCGGCCAGTTTTCCACCTCGGTGGTGGTCGTCAGCTGTCCGCCTTGCTCCATACCGGTGATCAAAACCGGGTTCAGATTGGCGCGCGCGGCATAGACCGCGGCTGTATAGCCCGCTGGCCCCGAACCCAATATGAGCAATTTACTGTGTTTCACCGTAGACATGTTTTCCTCGTTGTCGTCGCCTCATTAACCTGGGCATTGTAAGAAAATTACCAGAGTTAAAAAAGGATGAAAAAAAGTAGTTAACGATTTTTCCAATTAATCGCGGCTATTAAGGCCGCCGGCAGGGCATAATCGGGTAAAAAACCCCGCTAAACCTGCCACGTGGCAAAGGATGTCGGTCACAACCGGTATGTTGTTCTGATTTTTAACGTTTTACTTTGACAATCGGCTGCGCTTTTGCGAAAACATCTAGGCGGGTATTTAAACAGGCCGTGGCTGGCGCCCGTGGTGGGGTTGCGAAGCCGTGCGCGGAGCAGACCCTGAGTGGTGTGTCCTGCGCTCCCTGATGCCGTTTAGTATGTTGACAGACAGGTTCTAAATGGTTCCAGCAAAAGGTTGACCTTAAAAAAACTGATAACAGGTCCTTAGACAATCCCTGACACAATGAAGTTAGTGAGGGTATGGCAAGTACAGTGAAGGAATTGAGAGAGACACTAATGATGGTAGACAATAAAAAGCGCCCGGGGAAAGATCTCGATCGTATCGACCGCAATATCCTGAATGAACTGCAAAAGGACGGACGGATTTCCAATGTCGAGTTATCAAAGCGGGTAGGTCTATCGCCAACGCCCTGTCTTGAACGCGTACGCCGTCTTGAGCGCCAGGGTTTCATCCAGGGCTATACGGCGCTGTTGAACCCGCATTATCTGGATGCGTCGTTACTGGTGTTTGTTGAGATTACTCTCAACCACGGTGCGCCGGATGTGTTCGAGCAATTCAACGCCGCGGTGCAAAAGCTGGAGGAAATCCAGGAGTGCCATCTGGTTTCAGGCGATTTCGACTATTTGTTGAAAACGCGCGTGCCGGATATGTCTGCCTATCGTAAACTGCTCGGCGAGACGCTGTTGCGTCTGCCCAGCGTGAACGACACACGGACCTATGTCGTCATGGAAGAAGTGAAACAGAGTAATCGTCTGGTCATAAAGACGCGTTAAGGAGCATTCCAGGTGCAAATACGGTTTGTTTTGGTTACACTCCTGTGAATTCATACAGTCCCAGCGCCGGACAGCACCTCGGCGCTGTTATTATATCGGTTAACAGGAGCCTGGAGAGCCTTTCTTGAGCCAGGAATATACAGAAGATAAAGATATTGCCCTCAAAAAACTCAGCAGTGGCCGCCGGCTACTGGAGGCTGTGCTGGTTGTAGTGGGTATTTTTGCGTTTTATTTGATGGTGGCGCTGGTCAGCTTCAGCCCCTCCGATCCGAGCTGGTCACAGACCGCCTGGCATGGCCCTATTCATAACTTGGGTGGCGGGGTAGGGGCATGGTTTGCCGATACCCTGTTTTTCACCTTCGGCGTGTTGGCGTATGTGATGCCGCCTATCATGCTGTTCTTTTGCTGGAGCGCCTTTGCCCAGCGCGACAGGCGCGACTATGTGGATTTGTTTGGTCTCTCGCTGCGGCTGATCGGGAGCCTGGCGCTGCTGCTCACTTCCTGCGGCCTGGCCGCGCTGAATGTTGACGATCTTTACTATTTCGCTTCCGGCGGGATCATCGGAAGTCTGCTGAGCAATGCCATATTGCCATGGTTCAACGGCATTGGCGCCACCCTGGCGCTGCTGTGCGTCTGGGCGTCGGGACTGACGCTCTTTACCGGCTGGTCGTGGCTGATCATTGCGGAGAAAATCGGCGAGGTGGTGCTTAGCTGTGCGACTTTTGTCTCCAACCGCAGCCGCCGCGACGACGAAGCGGATGAGGGTTACCGCCGGGCGGATCACGAGGCGGCGGGCGATATCGCCTGGCGCGCCGGGGAGATGGACGACGACGAACCACTGCTGCGTCCCTCGGCCGCAGCGGTTGCGGCACGCCACAGCGAGCTAGCGCAGGCCGGCCAAGGGGCTGAGGCGAGTCCGCTCGCTGGTCAGGGTGCGACCGCTTACCCAGCGGGCGAGCGGCCTGACAGCCATGCGCAAAATCCGGCGCAGGCCGGCGCGCCTTCGGGCGCGGGGGGCCCCCTGAGCGCGGGCGTTCTCTCTGCCACCGTGCCTGGTCAGGGCGTTGCTGGAGATCCTCTTGCCGCCGGTGCGGGCGTGAATTATCCCCCCGAAGGCGCCTGGGCCGAGTCTGCGTCGCCCGCTTCCCTGTCGCCGGCGCAAGCCGGCGAGGTGCCCCATTACCGGTTTGAATTGCCCGGCGCGCCGGCCAGCCCGCAAGCCTTGGCCGCGGAGGAGGAGGGGCCGCGTCTGGGTGACTGGCAACGGGATCCCGCCGCCCCGCATACCCCCTACGACTTCACCGTTGCGCAGCAAAACAGCGGCGCGCTGACGGCAGGCGCCGCAGCCGCGGGGCAAGGGGGCACGCCGCTGACCTTCATGCCGGCGTTTTCCGCCAGCGGCAATGACTATAACCCGCAGGTAAAACAAGGTATCGGACCGGAACTACCGCTCCTGGAACCGGTGTGTATCCCGACGCGGCGGGAACTGGCCTCGTACGGGATCAAGATCCCCTCGCAGCAGCGCTCCCCTCAGGACGGTCTGCAGGCTGATTCGCTGGCGCCGGCTGACGGCTTCGACGAGCGTCCGCTGACGGCGCAGGACGCTGATGCATCCCCGGTTGAAACCACGCTAAGGCCGGCGTTCGTTTCACCGGAAGGGGAAGCGGCGTGGGATGAGCAGCAGCGTCTGGCGGAGGATTTTGCCCGTCAGCAGCTGCAGCGCTATCCTGGCGAGGAGGCTCCGGCGGCGCATAGCGGTTATTCCCACGGCGGCGCCTCGCCGCTGTCGCCGGCGGCCGATATCGATGCCCGTCCCGAGGCGGGTAGCGCGCCCGTAGCAGGCATGGACAGCCGTCGGGACGCCGATTTTGCGGCGCAGGAAGCGCAGTTTGCCCCTGCGCGCCCCGCGGGCGATCCGCGATCCTCCGTCTACGCGAGCGAGGACGACCGCTGGCAGGACGACGATGCCCCCTGGCACGACAATGATAGCGCTGACGATGACGGCGTGTCGCAGGGTTATAGCACCGCCGCGGGCGCGCCGCAGACGCCTGCAATGGAAAGTTTGATCCATCCGTTCCTGATGCGTCAGGAACAGCCACTGCAAAAACCGTCCACGCCGTTGCCGACCATGGATCTCCTGACCCCGCCGCCGCGAGAAGAAGAGCCGGTGGACATGTTCGCCCTGGAGCAGACGGCGCGTCTGGTGGAAGTCCGGCTGTCAGACTATCGCGTCAAGGCGGAAGTCGTCGACATTTCGCCGGGTCCGGTCATTACCCGCTTCGAGCTGGATCTGGCGCCCGGCGTGAAAGCGGCGCGGATTTCCAATCTGTCCCGCGATCTGGCGCGTTCGCTATCGGCGGTGGCGGTGCGGGTGGTGGAAGTGATTCCCGGTAAACCTTACGTCGGCCTGGAATTGCCCAATAAGCGGCGCCAGACGGTTTATCTGCGCGAAGTGCTCGATTGCGATAAATTCCGTGAAACCAGCTCGCCTTTGGCGCTGGTGCTCGGCAAGGATATCGGCGGCCAGCCGGTGATTGCCGATCTGGGCAAAATGCCGCATTTGCTGGTGGCGGGGACAACCGGCTCCGGCAAATCGGTGGGGGTCAATGCCATGATCCTCAGTATCCTGTATAAGGCGACGCCGAAAGAGGTGCGCTTTATCATGATTGACCCGAAAATGCTGGAATTGTCGGTATATGAAGGCATTCCCCATCTGCTGACCGAAGTGGTCACCGACATGAAGGACGCCGCCAACGCGCTGCGCTGGTGCGTGGGCGAAATGGAGCGGCGCTATAAGCTGATGTCGGCGCTCGGCGTGCGCAATCTGGCGGGCTATAACGAACGTATTGAGCAGGCGGAAGACATGGGACGGCCGGTGCCGGACCCGTTCTGGAAACCCGGCAACGGCATGGCGGAGGCGCCGCCGGTGCTAGAAAAACTGCCCTATATCGTGGTGATGGTGGACGAATTTGCCGACCTGATGATGGCGGTTGGCAAGAAGGTGGAAGAGCTGATTGCCCGCCTGGCGCAAAAAGCGCGTGCCGCCGGTATTCATCTGGTGCTGGCGACGCAGCGGCCATCGGTGGACGTTATCACCGGTCTTATCAAGGCCAACATCCCGACGCGAATCGCCTTTACCGTTTCCAGCAAAATCGATTCCCGCACTATTCTCGATCAGACCGGCGCCGAATCGCTGCTCGGCATGGGGGATATGCTCTATCTGGCGCCCAACTCCTCGCTGCCGGTGCGCGTTCATGGCGCGTTTGTGCGCGATGAAGAGGTGCATGCGGTGGTCAGCGACTGGAAAGCCCGTGGCCGGCCGCAATATATCGACAGCATCACCAGCGCCGGTGACGAGGGTGAGGGCGGCGCTGCCGGCCTAGATGGTGACGAGGAGCTGGATCCGCTATTCGATCAGGCGGTGGCGTTCGTCATCGACAAGCGCCGCGCGTCGATCTCCGGCGTGCAACGCCAGTTCCGCATCGGTTACAACCGCGCCGCCCGGATCGTCGAGCAAATGGAATTGCAGGGCATTGTCAGTCCGCCAGGCCACAACGGCAACCGAGAGGTGCTGTCCCCGCCGTCACAGTAGTAAGCGCCTCTCGCCGGGCACAACCGTGCAAAGATGCGTAAACCGGGACGTTTCAGAGGATATTCCTATGGGGCGTCCCGCTCATCTTCCGATAAAGTTAATTCTGTTGCCGCGCCTCGGACGGGAGCGCGCGGGCTCACTTTCTCAAGGAATGCCAAGAATGAAAAAACAGTTGATGACCTCTTGTCTGTTTGCCGCCGTGCTGGCGGCTCCGGCGTTTGCCGAAGATGCCGATGTGCTGCAAAGCCGTCTGAATCAGGTCAACAGTTTTCATGCCAGCTTCACCCAGCGGGTGACTGGCGCCGAAGGCGGCGCGGTGCAGGAGGGCGAGGGCGAACTGTGGATAAAACGGCCGAATCTGTTCAACTGGCATATGACCACGCCGGATGAAAGCGTGCTGGTGTCCGATGGCAAAACCCTGTGGTTTTACAATCCTTTTGTTGAACAGGCAATCGCCAACTGGCTGAAAAACGCAACCGGCAACACGCCGTTCATGTTAATCACCCGCAACAGCGCCGCCGACTGGGGTCAGTATAATGTGAAGCAGCAGGGCGACAGTTTTTCGCTGGTGCCGAAAGCGGATAACGGCAACCTGAAGCAGTTTACGATTAACGTCACCGCTAATGGCACCATTACCGGTTTTACCGCCGTGGAGCAGGATGGCCAGCGCAGTACCTATCAGCTGAAAAGCCAGAAGAACGGCCCGGTGGACGACGCCAAATTCCACTTTACACTACCGAAGGGCGTGACGCTGGACGACCAGCGCCAGTGAGGTAACTATGGGTAACCTGTCCCTGGACTTTTCCCAAAATGCATTCCAACCGCTGGCGGCGCGTATGCGTCCGTCAACGCTTGAGGAGTATATCGGTCAGAGCCACCTGCTGGCGGCGGATAAACCGCTGCCGCGGGTGATCAAAAACGGTCAGCTCCATTCAATGATTTTGTGGGGACCGCCGGGGACCGGCAAGACTACCCTTGCGGAACTGATTGCCCGCTACGGTCAGGTAGACGTGGAGCGCCTGTCGGCGGTGACGTCCGGCATCAAGGAAATCCGCGAGGCCATCGAACGGGCGTGTCTGAATCGCGATGCCGGGCGGCGCACCATTCTATTTGTCGATGAAGTCCATCGCTTTAATAAAGGCCAGCAGGACGCCTTTTTGCCGCATATTGAAGAGGGCACCATCACCTTTATCGGTGCCACGACCGAGAACCCCTCCTTTGAATTGAATTCGGCTTTGCTTTCCCGCGCCAAGGTCTACTTGCTGAAAGGTTTGACGGCTGAGGATATCGGCCTGGTGCTCGACCAGGCTATGCAGGACAGCCAACGCGGCTACGGCGGGCAAAATATCGTGCTGCAGCCGGAAACCCGTCAGCTACTGGCGGCGTGGGTGAACGGCGATGCGCGGCGGGCGCTTAACAGTCTGGAAATGATGGCGGACATGGCCGAGACCGATGCCGAGGGACAACGGGTGCTGACCCCCGCGCTGCTAAACGAAATAGCCGGCGAGCGCAACGAGCGCTTTGATAACAAAGGCGATCGTTACTACGACTTGATTTCGGCGCTGCATAAATCGGTGCGCGGATCGTCGCCCGATGGGGCGCTTTACTGGTATGCGCGGATTATTACCGCCGGCGGCGATCCGCTGTACGTCGCGCGTCGATTGCTGGCTATCGCGTCGGAAGATGTGGGCAACGCCGATCCGCGCGCCATGCAGGTGGCCATCGCCGCCTGGGATTGTTTTACCCGCGTGGGGCCCGCTGAGGGTGAGCGAGCCATCGCCCAGGCGATTGTCTATCTGGCCTGCGCGCCGAAAAGTAATGCGGTGTACACCGCCTTTAAAGCGGCGATGCGCGATGCGCGCGAAAAGGCGGATTATGATGTGCCGGAGCATTTGCGTAACGCCCCGACCAGGCTGATGAAAGACATGGGATTAGGGGCCGAGTACCGCTATGCCCATGATGAACCCAACGCCTACGCCGCCGGTGAGGATTATTTCCCGCCGGAAATGGCGCACACCCGCTACTATCATCCCAGCTCGCGCGGCCTGGAGGATAAAATCGGCGAAAAGCTCGCCTGGCTTGACGCGCTGGATCAAAATAGCCCGACAAAACGCTACCGATAACCAGGCCGTTGCGGTAAGGTTAGCAGTGCTGAATTCATGACGTGGCCCTCGCCCAGGGCGCCACGCGGCCGTAAACGTACATCAGATAATCATAAGCACAGGACTAGCATGCTCGATCCCAATCTACTGCGTAACGAGCTCGACGCAGTCGCCGAAAAATTGGCTCGCAGAAAATTTAAACTGGATGTGGCGACATTGCGCCAGCATGAGGAGCGCCGCAAAGTGCTCCAGGTGGAAACCGAGAATCTGCAGGCTGAACGCAATGCCCGCTCCAAAGCGATCGGCGCCGCGAAATCCCGCGGGGAAGACATTGAGCCACTGCGCCGGGAGGTCAACCAGTTAGGTGAGCGCTTAAGCTCCGCCAAAACCGAGCTGGACGCCCTGCAGAGCGAGATCCGCGACTACGCGTTCTCGCTGCCCAATATTCCCGACGATGACGTGCCCGACGGGCGGGACGAAAACGACAACCAGGAAGTGTCGCGCTGGGGCGAACCGCGGCAATACGATTTTCCCATCCGCGACCATGTGGAACTCGGTGAAATCGCGGGCGGGCTCGATTTTGCCGCGGCGGTCAAGCTGACCGGTGCGCGCTTTGTTGTGATGCGTGGCCAGATAGCCCGCCTGCACCGCGCGCTGACCCAGTTCATGTTGGATCTGCATACCGAACAGCACGGCTATGTGGAACATTATCTGCCTTACCTGGTTAACCATGCTTCGCTGTACGGCACAGGACAGTTACCCAAATTTGTCGAAGATCTGTTCCATACTCAGCCCCTGAACGAGGAAGCGGACACCAGCGCTTATGCGCTGATCCCGACCGCGGAAGTGCCGCTGACCAACTTGATTCGCGATGAGATCATCGAGGAAGACGCGCTGCCGCTGAAGATGACCGCACACACGCCATGTTTCCGATCCGAGGCCGGCTCTTACGGGCGAGATACCCGCGGGCTTATTCGCATGCACCAATTCGACAAAGTGGAAATGGTGCAAGTGGTGAAACCGGCACAGTCGATGCAGGCGCTGGAAGAGATGACCAGCCATGCTGAAAAGGTGCTGCAATTGCTGCAACTGCCGTACCGCAAAGTGTTGCTGTGTAACGGCGATATGGCTTTTGCCTCCTGTAAAACCTACGATTTGGAAGTATGGCTGCCGGCGCAAAATACCTATCGCGAAATCTCCTCGTGCTCCAATATCAGCGATTTCCAGGCGCGGCGGATGCAGGCGCGTTACCGCAGCCGGACGGACAAAAAACCGCAGCTGGTACATACGCTGAACGGTTCCGGTCTGGCGGTTGGCCGTACGCTGGTGGCGGTGCTGGAAAACCATCAGCTTGCCGACGGGCGCATTGCCATACCGGCAGTGCTACAGCCCTATATGAAGGGCCTGACCCATATCGGCTAAGCGGACGTAAGCACGTTCTACGCGCCCAATGAGGCGCGTTTTTTGTGCACGATCAAGCCGCTTACCTGCGGTGGCGCAAAAAATGCGGCGGCCAGACGCGGCCGATTGACTTTTTACGCCATGGTGGCATGATGCGCGTAATCTCTTCTCTGAGGCTGCGTTTCCCATACCATGTCCGCCTATTCTCGCCCGGTGCTGTTATTGCTCGCGGGGCTTTTGTTATTGACGATTTCCATCGCCGTACTGAATACGTTGGTGCCGCTTTGGCTCAGCCATGCTTCGCTGCCCACCTAGCAGGTCGGGCTGGTCAGTTCGTCCTATTTTACCGGTAATTTGGCCGGTACGCTGCTTGCCGGGCTACTGATTAAGTGGCTGGGTTTCACCCGCAGTTATCATGAGGCCTGCGTGCTGTTCGCGCTGGCGACCGCGGGGCTTGGGCTGGCGGACGGGTTTACTAGCTGGTTGGTCCTGCACTTTCTGGCCGGCGTTGCCTGAGCGCTGATTTGGGTCGTGGTGGAAAGCGCGCTGATGCGCAGCAGCACCCTTCATACCCGCGGCCAGCTTCTGGCAGCCTATATGACGGTCTACTATCTGGGCACAGTGGTCGGGCAGTTGCTGTTAAGCGGCGTGGCCACTGCTGTGACGGCGGTATTGCCGTGGGCGGTCAGCCTGGTGGTGAGTGCGATGCTGCCGCTGCTGTTCGCCCCGATGGTGCCCCCCAGCGCTACAGCACCACGGGTGGCGCTGTAGCCGATGCTGCTGCGCCGAAACGCCAGACTGGGCGTTAATGGCTGTATTATGTCGGGTATTGTACTTGGCTCGTTTTACGGTTTGATGCCGTTGTATCTGTCCCATTTGGGCCTGAGCGACGGCAATGTCGGCCAATGGCCGGTCGGACGCCTGGCGGACCGACCGCTATGGCCGTCTGATGGTGCTGCGGGTGCTGGTGTTTATGGTCATCCTCGGCAGTTTGGCGATGTTGAGCCATGCCGCGATGGCGCCGGCGCTGTTTGTGCTCGGCTGTTCCGGTTTCACCCTGTATCCGGTAGCGATGTCCTGGGCCTGCGAGAAGGTTAGCCCGGATGAACTGGTGGCCATGAACCAGTCGCTATTGCTCAGCTATACGCTCGGCAGCCTGTTCGGTCCGACGATGACCGCCATGCTGATGCAGCGTTATTCGGATCATTTGCTGTTTGTGATGATAGCGGCGGTGGCGCTGGTTTATCTGGTGATGCTGCTGCGCAAACCGGATCGGCACCATACCCCGGTGGCGACCGCCTGATTACGGCGCCGACGGGGGTTTACCGTCTGGCGACTTCTGCGGGCCTGTTCTCTCGTTATCCCCGGCAATGGACGCGCCCCCGGCCTGCGCCACCGCCAATTTGATGATGTTCAGCACAGCGGCAGATTACCCAACGACCCCGCGGCGGCAGGGTACTCAACTGTCCTGCGGCGGCCCGGGCTAGAACAGGTAGCCTGTCAGCGCCAGGCGTTTTCCGCCAGCGTCTGCGGCAAGGCGCTCGGTTGCATATGCGCCTGCTCGTCGTCTTCGTGACGGGTAAAGCGCCAGCAGCGGGTATGATAACGCGCAACACTATTGCGGTGGGCGATTCTTACCAGCGTCATCTGCGGCAAAGTGTCAATCAGCAGACGATACATAAGCTGTTCATTTTCATCATCCAGCGCGCTGGTTGCCTCATCGAGAAACAACATTTCCGGTTTAATCAATAGGGCGCGGGCGAACGCCAGACGTTGTTGTTCGCCGGGTGAAAGCCAGTGGCTCCAGTTGGCCTCCTGATTAAGCTGCGGCAATAGATGTTTAAGCTGGCACTGTAGCAACACCTCATGCATTTGCGCGTCGGTAAAATGATCCGGCGCGTCGGGATAGCATAGCGCGCCTTTAAGCGTTCCGATGGGAATATAACTGCGCTGCGGTAAGAACAGCATTTTGCGCTTCTCTTGCAGCAGGATACTGCCGCTGCCATAGGGCCAAATGCCGGCGATGGCGCGTAGTAATGTGGATTTACCACAGCCCGACGGTCCCGCCACCAGTACCCGCTCGCCGGGCGTGATGGATGCGGTTACCGGCGCAAAAAGGGGGCGGCCGTCAGGAACATGCAGCCAGAAAAGCTGGAACCGGCTAAGAGGATTTGACCTGCTGACCCTGGTGATAAACAACGTCCAATTTCAGGATGGAGAACAGATTCACGAAGCATCAGAGCAGAACGTAGCCTGATCGCCATACACCAGATTTGATAATAACTCGGGCGAAATCGACCAAAATGATATTGGTGATAAATTTGAAATACGCTCCGCTCGGGTGCAAATTCAGCCCTAATGCTGCCAGAGCTAAGATAATCGCAACGACAATGGGTTTTTTATTGGGTCTGGATAAAAATAGGCCAAAGTCAAAAATAAAAATTCGTAACTTAAAGTCCAACCGTTATTGACCAGAAAGAGAGTGTGCCGTCAGGAAGGAGAAAAAACGACGCGACCACGCTTGTTGTTCCGCCGGAACTGTTCACGACGCTCGGTTTGATGATAAAAATGGCCAGCGCCACGACCGTCATCAGCCAATAAAGAAGAAGTATACGCGGCTTTGTTGAATAAATATAACTTTTAGGTGATCGTCTGCTCAGATCACTACTGTCATTTCAACATCTACACTCCATGGCAAAGCAAAAGTTTAAAATAACCAACTGGTCCACTTACAACAAAGCTCTCAAGCAGCGCGGGGCTCTGACGATATGGCTGGATGAGTCGGCAATTGTTGCATGGACGGAAAAAACAACGTCTGAACGGCGTGGCCGGCCGCTTCACTACGCAGATATGGCTATCGAGATTATCTGTGCTGACTTATCGCTCAGCGGTACGACGGATGCTCAGGCCCTACCAGTTCTGATAAACCAGACCCACCGGAAAATCAGAGAAGCGTCGGCTGATGGCGCTTACGATACCCGCTACTGTCATGATGCTCTGCTGAGGAAGAAAATAAGGCCTTTTATTTCTCCACGAGGTGGGGCGCAATATTGGCCAGACCGATACCATGAGCGTAACTACGCCGTTGCGAATCAGCGTCTAAGCGGCAGTAACGATGTATGGAAAAAGCAAGTGGGCTATCATCGACGTTCAGTGGCTGAAACAGCTATATTCCGGTTCAAAACGCTTATGGGCGATCATCTAAGTCTGCGTGACTATGATGCGCAGGTAGGTGAGGCAATGGAGATGGTCAAAGCGCTTAACAAAATGACGCTGTTAGGAATGCCGAACAGCATCCGGATCGCATCACAATCGATCTGCTAGGGGGGCGTAGTCACAAGTTCTGATTTATTCAACAAAGCCAGTATACGCGTGCATCGGACAGAAATGAAGCGGCCGAAGGTGACCTCTCTTTGCTCAGTGGTGGTGCACATAATATAAACTGAAATGATAAAAAAAGGTCTACGCCTTAATAACCTATGTGAAACCAGGATAAGGAAGGAATGTCGTATTGGCGCCCTTTGATTACCACATGATGCATGACCACCATCAGCGCGGCAATCGCGCGTAAGTATTGTACGGATTTAATCATCGTTCGTTCTCGTAGAGCAAGTGTAATGGTTGCGAGCCCTGGGTGAGGTGAAATATCGCCTGCCAAGTCTGTAATACGGAATGACAATCCTTATAGTAAAACCATGAAAATATTAGGTATGCAGCAGTTGTCTACGACGGGGTTTTCAAACTTGATGTGGCTTTGTTGAATAATAGGGAATCATGCTGTTTTGCCATACTCGTTTTGGCGGAAAATGCTTGTCACCCTAGGTGTGCCGTTTTCTTACGCGGCCTAACTGCATGATTTTACGTTGCCAGGATCAGCAGTTGCACTGGAGGGGCAGCATAAAATCGGTTTATTCAACAAAGCCACTTAATGTCAGCGGCGCTCGCTATCATAAAGTATGCCCTTCCAGCCTATTTCATCGATGCTTCCTCATACTAACAAAAATATTTTTTTAGGCAATCCGATTCCTCTTGTTTCCTGTTTCACTTCAAGTCACGGGGTGTGAACACATACGTTTGATTTTTTTATGTGCAGCTAATTATAAAAAGTTATTATAATTCATGGGATAAACTCAACCTCATGAGGAAGGTGGGATTTGTCTTAAAATGCGTTGTGCAACTATGCTTTTGTTGCGACTACCACCGCCAGACGGTATAACAATGGATATTTAAGAAAATGATTATACTACCCGCATTGCCGGCTATGATATTTTAGCTGCGTTGTTTATGACAAAAACACCAAGTTGTTGTCGTGCTGGCCGTGTTATTGACTTTTTGGGATTCCGTCGTCGCAGTGCCATTTTGAATTTTGGAGAAGGACAATTAAAACTGTATTATTATAAGTCGGCTCTTGGGAATTTTGGCGATGATTTAAATGGTTGGCTATGGGAGACATTATTGCCGGGTTTTTTTGACGAGGATGATAGCGTCAGATTCTCCGGTATTGGTACCATCATTAACACTGACATGCCCAGCGCAAAAAAATGGATAGTTTTCGGCAGCGGGATTGGTTACGGTTACCCGCCCGCAGGTTTTGGTGACGCTGATTGGAAGATCATCTGCGTTAGGGGGCCTTTGAGCGCCCGTGTGTTGGGGCTTAACGAGAGTCAATTTATTACCGACGGCGCGGCCTTTCTCAATACCCTGGCAGAATTCAAACCTTTAGCGGAGCACGAGCGTGCAGGGACTATTTTTATTCTCCACCACAATGCGTTAAAGCAAGGGGATTGGGAAAAAAGCTGCCAACAGGCCGGTATAACGATGGTCAGTCCGCGTGAGGAAGCGCGCGCGGTGATTCAGAAAATCCGCCATGCCAAGCTGGTCTTGGCGGATGCCATGCACGCGGCGATAATCGCCGACGCTATGCGAGTTCCCTGGGTGCCCATGGTGACGTCCTCGCAAATCAATACCTTCAATGGCTTGACTGTACGCAAACCATTCGTTCTCCCTACATTCCCACCGTGATAGGTGCGGATTTTCTGAGCGATATTTTGAAAGCCAATGCCGTGCACTGCCCGGCGGTCCCGCAATTCAGCCGGGGACCGATGTGGAAAAAGCCGTTGTGATGTTTAAAAAGCAGCAGAAACTTTCCTCCACCAGTGAAGGTAACCGGCATCTTAGAAAACTGATGAATCTGCGCTATAAAGTGCCTAACAAGTTAATCCGGCTGCGTGAGGATCGTCACACACGAGCCTGGAACGAGCAAAGCGTGGCCAACGTGGCGCAACGTATGCAGTTAGCGCAAAAATCCGGTGGATTTTTCAGTGACGAGGCTGTTTTTCAGCATAATCTTTCGCGACTGCTGGAAGGACTTGACCGCGTGAAAACATTATACCCAAACAGTGATTTATCCGCGATGGCCGCCGTCCGGCGGAGTAGACGGTCAGCGGCATTGCCGCTTGGACGTGCATTGCTGACAGCCATTTCATCGCCTACGATTATGTTCATAACTGTTTAGTTCCCGGTCGGTTGCGGCCCGGAGAGGTCCGCGCGCTTTTGCCCGATCCGAATCCCCCATTGCGCTTTACTCACGTTAAGGTTGGTTAAATGAAAAATCTGAAGGCCGTTATCCCTGTTGCTGGGCTGGGTATGCACCTGTTACCCGCGACCAAGGCAATCCCCAAAGAGATGTTGCCGATTGTCGATAAGCCGATGATCCAATACATTGTGGACGAATGCGCCGCCGCCGGCGTAACGGAAATCATTTTAGTCACCCACGCCTCCAAAAATTCGGTGGAAAACCACTTCGACACTACCTTTGAGCTGGAAGCTTTGCTTGAATCACGCAAAAAAAATGCGTTGCTTGAAGATGTGCAGAAAATCTGTCCTCAGGGCATGACGATCATGAATGTTCGTCAGGGAGAACCTTTAGGATTGGGGCATGCGGTATTGTCCGCCAAGCCTATTATCGGTGATTCGCCGTTTATCGTGGTACTGCCCGATGTTTTGCTCGACGAAAGTACGTTTGACAGCCGGACGGAGAATTTGGCCGCGATGGTCAATCGTTATCGGGAAACCGGGCATAGTCAGGTTCTGGTACAGTCTTTACCTCGCGCTGAACTGCCCAATTATTCGGTAATTAGCTGTGAAGATGACGTAAGCCGGCCCGGCGATGCCGCCCTGGTGCAATCTTTCATCGAGAAACCGCAGGATATTTCACAAATCGATTCTAATCTGGCGGCCGTAGGACGTTACGTATTGTCGGCAGAGGTGTGGCCATTGCTGGAAAAAACAGAACCTGGCGCCTGGGGACGTATTCAGCTCACGGATGCAATTGCATCACTGGTTAATCAACAGCCGGTAGACGCTGTGTATTTAACCGGTAAAAATTTTAACTGTGGCCTCAAGTTGGGCTATATGCAGGCCTTTGTGAGCTATGGCTTGCGCAGTAAAAAAATGGGCGTCGATTTCCGTAACGGTATTGAACGTCTTTTGGCCAAGTAAGACGAAGCGATGTATTTCATTTTATAAGGAGTGACAATGGCTGTATTGGTCACCGGCGGGGCAGGCTATATCGGCTCGCATACGGTTTTGGCATTGTTGGCGCGCGATGAAGAGGTCGTGGTGCTGGATAATCTCGCCAACGCTTCTGACGTTTCTCTCGACAGGTGTCTGATTTAGCCGATAAAGACTTGATTTTCTATCAGGGCGATGTTCAGGACCCGCAGGTGTTGCAGCAAATTTTCGACGAGCATGACATCAGCGCCGTTATCCATTTTGCCGGTCTTAAAGCGGTAGGCTAATCTACCCGGTTGCCGCTGCAATATTATCAAAATAATGTTAATGGGACCTTGGTGTTGCTCGACGAAATGCGCCGCGCAGGGGTGCATCATTTCATCTTTAGCTCTTCGGCGACTGTCTATGGCCAACATGCGCCGGTACCTCCAGCCCTTATGGCACCTCCAAAATAATGGAATGGTTGAACAAATTCTGGCCGATTTCGCTAAAGCGGAGCCGCAATTTTCAATTATCGCGCTGTGCTATTTCAATCCTGTGGGGGCACATGAATCCGGGCTTATCGGCGAGGATCCTAATGGGATACCCAATAACCTTCTGCCTTTTATTGCCCAGGTCGCGGTCGGACGTCAGCCGTCATTGAAAATTTTCGGCGACGACTATCCTACCGAGGATGGGACCTGCGTACGAGATTATATCCACGTAATGGATTTGGCGGAGGGCCATCTGAAAGCGATGGATAAGCTTGCCGCTAACGTTGGTTATAAGGCCTATAATCTGGGCGCGGGCGTGGGCTATTCTGTTTTGCAAATGGTTAAGGCGTTTAAAGCGTCGGGCAAAACTATACCTTATGAAGTAGCTCCGCGGCGTGACGGGGATTTGGCGGCATTCTGGGCCGATGCGACGCTGGCGCAGCGTGAACTTGGCTGGACCGCTGAGCGCGATCTCGACTGTATGATGCGCGATACGTGGAAATGGCAAAGTCAGAATCCCAATGGCTATCGCCAGCCCTGGGGTACTTTGCAAACCCATCCTGACCGGATGGGTTTTTTTCTGGTGCCGGCAGAGGTATCGGCAATACGCTCTAACCACCAAGTTTTCACCGATGGCAGGCAAGCCATCCATACGCTCCAGGCAGACAACGTCACCCGTGAGCAAAAATTTCTTCACAATTATTTAATAATCGCCGTTTGCTAACGCAGAATCTCCTCCTATATTCTATTAAAGAAACGCATTAGACGGTGTAAGTGGCATTTATTTTATTGTGGCAATGAACGGGATATTGAGGTGATAGCATTTTGTTTTTTACTCGTGCAGAGAGTAAGGAAGCCGCTATCACCGTTGTTAAGTATTTCGCTGAGCGTGTTTGATGACAAATGTGTTGTCGCGCCTGACGGACTACGTCTATAAATATATTTGGACCGGGATGATATGAACAAAGAAAGTCCTTCGCGAACGATTGTAATAACCACCGCGCTGTTCGCTGCATTATGCGGACTCTACCTGCTGGCCTGGGGTATTTGGCTGGCCTCTCTGGGCGGCTCGCTCTATTACATCATAACCGGCGTATTGATGTTGGCCGTCGCCTGGCTGCTGGTTCGTCGTTCGGGTGCGGCGTTATGGCTATATGCGCTGGTGCTCATCGGTTCGATGATTTGGGCCGTCTGGGAAGTCGGATTTGACTTCTGGGCGCTCACTCCACGTTGTGATGTCCTGGTTTTCCTTGGCATCTGGTTATTACTGCCGTTTGTTTATCGGGGGATCATCCGCCGGCTGCCGCAGGCGCGCGCTGCGCTGGCTGTAAGTCTGCTGCTATCCGGTGTCGTGCTGTTGGTGAAGATAGCGCAAGATCCGCAGGACATCAGCGGTAACCTTAACACCGCCATTGCCGATGCGTCGGCGGACGCCTCTTCGATACCCGCCGGGGATTGGCCAGCCTATGGCCGCACACAGGTAGGTGAACAGCTACTGCAGCAGATTAACGATAAAAATGTTGGCCAACTGAAAGAAGCCTGGCGTTTTCGCACGGGGGATATGAAGGGCCCTAATGATCCCACCGAAATTACCGATGAAGTGACGCCGATTAAAATACGCGACACTCTTTATCTCTGTTCACCGCATCAGATTTTGTTTGCCCTTGATGCGGCGACCGGTAAAGAGAAGTGGCGATTTGATCCGCAACTTAAACCGGACCCGACTTTTCAGCATGTAACGTGTCGCGGGGGTGGTAACGGATAACTATTTCAATCATGAACCTTCAGGGGTGATACGCGGCTTTGATGTGGTCACCGGCGCGCTATTGTGGGCGTTCGATCCCGGTAATGCCGAGCCGAACGCCATCCCGGCCGACGGAAGAATTATGTTTCCAATTCCCCCAATTCCTGGGCGCCTGCTGCCTATGACCCTCAGTTGGATATCATCTATCTGCCGATAGGCGTCGCCACGCCCGATATCTGGGGCGGCAATCGTACGCCTGAGATGGGCTTTGTTGAATAAATATAACTTTTAGGTGATTGTCTGCTCAGATCACTACCGTCATTTCAACATCTGCACTCCATGGCAAAGCAAAAGTTTAAAATAACCAACTGGTCCACTTACAACAAAGCTCTCAAGCAGCGCGGGGCTCTGACGATATGGCTGGATGAGTCGGCAATTGTTGCATGGGCGGAAAAAACAACGCCTGAACGGCGTGGCCGGCCACTTCACTACACAGATATGGCTATCACCACTGTTCTGATGATGAAACGCGTGTTTGGCCTTTCGTTAAGGGCTTTACAGGGCTTCGTTGACGCCATTTTTAAACTGATGGTGCTGCTGCTAAGATGCCCAGACTACTCGCTGATCAGCAAGCGAGCAAAGACAGTTAAGATCAGCATAAAAACGCCGACCCGTGGTGAAATCTCACCTTTAGTCATTGACGGAACCGGCCTGAAGGTCTTTGGCGAAGGCGAATGGAAAGTCCGACAGCATGGTGCCGACAGACGGAGGGTGTGGCGTAAGCTGCATATGGCCGCAGACAGTGTAACGCATGAGATTATCTGTGCTGACTTATCGCTCAGCGGTACGACGGATACTCAGGCCCTACCAGCTCTGATAAACCAGACCCTGCGGAAAATCAGGGAAGCGTTGGCTGATGGCGCTTACGATACCCGCTACTGTCATGATGCTCTGCTGAGGAAGAAAACCGGTACACCGATAGTGCCGGCGCCGACGCAGCCTTTCTTCGATTTGACCTTCCGGCCGAGAAAGGATTTGACCGGTGCCGATATGTGGGGTGCGACCATGTTCGATCAGCTGGTGTGCCAGGTAATGTTCCACAAGCTGCGCTATGAGGGCATCTTTACGCCGCCTTCGGAACAAGGAACGTTGGTTTTCCCGGTTAACCTCGGCATGTTTGAGTGGGGCGGCGGGGTGGCGGTGGATCCGCAGCGCCAGGTGATGATCGCCAATCCCATGGAGTTGCCTTTTGTGTCGCGGTTAAAGCGTCATTTTGTTAAGCGCTTTGACCATCGCCATTTACCTCGCAGCGCCAACAACCCGATAGAGCCTGAAAAGGGCAAGAGCAGCAGCTCCGGCTCCGAAGCGGGTCTGCAACCCCAATACGGGGTTCCCTATGGCGTGACACTGGAAGCCTTCTTGTCGCCCTTTGGCTTACCCTGCAAGCAGCCCGCTTGGGGATATATCGCCGGCGTGGACCTGAAAACCCACACTATTGCCTGGAAGCATCACATTGGAACCGTACGCGACAGTTCACCGCTGCCGCTGCCCTTCAAAATGGGCATGCCGATGCTGGGCGGACCGATTGCGACCGCCGGTAACGTGATGTTTATCACCGGGACGGCCGATAATTATATTCGTGCGTTTGACGTTACCAGCGGTAAACCGCTATGGCAGGGCCGTTTGCCTGCCGGCGGCCAGTCCACGCCAATGACCTATGAGGTTAACGGCAAGCAATATGTCGTAACCGCTGCGGGCGGGACACGGTTCGTTCGGCACCAAGTTGGGAGATTACATCATTGCCTACGCGCTGCCCGATGAGCATGCATCGTCAGCGAAATAAATTGATAGCGGGCGGATGAGAAATCACTGGCAGCATCAGTCAGTGAACACATGAGGGCCGATAGCGATATCGGCCCTTTTTTTGTCACTGAACGAGGAAAGCGCCCAGACCACGAGGCAGCCATAAAGACCCTCTCGCCGGGCATCCGGTGCTGGTCTGGCACGCCGGCCCCGGTATCACATAAGGAAACGGCGGGCAAAATGGGTTGCCGGAAGCGCTCGCGCTACGGCGGTCGTTTAACCGGGCCAAGTACCGCGAGTCCCACAGCGTGTGGGGACAGGTTGCAAAAATCGCTGCAGCGAACAGGATGCGATCTGCGGGCGCCCTACGTTCTTTTCCCTATGGTTTATAGTTAATTCTAATGAGGAATTAGCGGCATATGCCGGGTAGACGGCGTTTCGAACACGGTGAGGGGGCCACGGACCGCCTTTTACTGCAACGCGCCGCGCAAGACAGGGTAGGTCAGCGCAGCGCGCAAGGAGAATTTTACGCGTATGGACATGCCGTACGGCTTGGCCGTAATGGTACGGGCAATTGATCGTGACGATGTGCAAGTGTATGCTAAGGATAATTTTTTTTACCGTAACTCTTTTGGCTTGCCTCAAAGATGAAAGGAGATGCTCTGTTAATGCTTGCACTCCATCCCAAACGAGATGTCTGTAGCGGGAGCGCACTTTTCATCCTATGGCGAAAAGGACATGTATGTTGCTTCCCGTAATTATGGCCGGTGGAACCGGCAGCCGTCTGTGGCCGATGTCGCGTGAGCTCTATCCCAAGCAGTTTCTTACCCTGCACGGCGATCATTCGATGCTGCAGGAAACGGTGCTGCGTCTTGAGGGGCTCGATACCCGTCAGCCGCTGGTTATCTGTAATGAGGAACACCGGTTTTTGGTGGCGGAACAGCTGTGCCAAATCGACAGATTGTCGCAAAATATCATCCTGGAACCCGTAGGCCGCAATACCGCTCCGGCCATTGCGCTGGCTGCCTTGAGCGCGATCGTGGACGGCGATGATCCGCTGCTGCTGGTATTGGCCGCCGACCATGTTATTGAGGATGAGAAAGCGTTTCATCGCGCTATTATGCAGGCGCTACCTTATGCCCGCAGCGGCAATTTAGTGACGTTCGGCATCGTGCCTAGCGCGCTAGAGACGGGTTACGGTTATATCCAGCGTGGCGCGGCCCAGAAGGATGCGGCGGTTTTTCAGGTTTATCGCTTCGTGGAGAAACCGGATCGGGCTACGGCTGAGGGGTATATCGCCAGCGGCGAGTATTACTGGAACAGCGGTATGTTTTTGTTCCGCGCCAAGAAATACCTCAGCGAGCTCGGTAAATTTCGCCCGGATATCCTGGCTGCCTGCGAAAAGGCCATTGAATCGCCTCAGGCGGACAGTAACCAGGAATTTATCCGTGTCGATAAAGATGAATTTATCACCTGTCCCGATGACTCGGTGGATTATGCGGTGATGGAAAAAACCGCCGACGCTATGGTGGTACCGCTAGATGCGGGCTGGAGCGATGTGGGTTCCTGGTCGGCGCTATGGGAAGTCAATCACAAGGACGACAGGCAGAATGCTCTGACGGGCGATGTTTTTCTCCATAACACCGCCAACTGTTATATCAATACCGATGAAAAAATGGTGGCGGCTATTGGCGTAACTAACCTGGTGATAGTGAACACCAAGGACGCGGTGCTCGTTGTCGATAAAGATAAGGTGCAGGACGTCAAGAAAGTGGTGGAATACCTGAAGAACAACGCCCGCAGCGAATATCGCCGCCATCGTGAATCCTACCGACCCTGGGGGCGCAACGACACGGTGGTCAATGAAGCCCGCTATAACGTCAATCGCATCACCGTCAAACCGGGTGGGATGTTCTCGCTCCAGATGCACCACCACCGCATTGAGCACTGGGTTGTCCTGTCTGGCACGGCGCGGGTGACGGTAGAGGACAAGTCTTTTTTGCTGACCGAGAACCAGTCCACTTTTATACCGGTCGGATCGGTGCACAGTTTGGAAAATCCGGGAAAAATCCCTCTGGAGTTGTTGGAGATACAATCGGGATCCTATCTTGGAGAGGACGATATCATCCGTTTACAAGATCCTTACGGCCGCTGTTGATAACCGGCGGTACGGCATCCGGCTGATTTCAGGATTAATCTGCTGTCTGGCCGGGCCGCGCTGCTATACCCTTGCGCCTGCGTTGCAGTAAGGTTGATGGCGATGAAATGGTGTTCAGAAGAGCAATGCCATTTTTCCTTTATGCATGACGATGCGGTTTTCTTACCGTTGACCTCCACGGGAGTAGGCTGGCGCCGTCCCGTCACCTGGAACAGGGCGGGCAGGGCGATAAGCGCTGGGACGGGAGATGACGGCCGCGAAGGTGCCGTCTCGCAGACAGCGCGAAATCCCATCTGGTTCCACTATCGCGGTAGATGATAGAATTACATTAACGGTGCTGCTGTCGTAAACATTTTGAGGAAAACATGGCTGTTTTATCCTGTTTTAAGGCCTATGACATACGGGGAAAATTGGGCGTTGAGCTCAATGAAGATATTGCTTACCGCATCGGTCGCGCCTACGGCGAGCTACTCAAGCCGCGCAGTATGGTGGTCGGCGGCGATGTGCGTCTAACCAGCGAGGGGTTAAAACAGGCCCTGGCGCGCGGGCTGAACGACGCCGGCGCTGACGTGCTGGATATTGGCATGAGCGGCACGGAAGAAATTTATTTCTCCACCTCGCATCTGGGCGTGGACGGGGGTATTGAAGTGACGGCCAGCCATAATCCGATGGATTATAACGGTATGAAGCTGGTGCGCGAGCAGTCCCGACCCATCAGCGGCGATACCGGCCTGCGCGACATCCAGCGTCTGGCCGAGGAGAACGCTTTCGGACCGGTGGCGCGCGTGCGGGGCACATTGCGCCGCGTCGACGTATTGTCGGCTTATGTCGATCATCTGCTGGGATTCATTGACCTTGCCCGATTTCGTCGGCCGATGACGCTGGTCATCAACTCGGGCAATGGCGCTGCCGGGCATGTGGTGGACGCAATCGAAGCGCGTTTTCAAGCCGCTGGTGCGCCGGTGACCTTCGTCAAGGTGCATCATCAGCCGGACGGCAATTTTCCCAACGGTATTCCTAATCCGCTGCTGCCGGAATGTCGCCAGGATACCACCCTCGCCGTGCAGACCGCCGGCGCCGATATAGGTATTGCTTTCGACGGCGATTTTGATCGTTGCTTTTTATTCGATGAGGAAGGTGGCTTTGTTGAAGGCTACTACATCGTTGGCCTATTGGCTGAAGCCTTTTTGCAAAAGCATCCCGACAGCAAAATTATTCACGATCCCCGTTTGACCTGGAACACCGAGGACATTGTTAGTCGTTCTGGTGGTACGCCGGTAATGTCAAAGACCGGTCATGCGTTTATCAAAGAGCGGATGCGCGCGGAAAACGCCATTTACGGCGGAGAAATGAGCGCCCATCACTATTTCCGTGATTTTTTTTATTGCGACAGCGGGATGATTCCGTGGCTGCTGGTGGCCGAGCTGATGGCGGTGCGAGGGCAGTCCCTGAGCCAACTGGTGGGCGAGCGGATGCGTGCCTATCCGGCGTCGGGGGAAATTAATCGCACATTACGCGATGCCGGGGCTGCGCTGGCACGTATCAAAGCGCATTATGCGGCGGCTGCCGTCGAGATAGATACGACGGATGGCCTGAGTCTGTCGTTTGCCGATTGGCGTTTTAATGTTCGCAGTTCTAATACCGAACCGGTCGTCCGCTTGAATGTGGAATCCAGAGGAAATGCCGGTCTCATGGAAGAAAAAACGCGCGAAATTCTTGCCTTGATGGATAGTAATTAATGCTTAACAGTTTGTTAGACTGCGTGCTCCGCTATCGCGGTTTTATCGCCGACAGTATCAAACGGGACTTTCAGTCCCGTTATCAGAGCAGTTTCCTTGGTGCCCTATGGCTGATATTGCAGCCAGTGGCCATTATCGTGGTGTATACTGTCATTTTTGCGGAGTTGATGCGCACACGATTGGCGGATATGCATGGTCCTTTTGCCTACAGCATTTTTCTGTGCTCCGGTATTCTCACCTGGGGACTGTTTACTGAAACACTGAACAATTTGGTGCGGGTGTTTATCACCCATGCCAATATTTTAAAAAAACTCAGTTTCCCGCGTATTTGTCTGCCTATCATTATTGTATGTTCGGCGATGATCAATTTTTGTATCATCTTCAGCCTGTTTATGATCTTTCTGATCGTGTCCGGCAACTTTCCCGGTTGGATAATTCTGGAGATGATCCCGGTATTGATAATCCAGATGACATTCACTATCGGTCTGGGCATTATACTTGGGGTTATGAATGTATTCGTTCGTGATATCGAGCAATTCGTCAGCATTTTGCTTCAATTCTGGTTTTGGTTTACGCCGATCGTTTATGTCAGTAAGACGCTACCGGAATCGGTGCGCGGTTTGTTAAAGCTCAACCCGATGACCAGTATTATCACTAGCTATCAAAACATCTTTCTATACCATAGCAGCCCCGATTGGTGGGTGCTGCTGCCGGTTGCTGTAATATCGCTGCTGTTGATTGTGATGGGCTGGCGCATGTTCAAAAAACATTCAGCAGATATTGTGGACGAACTGTAATGAATAGCATATCCGTAACGAATGTCGCCAAAGCCTATAAGCACTACCCGACGAAATGGCTGCGTATTCTTGAGAAAATACAATGGAGTTCTACGCCGCGCCATCAAAAGAAGTGGGTATTGCACGATATCAATTTCGCGGTAGAAGCGGGGGAGTCGATAGGTATTGTGGGCGTTAACGGAGCCGGCAAAAGTACGCTGCTGAAATTATTGACAGGGACTACGCAGCCGACAGAGGGAAAAATCGACGTTCAAGGCCGCGTCGCGGCGCTCTTGGAGTTGGGCATGGGGTTTCATCCCGATTTCTCCGGCCGGCAAAATGTTTTCATGTCGGGGCTAATGCAGGGGCTCACGCGGGACGCTCTGACGGCGCTGATGCCGGAAATAGAAAAATTCGCCGATATTGGTGAGTATATCGATCGTCCAGTACGCATCTATTCCAGTGGCATGCAGATGCGTTTGGCGTTCGCTGTCGCCACCGCCACTCGACCGGATGTGTTAATCGTCGATGAGGCTCTCTCAGTAGGTGATTCACGTTTTCAGGCAAAATGCTATGCGCGTATCGCCGAATTTAAACGTCAGGGTACGACTTTGCTTTTGGTTTCCCATAGCGCAGGGGATATCGTTAAACATTGCGAGCGGACCATCTTCCTTAAGGATGGTCATATTGAAATGGATGGCTCTGCACGCGATGTTACCAACCGCTACCTGGATGAGCTTTTTGGCAAGCCAGGCTCAAACAAGCCCGATTGTCCGTCCCAGGCCAAGCTGCAGGCGACTGGTTTGGCCGGGCAGTTTCATGCCGGTAGCGAAGATATTTTTCATACCCGGCCTGGTTATCGGCCGGAAGAATATCGTTGGGGGAAAGGTGGCGCGAAAATTCTGGATTACCTCATTCTTGCCGATGGTGTGGAGTATCCCGCCAACATTGTCAGCAATCAATCGGTAGATTTCATCGTTAAAGTGCAGTTCGACTATGATTACGATAATGTCGTGCCTGGATTATTGCTGAAAACCCTGGACGGTCTCTTTTTATATGGGACCAACTCGTTCCTTGCCTCGAAAGGGAAAGAGTATATTTCTGTGAGTAAGGGCGAGATCAGGGTGTTTAAGTTTTCTTTCCTGGTTAATTTGAATCAGGCCGATTATTTACTTTCATTCGGTATTTCCGCGGGAAATCCGCAGCTAGATATGACGCCTTTAGATCGCCGTTATGATGCGATCATTCTCCATGTCAGTCAGGGTATGGAGTTTTCCGGTATTGTTGATCTGAATTCCACATTCTCATTATATGAAAAAGCTTAAGGGAATCGGGCTATGAGTCATACATTACAGCAATTTGTTTCCGATCTGCCTGAAATTTATCAGATGGTTTATGCTCACCCCGAATGGAACGAGGCGGCTTCACGCGATTGTTTACCCCGTCTGCAAATTATCACAGCCGTCTATGACAGGTTATACTTGGCGCTGGACCGCCCTTTGCGGGTGTTGGATCTGGGCTGCGCGCAGGGGTTCTACAGCCTGAGCTTGGCAGAAAAAGGGGCAAGCGTAAAGGGTGTAGATTTCCTGCCGCAAAACGTTGCCCTATGTGGGGCGCTGGCCAATGAACATCCGGCATTTGATGTTACCTTTGTTGAGGGACGGATTGAGGAAGTCATTGATCAACTGGAGGATGACCAGTTTGATTTAGTCATCGGGCTGAGCGTATTCCATCACCTCGTGCATGCGCACGGCATCGCTAAAGTTCAACAATGGTTGACCCGGCTATTGGATCGCGTGGAAATCGCCTTATTGGAGCTGGCGCTAAAAGAAGAGCCGCTCTATTGGGGCCCCTCGCAACCGGACAGTCTGCTTACGCTGTTCGAGCATAACGCGTTTTATCAACAATTAGCGGAATATCCGACTCATCTTTCCGCTATCAAACGCCCTTTGTATATGCTTAGCAACCGTCGGGTTCTGCTGGGGGAATTTTGCCGGCCTTTCACGCGTTGGAGCAAACGGCCTCACAGCCAGTCCGACAACGCTCATCACGATAGCCGCCGGTATTACTTCGGCGATGACTTCTTTTGTAAAGTCTATCATGCCCATGTGCAGAACAGCGCGCTGAGCGATGAGGAGAGGGAGCGCAATCGGCAAGAGCTGCATCAAGAGATTGATTTTCTATCACGGGCGCCTGCTGAGTTCCCCGTGGCGCGGTTATTAGCAAGCGGGGAAAATGAGTGGCAGGGTTGGAATATTCTATCGCACCTGCCGGGCGAGTTACTCGACGGTAAGCTCCTGGCGCTGACGCCGGCCGAGCGGGAAAACCTGCTACATCAAATTTTGCAACAGCTCGCCGGTCTTGAGCGCGCCGGACTCTATCATGACGATGTCCGCACCTGGAATATTTTGGTGGACGCGCATCTACAAGTCCATATCATCGATTACGGCTCGATTAGTGATAAAAAAACCGACTGCGCCTGGCCTGAGAATTTACTTCTGGCGTTTTTCATTACGCTCAACGAAATTGTTTCGCCGTCGACATTCCATCTTGCCCATAACCGTCCTTTGTTGCTCAGCCCGCTAAATCTACCAGCACCCTATTCACAATGGCTGTATGCGTTTTGTCAACACAAGCCGCAGGAATGGTCATTCGCGTTACTTCTGACGCTTTTTGAACGTAAAGCGACATTGCCAGCGCCGCTGGATACATGTAATGCGACGGAAGTCTGGATTGCCGCCTGCGAAAAATGGCTACTGCAGCGTGAGCGTTACGACAACCATTTGCACTGTGGGCATCAGCAAGCGCAAGATCGGCTTGCCAGCGCAATGCGCGAGGAAATGGAGACCCGGTTCAGCCGTTTGTACGAGGATATTGCGGCAAGTGTTGAACAATGGCAGGAACTGGCCGCAACCGTGCAAGCGCGGCATCAACAGTCGCATAAAAGCGAGCCAGAGACAAATGCCTCGCAGGATGAATGTGAAGCCGAAGCGCTCGACGACAGCGCACTAGCTGAGCTAAGTCGGGAAGCGCTAATCAGCCATTATCAAACTGCCGCGCGTCAAGCGGTCGAACTGCGCCGTGAGAACCGTCAACTCCAGGAGCACAACAGAGCGTTGCTGGAAAGTTGCTCCTGGCGCCTTATCTCCCCATATCGCTATATGGGTTTACAGGTGCAGCTGTTATGCCAGCACGGTGTGAAAGGTCGTGCTAAGCACGTTGTCCGACGTTGCGGCCGCGGTGCGTTATCGTTTCTGCAGCGTCATCCGGCGTTAAAATCCCGCACCGTCGCATTGCTACATAAAAGTGGTCAGTATGAACGGGCCAAGCGGATTTATCGCCGTGTCGCGCCTGCGCCGCAACGAGATATCACCCTTAATCAGCAAGCGTTCCAAGCCTGGAGCTTGCAAGATCCACAACACCGACTGCCGCCCGCGGTCAATACCATCTTTGAAAAATTACGCATTAAATAATGAGAGGTTTTGATGCATATTCTTATTGATGTGCAAGGATGCCAGTCAGGTAGCCGATTTCGCGGTATTGGCCGCAGTGCGCTAGCCATGAGCCGAGCTATCATTAAAAATAAGGGCGATCACCGCGTGAGCATCTTGCTTAACGGTATGTATCCTCTGGAGCGGATTGATGAAGCAAGGCAAGCGTTCATCGATCTTTTGCCGTCCGAAGAGATGTTCGTTTTTTCCGGGGTTGGACCAATAGCGTATATCGATAAAAATAATCATGTGCGTAATGCGCTTGCCGCAGAGATTAGGGATATAGCGATCGCTAATATTTGCCCCGATATCGTCTTCGTAACGGGTTTTTTTGAAGGTTATTGGGATGAATATATCACCACGGTGCCGGAGAAGCCTGTGGCGTGGAAGACAGTATGCGTTTGTCATGATCTGATCCCATTATTGGATAAGCCGTTTTATTTTGTTGATAAACTTTTCGGCGCCTGGTATATGGATAAACTGGCAAATTATCAGTGTGCTGACGCTATTTTGGCGATTTCCGAGTCGTCGCGAAAAGAAATGCTGGACCATACTGCCTATCCTGCCGAGAAGCTATTTCATATCTCATCTGGCGTGAGCGATCAATTTCAGGTAAGGCAGTATAGTGATGAACAAAAGGCGCGTTTGCGCCAGACCTATCATTTGCCTGAAGCATTTGTCATGTCGCTTGCCATTGATGAGCCGCGCAAAAACATTGCCGCATTGATCAATGCCTACGGCGGTTTGGACGTTAGCTTGCGCCACCAGTATCCGCTGGTATTAGCCTATAAACTGAATGAATATGACCTGCTTAAGTTCAAGCATCTTGCCGCCGATAATGGGATCTCTTCCGAGCAATTGATTTTCACTGGTTACCTACCCGATGACGATCTGATTGCGCTTTACAATCTCTGTACCGTCTTTGTTTTCCCCTCGCTACATGAGGGATTCGGCCTGCCGCCTCTTGAGGCAATGAAATGTGGCGCCGCTACTCTGGGTTCAAATACCACGAGCGTGCCAGAGGTGATCGGCTGGGATGAGGCCACCTTCGATCCCCGTAATATAGATGCGATTCGCGCTAAGCTACAACGGGCGTTGACCGACGGGGATTTTCATCGGCAGCTTAAAGAGCATGCATTGACGCAGGCGGCGAGATTCTCGTGGGATAATACCGCCAGGCTGGCGCTCGCCTGCATTGATAGGTTGGGTACGCATGATGCGGCGCCTGCTATGCCGGCTGGACTTGGTCTTGAGGCATTTACAGCACGTGTTATCGATGACATCAATCGTTACCCCGAGATCAGCGAGTACGATAGGCTCGATTACGCCTGGGCAGTGGCGCAAAACAGTTTTAGCGGGCGGCGCAGAAAGCTGCTGGTAGATATTTCGGAGCTGGCGCAGCGCGATGATAAATCGGGCATTCAGCGAGTCTCGCGCAGTATTTTATATGAGCTGCTAAATGGCTATATCGCCGGCTATGACGTGCGTGCGGTTTATTATGTCAACGGCGAATGTTATCGCTATGCCAATCAGTTTGTACGGCAAAACTACAGCATCGATTTCGGCGAGGATGAGCCGGTGTTGTTCAGCCATGATGACATTATGTTGGTAACCGATCTGACGATTTCGTTTTTTCCGCAGGTGTTGCCCAGTATCGACAAAGCGCGCCGGGCCGGCAGCCATGTATATTATGTTGTGCATGATATTTTGCCGACCAAAAATCCGGAATGGAGCAGCGAAGGAATGCAGCAATTATTCCCCGACTGGCTACAATGGGTGGCGACCTACGGTACGGGGATTATCTGCGTTTCGGCAAGCGTGGCGGACGATGTCCGCGCGTGGGTCAACGCCCATAATCATCTGAATCTCAATAAGTACTTGTCGATCGATCATTTTCATCTCGGCGCTAATCTCGAGTCAAGCCGACCCACGCGTGGTATTCCTGGCAGCGGCAAAGCCCTGTTGCAGACGCTCAATGAACACCATAGCTTCTTGATGGTGGGCACCCTTGAACCCCGTAAAAGCCACGCGCAGGTTTTGGCCGCGTTTGAGCTGTTGTGGGCCGAAGGTTTTGACTATCGCCTGGTGATTGTGGGTAAACATGGATGGAACGTTGATGCACTAGTGGAGAGAATTAAGCATCATCCGGAGCTTAATCGGCGTCTGCACTGGCTTCAGGGCGTTAGCGATGAGTACTTGGAGAAATTATATCACGCTGCTGACGCGCTCATTTTTTCCTCAAAAGGTGAGGGATTTGGTTTGCCTTTGATCGAGGCGGCGCAGAAAGGACTGCCGCTGATTTTGCGCGATATTCCCGTGTTTCGCGAAATCGCGGGCGAGCACGCCCTGTATTTCTCCGGCGAGAACGGGGAGCCGCTTCGCGACACCATTGTGGCGTGGCTGGCGTTAAACGCGCAGCAAGCTGCACCAGACTCAACTGGCATTCGCTGGCTGACATGGAAACAGAGCGCCGAGCTATTACTCAGCAAACTCCCGCTGGCGCAGGACACAACAATTTCGCTGTAGCCTGGTCAGGATGAGGCGGCATTTAGGAAGTCGTTTCATTCCGTCAGGTTGATATTGCCCGGCCAGGGCATCTGGCTTATACCCCGGTCGTTATGAGAATGGGAATTTCCCTGAATGAAGATAGTGTTTGCCACCGATGCGATCAAATATCCCTTAACCGGGATCGGCCGTTATGCGCTTGAGTTAATTAATCAACTGCAACAGGCGCCGGAGATCACCCAATTGCGCTATTTTCGCGGGTTACACATCGGCGATAGGCTGCCGGAGTATCATGTTCAACCGTCCGCGAGTGGCGCGCTGCCGGGCTGGCTTAAACGCCGTGCACTGCTGATTGAGGCCTTTCGCGCCATCTATCCCCGACTGCAAAAGCGGGCGCTGCGCCCGTATAAGGATTTTTTGTATCACAGTCCCAACTATTATCTGCCGGCCGGGTTGCCCCGGGCGATAACGACGTTTCACGATATCTCGGTTTTCACTACTCCCGAATTCCATCCCTCGGGGCGCGTGCGTTATCTGGCGCAGGAGATGGAAGCCAGTTTGACGCGTGCCAGCCGCATAATTACCGTTTCCGAATTCTCTAAACGAGAGCTTGTAAGGTATTTTAACTACCCCGCCGCCAAGATTGATGTGACGTGTCTTGCCTGCAGCGAGGTGTTTTACCCGCGGGCTGCTGCGTCGGCAGTCGCGCCGTTGATGCAGCGGTTGGAACTGAGCGCAGAAGGGTACTCGCTGTTTACCGGCACCATTGAGCCACGCAAGAATTTAACGGTGTTGCTTGACGCCTATGAACAACTCCCGCAAGCGTTGCGGCAGCGTTATCCGCTGGTGCTAAGCGGTTATAAAGGCTGGGGAAGCGGTGCCGAGCATCAGCGTTTTGAGCGCGGTAGTCGTGAAGGTTGGGTTAAATATCTGGGTTATGTCGCGCAAGAGGAACTGCCGATTTTATTTGCCGCTGCCCGCTTATTTGTGTTTCCCTCATTGTATGAGGGATTCGGCTTGCCGGTATTGGAGGCCATGGCGTCAGGCGTGCCGGTGGTGTGCTCGAACGCGGCCTCGCTACCGGAGGTGGCGGGGGATGCGGCGTTCATCTGCGAACCGCAGGATGTCGACGCCTTAAGCGCGGGGATCGCGCGCGGGCTGCAAGACGAGGCGTGGCGTACACAGGCCAGGGTCGCCGGTCTGGCAAACGCGCAAAAGTTTTCCTGGCAGCGCTGCGCACAGGATACGATTAAAGCTTATTTTAAGGTTTGATGTGGTCTATGCTGAAAGTTTTACATTTTTATAAAACCTACTATCCCGATTCTTACGGCGGCATTGAGCAGGTTATTTTTCAGCTGTGTGAAGGCGCTCCCACATACGGTATCGATGCCACCGTGTTGGCGCTAAGCCCGCGCGGTCACGGCGCGCTGATGCAGCTGGGGCAGCATCATACCGCTTATAGCGCCGTCAATTTTGAATTCGCCTCAACGCCGTTTTCCTTTGGCGCCATTGCGCGCTTTCGCCAGTTGGCGGCGCAAGCCGATGTGGTCCATTTCCATTTTCCCTATCCTTTCATGGATATGGTGCATTTTTTGGCGGCCAATACCAAACCGACAGTGGTTTCCTACCATTCGGATATTGTGAAGCAGAAATTTATTCTCAGAATGTACACGCCTTTGATGCGCCATTTTTTCGGCGATGTCGATCGTATCGTCGCCTCCTCACCGAATTATGTCGCCACCAGCCCGGTATTACAGCGCTATCAATCCAAGGTGTCAGTGATCCCCTTTGGTCTCGACCGTGCATCTTATCCGCCGCAGGACAAGGCGCGCGAGGCCCAGTGGCGCAGCCGGTTCGACGAGCGTTTTTTTCTGTTCATCGGCGCATTTCGCTATTACAAAGGATTGGACACACTGGTCGAAGCGGCGCGCGGCGCGCCTTATCCTATCGTTTTGATCGGCGTGGGGCCCATGGAGGCGGAGCTGAAAAAACGTTGTGCCGAATTGGGGCTGAAGAACATGCATTTTCTCGGCGCTTTGCCGGATGTGGACAAAGCCGCGCTGCTGGAGAGTTGCTATGGTGTGGTCTTTCCGTCCCATTTACGCTCGGAAGCGTTTGGCATTACGCTGCTGGAGGGGGCAATGTACGGCAAGCCGTTGATCAGCTGCGAAATCGGTACCGGCACGACCTATGTTAACGTTCACCGGCAAACCGGACTGGTGGTGCCGCCCGCGTCGCCGGCGGAGCTGGCGGATGCCATGCGCCAGCTTTGGCAGGATTCCGCCCTGGCCCGGAGCTATGGCGAGCAGGCACGCGAGCGTTTCAACGCCTTATTTACCTCAACGCGGATGGTCAGTAGCTATGCTGATATTTATCGCGAACTGGCGGGACACGATTAAGGAGTGCGTTCCTATCGCACCAATCACTACCCGCAAGACACTTGCTTAGATTAACATATAATATACATATAGACCTGTTCGCTGGACGGCGGCGGCAGGGGTCATCCTTAACTACAGGAGTTGCTTAATGTCCACACAACAGATAGGCGTCGTCGGTATGGCAGTAATGGGGCGCAACCTGGCGCTTAACATTGAAAGCCGTGGATACAGCGTATCCATCTTTAACCGGTCGCGCGAAAAGACCGATGAAGTGATCGCGGAAAACCTGGGGAAAAAGCTGGTGCCCTATTATAGCGTGGAAGAGTTTGTCAATTCGCTGGAGAAACCGCGGCGTATTCTGTTGATGGTCAAGGCCGGTGAAGGCACGGATAAAACCATTGACTCGTTGAAACCGTTTTTGGAAAAGGGTGACATTCTTATTGACGGCGGCAACACCTTTTACAAAGACACCATCCGCCGCAACCGCGAGCTGTCGGAAGAAGGTTTTAACTTTATCGGTACCGGTGTTTCCGGCGGTGAAGAAGGGGCGCTGAAAGGGCCGTCGATTATGCCCGGTGGCCAGAAACACGCCTATGAGCTGGTGGCGCCTATCCTGGAAAAAATTGCCGCGCGCGCCGAGGGTGAAGCTTGTGTGACCTATATCGGTCCCGATGGCGCCGGCCATTACGTCAAGATGGTGCATAACGGCATCGAATACGGCGATATGCAGCTGATTGCCGAAGCGTATGCGCTTTTGAAAAACGCGCTGGGCCTGAGCAATGAAAAGCTAGCCAGCACCTTCAGCGAATGGAATAAAGGGGAGATGAGTAGCTACCTAATTGATATTACTAAAGATATTTTCACCAAGAAGGACGAGCAGGGCAACTATCTGGTCGACGTTATTCTGGATGAGGCGGCCAACAAAGGCACCGGCAAATGGACCTCTCAAAGCTCGCTGGATTTGGGCGAACCGCTAAGTTTAATCACCGAATCGGTGTTTGCCCGCTACCTGTCGTCGCTTAAACAGCAGCGCGTGGCGGCCTCCAATGTGCTTTCCGGCCCGCAGCTCGAAGCGTTTAGCGGCGACAAGGTGGCCTTCATCGAAAAAGTGCGTCGCGCGCTTTATCTGGGCAAAATCGTTTCCTATGCGCAGGGTTTCTCTCAGCTGAAAGCCGCCTCTGAAGAGAACCAGTGGGATCTGAACTACGGCGAGATTGCGAAAATTTTCCGCGCCGGTTGCATTATTCGCGCCCAGTTCCTGCAGAAAATTACCGACGCCTATGCCGAGGATGCGGCGATCGCTAACCTGCTGTTGGCGCCGTACTTCAAAAAGATTGCCGATGACTACCAGCAGGCGCTGCGCGATGTGGTGGCCTATGCTGTTCAGCACGGTATCCCGACGCCGACCTTCTCTGCCGCCATCGCTTACTATGATAGCTACCGCTCCGCCGTCCTGCCGGCCAACCTGATTCAGGCCCAGCGCGACTATTTTGGCGCCCATACCTATAAGCGTACCGACAAGGAAGGGGTGTTCCACACGGAATGGTTGGAATAACCGTTCGGGAGGACGCGCTCCTGAAGAGGCGCACCGGCCTATGCCCATGCAGAATGAACCATCGGCTGCCGCACCGGCGTTGCCGCCCAAGATCGCTGCCGGTGGACCGGCGCAGCATAAGCTTATCAACCGGCAGGCTAACACCGGATCTTTACTGGGCCGCGTCGCTGTCACTGGTACACGCCGCCTCACGTGCGCGTAACGCAACGTTTTTGCCCGTCGTTGAACCGGCTAAGGTTCACCTTGCAGGTCAACCTGAACGCCACCACCAGGGGATCGTCGCGCTGACCCTGCACTGGAGTTTCCCCGTGGCGATAGCGCCGCGCCAGCCGTGCCGTCTGCAGGCCTGCGCGCGGCTGGCGCTGAGGATATTCCGCTGCCGCCCAAGCGGCGAAACCGCGCCGTGGTTTCCTCCCTGCCGGCGCACGCAGCGCCATCGGCCGCGGCGAAGGCGAGCGCTACGGCGCGGTTTGACACGATGATGGACTGGCTGGTCGGAAAGATATTTCACGCAATGGACACACAACAGATGTCGGTGTTGTATGACGCGCTACTGGCTTTGATTGACCGCTGGCCGTCTCATTTGCAACCGGAGGTGTTACGGGATCTCCAGTGAGCAGGCTTTTAGCGGACTACCAAAACAGCGATTAGCGGAGCATAGCCAGCGCTGGCTAAATCGGTTACCGGGTTTGGCACCGCCGGCCTACGATGACCTGCTGGAGCATATCGCCACTCATTTTGCCGCCGTCCCGGCCGCCGATAATTTGGCGGTTTTCCAGCGGCTGGTTGAGTTGAGCCGCACCTCCTCAAGATCCATTCTCAGCCTCTTGGCGCGGCAGCTGGAAGGATTGCCCGCGGCACTGCGCAACTTGGCGCAGCAAATTTTACTCGGTTGTCCGCATCTTGCCGCCGATGTGTGGCAAGCACTGAACGCTGCGCAACAGGCAGCAGCGGCCGAGAGCGGCGTGGCGTCAGTGGACTCGGGTATCGGCAGCATGGCCACCTGAGGCGCCTGTTACCCTTGATGAGGTTGCCGCCTTGGCTGCCCTGGCGGCCGTCAGGTCAATAGCGTTAAAGCTGGCAGATGCCAACTGCGAACTGTCGGCATCACCGGCGCGCGGCCCATTGTTTACCGATGAGCGCGCCGCATAACGTGCACATCACCGGTGCGTGAGAGATTCATGCGCGACGGTGCCTAAGAGGGCGTCTCACGCCTGAAAATCACGCCTGCCCGCCGCAAAACACGCCGTTAGCGGTGACGTTCGCGCAGGCGGCCGATCACCCTACTTAAATCCAACTCCTGATCCTGCAACAGCACCAGCAGATGATAAAGCAGATCCGCCGCCTCATTGGTCAGCTCCTCCTTGTCGTGCACCGTAGCGGCCAGCGCGGTTTCCACACCCTCTTCACCGACTTTCTGGGCGATGCGTTTTGTGCCGCTGGCGTACAGACTGGCGGTGTAGTAACTTTGCGGATCGGCGTTTTTACGCTCGCCAAGGAGCGTTTCCAGCGTGTACAGAAACCCCCAATCGCTGGCGGCGGGATGGAAACAACTGCTGGTGCCGTTATGGCAGGTCGGACCTTGAGGATGGGCCAAAATCAGTAGCGTATCGTTGTCGCAGTCCGGATGAATGCTGACCAACCGCAAAACGTTGCCGGAACTCTCGCCCTTGGTCCACAGTCGGCCCTTACTGCGCGAGTAAAACGTCACCTGACCGGATTGCTCGGTCGCCTGCAGCGCATCGGCATTCATATAGCCCAGCATCAAAACCTCGCCGGAGACGGCGTGTTGGACGATAGCGGGCAGCATCATCCCGCCGGTTTTTTGCCAATCCAGCTGCTGGCGTTGTTGTTCGGTTAACATAATCTGATTTCCACTCCCTCTGCCGCCAAGAACTGCTTTAATTCACCGATATTGATGATCTGCTTATGAAACACCGACGCCGCCAGTGCGCCGTCCACCTGCGCGTCGCGAAACGCCGAGAGAAAATGCGCCATCGTGCCGGCGCCGCCGGAAGCGATAAGCGGAACGTGGCAGCGTTCCCGGACCTGCCGCAATTGCATCAGATCGTAGCCATTACGCACGCCGTCCTGATTCATCATATTCAATACGAGCTCCCCCGCGCCGCGCCGCTGAACTTCTTCTATCCAGTCCAGGGTTTGCCAGGGGGTGATGTGGGTGCGGGTTTCGTCGCCTGTATATTGATTGACCTGATAACGCCCGCTCGCGGCGTCGAACCAGGTATCGATACCGACGACAATACATTGGACGCCAAAGCGATCCGCCAGGCGGCTGATGAGCGTCGGGTCCGCCAGCGCCGGGGAATTAATCGAAATTTTGTCGGCGCCGTAAGAGAGGATTTCGCCGGCCTGCGCCACGCTTTGGATACCGCCGGCTACGCAGAAGGGAATGTCGATGACCTCGGCGACGTCGGCTATCCAGCGCTTGTCGACCACCCGGGCGTCGGCGGAGGCGGTGATATCATAGAATACCAACTCATCGGCCCCTTCTTCGGCATAGCGGCACACCAGCGGCACAATACCGCCGATGATTTCGTGATTTCGGAATTGCACCCCTTTTACCACCTGGCCCTGCCGGACATCCAGACAGGGAATTATGCGTTTTGCCAGCATGCCAGCGCCTCCGCCACGGTGAATTTGTTTTCCAACAGCGAGCGGCCGACGATGACGCCCTGCACGCCGCTGTGGCGAAGCTGGGCGATGTCCGCCAGGCTGCCGATGCCGCCGGAAGATTGGAAAGCGATATCGGACCAGGCGTCGCACAGCGAGCGATACAGAGACACATTGCTGCCCGTCAGCGTGCCGTCGCGGGAGATATCGGTACACAGCACATGTTTAAGCCCGAGCGGGCGATACTGCGTTATCACCTGTTCAAGTGTCGCGCCGGAGTCTTCCTGCCAGCCGCTTATCGCCACCCGGCGCTGGCCGTCGTCGTCGATGCGCACGTCCAGCGCCAGCACCAGCGCGTCAGGGCCGAAACGTTCAAACCAGCGCTGTACCTCCTGCGGCTGGAGTACCGCGGTAGAGCCGACCACCACACGGGTGGCGCCAGCCTCCAGCAGCACCTCGACATCCGCCGCGCTGCGGATACCGCCGCCGACCTGCACTAGCGCTGGCGCCACCCCGGCCAGCAGCCGGCGCAACAGCGGGATTTGGCGCGTTTGCGGATCGCGGGCGCCGGTCAAATCCACCAGATGTAGCACCTCGGCGCCCTGGCGCAGGTAATCTTGCAGCCGCGGCAGCGGATCGGCGCCGTAGTGGCATTGTGTCTGATAATCGCCCTGATGGAGCCGCACGACGGCTCCATCAATCAAATCCAAAGCGGGTATAATCACCGGTTACATCTCCAAAAAATTTTTCAGCAGCTGGCGGCCGGCGGCGCCGGAGCGCTCCGGGTGAAACTGCACGCCGAAGAAATTATCCTGCTCCACCGCGGCGGTAAACGGCGCGCCATAGCTGGCATGGGCGATGGTGGCGGCGCACAGCGGCATTGCATAACCGTGGACGAAATAAAAATAGCTGCCGTCGTCAATGCCGCGGAACAGGCGATTGCTGGCCTGGGCGGTCACTTGGTTCCAGCCCATATGGGGCAGCGGCAGACCGGCGTCCGCCATGCGCGTGACCGGCGCGTCGATAATGCCGAGGGTGCTGACGCCGCCATTTTCATCGCTGGCGATGCCCAGCAACTGCATGCCGAGGCAAATGCCCAACACCTGCTGGGCGCAGGTTTTAATCAGCGCAATGAGTTCCCGCTCGCGCAACTGATCCATGGCCGCCTGGGCGGTGCCGACGCCGGGCAGAAATAATTTGTCCGCCTGCAACACGATGTCGGCGTTGCTGCTGACGACCGGTTCATAGCCCAGGCGACGTATCGCAGCGGTGACCGAGAACAGATTGGCGCAGCCGGTATCCAGCACAACCACGTTCATCACAGCACTCCTTTTGAGCTGGGCAGCGTGTCGCCCTCCACGCGGATGGCCTGGCGCAGCGTGCGGCCGAAGGCTTTAAACAGGCTCTCCACCCGATGATGATCATTCTTGCCTTTGGTGCGCAGATGCAGCGTGCAGGCCATGGCATAGGAAAGTGAACGGAAGAAATGCTCTACCATCTCGGTGCTGAGATCGCCTACCCGCTGGAAACTGTACTTGGCTTTGTATTCCAGATGCGGTCGGCCGGAGATATCCAGCGCGCAGCGCGCCAGGCACTCGTCCATCGGCAGCACGAACCCAAAGCGGCCAATACCGCGTTTGTCTCCCAGCGCCTTATTCAGCGCTTCCCCCAGCGCCAGCGCGGTATCTTCCACCGTGTGGTGATCATCGATATGCAGATCCCCCTTAACAGCGATATTAATGCGCAGTCCGCCGTGGGTGGCAATCTGATCGAGCATGTGATCGAAAAAACCGATGCCGGTGTTGATTCGGCTGTCGCCTTCCCGATCGAGCCAGACTTCCACATCGATGGCGGTTTCCCGCGTGACGCGATTAACGCGTGCGTGGCGGTCGCTGCGGGTCAGCTGTTCGCCAATCGCCGGCCAATTGAGCGACGCGCGCTGATACCTCAGCCCGGTGATACCCATATTGGCCGCGAGCGCCATGTCGGTTTCCCGGTCGCCGATGACATAGCTGTGGGCGCTATCTAGCGCGTGCTCTTTCAGCCAGGGCGTCACTATCCCCGTCTGTGGTTTGCGGCACGCGCAGCCGTCGGTGGGTAAATGCGGGCAAATCAACACCTCATCAAAAACAATGCCCTGGGAGGTGAAGATGGCCATCATCAGATCATGCGGCCCGTCGAAATCCGCCTGGGGAAAACTGGTGGTACCCAGGCCGTCCTGGTTGGTAATCATAACCAGTCGGAAGCCGGCTTTTTGCAGCGCCAGCAGCACGGGGATGACACCTGGCTCCAGCGCCAACTTATCCATGCGGTCCACCTGGAAATCCGCGGGGGGTTCGTTGATGAGCGTGCCATCACGATCGATAAACAGGACTTTCTGATTCACAGGGACTCCTTGCTGGAAGAGGGTTTCAACGCCCTTAACACTGCAATCACGCTCTGGCACTCCGCCAAAGTGCCGATGGTAATACGCAAACAATCGGCCAAGCCCGGTTGTTTGCTTTGATCGCGTAAAATCGTACCCTGATCCCAGAGGGTTTTGAACACCCGATAGGCCGGATCGCACCGGACCAGCAAATAATTGCTGACGCTGGGATACACCGCGCAAATACAAGGGCAATCCGCCAACCCATGCGCCAGCGTCTCGCGGTTGGTGTTGATCTCTGCCACCCGCGTCCGCATTTGCCGCAATCCCTCGTCCGAAAGCGCCTGCTCGGCGATATCCGCCACCGGCAGCGCCAGCGGGTAGGGGGCTATGACTTTTAACAACAGTTGAATCACCTCGACATTCGCCAGGACAAAACCGCAGCGCAGACCGGCCAGGGCGAAGGCCTTGGACAGGGTACGCAGAATGACCAGATGCGGGTATTCGGCGAGCCAGTTCACCACGCTCGCCTGCGGGCAAAAATCGATATAGGCTTCATCGACCACCAGCAGCGCGCGGCCGTGGGTCATTTCCAGCATCGCGCGTAGCGTCTCGAGGTCTATCAGGTTGCCGGTGGGGTTGTTGGGGCTGCAAATATACACCAGCTTCACGCCGTCGAGCCGCGCGCGAATCGCCTGCAGATCCAGCTGCCAGTCCTGACGGGCCTCAACCGTGCGGCGCGCGATGCCGAACGTTTCGGCGCTGACGCTATACATGCCGTAGGTGGGCGGGCAAAACAGAATGGCATCGGCGCCCGGCTCGCAAAACGCGCGGATGAGTAACTCTATGCCCTCATCGGCGCCGCGGCAAACTACCACCTGCTCCGGCTGTACACCCGCGTAGGCTGCATAACCGTTGATAACGCCGGCCGGTTGACAGGCAGGATAGCGGTTGAGATTGCCGCCGCGCAACCCGTACCCCGGCGGAAGGGGATACTCATTGGCGTTCAGCCAAATATTGCCTTGGCCGCCCAGCCGGCGCGCGGAGAGATAAGGCTCCAGCGCCAGCACGTTGGCGCGGGCTAAGTGATGAATGCTCATTGCGGCTCCTTGAGCGCGGCAACGCGCAGTGTGATGGCGTTTTTGTGTGCGGTCAGGCGCTCGGCCTGCGCCAGGGTTTCAACCGTCGGCGCCAGTGCCAGCAGACCGGCGGGGGTAAGTTCTTGCACCGTCATCCGTTTTTGGAAATCCGCCAGCCCCAGGCTGGAACAGGTGGTGGTATAACCATAGGTCGGCAGGACTTGATTGGTGCCGGAGGCGTAATCGCCCGCGGACTCAGGCGACCAGTCGCCGAGGAAAATGGAGCCGGCGCTGGTAATGTCCTCTACCCAGCGCCCCGCATCGCGGGTTTGAATAATCAGATGCTCCGGTCCATAGCGGTTACTAATGGCGACGCATTCGGCCAGATCGGCGGCAATGATAAGACGGCTGCCGGCCAGCGCCTGGTGGGCGATAGCGGCGCGGGAGAGTGATTGCAACTGACGTTCGGTTTCCCGAGCCACCCGCTGCGCCAGATTTGCGTCGGGGGTAAGCAGGATCACCTGCGAGTCGGGGCCGTGTTCCGCCTGCGACAGCAGGTCGGCAGCGACAAACGCCGGATTGGCCTGAGCATCGGCGATGATAAGCACTTCAGACGGCCCGGCGGGCATATCGATAGCGGCCCCGTCCAGGCACTGGCTGACCTGGCGTTTCGCCTCGGTCACCCAGGCATTGCCCGGGCCAAAAATCTTGTCGACCTTGGCGATGGTCTCGGTGCCGAACGCCATGGCGGCAATTGCCTGCGCGCCGCCGACCTGATAAATGTCCTGCACTCCGCACAGCGATGCGGCATACAGAATTTCATCGGCGATGGGCGGCGGTGAGCAGAGGATCACCCGCCGGCAGCCGGCGATGCGCGCCGGCGTCGCCAGCATCAGCACCGTGGAGAGCAGCGGCGCCGATCCGCCCGGTATGTAGAGCCCCACCGCGGCCACCGGCCGGGTCAACTGGTGACAGCGCACGCCGGGCTGGGTTTCCACATCGACCTCCGGCAACTGCTGGGCGCGGTGAAAGGTATCGATATTCGCCACAGCCGCCGCCATCGCCTGCTTAATCGCCGGCGACAAACGCTGGGCGGCTTGCGCCACCTCCGCATCCGTAATGCGCAGTTGCGGCGTCTCGGTGCGGTCAAAACAGGCATTCAAGGCCCGCAGCGCAGCGTCGCCCTCCTGACGGACCTGCTGCACTATGGCGCTGACGGTGGCGCTGATGTCCGCCTGGGCATCCACCGCCGGACGGGTCAGGAGTCGCGCCTGTTGGGCCGCATCGCAATCGCGCCAGCGCACCGGTTGGGAAAAAACTGTGGCGGTCATGGTTCTCACTCCATCATCTTTTCAATGGGCAACACCAGAATCGAGCTGGCGCCGAGGGCCTTCAGATTTTCCATGGTCTCCCAGAACAGGGTTTCGCTGCTGACCATGTGCATCGCCACACGGTGTTGATCCCCCGCCAGCGGCAGGATGGTCGGCTGCTCCGCGCCGGTCAGCAGACTGATGATGTCATCCAGCCGCTCGGTGGGGGCGTGCATCATGATGTATTTCGATTCCCGGGCCTGGATAACTCCTTGAATACGGATAAGGAGCTTATCCACCAGCGATTGTTTCGCCACCGACAGTTCGCCGTCGCGCTGGATAAGGCAGGCCTTGGAGCGATAAATTACCTCCGCCTCGCGCAATCCGTTGGCCTCAAGGGTGGCGCCGGTGGACACCAAATCGCAGATGGCATCGGCAAGACCGGCGCGCGGTGCGACCTCTACCGAACCGTTCAGCAGACAGGACTTGAAGGTGATATCGAGTTTATCCAGGTACTGTTTTAACAAATGCGGATAGGAGGTGGCGATGCGTTTGCCACGCAGGCATTCGGGACCGGTCCAGGGGGTGTCCAGTAGCAGTGCTATCGACAGTCGACAACCGCCGAAGTCCAGCTGGCGCAGGGTAAAGTAACGGGGATCTTCTCCCTGGGCGCGGCGGGTCAGCAATTCCTCTTCCAATACGTTCTCGCCGATGATGCCGAGGTCCACCACGTCGTCCATCACCAGACCCGGGATATCGTCGTCGCGCACTCGCATGATATCAATTGGCATATTTTCCGCAAAGGCCAGCAGGCGCTGCTGTTGCAGATTGATTTTTATGCCGCATTGTTCCAGCAACTGCTGCGATTCTTTGCTTAACCGGCCTGATTTCTGCATTGCTATCCGTAACCGTGATTTGTCCAACATGATGTCCTCTGCCGTAACTGAATTATTTATCCAAGCCAAAAAGCCCTCGGAAGAAATCTTCCGAGGGCTCTCTCTGAACATTCTTGCGCCACTGGAAGATTAAAGCGTCTTCCAGCACTCATCACCTGAAAGACTAGTCAGGATGATGGCGATGATGGTTGATCAGAATATTCGTCATTGCTTGTTTCACAGGTTGCGTTACTGAATTTTCAGTAAACAATGCCTATAACCTAACCATGTTTGATGCAGAGTGCAACACTTTTTTGTGTCGGCACCCGGCGCTTTCGCGGCCGCAACGCGTTAAGCTTACCGGAAGCGGGAGAACAAACGGGAGTGGGCGCAATGAAAAAAGTGGCGATTGTCGGATTGGGCTGGCTGGGAATGCCGTTGGCGATATCTTTACTGGCCCGCGGCTATCAGGTGGTGGGCAGCAAAACGCAGCCGGACGGTGTCGAGGCGGCGCGCATGAGCGGTATCGAATGTTATCAACTGAACCTGACGCCGCTGCCGGAGGCCGATCCGGACGATTTGGCGGCGCTGTTCCAGGCGGATGCGCTTATCATAACGTTGCCCGCCAGCCACACGGTGGAGGGGGCCGACAACTATTTTCTGGCGGTCCAGCAGGTGGTGGACAGCGCGCTGGCGGCCGCGGTGCCGCGCATTATTTTCACCAGTTCGACATCGGTGTATGGCGAGGGACCCGGCGTAAAGCGCGAGGAAAGCCCGACCACACCGTGCTCGCCGGCGGGCATGTGTCTGGTCGAGCTGGAGAACTGGTTGCATCAATTACCCCACACCTCGGTGGATATCCTGCGCTTGGCGGGATTGGTAGGGCCGGGCCGCCACACGGGGCGCTTCCTGGCGGGGAAACAAGGCCTGCAGGGCGGCGGGCAGGGGGTCAATCTGGTCCATCTGGCGGATGTTATTAGCGCCATTACCCTGCTGCTTCAGCGGCCGCGCGGCGGACATCGCTATAATTTATGTGCGCCGGGGCATCCCGCCAAGCGAGACTATTATCCGGCCATGGCCTGGGCCTTAGGGGTGGCACCCCCGGTCTATCTGGCGGACCGCGGCGCGTGTGAGGGAAAAATTATTGACGGCAGCCGGATTTGTAAAGAGCTGGGCTTCGATTATCTCTATCCCGATCCTGCCTTCATGCCCTTAGCCTGACGTCATAGGGCCCGGCGTGATTTGCCAGCCGGCGGGCTTACCGCTATGGTTGATAAGGGGTGTTGCTTTTTACTACGTAGCACTCACGTTGCGCTTAAACGCGACGGCCACAGGCGTTCGTAGGTGACCTATGGAAAATCTGGCAGATAGCCCGGCGGTTTTCGACCCCGGACCCGCAGTGAGTCGAACTAGCGCGTTCCAGAGCGAAGTTATGGCGTATCTGGAACGCTATCCTCATACCCGGTAGGTGGAACTCCTGCTGACGGATCTTAACGGTAGTTTTCTCGGTAAATGTGTTGCTCTTTCCAGCGTGCGCAATTTGCGCCGCGGTTTTTATTTTCCCGCCTCGGTGTATGCCATGACCGTGACCGGCGAAACGGTTGCGATGCCCGACCTGCTTTGTTTGCCGCTCGCCGGCTCCCTTAAACCCTCCGCGGCCGATCCGGCCCATTGCGCCCAGTTGCAGTTAACCATGCAGGATACTGACGGTCAGCCTTTCGCTGTCGAGCCGCGCAATGTGCTCAACCGCCTCTGGTAGCAGTTGCTTGAGCGTGGCCTCCATCCCGTGGTGGTGGCGGAGCTGGAATTTTATCTGCTTGACCGGCGGCGTAATGCGGCGCATTTGCCGCAGCCGCCCCGTGGGCACCACGGTCAGCTGCGTCAAGAACACTGTCAGGTGTATTCGCTGGACAGACTGGACCGCTGTGCTGCGGTCCTGGACGATATCGCGCCGGCTGGCGCGCCTTCAGGGGTCACCCACGGAGGGGGCGGTGGCGGAATCCGCACCGGGGCAGTTCGAGATCAATCTCGTCCATAGCGAGAACGTGCTTGAAGCCTGCGATCGGGCGTTGCAGTTAAAACGGCTGGTGCGTCGGGTAGCGGAGAAGTATCGATTGACTGCGACCTTAATGGCTAAACTCTATGAAGCCTGGACCGGTAGCGGTCTGCATATCCACCTCAGTTTACGGGATGCCGCGGGCAACAATGGCTTTATCGGCCCGCATGGGCGCCCGTCGCCGCTGATGGCGCGCGCTATCGCCGGTGTCTTGGATTTGTTGCCGGCTTCCATAGCGCTGCTGGCACCTAACGTTAACGCTTTCCGCCGTTTTCAGCCGGGCGGTTACGTCCCGTTGCTCGCAAATTGGGACTTTAACAACCGGACGGTGGCCGTGCGTATTGCCTGTAGCGATGCGTATAATTGCTGTCTGGAGTACCGTGTGCCAACCCGTATTTAGTCGTGGCGCCGTTGCCGGCGAGGGTACACGGCAAAGATGCGCTGGCAGGGGGGACACCACTGCCGCTGCGTCAGTGCGAAGCCCTGACGGCGTTCGCCAATGATACCCGCCTGCAGGCCCTGCTCGGTGAGCGTTTTTGACGTCTGTTTCATACCTGTAAAACCGCCGAGTTGAGTCAGTTCGAGCGGCGGGTGACGACCACCGAAATCGACTGGATGCTGAACAATGCCTGAAGCGGTGCAGCTTGCCATCCCGGCGTCGCTGTAGCAAAATACCGCCCGAAAAAACCGGCGCCTCACGGCGCCGGTTTTTTCATCGTTGTTTCGCGCAGGGTGGCAGGCGCGCGACGTGTAGTTACCCGATGAGGCACCTTCGTGCGTGCATGAGGACGTAAAGAGCTATGGGGCAGAATATGATGGCAGGGTCGGCGCCCTCCGGACGCGCTACGTTAAGAAAAACCCTGACCTTGTTTCAGGTGGTGGTGATAGGCCTGGCCTACCTGCAACCGATGACCTTGTTCGATATTTTCGGTATCGTCTTGGGCCTGACCGACGGGCATATGGCGACCGCTTATGCGGGCGCTGTGTGCCGTGTTGTTCACCGCACTCACCGCGCTCAGCTACGGCAAGCTGGTCCGTCGCTTTTCTCTCAGCCGGCTCGGCCTATACCTATGCTATACCTATGCGCAAAAAGCCATTAGCCCCAGCGTCGGCTTCATGGTGAGGTGGTCGTCGCTGCTGGATTATCTCTTTATGCCGATGATCAACATTCTGTTGGCCAAAATTTATTTGCAGGCGCTGTTTCAGTCGGTGGTGCTCGTGTTTTTCCTGCGTAACGGTGCTGGCGTCTGGCATGGCGTCCCATGCTGGGGTTTCACGGCTGTTGTACATCATGGGGCACGACGGCGTTTTTCCGGCGCGCTTTTTCGGTTTTGTCCATCCCACCTGGCGCACGCCGGCCCTCAATGTACTGCTGGTGGGCCTGATTGCCCTGTCGGCGGTGTCATTTGATCTGGTCACCGCAGCCGCGCTGATAAACTTCGGCACGCTGGTCGCGTTCAGCTTCGTCAATCTGTCGGTTATCGCGCAATTCTGGCTGCGGGAACAGTGTCGCCGCCATTGGCGCGATCACCTGCAATATCTGTTGCTGCCGCTGGTGGGGGTGCTGAAGGTAGGCCTGCTGTGGCTTAATCTGGAGGCCAGCTCCATGATGCTCGGACTCAGTTGGGGCGCCGCGGTGTATCTGCTGTTGATGACACGTGGTTTTCGCCGCGCGGCGCCGCAGCCTTCCCGTTACAATGTCTGCAAATACTCGAACAGCGCGCGTAGTAGCCGCGTTTTGTGCTCATCCCCTTCATGGGCCAGATATAGCGTCTCCAACTGCTGCACATAGGCCTCCAGCCGCGGCTGGGTGAAGCGGGTTTTGCGGTGCTCAAGCCAGCGTAACTGCTCATTGTGGTCCAGCGTGTGGGGGAAGTTGCGCGCGCGATAGCGGAACAGCAACGGCTTCAGGCGCGCGTCGACAAAGCTTATATCCAGCGCCGGCAGATTTTCCGGCGCGGTGGCGAGAATGATCTCCATCGCGGCGCGGTCGGCATCGCTGAAAAAGCCATCATATAACTGAGCATCCACGTCATCCGAAGACTTAAAAGGCGCGCTTTCGGCAAATAGCGCCACCACTTTCTCGCGCAGTTCCGGCCGCGCGCGCAGCCAGGTCAAATTATCCAGACAGCGTTGACGCTGAATACCGAGGCGTTCGGCATCCATTGGCTGTAGCGTATTGGCGGGCGCCAGCACCGGGCACTTATTCAGGTACACCAATTTCAAGGGAACCGCGGTATTGTCACCCAGCGCGTCGCGTCGCGTGTACAGTCGGGTACGCAGTGCATCGCTGTCCAAATCCGCCAGCACCTGCATATCGCCACTGAGATCGCACACGATAAGCGCATTTGGATTGTCGGGATGCCAGGCGAGCGGCGCAATCCAGGCGGTGTTGCCCCGGGCGGCGCCAAACATACCCGAAACATGCACCAGCGGTTTCATCGTCGCGATGTCGACAAGCGATTTCAACTGCCGCTTGCCGCGGTGGCGGTAGAGATAATCGAACAGCTTCGGCTGCGCCTGACGCATCAGTTTGGCCATCGCCAGAGTGGCATAGACGTCGGCCATGGCATCATGCGCGTTGGCATGTTCAATCCCGTTGGCCCGGGTCAGATGCTCAAGCCGGAAGCTGGGCAGCCCGTCGTCATTCAGCGGCCATTCGATGCCGTTGGGGCGCAGGGCATAGCAGGCGCGCACGACGTCGAGCAGGTCCCAACAGGAATTACCCTGCTGCCAGCTCCAGCCGTAGGGATCGTAAAAATTGCGATAAAACAGGTTGCGGCTGACCTCATCGTCGAAGCGGACGTTGTTGTAACCTAATATGCAAGTGTCGGGCACGCTGAATAATTGATGTATACGGCGGGCGAATTCCGCTTCTGTGACACCGTCACGCAGGGCCTGCTGAGGCGTAATGCCGGTAATCATTACCGCCTCCGGGTCCGGTAAATAATCGTCGGCCGGACGGCAAAAAAAGACCTCCGGCTCGCCCAGGGTCTCAAATTGACTATCGGCGCGTATCCCCGCGAACTGCGCTGGCCGGTCAAGAGCGGGATACTTGCCGAACGTTTCGTAATCGTGCACCAGAAAAGTGGGGCGCGTTGACGGGTTAGCCATGTTGTGCCCCCTTCCTGGTAGGGTACTGAATTCCTTGATATGTCATTTTTATGCCGTCCATTATGTTCAGGGGGTGCCGATTGCCTGGTGCTGACGTTGACGATATTACCGTAATGACGTGCATAGGGGGAGAGGCAAATTCTGACCATGCGTTCTAGAGCTCTCCGGTGCTTTTACCTTCGAGAATATCCTATCCCGCCTCGGGATGCGGCGCAGGCTGTGCATTCACCGTCAGGAAAACTCACATTAACCTGATTATTGCCGGCGCGCCAATCATCCCTATTCGTTTAATTTATAGTTAATAAAGTGTCTTTCGTTGACGGCTATCTCAAGAACGCCAACGCAGACCTCGGCAAGTAACGACAGTGCGCCCGGAAGGATCCGCAGGACATTAAACAACGCGTCAGCCTAAAAACAGAATATTAGCTGTATTTCAATCGATTGGATGCGGAACGCTCGTATCTGTTGCCCACGAATGGTGATAATAATGACGTTTGAACAATTATTACATGTGCTCTCTGTGGAAACCCATTTAAATCTTGACGAAGCGATCGACAGCGGCGGTTGCACGCTGGAATTCGATAAGAATATTCGGGTGACTCTGGAGCACCATAATGGTTGCGTCTATATTTTTTCGCCGGTGATGGCCATCACCGGGGAACTCTCAGGGGAGTTTTTCGCCTCCTTATTGCAAGTACAGCTGTTTGGTATCGCTACCCATCGTTGCTGGTTTGGTTACGATGTCGGGGGCCAGAGAATTATCCTGTTTTTTTGATGGATCTGGCTTACAACAGTTCCCAAAGCGCGTTGGAAAATATTGAAAATCTCATCGATCAGTCGCATTACTGGCTGAAAACTTTGCCCGATATTGCTTGCCATCTCGGCGTTCAAAGCGCACCGCAGTCGACAAACCCTTTTGCATTGAGGTAATTATGGAACATGTCTCCCGCGCCGGTTTTATTTTGCGCACCGCGACCTATGCCCTGTTGGACAAAGCGTCATGGTTGAATCATTTGGCCAGTCGTATAACTTGCGGCAGCCTGAACCGCGATCGCCTGGCGGACGGTATTGCCGCCGATATGCTGCGTTTAGGGAAAGCGACGCTGCACAATGTCCCCACCTTCAAAGACTATGACGTGGATCTGGTGGCGTTTGGCCGCTCGGTATTGTTTGCCGAAACCCATCAGCAATTTAAAGAGGGCGCGGCGAATTTCGTCCGGCATTTACTGGCATCCCGGGATTATCAACCCTGGCTCCAGTCTCTGGCGGCCTCCTTGACTGAATTGATTCCTCCAGAGGTGGCGGACCATCCTTTGGAACGGGTGCTAACAACGCTCAGCCGTCAGGAGAATGGCGAGGCGGTATTGCGCACGGGTCTACGCAATGCGTTGGCTGGGGTGACCAGCGGGCGCTTGCTCACGGCGCTGCTGATGTCAGCGCTTAAACGGGCGATTCTCGATACGGGCAAATATCCTCCCACGTGTTTTGGCCACCATGCGGCCGCCTGGTATTTACGCAGACTGCTTGCGCCGAACGACAAGTGCTCGCCGGCACAGCCGGTCAAAGCCTGGCTTCTCGCATCGGGGGGGGGGGATTTGTTCCGTACCCTGTACCGACAAAAAGGTGGGCTCAATCAGTGCCTGGGTTTCCAGCCGGCGGCAAGCGATATCGGTAAGTTATTTGTAAGAGGCTTCTCCGGCTCATTCAAAGCTACCGCCGATATGACGCCGCAGGCTGTGACCCACTTGGTGCTCAAAGCTTACGTGTGCGGCCATCTGCCAGCGCTGGAGGCCTCCCTGGCCGCGCTGCCGACAGCGGTCGGCCAACGGTTCCGGCAACTGCGGGAGAATCTCTTGGCTTTTCTTCGCCGTTTGCCGGATGCCGCCATCACCGCGACCCCTTCTTTGCCGGATGAAATTAGCACGGTGACCGCCACGCTGGCGCGAGAAGTCGAGCCGGATGAACATAGGCGGCTCGATAAACGCCGTGGTTTCACCTTGCCGGTGAAACACCCGGTGATGCGCGGTAAATGGGCGATTAACCCGGCGTTCGGTCGGGCCTGGGAACAGGGCATGGCGTTGACAGTCCAACCGGCGGAACGGGAAACGCGGTTGTGGGTCCAAAAGGGCCTGCGGGCATGGCACAATGCTTGGTATTGCGTCGCTGGCACTCCGACGCCCACGTCGCGCTTGCGCAATTATCCGCGCTGGTACAGGACAATGCGCTGGGTTTGCTGGCCCACACCCGCTTGCTCAACCCCGCGGGTGTGGCTGAAGCGCTAGGACAGCATATCCTGTCACAATTCGATGGCGGCCAGCCTGACCGGATATGCTATCAAGGACTTGGCTACAGTTGGCGAAACCAACGGTAAGCTTTGAGGTGGGACCGGGCGAGGGGGTGAATATCGCTGCAACCTTATGCTGGCAGATTGTAGGCTTTGGCCCAACCCTTCGCTGTGAAAACACGCCGGTCGAGCCAGAAGGCTCGGCCACGTTATCCAGTACCGTACATATCCAGTTGCGGGTGAATCAGCACGGTGTCGAGCAACACCGCTTTTCTCTGAGGCCGACCCGTCTTCTGATCCGGGAAACTTGGCGTTGCGCCGTGCCGGAACCTCTGCCGGAAATGTCAGAGCAATCGGAATCGGTCACGCCGTTAATCGCTATGATGGGCGTATTCGATTAATGTCGGCCTGAGCGTGACTGAAACCGTTTGCAAGACACCGTCTGACCGAGCGAAGGTCTTGCATTACGGCGTAAAAGCCACTACCGGCACAGAAGCGCGGTATTATGTATAGGGGAGACGGGATAATATTTCTGGCCACGGCCGTTGTCGGATGCCTCAGAGTAGATTGTTTGAGAGCGCTGCGGGGCCGGCTTGCGCGCGACAAACGCATTTCTATCAAGCCAGCCAGCGCAGAACGACTGCAACAACAACGATCCAAAATAATAAACAGATTATAAATACTCCCCGCCAGGAAAAATAACGGGTCATTAAGATTCTATTGCGTAATTTGTGTATGAGATGCATAAAAAAGTAAACCAATATGAAATGTCCGAAGCCGGAATTACGATTAGATGGCCTACATCATAAACATACAGACCTAAATCGCAGTTGAATACCAAATAACAATTCTGAAAAGCGTGTATTTAAAATGATAAGACGAAAAGAAATAAGGATTGCTCATTAGCCGAATAATCACGGTTGTTCATGAAACGGCAGAGTTTTTTTTGCGGGCAGGGCTATTATTAAACTGACTTAGCGGCCGTTTGACAATGGCTGTTTAAGTTAAAGTTATTTTTCCCCAGACTAAAAACGACTCAGCATTTCATTTACGCCGTGGCAACATTACCTGTATGAGGCGAGGGAAATGTAACCGTTTACTTTTATCTTCATCGCCCGTGCCTCAGGGTTGCAGCAACCTCAACCCTACGAGAATACGTTTGCAATAGCCCATCAACTGCCAGAAAGGGCGCCTACCGTCCCGGAGGCAGCCGATAAAGTCTCCCTGTGACCGCAGGGCAAACCGTCTCAGTGTTGCCTGTTGTTCCTGACGCCATGCGTCCAGCCGTTGCCTGTCATGTTCCTGCTGCTTGAGCGTCTTGCAGTGGCCTGCCGTTCCTGCCATGGCACCGCGTTTATGGCCGCCGCCCTCTGGTTGTTGAAACCGCCTGCGAGGGTATGGGGCATCGAGGGAGGCCTGCACGAAAGATAATCCTGGCCGGCAAGGCCACGTTCAGGTCCATGCCAGGCACAGCCGCTAAGCCACAGCATGGCACCGCCACCTCGTGCCACTGTCAACGCCGCCCAGCGCCGTCATCAGGTTGTGGTGGTGTTTCGCGCAAAACCTGAGGTCGCCATGTCGGTGGAATAGATATTTCCCTGGTTTTTGGTTACTCCGGCGTGCGTCTCGACAAAAAGATCTCTCCTCTTGAATACCGTATTTACCAGCATTATTGTATCGCCCATGGCCTGCTCATCGCTCTAGCGTTCGTGATTACCTTCTTGATCGTGCGTCTGCTGGCGCTGCCGGAAGGCACCTGGCCCCTGATTACGCTGGTGGTGGTCATGGGGCCTATCTCGTTTTGGAGCAATGTGCTGCAACGCGCGCTCCAGCGTATTGCCGGAACGGTTTTCGGCGCGGCGTCAGGCCTTATCGCCCTGCGTCTCGAACTCATTTCATTGCCGGTCATGCTGGTCTGGTGATGTTTTTCAGTGGCTATCTTACTCTCGGCAAACGCTCCTATATGGCGCTTTTGATCGGCATCACGATGGCGGTGGTATGCGGCGCCGGCGCGGGGGACATGCGCACCGCTCTGTGGCGCAGCGGGGATGTGGTGATAGGGTCGTTGCTGGCGCTGTTATTCACCAGTATTTACCCGCAGCGGGCGTTTATCCATTGGCGCATGCAGATGCGCTTTAGCCTGCTGGCCATCAGCAAAATTTATGCGGCGTACATCTCGCCCAATATTATCGAGCGGCCACGGCTGGAGGGGCTTTTAAAGACCGTACTGAATGATGTCGTCAAAATCCGCGCGCTGCTGACGCCGGCAAGCAAAGAAACCGGCCTGCCGAAACCGGTCATGGAATCGATCCAAACACTAAGCTGCAATATGGTCTGCGTGCTGGAAATGCAGATAGAAGCGTGGTGGGCCTCGCGCGCGAGCCATTTTTTGTTGTTAAACGCGACGTCGTTGCGCAGCACGCAAATCAGAACCCTGCGGACGCTGGCCACGCTGGCGGAAGCGTTGCGCGAGGGGAATCCCGAGCCAATCGTTGCCAACAGCTGGAGCAGTTGGCGCAATTGCTGTGTATCGCGCTTCGCCGGTCGATGCCATAAGCGGCGCCGCGCCCGGGTAGGCGCCCGAGGAGTCATAAGGCGTCCTCGTTCGTGCGCACAGATTTTTGCCGTCGCCAAAAAGCGGGTAGAATGGGGGCATGCCAAAGTGGTGCATAGCTGCTACTCTGTAAGCACGCAGCATTGCAAAGAATTTAACGTATCAGCTAAGCAAGGAAACTGAAATGGATCACATTAAGCCTTCATTCCACGATGTCCTGGAATTCGTGCGCATGTTTCGCCGCAAAAACAAGCTGCAGCGCGAGATTGCCGACAATGAGAAGAGAATCCGCGATAACCAGAAGCGTGTGCTGCTGCTGGACAACCTGAGCGACTACATCAAATCGGGCATGTCCATTGAGGAAATCCAGGCGATTATTAGCAATATGCGCACCGATTATGAAGATCGCGTTGATGACTACATCATTAAGAACGCCGAGCTGTCGAAAGAGCGCCGCGAGTTGTCGAAAAAACTGAAGGCGATTGGGGAAGTCAAGGCGCTCAATAGCGTGATTGATAAACAGCCTTAACCGCGGTCCATGCCGCATTGGCTATAGAGATAGCTTCAGCAGGCCGGGCGCTCCCCGGCCTTTTTTTATCGATAAATACAACCAATGACATATTAATATAATTAATTGTTGATAACTAAACTTAACGCGGCAGCTACGCCATAGCATGAGGGGAGCATGACGGCAATGTTTTTCGAGTACGGCAGCAAAGAAACCGACTGGCTGGCCTGGCGGGATCGACGCGATGGTCGGCAAGAGCCGGGAGGGCTGCGCCACCGCAGGGCGTGCGGACCGCGTCGGCGTGCGCCGGGCGGTCCACTGACGGGTCAGGCGCTAAGCCAGCCCAGCTTGATAACAAACAGAACCGACAGTACAATCAGTGCCACATTCAGATCCCGGTAGCGACCCGTCAGCAATTTCACCAGCGTCCAGGTGATAAAACCGAAGGCGATGCCGTTGGCAATTGAGTACGTCAGGGGCATAGTCAGGGCCGTTACGGTGACTGGAGCCGACACGGTGATATCTTTCCAATCAATTTCCGCCAGGCCGGAAGTCATCAGCACCGCTACAAACAGCAGCGCCGGTGCAGTGGCGAAAGCGGGCACGCTTGAAGCCAGCGGAGCAAAAAACAGGCTGAGCAGGAACAGGATACCGACCACAATCGCCGTCAAACCCGTACGGCCGCCGGCGCTGACGCCTGCGGCGGATTCAACATAGCTGGTGGTGGTGGAGGTGCCCAGGAGCGAGCCAAACAAGGCCGCGGCGCTGTCGGCCACGAGTGCTTTGCCCATTTTAGGGATATTGCCCTGTTCATCCGCCAGTCCGGCGCGTTTGGTTACCCCGATAAGCGTGCCGGAGTTGTCAAAGACGTCCACGAACAGGAAGGCGAAGATCACGCTCACCAGCGAAATGTCCAAGGCGCCGCGGATATCCAATTGCAGGAAGGTCAGCGCGATCGACGGCGGCATGGAGACCACGCCTGCAAACGGACTGAGGCCCACCGCGATGGACAGAAAAGTGATCGTCAGGATACCGATTAATACCGCGCCCGGGACCCGCCGCGCTTCCAGCACCACGATGACAATGAAGCCCAGCATGGCAAACAGCGGGCCAGGCCGGGTGAGATCGCCCATGCCGACCAGCGTCGCCGGATTATCCACCACGATGCCGGCGCCCTGGAGCGCGATGATAGCCAGAAAGAGACCAATGCCCGCGGCAATCCCCGAACGCAGCGGCAAAGGGATGCTGGTTATAATCCATTCGCGAATTTTGAAAATTGACAGTGCAAAGAAAATCAGAGCCGATAGGAACACCGCACCCAACGCGATTTGCCAGGTGTAACCCATGTGCAGGACCACGGTATAGGTGAAAAAGGCGTTCAGCCCCATACCGGGCGCCAGGGCGATTGGGTAGTTGGCAATAAATCCCATCAGCATGGAGCCAATCGCCGCCGCAAGGCAGGTGGCGACAAACACTGATCCCTTATCCATGCCGGTAGTGCTGAGGATCGTCGGATTAATGAACAAAATATAAGCCATTGCCAAAAAGGTCGTCAGGCCCGCGACAATCTCGGTGCGTACCGTGGTGCGGTGGGCCGTTAATTTAAATAATTTTTCCAACATGTGTTTTAATCTCTGAGAAGATGTCTGCACTGCCCAAGCAATCGTTATGCCATTCTTCTGACACCGGCGCAGGACAGAAAAAACCCGATTAAGGGTGATTAATCAGGTTCTCAACGGGCATGAAGGTCCCGCAGGCATTAACGCTCAGCGCGGAGGCGATAATGCGGTGCGGCAGTGTCACCCTGCTGGTGCCGAAGCACCAAATCAGGGCAAGCGCCCCCGGCCTGGCCGAAGTGGTGGCGGCGGGTGACTGACATGCCGGAGCGGCCACATCATATCGCCGGTAACGCTCAACGTCGATCATATTCTCCGCCACGACAAGATATTCTGCCGCCGCACATGGCCCACGTCCGGGGCGACAACGCAGAGTGGCGCTATGGGCAGCTTAACCCCCGTTACGAAAACGGCGCCGCGCTAAAGGACAGACCGCTGACCCCAAGAGTGTCCAAGGCAGGTCCCGGTGCGCAAATATTTTGGCCCGCGCAGGGCTCCGGAGCGGGGTAGCTAACGGTAATAGCACGGCGCGCGGTACCCGGATAAAGAGGTGGGTCGACGAGAAGAGCTCTACAGCATCTCGGGTTTGAACTGACTGTGCCGGCTAATGATGTTCCCCGCCACCATAAACACGCCCTCTCCGGTATAATGCAGCGTCTGCGGGTGTTGCAGCCGCGCGACGACATGGGCTTTCACTATCTCGAAGATAAAAAAATTATAGCGGTCCACCAGTTGATCATCAAACAGGCGGCACTCGAAGCAGGCGTGACATTCGGCAATAAGCGGCGCGCTGACCCGCTCTGCCTTCAGCGGTATCAGATCATTCGCCTGGAATTTGTCCACCTCTGCGCCGTGGGTGTTACCTATCTTTACCACCTTATTCGGTCAGGTCGGTGGTGGGCAGATTGATCACGCATTCGCCGCTGTCCCGAACTAGTGAGAAACTGTGATTACCGGCGGCAATAACGCAGCCTAGCAGCGAAGGGGAAAATTCCAGCATCGTATGCCATCCCAGCGTCATAACATTGTTCTGGCCGGGTAGTGCGAAGAGAGCAGCACTATAGGACCAGGTTCCAGATATTGACGCGCTTTTTCCGTTGGGAAATCCCGTTTGCGGCTGTTCATCGATAGTCTCTCTGGCTCGGGTGGGGATGCGTCGCTGCTTGCCTGTCGGGACGGCGTGGCCGCGTTGCATCTCCGCGCGAAGGCGGCGACATCCGCAGCCCTCTCCGGCGATTAACCGCGCTGCTGATATCAGCCGCAGACGGGGGCGCATGACGCTACGTCCTGCGAAGTGATAAGCATAGTTCATTTATCCTGCGACGATGACCTCGGTCAATACCCGATTTAACGCCTGGAACGCCGGTTTGTCCGCCGCGGCTTTATCCGTTATCAGCAGCGCAATACCGTCCGGGGAAGCGTAAACCGCGCGACTGGTGACGCCAAGCTTGCCATGATCCGCCAGAATAACCAGTCGGGTCGCCCGCTGCGCCATCGCTCGCGCCACTTCGGCCTCCTGATGGTCATAGCTGCTGGCGCCTTCGCGCGCATCAATACCGACCGGCGACAGTATGGCAAAATCCGCCCGATAGCGATAGATACTGGCGATTGCGGTAGCACCGATGATCGCATGTCCGCCGGGCGCCAGCTCACCGCCGATAAGCGTCATCTGATGTGTGCAGGGCTTGCACTCACCGGCCGCCGCCAGTTTGCGCACGGCGTCAAGACTATTGGTCAATATGGTCAAACCGGCCAAGGCGCTTAATTCCTCCGCCAGCATCGTGGTAGTACTGCCGGCGTCGAGAAACAGGGTTTGTCCTGGCTGCAACAGCCGCGTCGCGGCACGGACAATGGCGTGTTTCTCCCTGGCCCGAACCCCGCTGCGAACGGCAAGCGGCGGCTCCGACGCCGGTCTGACCGCCACTGCGCCACCGTGGACCCGCCGCAGTATCCCCTGTGCTTCCAGTGCGATGATGTCCCGCCGCGCGGGTGGTGCTGGAGGTGATTGCGCGTGAAGGTCTCCAGGCCCATAGCCTGGACGTAGGCAACCGGCTGCAGGCGGAACTGCAGACGCTGGCGGCAAAATATCCCTGCGTGGGCGACGTGCGTGGCGCGGGGTTGTTTATTGGTTTTGAGTTGGTGAGCGATCGAGAGTGTAAAACACCGGATAAAGCGCTGGCGTTGGAAGTCATTGAGGCCTTGCGCGACCGCTGTCGCAGGCTCATTCGGCAACGTTTTAAAATTGCGTCCGCCGCTGGCGTTCCAGATGGGGGATATAGACTGGCTGGTGGGCACGCTGGACGGGGCTTTGGCAGACAGTCTGCAACGCGTCCGGCGAGACCGCGCCTGACGGCATCTTACACTTATCGCGCCGGGCAGCAGTAATGGCGTGCGGCATTACCGCTGGGCAGTAATGCTGGCGTGCAATATCACCGGCGCTGATGGCGATTGTGCCCCGACTGGGTGGAGGGTCGACCGCAAACCGGACGGGCACATAACACCCCCCAGGCAACGCCCGCACTCTATGGTTCGGCAACGCTCAGTAACCGGCGTCTTGTCGCCGCCGGCAAAAGCATTCAGCGCTGTGGTCGTTTACTATCCCTACGGCCTGTATCCAGGCGTAGACGATTGTTGGCCCGACGAATTTGAAGCCCCGTTTTTTCAGAGCTGCCGAGATCTGCGCTGAAAGAGGCGTGGAGGCGATCTGCGTCACCCTGTCGCCCTCCAGCACCTGACCGTTGGTGAAATGCCAGCAAAAGTCGCTGAATGATTCCCCTTGAGCTGCCATCTGGCAATAAATGCGGGCGCCGGTGATCGTGGCCTCAATCTTCGCACGGGCGCGGATGATGCCCGGATTGCCAAGCAGACGTTGCACGTCATGTTCGGTAAACGCCGCAACCTGGTGCGGATCAAAGCCGCAAAACGCTTCGCGAAAAGCGGCGTGTTTACGCAGCACGGTAATCCAGGACAGGCCGGCCTGGAACCCTTCCAGCATCAGCATTTCCCATAGCAGGCGATCGTAATGCTGCGGCACGCCCCATTCGGTGTCGTGATAATCGCGCATGAGCGCATCGTTGCGTGCCCAAGTACAGTGCGGCAGCGCCGGGTCCCGTGCCGTCATTTTCGCCTCCAGGCATGAACAATTTGTTGTTTGGCATCATACCCTGAAAGACGCGGCATGGGCGAGTGCCGCAACGGTTCTCTTTCCAGGCTGCGACAGTAATTCCAAACATGACGTCATGCGTTCGTCATTGGTATATCAAGGCATCACCATGCAGCCGGTTCTTTCCGGTCGTTGCGATAATTACATAATATTTCGCGCCGGCTTGGTCTGCTTTCTGGGCAATATTATGCTCCAGGTGATCTAAAGTGGCGGCACCAGTGATGCTAATAGTGCCCAGCGCCTGTTTATCTACGGCTTCCTGGCGGCTAATCGGCTCTGCGGCGAAAGTCGGAAGGCTCAAACTGGCCAGCAATAACGACGAAATAAATAATAAAGATCTTTTCATGAGGGGTGTCCTTTGTGAGTTAATATTGGCGAACCCAATTGATAATCGCCGTGAATGAAATAATTCTATATTGTCAGAGGAATAATGTTTAGCGTAAAGAAAAAGGCGTGCGGTGCCGTTTAAGGAAAAATACCTCCCTTGCTGGCGTCAGCCTCCAATGCCGACGACGCATAGCCGCTGGCATCGAGCTGGGAAGCCAGGCGTGTAAAGTGCTTAATCCATTATCACCCTATACAGTAGTGAAAGAATGCTATACTATCCCTTTCCGGGCATAGCGGGGAAATATTCCGCCAGAAGTCAGCCTGAAAGGCAAGAATACCTCTTTTTTATACTGCTGCTTAAAACATTCCTAAAATTACGTAAATATTTTTTCGGTAACCGTAACGGTTATTGTCGAATGCATTCCCGATGTAAATATGGCGCCTTATATAAGCGCGCCCGTGTTATTGACATCAATCTACTACTTAGTTGCTCATTTGTTTAACCCCCTATCAGTTTGATGTTAATTTCATTATTGAACAAGCCATCGGATCGACGGCGATAATGTAACGATTTTTATTAGCTACTGGAAATAATTCTACCTCAGCCGGTAATGACCTGCCGACCGTCTTGAATTAAGGCGCAAAGTAGAGACCGTGTTTTGGCTTAAAGCTGGCGTCGACGCTGTGAAAAAGCCTGCGGCAACCTGCTCGATGAGGGGTTACAGGCAAGTTCTTTGCTGTGGTGTTACCTACGGGCAGGGTAACGGCATAGCGGCTTGCACTGAGCGCTACGGCAAAAACTGCACCGTCGGCCTTACCGCGGCATCAGACCGGTGGTGCCTGATTGCTGAGCAGCCACCAGAGCGTCGTTTCCTGCATCAACCGCTGATGGTAACGCTCGAGCGCCAGAGGGCTAATGGCCATCGCCGCCTGCGCCAGCTGCGTGACGGTGGCCAATTCGTGAAACGGGTCAATCTCTTTTTCAACCACCAACAGACAACCGCGTTGTTCAAGACGACGAATAAACTCCCTCATGGCTAGACCTTATCTGTTTTTGACGTTGAACAAAGAAGAAGTAATACGGCTGGGCCGCGCTTCATGGGAACTGCGCAGACTATAAAGGTCTCCCGGATAAAGAAAACGGCTGCGGGTGACGGGAACGCCGTCACGCCAGGTGGCACGGTCGAGCAGCAGGCAGGGCTGCCCGGCATCGATGTGCAGCAGCGATTGGGCCTCCTCATTTGCCCGTACGGCGCGGATCATATTGTCGACCGTCGTCACCGTCGTGTTACGCACCAAAAAACTGTGGGAGGGCTGGGTGGTAAAATCCTGCGCCATATAGCCCGGCGCTTCCGCGGCGTTGACAAACCGGTCTTCCAGTTGAATCGGCGTGCCGTCTTCGATATGCAACAGGCGGGAATGGTAGATGTCTTGCCCGGCCGGCAAAGGCAGCATACTGCGCAACGGGCTGTCTGGCGGCAGCGTCAGATGGGCGAGCACCTGGCAAGAATGCACGCCGCCACTCTGGGCGATGTCTTCCGAAATATTGGACAAGGTAAACACTGCGCACTGCATGCGCGGGCCGACCACAAAGGTGCCGCGTCCCTGTATACGGATCAGCACGCCTTCCGCCTGCAGCTCGCGCAGCGCCCGCCTGACGGTGAGACTGGAGACGCCAAACTCCTCGGCCAACTGGTCTTCTGAGGGTATTTGAAAATCACTCGGCCATTCTTCCGCCTCGATACGTCGGTCAATAGACATTTTGATTTGCTCATACATCGGTTGGTCATTAGTCATGGATTTTCTTCTCAGAATCTGTCTATCGTTGACTACCATCGGTGGCGTGGTGACAAAATGATAACCCGCCGGCATATTGCCCAGATATTGCTTCAGCGAGATATAACCGTTATCGCCGAAATCCCGGCAGAGCTGACCCGTCTGGGCGTTGAGGGCCATCATGCGCGCATCCAATACCGGCGCGATGATACGTTCGGGACAGTCGGTAACGGTTCCCGCCGGCGCTTTGTAATAACTCACGCCGCGGCAGGCCAGATAAACATCCGGGCGGGTATCGGCGTTGGGATCAAATTTCCATTTCAGTTTACCGGTACTGGCATCGATAGCCTCGACCCAGCTATGGCCAGTACAAACATAGACCGTGTCGTCGACTTTGATTGGGGTATCTTCAAAGTTGAATTCGTGACCGGCATCGGTACCGCCCTGATCTTCGCCGGTACGCATGCGCCACGCCAATTGCAGATTTTGCACATTGCCTGCATTAATTTGATCCAACGGAGAGTAACGATCGCCATGCGCGGTGAAATCAGCACTGCCGGCAATGCCCACCTGCCGCGTTGCGGCAAAAGCCAACACCGCCACCGTCGCCACGACCAAGCTCAGATTAGCGGTCCGAGCCAGCGGAAATAGCTTTCGTCGCACCCAAGGCAACAAGAGCAGAATACCTAGGACGGCAGGCATCACCAGCCGTGGCTCCAACTGCCAGAAGTTTAACACCGCTTCATACAGTGACCACACCAGGGTAGCGATAAGCACGAGCGCCATTACCCATTGGGCGGCACTGCGTTTGGCCCACAATAGTCCGGCTGATAATAGCAACGCCAGCCAGGCAACCAGATAATAAGCTGAGACGTCGAGAGTGAGGAGCCAAACGCCACCGACGGTGAGCGCCAGGCCGATTATCAAAACGATAATGCAGATGATCCAGGGTCTCGCGCGCCTGGCCGTATTTCATTGTCCATATTTCATTCCTTGCCATCTTGTTGTTGCACCTGTGTTGAACATGCGTCATGCAAGGCGTGCTGCGTTAGACGGTGGGCAATGATCGGTTACCGAGCCTGGGGCGCGTTATCCGTTAAGACATCAGACCCAGGGCAAAGCGCAGCGCGACATGTTCAAAGTGCCTGAATATCAATATATTCTCTATTAAGCATTATGCTGGGAATTTCTCGCGCTTAATGTGTGAGTACGGCTGTGCGCGCAAACTGCGGTAAGCTGCAATAACGGCTATCTTGCATCGATATTGAGGGGAAAATGAGGAAAACTTAAGGCAAGCCCTGGGTTAATATGATGATATAGTTGCCATTTTAAAAGATGTATTGTTGCCATGGTTTATTACTTCATCGTATGGCAAGAAAATTTCAAGGTCTTATGACGACCGACGCGCTGCAATTAAGTTTTACAGTTTTAGGGGCGCTGAAATATTTACTGCCTCTAAGTCAATATAACAAAATGAATAATCCGTTTTTCTACCGGGACTGATTGCCGTTATGCAAGGCAGATCGAAGCGGATTAGAGTGGATGCGTGCAAGACGCGGCTCGGTTGACCATTGGGCACATACGTACAGCGGCGGCGCTAATGTGACGGTGGCGAGGTGTGCGGCCAACCGGTGTTTACCTTAACGGGCGATATTTGGCTGCAATCTTGCTTGACCCGGAACGACGATAAAAGGTTTGGTTATTCTTAGTTACTCACCTGACAGCAGGTGTATTGCCGGGTCATGCTGTTGACTGCAATTAGTGCCATCGAGTTTATAGAGGGGTACTCTATCCCCTAAACGCCGCGAAACGCGTTGGTTATGACTACGCAATAACGCATTGACTCACAAGCACGCCTTATGCCAGCGACAAATCCTTATTTACCGAAGAAGCGGAAAGCAATAAGGCTGCCCACACCCTCGATATCAGGTAATATTTACTCTATTTATGGCACCTATTATGGAATATGAAAATGTCTAAAATGCGCAAACGTGGTTTTCGGCCTAAGCCAACCGCTATTGCCATCCTGTCTGCCTGTGCCAGGGACGCGAGCAAGGCGGCATCTGACTCTCCGGGGAATAGGCCGTAGGGTAGGCTTTCGTTATTCCATTATTGTTTGTGATTTTATCATATAGGGAATTAATATGATTAAAGTAGCATTGGCACAAATTGATACTGAGCTGGGTAACAAAAGAAAAAATCTGCGTTATATCGCTTCTCTATGTAAAGAGGCGGCTGATAATAAGGCTGACGTTATCTGTTTTCCTGAATTAGCGACGACAGGCTATACGCCTGATTTGTTAGGAACCAGATTATGGCACCTTAGCGAAAGCCGGGGCGAGGAGACCGATCAATTACTGTCACAATTAGCCGGGGAACTGGGGCTGCATATCATCGCCGGCTTTGTTGAGCGCGGTGAAAGAACAGGCCAAGTGTACAACTCGGCAGGCGTGTGGGCGCCCGAGGGTCAAAGCTGGCTGCACGCGCAGCGTAAAATTCACTTATGGGGAGACGAGAAAAAATGGTTTAGCGAAGGCGAACAGTATGAAATTATCGCCACGCCCTTGGGCAAGATAGGCGTCATGGTTTGCTATGATCTGGGGTTTCCAGAAGTCGCGCGCATTTTTGCGCTGCGTCAGGTCGACATTCTGTTTGTGATTGCCGCCTGGAGCGAGGCTGAAGCCTATATTTGGGATATCAACTGCGCCGCTCGGGCGCTGGAAAACGGCGTGTTTCTGGTCGCGGTTAACCGCTGGGGCGAGGAGGGCGATCTACGCCTCTTTGGCGGCAGCCAGATCATGGCGCCGGACGGCCAATGTGTTGTCCGGGCCACCGACAAAGGGGAAGCGCTGGTCTATGGCAATATTGATTTGTCGCAGCTGGCAAACGTCAGAATGACCTTGCCTTATAGGAAAGACGTCAAAATTGCCTCTTATAAAGAGCACTATAACGAAGATTAGGGGGCCGGTTTCCGTTTGCCTGGGCGCGGGGTCCGTGGTGAAACCTTTACCGGGGATAAGCTGATTATTCCCGCTTGATGCTCCGTTTTGCCAAGTAACCTGCTGCGTCTCACCTTGTTCTGCGCCCTGATAAGCAATTGGCCCCCGGCGCACGATAATCGTCATCGCAATGACGCGTATGCTGGATGCCAATGACCAGCAAGGGTTAAAGCCTTCTGTTAAGCCATTCTCTCTCCTTATACGCCGCTGCAAGCCGTAGTGTACCGAACGGGTTAACAATTGCAGCGGTTAACGAAAAAGACGCGCATCCAATGCCCAGGCGCCGCCGCCCCGGGCCACCATGTAGAGCGCCAAAAAACCCATTAATACCGGAAACTCAATGCCGCGCTCGAACCACGGCCAGGTTGGCCCGAGGGCATAGCTTATCCCCGCAATCTGTGCGACAAACAGCAATGCCACGAGGCGGGTACAAAAACCGATTGCCAGCAGGACAGCGCCTCCCGTTTCCAACAGCATGATCATGAACGCCAATAGCGGGGCGAAGGGTAAGCCCATCGCGTTCTGCATCAGCTCAATCGAGCGCGCCATAGGATTGGACATGGAGCCTTGGGAGGTGCCGAGTGCTTTGGGTAAGTCGTGCGTGAGCAGCAGTAGGGCAAAGACGATGCGCAGCAAGGCGTAAAGTGCTGACTCGCCCTCACGCAGCCGGGCTGAAAATCGAGACAACTGCGGTTGCGCGGCGGCGACTTTGGTCACGTTAGTGGACATAATGGCTCCTGATTTTGTGGTTCGCGATGGCGTCAGGTTCACCGGCGCCGCCAGATTACCGATGGCGGGGCGCCGTACCGGCCGCCTGCCGCTGGCAGATGGACCAGCGTTGAACTCGCCTGCTGGTCCTCTCGTATTCTGGTGACGTCTCTGTTGCCGATGGCGGCCTTGCCGTCCTTAACGGAAATACGGCAACCAATAATGGTTGATGAAAGCGCGCGCCACGGGCTAGGGTCCTTGAATAAAGCTGTCTGCTTAACCGGGCCATTTATTCTCAGGCTGGCCCGCGCCTTAAAGGCGTCTGACCCGTGCCAGCCATTATGTTTGTTACACAATTGCTGGCGATAGCCTGTATCGCGGCGCGAGCCCGCTACCGCCGACGCTGCTCAGTGATTGGGTGGGCATGCGCGTGTTACAGGTGCCGCTGCTGGCAATCGTCATCATGATCCTGGCAGCGGGCATTTCACAATGGCTAAAAAGAAACCGCACCGGGCGCACGCTACTGGCTACCGGGCAGAATAGGCGTGCGGCCCAACTGACGGGGCTGCCCGCTCATCACCGCCTATATTGCCTCGGCGTTGTTTGCCGCACTTTGCTGCTTGCTTCCTTTATCCGCGGGGCCACCCTGGACCTAGGACAGGACTATCAATTAATGTCGATAGCCTGCGTTATTTTGGGCGGCACCTCGGTCTCGGGCGGCTATGCAACGTCCCTTGGCGTCTGGTGTGCGGCAATGCTGTTGGTACAGACCATTACCATGCTTAACATCCTGCAGGTTAGCCCCGGTACACGTTATCTGGTGACCGGCCTGATTATCGTCACCGTGCTGGCGGCGGCGAAAACACCGGGCAGGCTTAGCCACTGATGTGCACGATACCCCACATAGATTGTCATCATCATCTGTGGCGCCCCTCACGGTATTCCTACCTGTGGCTCCAGCCGGATGCCGAGCGTCCGACGGCAGTTTTTCCCGATCTCACGCCCATTGCAGGGGATTACTGGATCGGGGATTACCTGGCGGATGTACGGGCAGCCGGGGTGGTGAAAAGCGTGCATTTAGACAGCGGTTATGTCCCCGAGGATCCGGTCGGGGAAACCCGGCTGCTGCAAAGTCTGGCCGATGAGTACGGTTTTCCCCATGGCATCGTGGCGCGGGCGCGCTCGAACGGTCGGATATCCAGGCGACGCTGGAAGCACAGCGCCAATTTCCGGTCGATAAGCTTTACGGGAGTTTACATGACCTTTATCAGACGTTTGACCGCCTGACGGCCGAGCTGAAGGATGATGAGGCGGCAGTGGTTTTTTTTACCATAATGCGGCGCGGGTTTATCAATTGGGGGATTGACGGTTTTGAATTGATCCCACTCGGAAGGCGATTGCGCACTGTTGTTGACATGAGATTTGATCACAGGCGAGGCTCGCCGGATTTCATAATGCGAAGAAGAAACAGAACAGCCAGCGAAAAGAGATTCACGCTAACACATTGAATCCGAATACTAACATTATTCGCAGGCGGCATGAAAAAAAGAATTTGGCTCCTCTGACTGGACTCGAACCAGTGACATACGGATTAACAGTCCGCCGTTCTACCGACTGAACTACAGAGGAATCGCGAGAACGGGGCGAATCATATCTGGACACCGATTGGGGTGTCAACGGATAACCGTATGAAACGGCGCGATTGCGCAAGGCTTAGCCGAATTGGTGATTTTCAGCGCCTGATACGGACGTTACGCGCCGTTGCGACCCCGCGGATGCGCCCGTTTCAGGGATGCGGGTTGTCACGATCAGGAGCCTGAGTCACGCCGCGCGCATCCTGTGTGCGGACGGCGTGCAGGGCCGTGAGCCGTGACAGCGGATCCTGGCGATAAAAATGGACAAAACAGCGGTAAAGTTCGGCAAACCGCTCCGCCAGCAGTTCGGGAGAGCTAAAGAAGTACTCCGACAACACGGCAAAGCACTCCGCGGGATCGCTGGTGGCATAGGCATCCATACTGGCCGCGTCTTCGCCGACCTGCTCCACTTCATCCTGCAGATCCACCATGGAGCCATGTAGCAGTTGCTCCCAGCGGGCGACCTCGTGTAGCGGGATAAGAGGAATGCCGTTCACGATTCCTGCGTTACGTAAATCGAGTTTGTGTGCGGTTTCATGGATGATCAGATTGAAACCCGACAAATCGAACGAGTCCAGAATTTCGAGCCAGTTCAATACCACCGGTCCTTGATCCCAGCTTTGCCTGGAATGCACGACCTCACCTTGATGCACTAGGCCAAAATCATCCTGCCAGGCTATCTGCCACCACGAACGGAGCCGGGTAGATCAGCCATCGAGCCATTCCAGCCCGAGCTCAAGCACCGGCAAAGAAAATAATAACGCGATCCGTGCCTGCTGCTGTGCATCCAATACCAGTTCCTGTAAGGGAAGCAGTTTTTTCTGGAGCAGGAATTTCTTTGCCAGAGTGACTAATTTTTGCCGCTCATCGGTTGAGAGCGGAGTCAATAACGGAATCGACGCCGCCCGATCCCAGTCCGTTTCATCTGAGCTGGCGGAATGTGTCGTTTGCCATGGCCATTTGATCATCATGTTGCTCGATAAGTCGTCACTTGAATCCTGGGGACGGATTAATACTGTTAAAATGCCGCAAAACAGGGCATGATAGCAACCGTAAAAAAGGAGAGATGCCGGAGCGGCTGAACGGGACGGTCTCGAAAACCGTTAAGGGAGCGATCCCTTCCAGGGTTCAAATCCCTGTCTCTCCGCCACTTTTCAAGGAGTTATAAAGAAAAGCGGTGGATACCAAAACAACTCTTGGTATTTACTTGGTATATTCTCTTGGTATATTTCATAGCTTCTCCTAGGCTGTTGCTCACTCCTCTTTTAGGATAGGCCTGTCTAAAGTTGGTGATAATTTAACCTTTCTGTCGTATGCAAGTACTTGGCTTTCGGTCTTATGACGGCTTTGTTGAATAAATCAGAACTTGTGACTACGCCCCCCTAGCAGATCGATTGTTACGCGATCCGGATGCTGTTCGGCATTCCTAACAGCGTCATTTTGTTAAGCGCTTTGACCATCGCCATTGCCTCACCTACCTGCGCATCATAGTCACGCAGACTTAGATGATCGCCCATAAGCGTTTTGAACCGGAATATAGCTGTTTCAGCCACTGAGCGTCGATGATAGCCCACTTGCTTTTTCCATACATCGTTACTGCCGCTTAGATGCTGATTCGCAACGGCGTAGTTACGCTCATGGTATCGGTCTGGCCAATATTGCGCCTCACCTCGTGGAGGAATAAGAGGCCTTATTTTCTTCCTCAGCAGAGCATCATGAATGCTGTCGGACTTTCCATTCGCCTTCGCCAAAGACCTTCAGGCCGGTTCCGTCAATGACTAGAGGTGAGATTTCACCATGGGTCGGCGTTTTTATGCTGATCTTAACTGTCTTTGCTCGCTTGCTGATCAGCGAGTAGTCTGGGCATCTTAGCGGCAGTACCATCAGTTTAAAAATGGCGTCAACGAAGCCCTGTAAAGCCCTTAACGAAAGGCCAAACACGCGTTTCATCATCAGAACAGTGGTGATAGCCATATCTGCGTAGTGAAGCGGCCGGCCACGCCGTTCAGGCGTCGTTTTTTCCGTCCATGCAACAATTGCCGACTCATCCAGCCATATCGTCAGAGCCCCGCGCTGCTTGAGAGCTTTGTTGTAAGTGGACCAGTTGGTTATTTTAAACTTTTGCTTTGCCATGGAGTGCAGATGTTGAAATGACGGTAGTGATCTGAGCAGACGATCACCTAAAAGTTATATTTATTCAACAAAGCCCTGCAATACATTCAAGCGTCAGCCGGACGCCGAGCAGTGTCAGCAATGCCAATATACTGTCGGTGACTTGCATGTAAGGCGCCGCTGTACTGCTGAGCGATGCAAAGGCCAGCGTCAGACAGGCAACGCATGAAATAATGAACAGCGCGTTGATAATCTTCAGTGTCCAGAACGTTTTAAACATGGTTAAATTCCTTTTATATTTCACATTTTGGTGTGATCAACCATCGTCTTCTTCAAATTCGCCGTTTGCATTAAGCACATACCAGGTATCCAGTTTCACGCCGTTGTCGCCAATCTTGCTGGCGCGAATGTGGATAATGTCGCCCTCACTATTGCGGTAGCACAGTACGATTGCGCTGCCCTCAGCGGCTTTAGCCTTACCCTGTGCGCCGAGAGACGCGGCAACCGATCCGACGCCACTAACGTCTGCGGCGGACCCGTCGCCTTCAATGATCGTCTGTTCTGCGGACTTATCAATTTTACTCGCTATGCACTCGACGGCGCGGCCAACCATTTGGTGGAGGGACAGCGCCTTCTTGATGGTAATTGTGCTACTGGCGAGTTTGCTGCTTCCCGCTTCATGGGCGATATCGCCGGATACTTCAACCTCGGCAAAACGATGATTTGCAGGCTCGTCGTAATTAAAGACGTCAAGCGGATATTCGCAGGCGTGAAAATCTGAACTGCAAACTTCTACCGCGCGCTCGTGCTGGTAGGTTTTCCCGATCTCGAACTGATAACCACGGCAAGTCAGGTCGGCGTTAAAGCCTTTGTAGGCAATGATTTTGGTCATGGTGTTTGTCCGTATTGAGGTTGATGGGTTATGCCGGTTCGAGGCAGAACGTTTGGGAGAGTTTCGCCAGTCCCTTAGGCGTCACGAGCACCTGTTCGCGGATTTTGTCGGTGCCATCGTCGCAGGGGATAATCGAGATTTTATGCTCGAGGTGGCCGGACTGGATTTTGCTTTGGTAAGCCATCCAGTTCTTGGCACCCACACGGCGATAAATCCAGCCACGCTCCCGGAGGAAGGCGAACAGGTCTTTGGGGCGCACCTGCAACTCCTTGGCGGCGTTGGTGATGTACATGCCGCCGTCAGATTTAGCGATACGGTGCAGGGCTTTCACGTCTGGTTCCATTTCCTCAACTTTGCTTTCGAGGGCGATAACCTTTTCGGTATAGGTAAGCAGGATGCCGCGCATGGCCGCCGAGTCGTTGAGCATCTGGATGGGGTCGGTGGGATGGCCTTGGCTTGTTTCTCGCACTGGATGAAGTACTGGCGCGCCTCCTTACCTTTCTCGTTGCGCTCTACCATCGAAAGCTCTTTCGCCATGTCAATGCTGATGGCGTAATCTTTGATCGGTTGTTGGCGAGATTTTGCGCTCCCCGATTTTGGGAAGCTCAAATTATCAACAATCACGTAGTCCTGATTTTCAATAAAGCTATATTGGCTGATACGTCCTTAATCCATGTGGTGAAGTCCTTTCCGACCTTCAGGAACTCGTGCAGGTCACGGGTATTTATCGTCTGGACAGCTTCGCCATTGATGCTATTAGTTTTGATTGTAATTAGTTGCTGTGATTTGGACATGATCAATCTCCTCACAAGTCAATGTGATTAATGGAACCCCGGCGCGATCCAGAGGCGGAATTGCTGGGTTCGGCGTGGGATTACGCCTGAATCAAAAGCTTTATGAATGCCTCACGCATTTTTGCCGTGAGCGACCAACGTGCAGCGGCAACGCCCATTTCCGTGGGTTTCCGGATGATTCTGTCTCGCTCGCCAGAGTAGACTTAAAGGCCAGTGATGCGTGGCTCCCAATGTTCAATGCCATTAGGCACGATAAGCGTTTGGTTATAGTTCATGGAGATAACTCCTTTCGTTGATGTGGTGGATACGCTACACTTGGCCTAGACAGGAGGATTTTCCATGGGCCAAGTTGCATTTGATACATTGCAGGCGTCAGAAGAGCTTGAAACCGCTGGCATCTCTAGAGAGCAAGCCAGGGCGATTTCGCTCGTCGTACGCAAGTCTCATGAAGTGGCTGATGTGGCTACTAAGGCTGATATCGCTGAGGTAAATCGGAATGTCGCCGATGTCCGTAAGGATATGGAAGCACGTTTCGAGAAGAATGAAGCTCAGATGCAGGCTCGCTTCGAGAAGACCGAGGCGCAGATAGCTGATGTCCGTAAGGATATGGCTGCGGGGTTTGATAAACTTAGCATGCAGATGACCATCCGACTTGGGTTAATGGTGGCGGATGGTGTCAGCATTATTGCTGCTATTCTTAAAATGTAACTGTTGGGGTTGTTAGCTCAGTTGGCAGAGCAGTGGACTCTTAATCCATCGGTCGCAGGTTCGAGCCCTGCACAACCCACCAATTATGTAACCCGTTTTAATTTGTGCACCTGCTTCTTAAGCCGCTGATTTTTCTCCATAAGATAGCCAATAATTGATTTATATATCATTGTCTCTTGGTTGTCGTATGGATACTCTTCTATGCTCATCCAACAACGCGAATCGTTAATATTATTACTGCCGTCGGTGACGGTGACCATCTCACCGAAATGTGGATGGTTGAAGGCCGTTATACGAGGCTTGTTAAGTTGCATCATTCAATCCTCCGTTGGCTATTAAAATATTTTCGCTTCTCCCAATCTTCCTTACATTCTTTGCAGCAGAAATTACCCTCCGCTGGATCTTCACAATTATAGCAACGACCGGTTAGGAGTAATTCCTCTTCTCGATAATGGGCAATATGGTGTTGGCGGAAAGCTTCTTCGTGTTGGCTGTCTAAATCGACATCATCTGCCATAAATCTATTTAATGCTCCTAATCGTTTAATGGTAATCGGGTATTGTCACGTAAGTGAAGCTTGATATTTCTCAACCATCCTTGCGGCATAAGCGAGTGCATCCTCACGGTCGGAGAAGTCGCCGATGGCCTGTAGCAAGCCGTCGTGGCCTCAGATATAGACGCTAAAAAAATCATTATTATCATTCTTTTGCATTATATCGCCGTAGTCGTCTACAACGCCAGACAGGATGATTTCAGTAACAATCGTCCCCGGCGCTATCAGGTGGTCGAATTCGTCAATGAGCTTTTACATGGTGGTCTCCGTGGTAATGTTGACGACGCTATGAGCTTACAGACTGAGTCTATTGATTTCCTCAAGCTTATTTTCTATCTCATCAACAACATGTATAATTTCACGCGCAAATTCTCTAGCAATTCTCGTGCTAACTTCGCCTATCGAAGGCCAACTTACTGTTGCACGATTTTCGTATTTTAATTCAGCAATATCGAACTTTATGTTGGCGGTAATGTTTGTTAAACACATGCTGTCACCGCCAAGGATAGAAATTATGGACATCGACTATTCTCCGGTCGTTAAATGATTACCTCGCTGAAAATATCCCCGTCTGCTTTCTAAACCCCGCTTGGAATAACGCCACATTCTCCAAACAGCACGAACCCTCCTCAAATTCTACAACCGCCCCGCGATGTGGATATCTGGCTTGTATGTGCTTCTGGGCGGAAAGGGTGATTTGCGCTTTGTACTGAAATAAATCCGTTAGGGTGATGGGGGATATCGATTTATTTACTCTGCTAACCAGAAAAATGAGCACTAGTCGTTTACTTATCCATGAAAATCTGTTGCAGGTGCTCCCATCTCTGGCCTGCGCCATTGGTCTGAATGAGGCCATGGTATTGCAGCAAATTCACTACTGGCTGGGTAATTCTTATCATGTTTACGATGACTGCAAGTGGGTCTATAACAGCGTTGCTGAATGGCAAACTCAATTTCCATTTTGGAGCGAAGCGACGGTTAAGCGGGCACTTACCAGTCTGGAAAGTCAGGGGCTTGTCGTTACTGCCAATTACAACAAAGACCGCCGGGACCGGACTAAATGGTACAGCATCAATTACGATACCTTGAGACGCTTTGAAAGCAAAAGTGAGTTTACGGCTCCTACATCAGTTCAGGTTGCTCCAATGGAGCAGGTCAAAATAAGCAAACCTATGAACGATGCATCAGGTCAATTTGACCCAACACAAATGGTCAGTTTGACCCAACCATTACCAGAGACTACTACAGAGATTAAAAACAAAACCCCCTTACCCCCTCTCGGGGGCGATGAAGGGTCTTCCCTGCAAAGCCAAAAAAACAAACCCGCACCACTGAACTATCAGGCGGTACTTGAAGCTTACAACGATGCCGCGGGAAATCGCCTGCCCAATGCCTCGACCCTGAACGACGCCCGCCGCCGTGCTATCAAGCGACTGCTGGGCGAACTGGCAGAGCCCACGCCAGAGGCCGCCGGAAAGTATTTCCAGTACTTCATGGAGACCGCCAAGCCGTTCTACTTCGGCGAAAATCCCCGCCAGTGGTAGGCCAATTTTGATTACCTGCTGCGCAGCGATACCCTGCTGAAAACCCGAGAGGGCGCGTTATGACCCACAGTATTCGGACCATGCCGTACAGCTAGGACGCCGAGGAAGGGGTAATCGGTAGCCTGCTACTGGATGTGCAGAGCGATAATACTCAACAGGCACTGGCATTCCTCAAGCCATAATCGTTCCACAGCAGCCCGTGCAGGGCGATATTTTCCGTGCTCAAGGACAGTGCCGCTAACGTGTTGGGGTATGCCAACGTCGTGCGTGACAAGGCAACAGAGCGTTTTGCATTGCGTCAGGCTAACCAGATTACGGCGTTGTTTTACGAACGCAACGGCATGAGTGCCGCTGAAAAACTGGACGTCGCTCAACGATTGATAACTGAAGCCACAGACTACGCTCAAACCGGCAACCGGAAGGGATTGCGGCGCATTGACGAAGTCGCCGACCGGTGAATTTCTGCGATTGAAGCGCGTTGGAACAATCCCGAAGCCCATCGCGGCCCAAGATGGAGAAAACCACGGTGATGACCGAGATGGCTCTTCATGTGGGTGATGTTGCTAAACTCCCCGTCGCCATGTTCAGTTTGAAAATGCCGGAAGAGCAGATTTTCGAGCGCATGGTAGGGCAGCAGGCACATGTGAACACCGACATATTCTATCAAGGGGCAAAAAATCAGGAAGACTGGAAAAAGGTTTATGCAGTGGTTGAGCGGATGCGTAATCACCCTCGTATCTGGCTGGATGACCAACCGGGCATGACGTTGGCACACATCCAGGCGGAGTGCCGGAAGCTGAAACGGCGCGAAGGAAAAATCGGCATGATTGGGGTGGATTACCTGACGCTGATGACGACCGACAAAGCGGATACTAACGCACTGGCGTTTGGCAATATCACCAAGGCGCTAAAGAACCTCGCCAAAGAGCTAGATACCGTCGTGGTATTACTGACCCAGCTAAACCGCAATCTGGAAGAGCGCGCCAACAAACGCCCCATGCCCAGCGACAGCCAGTAAAGTGGTCAGGTTGAACAGGACTGTGATTGGCTGGGTATTTACAAGGAGCGCGTCTACGACGACCGCGCCGACGAAACACTTACTGAACTCATTTTTCGCCTCAATCGCCATGGTAAGACGGGGACAGTGTACGTTGACCGGCGCGATGTGGAAATTTACCCCTGTGACCAGCAAGAGGCAGAGCTGCGAGCGGTAAACAGGCGAACAGAAAGCCGCTGAAAGAAGTCATGGGATTTTAAAGCAAGGAAAATACGGATGACGGCATATTTAACAGAATTAATCGTGGGGCTGCTTTTCATTGCAGCCCTTTTTGTTTGGGTGGATAAATTCAGAGGTGGTTAATGGACAAAACACGCTTCCTGCTGCGTGATGAACGAATACGAGAAAACCTGAAAGCGTTTATTGATTCACTCCCCACCGACGAACACCGCCCTCTCGAAATTACCATCAACGACAGCACAAGAAATTTGCCGCAGAACAATTTGTTTCATGCGCTATGCACCGATGTCTCTCGGCAAGTGTTGTGGGCAGATAAACCGCGTCCGCTTTTGGACTGGAAAGCGTTGTTCGTCTCAGGCCATGCCATCGCCACAGGCAGGCCGGGAGAAGTCGTTACAGGGCTGGAGGGGGAGTTTTGCAGCATCCGCGAGAGCACGGCTCAGATGGGCGTGAAGCGCATGAACAGTTTAATCGAATATGCGCAAGCCTGGGATGATGCAGCACTGCTTATTCAGGCCGACCGAGCGCTCGCGTAACAAAGCCCGCGAGATACCGGCCGAGGCGGCGGTAACCACTTACGACTACAGCGCTCATATTCGTGATGTGCAGATGATGCGCGCCCGTACTCGGCGCGGAATAGGCGTAGTAAAGATGAATTGATTAACCGCATGTGGGGACGAGCATGATTATCGAATTACCTTTCCCGCCGAGTGTAAATCACTACTGGGTGCGCAACGCAAGACGTGTTTATCTCAGTGAAGCCGCCAAACGCTTTAAACGCCTGACTGAGGTAGCTGTCGCCAAAGCGCGCATGAAATACGGGCATCAAAAATTCTGCGGAGAGGTGTCGGTGCTGATGAATCTCTATCTTCCGGATAAACGCATGAGAGATGTCAATAATTACAGTAAAGAGGTATTTGATGCGCTAACCAAAGCGGGTATTTGGAACGACGACGGGCAGGTGCGGGTGATGACTGTCAAGAAGATTGACGACAACGACGGTGTCAAGGGCGGGAAGTGTGTGGTGGTGATTGATGCATATTGTGGGGAGGCAGCATGAAAGATATTCTATACCTGTTGACGGCATGGGGACATTGGAGCGGCTCACGCATTGGCACTGAGTACAAGGCTGCATGGCCCATTGTCACCGCTAGCAGCGATATCCGGCCCATGCTGTCCGATGAGGACGGGGAGATAGTTGACCGGGCGGTAGGGCGGCTGAAGGTCTTCGACCCGCTGGGCTACGATATCGTGGTGGCTTATTACCGGGGTAAGGCTTCGTGCAGGGGGATAGGCCGGGAAATTGATCGAGACCAAAAGTATGTTACTGCTATTCTAACTCGCGCTGAAGCATACATTGCTGGTCAAGTGGACGCTATTTTGGTTGTTGCATGAAAATACTGATCAAACGATCAGTTAAATGCTTGACTGGGTCCCCGGGACCCCACATAATACCCTCACGCTGTGGCAAAAGCGCCGCACGACATGAAGCCTCAACTCCTTCTGGTGGTTGGGGCTTTTTATTATTTAAAGTGATAAAACTCAAAAAAGAAATGAAAATTATTTACAACTGACGGTTATTAAATTCTTGTGATAAAAAAGTAACCCCTTTTTACCGTACCAGCAGAAATTTAAAAGGGGTGGTCAAAGACCTTTTCTTTCAAGAGAATATATAACCGGAAGAAGATATCGCAATTTTAGGTAAATATAATCCTGGACTTTAGTCTAGGTACGCTATCTCCAAAGCAATAACATACCTCCAAGGCTACGCTCCGGCGTAGCTTTTTTCTGACTGCTAGCTAGCCACTCCGGACGAAGTAGCGCAATAACCCCAATAATACCCATGGAAAAACTTACTACCGGCTCTGCCTACAGCTGGGCCCTTGTCACGTGCCTGCTGGGTGCATTCTCGCTCAGTGAATGGGCATTGATTACCGGTATCGCCTGTACGCTGGCGACCTTCCTGCTTAACTGGATTTACCGGCACAAGGAATACCGTTTTATGACGAAGCGCGATGAGCATTAAACACGTTGCCGGCCCTGTATGTGTCGTGACCGCCATTATTGCGTTGGTCGTCTCTGGCGGACAGGTGCGCACATAACGGCGAACCCTATACCCCGATAAAACCTATCGTTGAAGGTATGAGGATGGTTTGGGTAGCACAATTTATGAAATTAAAACAACGGCTTGCCTAAATATTTTCGGAAATCGAAATAGTTGCAGATGACGGTAAATACAGGAAAATGCTTTGCCTTCCGCTGCGTAAACTTGCTGGTTGGCTTCAAACGATTAACCCCAACAAGGTGAAGTCCGAAATTCGCGACAAGGTAGTTCAGTATCAAAATGAATGCGATGACGTACTTTATGAGTACTGGACTAAAGGTCAGGTTACCAATCCACGCAAGCGCAGCGTCATGCAGGAACTCAATGCAGCCTGCGCCGAATTAAAAACGGACAAAGCCGTTGCCAGCGTGTTTGGCACGGAATTGAACGAGTGGAAAGGCATCGATTTACCGGGCTAATTTCACCAGTCGTAACCGCTTGCAGATTGAATGGGCTTACCGGTCATCAGCAATTATTGGCTCAGCAGTCGATGCCATCGCTGACGATATGACCTGCAAGGGCATACGCATTACCTCTGAGATTGACCCCACCGCGCGCGGTATTCTGGAATCGCTGTTTGATGAGCTGGAAATATGGGATCGGCTGAATGACATCATCAAGTGGTCACGTCTTTATGGTGGCGCGGTTGGCTTTATCATGATTGAGGGACAGGCCCCTTTTACGCCGCTCAGGTTGGAAACTATTGGCGAAGGACAGTTTAAAGGCATCCTGCCGCTCGACCGCTGAATGATCAACCCTAACCTCAGTCGCCGTATTAAGGAAATGGGGCCACACCTGGGAAAACCAGAATGTTACGATGTTGTGACTACCGCAACGGGGATCCCCGCCTGGCGCATTCATCACAGCCGATTAATTCGATTTGACGGTGTGACGCTGCCGTATCAGCAGGCCCTGACGGAAAACGAGTGGGGCATGTCTGTTGTTGAGCGGATTTGGACCGGCTGACAGCCTTTGACAGCGCGACCATGGGGGCCGCACAGCTGGTGTATAAAGCGCATCTTCGTACCTACAAAGTCAAGGAATTGCGTCAGCTTATCAATATTGGTGGCCCGGCATTCGAGTCACTGATGAAATATCTTTTTGGCCGTGGGCCATGTCAGCAATATTCGCCAGGGAGACGATGAGCCGTCGGGGTTACTGATCGCCGACCTTATTATCAAGGACGAGATAGCGATAGAGGCCATCGATAGCGGCCTGCGAGAGATGTCCTGCGGCTATGACGCGAAGTACAGGCAAACCGGACCCGGTAAGGCAATACAGTACCAGATCACCGGTAATCATGTGGCTCTTGTCCCTAAAGGCAGAGCCGGAATTATCTGCTCGATAGAGACAGTTTCACAATGAGCAAATGTCATCAGAGCTGGTATCAGAAGCTCAGAAGTGCCATCAAAACGGGCGACGCCGACACCACGGCTGAACTGATGCAGAATGCGCCTCGCACCATCACAGGCGATGCAGACGATCAACCCGGCGTCATCAACATTAACCTTCCACCTCAACAGCCTCTGCCGCCTGAGGCGAAAGCCATTGTGGAGCCCACGGCGGACGAAAGTGAAGCGGTGCCGTCTTACATAAAAACCATCATGGCCCGCCTGGATAAGCTGGAAGGCCGCACAGGCGATGCGGCTTATCGAGCCGAACTTATTCAGCCTGGCATTAATCTGTCTCGATACCCTTGGCCTATCGGCGACCGTCACCGACAGCGGCATCACTGCACCTGATTATCAGACGATACTGCAACAGCTCACCGGCTATTTTCGCCAGATTTACGGCCGGGAGTGCTATCTGTCGCCGGACAGCAAGGACGGCCAGATGATAGCGATTTACGCGCTGGCTCTCCACGATGCCAACAACGCGGTTATCGCCGCCTACAACAGCTTTAGCCCCATGACCAGTACCGGCGCGGCCCTGTCTAACACGGTGGCGATTAACGGTATCACCCGGCATGCCTCGGGGTATTCCCAGGCTGATGTCCTGCTGACCGGTCAGGTTGGCACCGTTATTACCCACGGCAGCGTAAGCGACCGCAATGGCCAGACCTGGCGCCTGCCTGAGCGGGTGACTTTCGATACGCACGGTGAGGCCAGAGTGACCGCCGTCTGTACGGCAGCCGGTAATATCACGGCGGCTCCCGGCGATATCAGCGACATAGCGACCCCGACGCGGGGGTGGCAGACGGTGACCAACCCGGCCGCTGCCACACCCGGCAGGCCGGTTGAGCGGGACAGCGCATTACGTGCTCGGCAGAAGAAATCCGTTGCCTTACCGTCGCGCACGGTGCTGGACGGTATTCAGGGCGCGGTCAGTTTACTGCCCGGTGTGGTACGGTTGCGGGGATTTGAAAATGATACGGGCGAGACAGATAAAAACGGCCTGCCAGCGCACTCTATTGCCATGATAGTTGATGGCGGTGATGTCAATGCGATTGCCCAGGCGATAGCGTTGAAAAAAACGCCTGGCGCAGGCACCTATGGCGATACCCTGGTCAAGGTCATCGACCGTTACGGTTTGCCGAAAGATATCCGCTTTTCCCGTCCTCGCGAAGTCAACGTGGCGGTGGAAATAACCCTGACTGCCTTTACCGGCTACACTACGCTAACCGGCGATAAAATCCGCTCAGCGGTGGCGGCCTACATTAACCAGCAGCTGATTGGCGATAATCTTTATCTGACGCGTCTGTATCTGCCGGCCAATCTGCCCGGTGACGAAGAAGGACAGACCTACGACATCACGGCAATAAAAATCGGGCGCTCGGCCCAAGCGGTTAAAGAAGAGAATCTGCTTGTGGCCTTCAATGAGGCGCTCAGCGGCACAACCGAGCATCTCACTTTGGTGGTGACCACATGAGGGATTACACCGACTTCGTGACGCCGCAGCATTGGGCGGCGCCAAAGTTTGTGCGCCATATCCAGCTTATGACGCGGCCGCTTCAAGATATCGCCGCGCTGGCGGGCCAGCTTAACGCGCTGTTCAGCCTGGAGGGCGCCTTTGGGAAACAACTGGATGCCATCGGAGAGTGGATAGGGCTATCGCGCTATGTGAAAACACCGATTACCGGGGTGTATTTTGCCCTCGATACTGACCGGGTGGGATTCGACCAGGGCAGCTGGAAAAGGCGCTTTGATGCCGACAGCGGTTTTACCGAGCTGGATGATGAGACCTACCGCGCCATACTGCGGGCCAAAATTCGAGCCAATCACTGGGACGGTACCTGTGAGATGTTGGCGGCTATTTATCAAGGGGTGATACCGGATAGAACGGTGAATATCTTCTTTACCGACAATCAGGATATGTCGATGGACGTCTATCTGACCGGCGGGGTGGTGCCTGAAGTCATCAAGGCGGTAATACGTCAGGGGTATCTCAATATCAAACCAGAAGGGGTGAAGCTCAATGCCTACAGTGGCTCAGAGGGCGACAACGGCATTTTTGGTTTTGATATCCGTAATGGTTATGTGGATGGATTTGATACCGGCAGCTGGTCGGTAAAACTGTAAGGAATAATGATGGCCAAGAATGAATTTTTACCGTTTGCGACGGCAGACGGCGCTAACGTTTTGTCGGCGGAAGACTATCAGACGTTGCGCTCGCGCAGTAATGGCTTTAGCGCGGGTGTCGCCCGTTCGCAGGAGCTCAATACGGTCTGGCGGCAGGCATCGGTGATTGCGCATGTGGTGGCGCAGTTTATTGCCGATACCAATAATAGTGATGTGGCTGACGACGGCGACCTGGATAAACTTCAGGCGGGGTTAATTCAAGCGCTCTCTAAGAATGTCAATAATACCGTGCCAGCCGCATCACTGAAAACGGCGGGTATCACCCAACTCAGCAGCGCCACTAACAGCGACAGTGAGACGCTGGCTGCGATGCCAAAAGCCGTGAAGGCGATAGTCGATAATCTCAGTGGTGGCCGCCTGCTGAATATCCAGTCCTTCACCGAAAGCGGCATCTATACTCCCACGCCGGGGACACGGAAAATCCGCGTGAAATGCTGGGGCGCTGGCGGCAGTGGTGCACGCATGTCCAAACAAAGTCGGGGTTCGGTGTCCGGCGCGGGCGGGGCCTATGCCGAGGTGCTACTGGATGCAACGTCGTTTTCGTCCGTGAGTGTTGAAGTGGGTACGGGCGGAGCCGCATCGGCAGACGGTGTTTCACTGGATGGTGGCGATGGGGGCGGGTCGTATTTTGGCAAGCATGTTATCTGTGGCGGCGGCAAGGGTGGTCTGATTGGCAAAGGGTTAGCCAAAGGCGGTGAACCCGCAGGTGGAAACGTAATGATGGTCGGTGGGCAGTCCGGGAAGGGGGAACCTACGCTTCCGGTTTTTTAATCAACGGCGTCGGCGGGGCTTCTTTTGGCAGCTATAACGCACTGCCCCATGTCTCTACAAGTGGCGATTATGGTTCGTTTCCCGGTGGAGGCAGTGCGATGGGGGCCTATGCCGATGAAAATACTAACTATGGTTCTGGACACGGTGGCGATGGTCTGATTATTGTCGAGGAGTACTTATAAAGGAACACACAGGATCGTATGCGCTGATACCTGAAAACAGCAACAGGGTTAAAAATATCATTGTCGCCAGCGATGACTATAAGCACGACGGTTATTACACCGTTAGGTACGACGAGAAAACATTTTGTCAGCCAGAGATGTATTATGATGGTTTTTTCTATGATGATAATAGTTTTACAATGATTAGAAATGCAATCGTAAATCCACCTGTGTAGCTTGTAGTAGAATAAGAAGCAGGTCTTACTGCTTCTTTGATTTAAACGGCATGATGAGGTGGTTACAATGTATATGAATACATGAAGAAATATAAATGTCAATATATACTGAATATTGGCTTCATAGATTATTTAATAAATATGCCGTTTTTGTATATATAAAATGTCATATCTTTATGAGTTAGTATTTCATCAGGCTCTCCTGGTCGATGTTTTACTCCGATTAAGCATCTATCTAAGTCATGACACTCTTCAACATCTTTCATGATGGCAATAAAAGTTCTTCCTTTATGAACATTATTATACCAATATGTGAAAGTCTGGGATCGTCCTGAAAATATTATAGAGCCGTTTTTTTTATCGAACATTACAGGTCGTATAATGTTATGCCATCCTGAAATCCAACTGACAGCCAATGCTTGAGCACCCCAATAAAGACTATAACCATAAGTTAGGTTGTTCTCTTTAACAAAGGTATATAATTGATTTGCGGACCGGGGTAGTAGTTTTTTGGGTTCTTGAGTATGAGAATAAAGTTGAGATAAGAATAAAATAGAGATAAAAAACACACTAACTATTTTTTGATTTAATGGCTGCGGTAAATATAATAGAAAGACCTAAATATATTATATTCACAAAGAATTGAGCGTGTTTTTCTTCGTCTTCAGTAGAACTAATGATAAAGGATAGCATGATGCCAAGCAAAGATAATGTAATGAATATTTTTAATGAGCTAATTACATGGGATTTGTATATTGCATAAAATGTAAATAATAAAAATATAGATGCAGACAGAATGTAGGTTTTGGGATTATTAATAAAAAAGATATTAATTATACCGCCGAGTCCATACATTAGCCAATAGATATTACTAAACCATTGCGGAATAGGCCCTACCGAAAATGATGCTACAGGATTCCAAGGCTTTGTTGGATAAATATAACTTTTAGGTGATCGTCTGCTCAGATCACTACCGTCATTTCAACATCTGCACTCCATGGCAAAGCAAAAGTTTAAAATAACCAACTGGTCCACTTACAACAAAGCTCTCAAGCAGCGCGGGGCTCTGACGATATGGCTGGATGAGTCGGCAATTGTTGCATGGACGGAAAAAACAACGCCTGAACGGCGTGGCCGGCCGCTTCACTACGCAGATATGGCTATCACCACTGTTCTGATGATGAAACGCGTGTTTGGCCTTTCGTTAAGCGCTTTACAGGGCTTCGTTGACGCCATTTTTAAACTGATGGTGCTGCTGCTAAGATGCCCAGACTACTCGCTGATCAGCAAGCGAGCAAAGACAGTTAAGATCAGCATAAAAACGCCTACCCGTGGTGAAATCTCACCTCTAGTCATTGACGGAACCGGCCTGAAGGTCTTTGGCGAAGGCGAATGGAAAGTCCGACAGCATGGTGCCGACAGACGGAGGGTGTGGCGTAAGCTGCATATGGCCGCAGACAGTGTAACGCATGAGATTATCTGTGCTGACTTATCGCTCAGCGGTACGACGGATGCTCAGGCCCTACCCGCTCTGATAAACCAGACCCAGCGGAAAATCAGGGAAGCGTCGGCTGATGGCGCTTACGATACCCGCTACTGTCATGATGCTCTGCTGAGGAAGAAAATAAGGCCTCTTATTCCTCCACGAGGTGGGGCGCAATATTGGCCAGACCGATACCATGAGCGTAACTACGCCGTTGCGAATCAGCATCTAAGCGGCAGTAACGATGTATGGAAAAAGCAAGTGGGCTATCATCGACGCTCAGTGGCTGAAACAGCGATATTCCGGTTCAAAACGCTTATGGGCGATCATCTAAGTCTGCGTGACTATGATGCGCAGGTAGGTGAGGCAATGGCGATGGTCAAAGCGCTTAACAAAATGACGCTGTTAGGAATGCCGAACAGCATCCGGATCGCGTAACAATCGATCTGCTAGGGGGGCGTAGTCACAAGTTCTGATTTATTCAACAAAGCCATTTCGTGTATGAAATCTAACCTTTTATTCCAAGGATTTGTAGTAAGAAATTGAAAAATAATGATTTTAAACCGGTCTCGAAAGCCGTTAAGGGAACAATCCCTTCCAGGGTTCAAATCTCTGTCTCTCTGCCATTTTCAGTAGCTCATGACAAGTTTTTTGCTCTGTTGAGCACTCCGCACTATAATTTTCACCAAATCAAGATTTGATTTCCGCAAAATAATGAATTTTCTCTAAGCTTGCAAAATGCTGCCTCTGCGACGCAGTGACCTGAATTTCAGATTTTCTACGAGCACGTTACTTTCTATTGGGCGATGTCTGAATATCGTATTTCTGGGCGACCCTTAAACATCTTATTCCCCGCGGGATCTTGCGTAATCTGACATCCTTTCCGCATCGCTATCATGAAGAGTGAAACTCTTCGAACACTCTGCGTCCCACAGTTTAGGACCGGCTGCAATGGTTCTGATCTTTCCTTGGATAAACTTTAATAAAACCTCAAAAACGTCGTGCTGTTCTAGAATACGACTGTGTTTCTCACTGGTTCCCCGCTTTAGATCGGCATTGACCACCAGATACAACGCCTACTCGATAATGCCCTGTTTTACCTTGACCAATTCATCATTTTCAATAACATAAGTCAATACGCTGTCTTCAGAATAGGTGTTGCTAGTTTTTTCGTTTAATTTTTTCAAAAAGAGGAGGATGGCGCAATATCATTAACAGCGTCTGTGCATATGCCACCGATTGGGCTAGGACACCAACCCACAAGCATGGCACCATAGTTTGGACTGGCTGACGTGATCAACTTCACCACATCAAGGCTAGGGTGGTCAGCAGCCATCTTTATGATGACCAACTCGCCCATAGAGTGACCGATCAGAATGATTTTTCCTATGGGTGAAATAGTTTTATTTATCCATGCCCAGAGTCTATTGGCGTTATTCTCAATGCGTTGTTACGTTGATTTACTATAGTCAAACTTGTAGATATTAGGTTGGTTGTGTTGTAGAAAGAAATTCTCAAGATTGTTCATGACGCTGGGGTTGCCATGATAGCCATGAACCAGAACGATAGGTATGTTTGTTGTTTCTTCCATTTCAAACGATCTCCATATTATTATATTAATATTCAGGGAATTAAGCTAAATGGCAGTGAGGCACCACGAAAACGACATTTAGCGAAAGACACTGAAATCCGCCCCCGATACGGGGGGAGGTTAAATGCGTCAGAGTTGACGGGCGCTGAAGCTGGCGAAATGGGCTACGCGCCTATCATTTGTTGCGCTACTTACGTTCGTGGCAAATACAATTCCGTCTGCAAAAAAACGGTCTTAATCCGCAGATGAAAGCCCTTTTTATTTGATGAAGTAACGCGATGAATCTCACTCTAATAAAGTTATTCTTTTCCTTACAGCTAACTTAGGCGTGTAGACCATAGACAAGATTTATGCGCGCGTGGCATTAATGAAAGTCCGGCTTCGCTCCGCCCGGCTATACGTAAACGGTATCGTTATCCTGGAATGGGTGTTCGTCTATCAGGCCCATTAACGGGCTTTAAAGGTAAAGACTGGGCGCGGAAGTTTTCGCGGCCTGATACGAATAAGGGGAAAAAGGAAGAATCGAGCGAATCTTTGAACCAGGGTTCTTTTCCACTGGCGAGACTGAGTCATAGGCCCAAAAGCGCTGTCCTGCAGGGGATCACGATCGACATCACCGGGCTGTGGCGGCGCTTTGCCGGGTGATAGAGCACCACCAGACTAGACCTGTCAGTGACATAATATCTGCTTTTCAGAGCCAAGAAGGGTGTATGCACATAAGGACAGGGGACCTTTTGGGAAACGCCATTATTCGTCTAAATGCGCGATTTACAGTGAGGAGATTCCGATAAGGATGGATCATTACCTCTTTGCTCTGGCTGGTTGCGAAAGCTTTTCTTCCATGACTTCGTTAAAGCTCCCCTTTGTTCGGATCAAGGTGGAGCTGAGCCAGCGTCGGGTCGGCGGCATCATTTATGGAGAGGCCCATGGATTAGCGATGTTTCACTATAGACAAAAACGGTCTGACTAATAGTCGCCAAAGCGAATGTTTGCATTTCACCCGCCAGGGCATGTGATGCTTTAAGTTTTGCCATATGGCCAGGCGCGTCGCCGTGGGTTTAGGGGTGCTAGCGATGTTGGACTGACCGGCATGTATGCTATGCAAAATGACCGGCGGCACGACGGCGCGAACCTGGCACAGCGAGTAATCCTGAAAGAGAGAAAATTTGTCCGCCACCATCCATACCGGATAGAGGGCCGCCGCCATATTGCGCGCGGCCGCGCGATTAATGACATAGCCGTGCGTCATGGCGGCATCAATGACCCTGTGCAAGCTATGCGTTTTATCCAGCACATGAATGGGTTTCTTCAAGTATTGATTGCAGGTAGTGAGCAGGGTCAGCAGCGGCCGATTGGGATCATTGCGCAGAGCGATTTGTTGAATAAGCGGAATGGCTTCCGGCGTAATCTTGGCATCATCCTCAAGGATCAGAGCCTGTTCCAGGCCCCGCTCGCAAATAAGGCGATAGATATAGATATGGCTAAGCGCACACCCTATTTCACCCGGACGGGTGGCGTAATTGATGGTACGTGTATGCTGCACGATTTCCTCGCTGCTGAGAGAGTGACCATTTACGGCTTCGGTAAATTCATAATCCAGATTGTAACGCCGGCACTGATATTCAATACATTGACGGCGCCTAAAGGATTCTTTCAGATTGATGATGAAAATTTTCACGCCTTCTCCCTGAGGTCGATTAAAAAGATGCGCGTCTCTAATTACGCGATCCCAATAAATAAAATTTGTGAATATATTATTGTTCTATATATAAATTTTGAATTGCATTCACCTGTTTCTCTTGGCCTAGGTGCTACGAGCGTTGTGAATAATAGCAGCAAAACTTCCGCTCTGGCGAGAAATTCACGCACCCTTTATCATGCGGCTTTTGTAGCATTGTATTATTTATTAAATTTATTTTAATAATAATTAATATAATTTTTTTAAAGTAAACTAAATTCCTTTTGAGGCCAGGACGAGCAGATAACGAATCAGCGCTCCGGTAACACATGTTTAACGCGACCCCAAACCCGACCGTCTTAAACTTGGCGTTGTTTACCTGCCTTGGCTGGCATTGGTTATGCCATTCAGAGGAAAATGGCGGTAGTTAGCCCTTAATAAAGAATGATTAACGCATTAAGGCAAAGATGCCCCGGGTCACACAACGTCAGGGGTGCACGTCCAGTAAAACGGCATCCTACGCTCCCTGTTACTCACGTCGACGGTGAGAAAGCATTAGCACCAACGTTCTATACAGCAATGCGGGAGTGTCGCTATGTGGTTAACTGCGTGAAATGTAAAAAATTTCTTTTATAATTAATCTTTATATAATTATACCCATATAGGATGGGGACTACTTCTGGACAATAAGGGCGTTAGAACCATTCGATCAAATTAACACTTGCTAGAATAAAAGGATTTTTCTGATGGCGTTCGGTGAATTCTTGTGGATAATATTGGCCCATTGGCCTGAATGCCAATTCCTTAAGAAATAAATCTTCAGGGTTGGGGGAAATGTATTGACAAGCGACACATTCCGTTTAATAGTTATTCTATGACGACCCAAAAACTGCTGGCCAGATTGCTTATCTCCGGTATGTATAGGTTGGAGGGATTCCGATGACGTCAAGTGATGATTTAAAATTATTTGCTTTAATTAATTAATGAAAATGATACGGTCTCTATGTCACCTTTAAGAGTGTTACCGTATAAGGTCGGTAAAGCGAGCACTTTTCACATCTGAGCCCTCAGCTTTAACCTTATAAAAGAATCAAAAGTATTAATCGTTAGAATTGATAGTCTTCGCCAAAGCATAATGCTTTCCTATCGATGGGCGTTATCCAATCGTGCCTAATGCAACTGGAGCTGCCGCAGAACAAAGATAGACAGGGGATTTTTCAGAATTATCTTTAGCAGTTTAACGTATTTGACATCGTAATGATTAGCGACTTTGTTTCGTGTAAGCATTACGGTGGTAATAAACGGTGCGGCCAAACACAGCTGTGCCCAAGCCAGGATATCGCCATGAAAAAACTGATAGCGGTGGTGGGCGATAATGCCCAGAAAGGGAACGTCGCCCCTGAAATGAATAGTCAAGAATGGATGGATGCAATAAATAGAGAGTTGTCCACTATTGTTAACAATGCGGGAATCACTCTAGAAGACGATAATGAAGAAGCGCTGTATACAGCGCTGAGCAGATTGCTGCGACGGGCAGGGGAGTAAAAAGCGAGTCGCCCGCTGCCAGTCAATCGCGCATTACGACAATACGTAAAAAATTCGTCTAAAACTTACCCGGTGGCAAGCGTGGTTTTTGCGCAGCGCGATCTCCTTTCGGCATTTGGATATACCTGATGTAAGAAACGAAGAAAATGGCGTAAACGGCGACGTCGTAAAAGAAGGCTTAGCATTACCGCATATTTTTGTGTTGGTAAAACAGACTGTTCTTTTGACGGCTAGCGCCGTTACGCAGCGCTTATAGGTTAATAGTCGTTTCCTCGTCTGCGCGTCGACTTACTGCTTTAATGCAGATTGTGCCTCCGCCAGTTCTTGCTCAGCGCGCGCAACCTTTTTTTGTTAATTTTATCGCTATCGCCCGTCTGGCGGACCTGGGCGAGTTCACGTTGCCGTGCGCCAATTTGCTTTTCTTGTCGATGACTTGATGTTGACGGTCTGCCTGAAGCTGGTCATCGTGGCAATGGGTGGCTATTTCAGACAATGCTTTCTCCAGACCTTCTGCACGCGCAGAGTATTACCCTGGGCGCGGGCATGAGATAGTTGCGTTTGTACCGACTGCTGTTTGGCCGTACAACCGCTCGCCGCCAGCGCGTTTTGAGCAGAAATACCCATCATAAAACTGATTAACGTCAGATAAGAAAATGTCAATTTCATAGCTAATCCTTTCAAGGTAAAAGATAAATGTATGCATAATAATTTTAGCTTACCTTTACCAGAGTTAACCGTTGGGGGAAATATGTCATACTTCCTCTAGGGTGCGAAAAAGTGACTCAGTGCTAATTGCTAGCAATAAATCGTAAGTCACTGTCTGGGATGCCTCATGACGGGTAATCTTACTGAAAAGTCTTGATGAGAATAATTATAGTTTGATTTTCATGATGTCCCAATCCAACATATCTGCCTTACGATCATCGTGGGGACGAAGTTATAACGATGTTGGCTACAAGACCTCCCCCACATAGCCGCGATGTGCAAAGTTTAAGATTAATCCCTGAGCAACCTTTTTTCGATAGACGATGAACCTGATCGGCGCCTTTCCACAAAAAGAGAAGAATAAGTAAATGTTCTCTATCACCTTGGTGATAAGTGTAGAGGTGATGTATTACCTATAATCTCCCTGAGGTAGTTTGAACGTCTCTATTGGAAAGCGGGCTACCAGCGAGCTGCGAACCCTATCGGTAGCGCCGTTTTATAAGGGGTGATAATAGTCATTATGGCGTTGTTTTACTTTGCGCAAGGTAATGTATGAGCCTAATGCGTTATTTGGCGCCTTTAATTTCTCATTAGCAAAAAAAACTTTTTTTTAAAACCTGAACTCACATAATAAGCATATAAATTTTATTATTTTATAGCATAGACGGTAAATGATTATCATCTGGATTAAGCATCATGATTGCTAAGCTGTCTAAAAAAAGCCTGACGCGTCTTGCCTCCCTGGTATCCCTTGGCGTTGCGTTAACGCTGGTATACATCAAAATTTGGGCATGGATTGAAACCGGCTCCATTGCATTACTGACCTCAGCGGCGGATGGCTTGGTTGATGTATTGGCGTCAATGGTCACGCTGGTGGGGGGATATTATGCTCAGCGGCCGGCAGATCGCGGCCACCGGTTCGGTCATGGTAAAGCCGAAGCTATCGCCGCTTTCGTGCAGGCGCGGCGGCTGGCGGCGGCGGAGGTAGCGTTGGGCGTAGAGTCCATCAGCCGTCCAATCACCCCTCAGCCGCTTGCCGTGCAGAGACTCGGTATCATTGTGATCGTGGCCAGTACGCTATGCGCCAGCCTGCTGGTGACGATGCAAACGCGGGTAGTGAAGTATACGCAATCGACGGCGATAGCCGCCGACCGTGCGCATTACATAACCGATATAGCGGTAAATATCGCGGTTCTTTGCGCGCTGGTCCTTGAAAATCAGTTTGGATGGGTCAGGGCCGACGCCAGCGGTGCGCTGGCGATTTCCTGCTATATGGTATGGAATGCGCGCGGTATAATTCAGTCAGCTATGCTGCAATTACTCGATCGCGAACTGGATAGCGCCGATCGTCGGCGTATTACCGCCGCGGCGCTCAATTGTCCTGGCGTAGAAGGGGTACATGACCTGCGTACCCGCAACGGCGGCGACAGGGTTTTCGTGGAGCTGCATGTGGAAGTGGACGGGCAACTTACCGTCGATGCAGGGCATGCCATCTGCGATCGGGCCGAAGCTGCGGTCAAGGCATTGTTCGTCGCGGCTGAGGTTTCCGCACACCTGGAGCCGGCCGCTATCTCGCCGATGAACGTCTCGACGATCTCATTAAATAGCGTTCAGGCGTTAACCTCTGGCGTTGAAGGCGGACGTCTTACAAGCGAAAAAACATCCACCGAAAAAAACGTGGGTGCCCAACATCACTTTCGTCATCATCGGAGCGGGATGACCTAATGAAGCTACCATCTAACGGCAATGCGAAAAAATAATTATTCAAATTCAAATATTCACCGATATTATAGCCTTAGCCGCACGGGCAGAAGTGATGCTCGGCCATACCTCGGTGCATATTGTCTGACTGGTCACACGCGAGGGGGAGGATGTTCATTTAATGTCGCTTTTTTTGTCTACGTTCTTATCAGCGTGCTACGTGGTTGCATTAAATGGGTCATGATGGAAAAAGAGCTGAAGTCAGGATTGAAATAGACTCTCTCTGTCTTGATTGAGGGACGCCCGGACAAAGAGTGGTTCCCGCAGGCAAAACCGATCATTATGCCTGCAGGTGTTAACCTGCTCCAGGTCGGATTTAAGCCGTTATCCCCAAGGACGCCCCCATGTCTGATGCGATCGAAAGTCAGTTGGTCCACCGTTTTTTCCGCTATCTGGCGGTGACGTCACAAAGCGATGTGGCGTCCGCTCAACTGCACAGTACCCCCGGGCAGCAGCAGCTTGCGGCTATGCTGGCCCGGGAGTTAACCTCTCTCGGGCTTGATGACATCGTCATCGATGGACAAGCTACGGTCACCGCAGTCAAACGGGCTAATAAGCCCGGTGCGCCACGTATCGGCTTCATTGCGCATTTGGATACTGTGGATATCGGGCTGTCGGCTGACATTCATCGACAGCGGCTAGCGTTTACCGGAGACGATCTCTGCCTTAATCTGCGCCAGGATATTTGGTTTCGGGTGGCGGAGCATCCTGAAATTTTGCCCTATGTCGGGCAAGATATTCTGTTTAGCGCGGGACCAGAGCGTGCTTGGCGCGGATAACAAAGCCGCCATCAGTGTGATCATGACCCTGTTGGAAAATCTGACGTCCGCGACGCCCCATGGTGATATTGTGGTGGCGTTTGTGCCCGATGAAGAAATTGGCCTGCGGGGCGCCAAAGCGCTGGATCTCGGCCGGTTTGCGGTGGATTTTGCCTATACCATCGATTGCTGTGAACAAGACGAGGTGGTCTATGAAAACTTCAACGCCGCTGCGGCTGAAATAGGCCGGCGCGCCATTAATTTACTGTTGCATGCGTTGGAGCAGCTGGCGATTGCGCCTAAAATCATTCCCATGCGCGGCGGCACTGGCGGTGCGGCGCTGTCCGTCAGAGGAATATTTACCCCTAACTACTTTACCGGCGCCCATAATTTTCATTCGCGCTTTGAATTTTTACCGGTCAGCGCCTTTATTAGCAGTTATTTGCTGACCCGATAGATTTGCCTGCTTGCCGCCACACAACCTTAAGCGTTATGGGGTTACCGCCCGCGGCATCAGTTACCGGCGACACCAAACAGGTAAAAGAGGAAAACTGTTGTATCATGCCAATTGTTATTTAGCGTAATAACGCCACGCTGCTGGGAGGCGCGGCGATTTTACTCTGGAGCACCAGTGTTGCGCTAATACGCGATATCAGTGAAGAGTTAGGTGCAGCGGGCGGTGCTGCGATGCTTTATAGAGTAAGCACGGTGTTTTTATTCTTGCTCATCGGTTGGCCGAAAATGCGCGGCTGTTCCCGGGCCTATTTTTATTGGGGCGGTCTGTTGTTTGCCATCTACGAAATCTGCCTGGCGCTGTCCCTTGGTTATGCCAGTGATCGGGGCCAGGCCATCGAATTGGGCATGATCAATTATCTGTGGCCGTGTTTAACCTGATGCTGGCAATTTTGATGAACGGCCAGCGCGGGGGACCGGCGGTGTATGCCGGGTTATTGCTTTCTCTCTTCGGTATTGGTTGGTTAATGTGCGCTGATGGAACCTGGACTCCGTTACGCATTATGCTGCACAATATCAGACAAAATCCGTTGAGTTACACTCTGGCATTCTGCGGAGCCATCATTTGGGCCCTTTATTGCAATGTGACACGGAAATACGCCGGCGCCATAATGGGCACGTCTTACGCCGCATGGAACATCAGCATTATTCAGGGCAATATGACACTGCTTGCCACCGCTTCTTATTTTACCCTCGTGTTTTCGGAGGAGTTCGCCAGCCTATGGCTGGTGTCGATTTAACCTCTGCTTTCTGGCAGGGAGTGGTCATAGTCTGCGCGGCGTCGCTTATTTGCTGGTGGTTTACCCGATGTGCTTGATAAGCGCGGATGAGTGGGGAGGCGCACCGGCGATGACGCCTCAGCCAAATGAGCCATCCTGGTTGGAGCAACCGGAAGCCCGGAACTCTGTTTAGTCGATAAGTTAATGATTAAAGGTTAATAATTTTCCAATCAAGCGCCTAGAGCAATTACTGCCATCTCGCCCGCTCGACCGTCTGGCGAAAGAGTGAACGGCTGACTACGCTTTCAGCATTGATAGCGCGATACATTCCGTTGTCAATATCAAAGCACAACACGGGTTTTTGCTAATGACATACTGTCATGATCATCAATGGAGGCTATTATGGCTGAACATCTCAGCGGTTCCGGAAATTTTGCTGAAGATAAACAAAAAGCCTCTGAGGCAGGGAAAAAAAGGCGGCATGCATAAAGGGAAATAAAGCCGTTCTTCACGGCGTTTAACGCCGGCTTTCCACAGGCAATAACACCGCCAGCGCCGTCTGGCGGTGACACCTATCTCACGTTCCCCCTGCGCTTTCGACCATTACGTTTGTCGATGTTCGTCCTGAGAAAGAGTGTTTATCAGGAGTAGATATGGATTTCGTTAAAGTGATTTTTGCTATTCTTTTACCGCCGGTAGGCGTTTTTATGGAAGTGGGTTTTCGCGGCGCATTCTGGTTAAATATATTGTTAACTTTGTTGGGCTATATCCCAGGCATTGTCCATGCCGTCTGGGTGATTGCCAGCCGCCGTTAGACCTTTCTCATCTGCCATGATAGCTTTGCTCCGGCAGGGCTATTCTCTCGCCAAACTGACGCTTACTGTTTCCGCCGTCGTGCCGGAATTGTCTATACTAATGATAATCAGTCGCTAAGCGGTGCGCGCGTCCACGACGGCCGGCGCAGGGCTGTCGGGCTTTATTTGTCAGTACGAACGGGCCTATGATGGGGTCAAGGCTTAGGTATCGCAACGTTCGACAAAGGGCCGTCTCGGACCATTATTGCTGTCGCTCTGACGAAAGTCGAAGCGACCTTAATTACCGTCGAGCGCTGAGTCAATCATCCTGCTTCGGCTGTTTTTGTCAAGCAATGGAAATCATTATGGCGAACGATCCCTATTATCAAGTCCTTTTGGACCGTATTGAAGCGCTTGAGGCGCGGGAGCGTCAACTAACGGTGACGTCTCATGCCTATCAGGTCGTGTTGACCACTATCCTGGGTAATCTTGATGTCCAAACCCGCGACAGGATCATTACCATGGTGGATGAAGCTCATGAAATAGCCTATTCCCAGGCGGTGAATCGCAGCGACCGACATCTGTCCGAAGTCATCAAGGGCGCGGATGAGGTGGTGCAACGAATGTTTAATTACGCCCAGGGTAATCCGCATTCAGGGCTATGAGGGTAAAAAACGGTTTCTGACGTTGGCGCTATTCGCCAGCGCTGGCGGCTGAAGTTCGCTTGTCTTGTCACCACCACCCCTTAGGCTTTGCCGTGACGGCTCATGGTCTGCCTGAATACCGTTTAAAAAAAGCGGGTGTATTTTGGGCTGCCAACACCTCACCTGTATCAATTACCCCTTTCTTATTCGGCGCGGGCATGGATTTTGCGTGTTGACTCAGGCAGCATATTGACCGTTTTCTGCCGCTGGGAGAAGGCTCTATTTTTGAGGCTTTGGGCGGCGATATTGGCTGTTAAAGGATATGCTATGACCAGATTGACAGGGGTAATAATGGCAACACTGATGTTGCTTGGCGGATGCGACGGCGCCACGCCGCCGGAACAGGCGCAGTCCTGGCGTGCCGAAGGGAAAACCATGGGGACCTATTATCGCGTGCTGGTGGCAAACCCGCCTGCGGCCGCTCTGACGGGACTCAATGAAGCAATAGAGCAACGATTGGCTGAGGATAATCACCAGATTTCCACCTGGCAAGACGATACGATTTTATCACGATTTAACCGTTATCACGGCACCGAGCCGCAACCGATTACCCCAGGCATGGCGGATATTATTTCTACCGCGTTGCGTGTTGGCGCGAAAACCGGCGGTGAGATGGATATTACCATTGGGCCGCTGGTGAACCTGTGGGGATTCGGCCCGGAAAAACAACCGACAAAGACGCCGGATGCTAAGCAAATAGAAAGCGCCCGCGCCCGCGTTGGGCTGGCGCATCTGCGGCTTATTGAAACCAGTGAGGGGCAGTGGCTGCAAAAATCGATGCCCGACATGTATGTCGATCTTTCCACCGTCGGCGAGGGGTATGCCACCGACCACCTGGCTGCCTTGCTGGAGCAGCGGGGCATTACCCGCTATCTGGTGTCGGTAGGCGGCGCGGTGTTGACCCGCGGTTTGTCTTCCTGCCAGCAGCCCTGGCGAGTGGCTATCCAGCATCCGACGGATGAATTCGTGGCGGCGGAGGCTGTCGTGGATTTACAGGGACACGGTATCAGCACCTCCGGCAGCTATCGGAACTACTATGAGCTTGAGGGGAAGCGTGTAAGCCATGTTATTGATCCTGTCACCGGTGGACCGATAGATCACAAACTGGTTTCGGCAACGGTCATTGCCACAACGGCGCTGGAAGCGGACGGTTGGGATACCGGTTTAATGGTGCTCGGCACGGAAAAAGCCAAGCAACTGGCGCTGCAAGAAGGCTTGGCGGTGTTCTTGATTACCAAAACCGATCACGGGTTTACCACCTGGATGTCGCCGCAGTTTTCCTCCTTTATCATTTCGCATAGCGATAAGGACGCCTAACGTCGCAGGGCTTGGTGCGAAACCTTGTCTTGACAATAGCACTGTACTCGGTAAGCCTTAAGAGGTTTGACCGTTAGGAGACAAAACTTAAGGAGAAAACGATGCGTAAATACCCTTTCTTTCCGCTGTTACTGTTGATCGCGCCATTAGTGGCCGGCGCCGCTGACGCGCACCATGAGATGGCCGGCATGAGTGGTTCAAAGGATCAGGGAACGCTTTCCGCTGCCAGTAAAGCTTATCTCGATTCGATGAAAGATATGCACGGCGATATGAGTGCCGGCGTGAAAGCGGCCGATCCGGACGTCGCTTTTGCCCAAGGGATGATTCCTCATCATCAAGGCGCGATCAATATGGCGGAAGTGGAACTTAAGTACGGTAAAGATCCGGCCATGCGCAAGATGGCGGAAAATGTCATCAGCGCGCAAAAAGCTGAAATCGCAACGATGCAGCAATGGCTGGCGGAGCACGGCCAGAAAAAATAGTCCTTGACGCGCGCAAGTTAACGAACTTGTCTCTGAGGCTGAGGCTGAGGCTGAGGCTGAGGCTGAGGCTGAGGCTGAGGCTGAGGCTGAGGCTGAGGCTGAGGCTGAGGCTAGCTGCCGAGGCGGGCAAAGTCCAGCTTGCAATCCCGGCCCAGGTTTGGTAGGTCTAATTATGCCCGTGTATGATCGGGAATCTTTTGGTAACCCATCTTCAACCCACAAGTAAGCGAGGCGTTTATGAGCAGAGGTAAAGATAAAGCGGCCAAGAAGAAACCAGAGAAGACACTGAAGGAAAAACGTGCAGACAAAAAGAGCAAAAAGGACCTCGATATCTGAGCGGTTTGTTCACTGCAGTCAACCCGGCGAGAAGCCGGGTTTTTTGTCTGCGGGCCCGCAAGGCCGCCACGTCATTTATCGGTGCCAAAAAGCCCCGGGTGATAAAAATCAGGCTGGAAAACCGGTATACTACCTCCAGGACTTCCAGGAGATCGCGCGATGAATGACGACATTTTTGAATTTGATATTGATGCCGAACTGGCGAAGGCAGAAAAAAACGCCGACAAGAAAGCTGACGAAGTGCCGGAGCCACTGTCGGCGGAAGACGATTGCGAAGGCTGTAAAATCTGACGGCAAAGGCGGCTGACGGAGCCGCTTAGCGTTTGCTGATTAGCCAAGGCTGATAAGCTGGCTCACTGGCGCATTGCTACGCTCGTAGTGGCTTTGATCATGGGCGAGCAGGGCAGCGTGGGGTTCTTAGAGCCCAGGTTTGTCCCGGCTGGCAGGGCTTTCGGCCTGCCAGCACCATCTCCACAAAATCCCTGTCCTCTTCGCACCATCATCCGCTATTAGCGCTAAAAAATGGACCTTTGAGCTTCGGCACCGGCCAGCGCCCCAGTTTGCTGGTCTTTCATTCTGGGTGCCGGGCTTCATTATGTTTATTTTTATTAAACTTTTGCTTCATTTTTTGCCTCGCATTTTACTTTCCTACCGAACGTATCAATCCTGTATGGCAAGCATGTCGTACCACTAGTAAATTAAATCTATGATAAACAGCTAATATTTAAGAGACGCGTCATATAATGCGCACGATCGGGATAGGGGCGGTCAGTAACTGGCCGGTCCCCTCCCACACCACCCGGCATACGGGTCCGCACCGTGCGGTTCGAGCAGTTGAGGTTACGTGAGGCTAGGCATGCCAAGGGAATCCAAGTAAGCAATCGTCAACACGTTATGTACCGCCGACAGGTGTTGTGCTAGTTGGAAATACGCTTTTCAGCCCAGTACATAGCGGCGTAGTGCTTTGATTACCTGGCTTATGCTGCGTCCACCCGATCGACCAGTCAATTGCCTGATCCTTTGCTTGAACGTCTCCAGCGCCTTTCTCGACACCAAGCGTCTAATCTCGCCGTTCGGGGCTTCCCAGAGGGTATAACCCCGAAACTTGCGGCCAAAGCCGCTTGCAACCGCACTTTTCGATGTATTGATCCTCAGGTACAGCTTGTCGTAGCAGCGCTTGAGCAGTTTCATCACTCGCCAGTCTTCTCACTGCGCACATAGACATTGCAGTCATCGGCATAGCGGGCAAAGCGGTGTCCCCGTAGTTCAAGCTCCCGATCCACTTCGTCGAGAAGCACGTTGGTCAGCAGAAGCGAGAGGGGGCAGCCTTGCGGCGTCCCTTCCGCATGCTCGACAACCACACCGCCCTTCATGATTCCTGCGTTCAGGTAAGCACGCACCAGCCGGATCACTCCAGCATCGTTAACGTGCTTCCTTAAACGATCAATCAGAATGTCGTGGTTAATCCGATCAAAGAACTTCGATAGATCAACATCAACCACCACGCGGTAGCCATCTTGTACGTACTGATGTGATGCAAGAACAGCGTCATGCCCACGACGACCGGGGCGAAACCCGTATCTATATTCACTAAAAGTGGGATCGATCAGCGGTTGCAGCACCTGGAGCAGTGCCTGCTGAATCAGACGATCGATGACGGTGGGTATCCCCAGTTCACGTTCGCTTCCATCCGGTTTTGGGATGCCTACGCGTCGTACCGGTTGTGGCCGGATGGTCGGCCACGCGTACTTCAGGTGTTGTCCGGTCTGCGCAATACTCAGACCATCGACCCCCGCAGCTCCTTGTTTGCCTTCAGGCGTTTCCACGCGCATTGCATATTTTCCCTCGCGAGTGCTTGCATGAGCAAGTCTCGCCCTGCGTCTTCCGGTTCTTGCCGCGGGAGTCGGGTTTCATCGCTGAGCGCTTTGGACGAGGTTTCACTTCGCCCTGAAACGATCTGCTCCGCTAGCGCGGACATCTGATGCAATACACGATTCATCGGCAAGGCGTTTGACGCTCCTTTCTCGTTCGGCCCTTCACCCAGAGCGGCTACTACGACCTCTGCTGACTTCCCGCTCCGGCTTGCACCGTCGCCCTTTCAGGCGAGATCTCCCCCCAGGTAAGAACGCACTCCTTCACTGCACAACCGCCGGAACTACGCCACCTCGCCTTGACCACAAGAGTTTCACGGTTTCTCGCCCTCACCAGCGCCTTCTATCCGATTCTTGTTCATTGGCTCGCAGTTTCGCTCCACACTTCCTCCCCACGCTCGGTCACCCTTGCGCAGTTGTGCTTCGCTCACTGTGGCCAGCTTGCGGCGGGACTTGCACCCACAAGAGTGCGCCTATGCTGGGCGCACTAAAAAAGCCCGCTTTAAGCGGGCTAAGAGATCTCAAGTTACACCAGGGAAATTTTCAACTACTGAATTATAGTACTCTAATCGCCATCAAATGCTATTCATAAAAGTTCTTTTTTATTCAATTATATTAATTTGTTTTATTTATTCAGCACACGCCGTTATTATCAGCGACAGCGGTGCTGCCGATGCTGTCGCAGGCAAGGAGAGGCTAAAGGACGTAGCTGCCGCTGCCGGCAACGGCGAGGAACGTCAAACATTTCCTTTATTGTCTTCTTCGACCGCATCATAGATACGCTGCATGATATCCGGAAAGGCGGATTGCACGCGGCTCCAGATCGGGATGAATGGCTTATCGTTCGGACGTTCGATAAACGCCTGCCTGGCGTCGAGAATACACTGCATAAATAATTCCACTGCTGCTTCTTCACTGTGCTGGTCGAAACTCAAGCCGTTTATGATAGCATCATGATGGTAAAACTCCAAGATATCCAAGGCGTTACAATAGTAGGTCGCTTTCAGAACCCGGAAAGAGTCGCTGGTCAGACTGACCCCCATGGTCGCCAGTTTACGATAGAGGGATTGGATAATATCGTTACTCATTCGTTTCAGCACGCCAGAACCATCTTCTTCCGCCAGCGGCTGATGTTTGTGATCATAATTATCGGCGATTTCCACCTGACAAATGTGATTGGGCGAGTAATTGCGGTAGATTTCCGACAGCAGGCCGATCTCGAGCCCCCAATCACCGGGGATTTTCATATCGTGTATTACCCGGGTGCGCATCGCGAATTCGCCGGACAGGGGGGTAACGGAAACTGTTGAGGTAATCCAGATATTCAGATTGACCATACACATTTTCCAGCGAGCGTAACAGCGGCCCAACCAGCAGATGCACCACGCGGCAGTTCATCTTACCGTTGGCGACCCGGGCGTAAAACCCTTTACAAAATTCGTAGCTGAAGCGGGGGTGCACTACCGGGTAGAGTAAGCGCGCCAGCATACCGCGCTCATAGGTGACGATATCGCAGTCGTGGAGAGCGACCGCCATCGCGCGATCCGAAGCCAGCGTGTAACCCGTACAAAACCAGACATTGCGGCCTTTGCCCGGCTCCGGTAGGGGAGAGCCCTTCTTTTTCCAATTCCGCATCAAGAGCTTTCAGCCGTGGTCCATCGTTCCACAAAATACGATGATGTTGCGGCAGGTGGGAAAAAAACTCGCGGGCGTGGAGGAACTGATCGCGATCGGCGCGATCCAGACCAATCACTATCTCTTCCAGATAGGGTACACGCGCCAATTCATCGATGATATGGGTCAGCGCCGGGCCTTCAAGCTCGGAGAACAGTGAAGGCAGTATCAGTCCCATTTTTTGCTTGCGGGAAAAGCCGACGAGTTCGGCCTCCAGTTCTTCCACTTTTCTATCGGCGAGATTATGGAAATTGGTAATAATTCCGTTTTGGTGAAAATCGCTCATAATTAACCCCCAATGGCTGTCGTTTTTATTAAATTGTTGCGGGTACGACGTTAATCACGCCTCGGTAATAAAATGGTCCAGGCCTTCCCTCCAGCCCTCCGGTCCATAGGCGTGGGTGCGATAAACCGACGGGTGCGTTGAGGTCAATGTAACCGGTGTTTTGCTGTAACCACGGATGATTACGGCATAATGCACCACATCAAGCATGGAAATGTCATTAGGGCCATCCCCCAATCCCACGGTATGCCATTCCCTGCCGTCGTGCTGGCGATACTGATCGAGAAGCCAGCGTACTGCCGCGCCTTTACCGCTACCGCGGGACATCACGTGGTAAAATCTGCCGCCCTCGGTGATGGCCAGATCCTCCATCGCCAATTCGGCGGCGAAAGCGGCGAGTTTGTCATCGGTATCGCGCCAGATAAACGCTTCCGAGGCTTCACGGGTTTTGGCCAACTGCGCCTCTTTCACGCTAAGGCTGGTCCATTCTGCAACTTCGTTAGCGGTTACATCGCCAGAGCCAAAAAATTTATAGCCCTGGACTTCACGCAGGCGTGTCATCACCGCACGCAGGGTGGTGTAGTCCTTCCGGCAAAGCCACCGACCGATGCCTGTGCGTTTGGCCAATGTGCATCAAGCTGTACGGCCGCGCCATTTTCAGCGATGAACGGCGACCCGACCAGTCCCATTTGCGCCTGTAGAGTGACAATTTCAGCCGTCGTTTTACTCGAGCAAATGACAATCGGTATTCCGTTAGCTTTCAGTTTCGCCAGCCAGGGCGCGGCGGGTTGCCAGCTATAGGTATGGTGATCCAGTAAAGAACCGTCTAAATCGGTAATCACCAATAATGGGTCAGTCAAGCTCGGCATGCTGTTCTCCGCCTGTTTTAGATACTGGGATACTGGCGTCCATGAGGCCGCCTCTTCAGCCAATTAGTATATACGATGGCTTATTGATCTATGGGAATAAATGGTCATTATAACAGTTGTTGAGCGGACAAATGTTAACCGGAAACTAAACCTCTGTTTATGGTTTATCAGAATGCTTCTAATTAAGGGCGCGAGGATTCATTCTCGCTTGGGGTGAGTGTCACGCAGGGTTTATGTAGAGTTATAATTAATTCAGTAAGTTAACTGATTGTCATAGCCGAGAGGCGTCCCGCAATGGCACCGGGTTTACCGCCAGCAAAACCGACGAAAACAAATGTAATGTAAATTTCCAATTATTAGAAACTTTATAATATGAGTGAAGTAATCTGATTTCCTAGTGTAACGAATTTTGAAATTCATCCCGCCATGGCAGAATTTATGCTTCCCCGGTCTGTGCGACCGGCGAAGGGCGACCTTTCGTGAGTTCGAATCTTACCTACTTATACATAATTATCAATGTCTTAGGTTGATTTCCTGGTTGTTCAAAAAGTTCTCTTAGAATTGACTTGGAATATTCACTTGGAATATTTTGCCTCGTCCGGCGGGAGCGGTGCATCAAGGGTAGGCGATATTTTAACCTTTCTGTCGTACACCAAAACCTGACTTTCTGATTTATGCCCACTAAATAGTTGCTTATCTTTTGTACTTCCTTTGTAGTCTGAAATACCATTAGCTTTCAAATCATGAAATGTACAGTCAAGATCTTAGCCAAGTTGGGCAGCTGCTTTTGAACGCGCTTCCATCCATCGATTACTGAAGCCCCGTTTGCTGTAATGCCCCTTATGCTGCCCCATGATGACGGCGGAGGTAGCATTTGCTGGTGTGGAAAAAACCTTGGCGCGATCTATCGCAGCTTGAATCCTTGGCGTCCAGGCTTTGATTTGCTTAATTCCAGTCTTTCCCTGCTGAATAAAAATTCCTTGCTCAGTGATTTGTTGCCACTTCATCCCAAGTACATCAGATAATCGAGCGGCGCAAAGGTAGGCTATCTCCATAGCAATTTTGACTATATCGTCAGCAGCTCGATAAATAGCAAGATATTCCTCATCGGTAATATGCCGATCGCGCTTGACAGCTTTAAACTTCATAACGCCGGCACAGGGATTAGCTTTAACATAGCCTCTTTCATACCCCCAGCGATAGACACGGGACATACTCGCCATTTCGTGGTTCGCTTGCGTTTTTCTCTGTAGCCCACGTTTATCCATAAACTCCCGGACATGCTCCGGTTTAATGCCATCGGCCTTCATCTCTCCGAATACAGAAAATAGTTTTTTCTGGTGCTGCATGTAGTCTTGTTGGGTGCGAGGTTTTAACTCAATGAAATACGTGCTACTAATAAACTTTTCCCATAGTTGGCTAAAGGTAATGGGTTTACGTGCCTGATTAACAACTTCCTCGTATTTTTTCCAGACAGCGGCAATGCCATCTTTGATTAGCGTCAGCGTGATTGATTCGCTTGATGTTGGTTTCCAGACATAACTGTAGCCGTTAGTGTAAACTCTATTAGGTAGTTTGTTATGCTCAGGGTTAAGTCGTTTCCGGCCCATTTAAAGCGCTCCAAAATTGGGTTTGTCTTCTGCGCTTATGCTCGTATTTTCAGTATTCAAAAAATACGAGCGCATGATAACAGGGCTTCCTTCTCTATCTTCCCAAAAGGGTATATTACGTTTAGCCAACCATTTTTTCTGGTACGCACTGTACTTATATTTAGTCAATTTAATGACTTCTTCTTTTTTAAGAAATAATTCACTCATTCTCTTTTCTCCTGACTGTATTTATCGGCGATGCTTTTTCCGTTTCATCGCCTCTAACAGAATGTCCTGCACCTGACGCTTTGAGTCGCGTCGCTCCATGACCAGTTCATCGACGGTATCAGTGGCGACAATGTGGTGAATAAATAACGGGCGCGGGTGCCTGGCCTGTGCCTGCCGGGTAGGGCCGATGCGCTCGATAATCTGCTGGTAATGCTCAAGGCCCCCCAGTGGGAGAAAAACACCAGGACATTACCGCCGTCCTGAAGGTTCAGCCCGTGCCCGGCGCTGGCAGGGTGCTCGAACAGTAGCGGTATCCATCCGGCGTTCCAGTCGCTGATGGTCTGCGGATTGGCGTCCAGATGAAGGACATCGGAAAAGGCGTTAAGCAGACGCTCAAGGTCGTGCTTCCAGTGATAGGCGTACCAGCACAGGTGTACCGTCGGACTCGCTGATGATGCTCTCCAGCGCCTTGAGCTTTTCATCGTGCACGTTCAACCACTCGCCGCCGTCATCGGTATACACAGCAACACTGGCAAGCTGCAGGCACTTCATGGTGCGGGCAGCGGCGTTAGGTGCTTCGATACCGATATCTTCCAGTTCAAGGAACATCTCCTGCTCCATCTCCTCGTACTGCTTGCGGGCTTTTGGCGGCAGGGTGACGTTAATGGTGTTGTGGATAGGCAGGTCGATGTCGAACCAGTCGGCGGGGTTGAGCGATAGCGTGAACTCGGCCAGCGTGTATCTGCTCTTGCGCGTACTCCAGCGGTATCAGCTTTGAGAACGGCTGGTCGGGGAACTGTAGTTTCCTGAACCAGCGGCTTTCAAACGAACCGAACGTGCGTCCAAGCTTCTTGCCCTGGTCCACAAACCACGCCTGCCTCCACAGGTCGATTAAGCCGTTAGGGGCGGGGGTGCCGGTCAGCTTGACTCAGCGGTCAACGTATTTATGGGCCACCTTCGCCAGCGCCGCCTGTCGCTGCTTTGGTGTGCCTGTGATGGGCTGCACCACGAGGCCACGCAGATGCGTCCATTTCAGCGCCTCATCCGGCCAGGTGGACGTCGCAACGCGCAGTGGGGCCAGCACCAAAGCCGGTCGCGTTTCAATGCCCGATTTGAATAAGGTGTCCAGCGCCGTTAATGTGGCAACGGTTTTTCCCATACCCATGCCTGCCCAGATATTGCAGTGCGGGTGTGTGAGAATATGTGTTACCATCCGCGCCTGATAAGGGCGCGGGGTAAATACTTTTCTAGCCGATACTCAGTGCCTCCCAATATAAGTCGGGGTGAGTGCCTTTGTATCTTCCGCGCTGGCCTTTCGCCGTGAAAATTAATGTGTTTTCGTAATGCAGCATAATAGTAGCTCCGTGGTAAGGTCCGTCGTAAAGACAGAATTTCCTACGCCTGAGTATTTTGCGCATATGAATATCTGACTTGTTTATGGCTTGTGGCTATGCCTGCGCGAGGATTTCTACTAACTCGTCGCTCTGCTCATTGGTGAGTTCAAATTTAACGTGCGCAATGCCCATCTCGCTAGCTTCAATAACAATAAGACCTTCATGATTACGAGAGACAGTAAGCCCGTTATGAATTGACTCCCATTTCTCGAGGCCATTATGCACAACGCGTGTTTGGTTATAATTCCTGCTCATGGCTATCCCCCGAATATCCTAATGCGGCGTAGTTGTCTACGATAATATCGATAAGAATTTCAGTTGATATGGGTTTATTTTTCAAACCCTTTTTGTAGATGTTAATAATTGACCGTTTGAATGCATCACCCTCTTTTAAAAGCCATTCTTGCCCTTCAGCCAGTGCCTTCCATTTTGCCAGTTCGCTCTTGAGCGACATAATTTCGTCGGCGGCGGTTGTGCATAGTTTTGATGAGGCGTCATCAAACAGAACCATATCTCTTACACTGTCGCTACAAATAATGTTATTCATAATTTTCTCCCTTTTAAATTAATGCGCTAATGGCTTGGTTGAGCCGTTATTGCCAGAATGGTCAGCGATATTTCCATCGCTTTCCCATCCGGCAATAGAAAAGCGTCCTATTTTCGGGTGATACCATTGAGTGCCGCGCTGCCTCGTGCATCATGTTGCACAGTGCAGAAACGAAATTATTTTCATGAACAACGGACATTTGCGTGACCTGACCGCCCGGTGCGACATGGGGAACCTTTTTATGCGGGACGCTCCACGCCATGACCAGCTGCTTGCTTTTGGCATTGCTGAGGCCGTAAGTCGCTTGCAGAAGCTGTAGCCCTGATAACCGGCGGGAATAATGCCTTGTTTGATATGGTCGATTTCTTCGGCAACCTGCTCGACTTGCGTTTCCACCGATTTCAGGCGGTGTTCTTGGGCAACCTGTGCCAATGCGTAGGCAAGGTTAAGCTCAGCCTGTGATTTAGGTGCGGCCTGTTGCTCCAACTTATCAATCAGCGAGCGGCGAACCGCTTTGGATTCACGTGCCGCAACGCGGAGAGCTTGCTTGAGCGTCATATGGATAATTTCAATATCAGCGCCGTTTTTTTGACCTACAAAAATGCGGATCGGCGGTTCGCCGTACTCCTTGCGCGTTTCGTTGACCATGTTCAGCAACCGCTGAGAGTCGATTTCGTTGTCACTATTGATGGCTAAATCTTGTACGTTTATTAAGTTTTGCATGTTGAAGCTCCTCACAAGTTAATGTGATTAATGGAACCCCGGTGCGATCCCGGGGCGGAATGACTGGGTTAGTGGCGTGTCAGGAAGTGTTTAACTTCGTCTTCGTGCCAGTGGTCAAGGCGATCTTCCACGCCCCGTTGCTGCTGGCGGTGGCAGTTCTCGAAAAGCCGCTGTATATCGGCCAGCACGGTATGGACGTCTTCACGTTTGCGCAGAATGCGCTTGAGGGTTTGCTTTTCCGCTTCGTGGATGGTTTCACGCAGGGGTTCGGTGACGTAGTAAATACAGCGGCACTCTTCGGCCAGCAAGGGGATGTGCTGTGCTTCAAAGGGCATCGGCGATGGGGTGCCGGTCACATCGCGCAGAGAATAGTAAACGGCATTGGTCCATGCCTGTTCAAAACGGAAGCCGTGGGTAATGCACCATACTAAGCGAGCAAGGTTACGGGTGGTATCGATGCGGGTAAAACGCGCAGGTGCTTCAGGCTGGTAAACGGGTTGGCCGACTTCGCGATCGAGGATGTCCAGCACCCATTTGCGGAACTCTTTGGCGATTGGCGTACGGGCAAACATGGCGACGAGATGTGCACCGCAGGGAGAAAATGCTGGTTTTAATTTTACGTAAACTATTGTTTATTCCATTGGTGGTTGATTCGACCACCAATGACATGCCTGTTGCGAATTTATCTTCGTTGCTGTTATAAAGCCCGGAAACTGCTTTAGGATCTGCATACTCGAGTGCTTTAGCAAGTTCGGTAGAGGTGAACCAGATCTGCCCGTTGTGGGGAATGGTTTCAAGAATGGTGTTACGGAACATTAAGGTTGTCATAGTAATGATTTCCTTCTTAGTTAAGGAACATCACCACCTAGAGGTCTCAAACTCATATTGGTGGCGAGCTGAACAGGGTTGAGACTACCGGCTAAGAAGGACCCGGCGAGCCTTGCGGCTCCCCCATCCAGCCCACCATTATTCTGATATGGCGGACTGACGCATAAAAAAACACGTTCTCGGCGTGTTATGCGCCTTCTTAGATAACCGGGGTCTCAAACCCGACACCTGAATTTGCAGGTGCGGATTGACTATAGCGCATGGGTTATTCTTCCGTCAGTCAATGGTAAAGGTAAAATATCAAAAAGAAAGTTCAAAGAATATAGCTTTATGCTTATTTATTAATGCGTTTTTATTAATGCGTTGATGTGGGCGCTTCTGTTCGGGTATTCCTTTAGTCACCGCTCGTGCCAAGCCCGTATTGACCTCTCTTCGAGCAACGCTCGAGGGCGCTAAGGCTGAGATTCATCTGCATGATTGAATCAGCCAGCGGGATTGTTTGACGCCACAATGTTGCGGCCCGCCGGTACAGTCTCCGGCGTTCCAGCGCTTCCGCTTTTGAAGCTATTATCTGCCAGTCAGCCTTAGGCACAGACGACCCCTTCAGTGCTTTGAACCAGAGCCAGTGGGGCTTCATTCATCATGACGGCCAGCAGGCGGGGGAAATGTGCATCGTAGAAATGTGGCTGCGCCTGGCGCGGATTATTTGGATCGGTCAGATTCTTTCCGAACTGTAAGCCTTTCTCCGTTAGCGACCAGAACAGCTTCTCTTTGTCGGGATGCTTACTGCTGGGGCGTGACTTGCGCTCAACGATCGCCAACATTGCCAACCGACGATATCCAGATTGCACGCTGGAGGGCTTACCGTGCAGAGCCAGCAGTTCAGTAAGCGAATGTGTGACCTCACTTGAGCCGGTCGCGGAGCCCTCCGGTGCGTCTACGGCGTAGGCGAAAACCAGTTCTTTGGCAACATACGTTCCCTGTTCAGATCCCACACGGATAACCGAGGGAGGATTTCCACCCTCGCTTACAAATTGAGCAATTAAGTCTCCGGTTTTTTCGTTGGCAAGCCAGAATTTGGGCTTATCTTTTTCCAGTCCTCCGGCTGCTTTGTGCAGATCATTCAGGCAGTAACGCCCAAAAACATCTTGGCGAACAACGGTATTTTCAATGACAACTAATTTAGATATAACGATTTCTCCATAATTAAACGGATTTGTTTAAAAGGTATTAGGGGGCTAACTTGCAAAATTTTGCAGATTGGCGGTCAGATCGCTTACACTTGGCTTTACACAGGAGGATCCCCTATGGGCCAAGTCGCATTTGATACATTGCAGGCGTTAGAAGAGCTTGAAACCGCTGGCATCTCTAGAGAGCAAGCGCGGGCGATTTCGCTCGTTGTACGCAAGTCGCATGAAGTGGCGGATGTGGCTACAAAGGCCGATATCGCTGAGGTAAATCGGAATGTCGCCGATGTCCGTAAGGACCTATCCGCAGAGATCGCCGATGTCCGTAAGGATATAGCTCATCGCTTCGAGAAAACAGAGGCGCAGATATCTGACGTTCGTAAGGATATGCAGTTAGTCCGCAAAGATTTACAGCTTGAGATGGCGGGTATTCGCTCAGAGCAAAAACTCATGCGCTGGATGCTGGGGTTTGGGGTTATCGGTATTTTGTCGTTGGTGGTCAAAGCATTTGTAATGCCTGTTCTGTAATGCGCCAATCGGGTGTATATTTGGGTGCGGCAAAAATACCTTATCTCTTTGTTTTCAAATCAATTATGGGTGTTAACCTACACCTGCGCCAATTGGGTCGGTAGCTCAGATTGGAAGAGCGTACGTGTTATCAAACCGTAAGGACGCGGGTTCGATGCCTGCTCGACCCTCCACTTTCAGCAACATACCTCCTGCGTCAGACGGCGAACCTGCTTGCGTAGTCGCTTGTTGTCTTCGGCCATATATTCGATCACTGCCCTGAGCGTCCGGGTCTCCCAGTCTTCGTTAGGTTGCCTGCCCAGACTGACCAGATAGCGGGCATCGTCGATACTCTCGCCGCCGTTGGTGATGGCCACCACTTCTCCTATATTGGGGTGCCTGAAGGTCAGCACCCGTGCATTATCCAGTTTCATGATCCAATTCTCCGTAGATTGCTTGTGGTGCCTAATTTGATAACCCTCTCAGGCGGCGAGGGTTCCTGCATTCCCCAATGCAAAGGAATCGGTTAAAATGTGCTCATCCCAAACAGCTACGAGAGGAAAGAAAAATGCGAACGTTAAACGAGAGGCATACTATGCTACTTCGCACGTTGAACAATCCCGACCGTCTTATGGCACCCATTGATGAAGAAACGTTCGACCACCTCCGGGAGACCTTTGGTGACGATGTTCTGGCGCGTGATTTAACCTATTTGACATCCATCGGTCTGGTTCAGGCGGATGCAGCGATAATTGGTGCTGACGGGATGGTGCATTTTAATCGTGGATGTATGGGCCTTACTGCTGTCGGCGTGTGGGCACCGTTGGCTCTGAGATTAATGCGTTTGAAATCAAGATACATAAACAGACCCTTGATCAATTAGAGAATCTCATCAACGCTGCTAACCTTGGAGACCGCGAGAAGCACTCTCTTCTCCAGATGGTAAAAGAAAAAGGTGCAGAAGCTGTTGTCGGTAAGTGTGTTGATATCGTCTTCGCGAATGCTGCCATTGCGACGTAGGTCTTGCATCACTTGGCTGACTATGTGAAGTGAATACTTCGGCGTTGGCTAAAATATGATTTCAGGCGTTCTATCATCCAGCACGATGACTTCGCCCCCCAGCGCTCTGAGCCGGTCGTGTTCGCGCCTCTGGGAGGGGCGTGCTTTCTGCCCCGGCGCTTTGCATTCCACAAACAGCACCCGGCCACCAGGTAAGACGACCAGACGGTCAGGTACGCCCGCCTGCTCGGCGATACAAACTTGTAGGCGATGCCGCCGGTGGCTTTTACCGCGCGGATAAGCTGTTGCTCGATGGCTTTTTCTCTTAGGTAGTACATGCTTATGCCTTCCCGTCATTAATGGCTCTCGCTAAAGCGCCGGTGCTGGTGTTGGGCGAGGGTTTTGCCATACGGTCAGCGGTCAAAAAGTCATAAACAACGTTGCCGTTGCCGAAGTCCCACGCGTTACAGTTAGCGTTGGCGAACGGTACGATGGTCATGGATGGTTTTTCAATGTTCATCGAGTTATTCCTTCCGGTAATAAAGCGCTTCAAACCCGCCAGCGTTAAGCGGCAGGCCATCGGCCCAATGTGGGGTAGTTGCCAGTAGGGTGCTTAGCGCGTCATGCGTGTAGTCATCGGTATCCGGCGCTTCGCAGACCACCTCATCGTGTACCGTTAAAACAATCTCGTAGCCGTGCTCTTCAATCACGGGCATGGCTGCTGCCAGCACGTCACGCGTGGCTGCTTGGGTGAGATTTTCCGCAATTTTTCCGGAATATGTTTTGAGCCGGTCCCATTTGTGCTTGTACGGGTCCATGCCCATGTAGGTCACTTCCCCTCTCCCGGGTAACAGACGACCCGGCCCGAGGGCAGGGCGATGCGCAGCCACGCACCGTCGCGCCGGATTTTGACGCGCCGACAAGGCAGCGTGCACCCGGGTGTTCAATGGTGTGCCGTACCCCGTCCTCCAGTGTCCGCCAGAACGAGATGGTCTTTGGATGCGCGTCCCGCCACAGGCGTTTTATCGAATTACAGGCAACAAACACGCGCTCTGTCAGCCCGTAGGTTTTCTTCCGCTTTACGGACTCGGCGTACCAGTTTCCGGCCTCGCGGATAATTGTCGCCGGTATGGAGGGCAGGGCCACATCGGCCAGCGCATCGAGGTCAAGGCCGTAGGCGAGGGCAAAGGTCACGAAGGCTGCCACGCCGCCGCCATACCCCAATCCGAGCTCCATCACCTTACCGACTTGCCTTTGCGCTTTGGTCATTTCGCTTGGGTCGATGTGGAACGCCTTGGCGTAGGCCAGCTTGTACAGGTCATCGCCGATACCAGCGTCATAATCGCGGAATGCCTGCAGCTTCCATTCCTCGCCCGCCAGCCACGCCAGCATCCGGCCTTCGATATTGCTCAGGTCGGATACTACTAGCTTCTTACCTTCGGGCGTGCGGATGCAGGCGCGTAGTGCAGAACTGGTGAGCGGCATAACGTCGAACGCCAAATCTGCCACGCCCTTTTTCAGCGCCTTTATCCCCAGGTCAATCTCTGCCTGTGACATGGATGGCCGAGGGAGGTTGTCGGGCTGAAAAAGCCGCCCCGCCCAGCTCCCGGTACGTGAGGCACCACAAAACTGCTTGGTGCCGCGTAAACGGCCATCGCGGCTGACGGATTCGACCAATTTCTCGTACTTACTGGTGCTGGTTGTACAGGATTGGAGACGGACGATCAGCCGTTCGCGCAACGCTATCGGCAGATCGGGGTCGTTGATACGCCGCTTAAGTGTACTTTTCTGCATATCCGGCAGGGTAATGCCGAAGGCGTTAACGATATGGTTGATCATGGCGTCGCGCCGGGGTGGACCCCACCTCGCCGTCGGTGAGCTCTTCCGTGCGCTTGTCGAGGTGTTTTTTCTCCTCTGTGATGGCGGCCATCGCAATTTCGGCCAGCGCCATATCCATGCACATGCCATGGCGATTGATGTGCTGGTCAAGACGCCATAGCGCTATTTCAAACGGGGTGAGGTTCCAGCGTGGCATCCGTTGCCAGATTACCCGCATCGCCTCTATATCTGCCGCGGCGTACTCGACAAAACGTTGCCATTCTTCCGGGTGCGTATCGCGGTTCGGGCGACGGATTTTGTGAGTCCGTGGTTGTGGTTTACAGAAGATCTTAACAAGCTGCCTGCCGGATTTGTCCTTGGCCTGGTTGGTTGGGACGTTCAGTACCTCACACAGCGCACCCAGCGAACCGGGCAGGCTGTGCGCATAGGCTTGGGCCATTGTGTCGTGTATACGCTCGAGCGGAATATCGATACCTAAAGTATGTTGCAGCACCACGGAGTCGAACATGCCGCCGTTGTGCCAGACAGTTATGACCTGCGGGTCATCAAGCACAGCGCTTAACGCCTCGAGCATCGGGTCGCAGGTAGTGAGGTCCCACACATTGACCGGGCCATCGCCGATCGCCCAGGCAAACAGCAGTACTTCGGCGTTTTCAGCATAGCGGTGCGTACCGCAGTTAAGCGGCGTTTCGCAGTACGTCTCAAGGTCCGCGAAAAGCGGAGGTGGGGAAGTCATAGGGTAAATCCGTTATCGATGGCTGACCGGAGCACCTGGCGCGAGGCCGGGCGGGTAAATGCGGTGGGTTTAAGCGAATTCTTCCGCGTTAGCACCTACGGTCAGGTCCTCGAAATCCTCTTCGGACGCCGGTGCGCCACCGCCAAAAGCGTCGTCATCACGCAGGAACTGGACCCCACCGAGGGATGCGGAGATGCCTTTGTTGCCTTGCTGTCGTACGCGAAGAGGGTGTCGTGGCGTTGACATAGCAACCCGAGTAGGGTTTGCCATCGGCGGCGGCCAGTGGGGTGCGATCCGTGTCGATAACCAAGGGGTGGGCTTTGTTGCTGGCTTTAGCTCATCGGGTGTAAGCGCCGCGACCCGTTTCGGCGCGTTGGCCAGTTGCGGGGCCAACGGTTGCGTCAGGTCGACAAAATCCCCCGCGGTCAGATTGAGGTAGTATTCCGTCTCGGCTTTACAGCGACCGTCGGCGGCTTTACACCAGCGGCATTGCTTTTCGCCAGGTGTGAACACGTCGGCGGGCAGGGTATCGACCCCTTCGCAATCGGTGATGTTCGCCGTGACAATTGCCGCGGCCGCGGCTTCCCTTGCCTGTTCGAAAAACGCTTCCAGCTCAGTGACGCTGAGCGCCCATTCCGAGGTACGATTCAGGCGTGGTTGATGGATGAACAACCGTACGCGGTCGAAGTTCTGCGCCAGACTGAAATAGGCCAACGCGCCGAGGGCGTAGAGCTGTAGCTGTTTATTGTTCTCGGCGTCCACCTTCAGGAAACCGTATTTCAGGTCGTGGATTTGCAGCTCGCTACCGGCGAGGATGATGGCGTCAGCGGTGCCGAATTGTTCAGGCATTCCGATAACCTTTGAGAAGTCCACGTGCCGCTCTACCAGCAGGTCATTACCCTAGGCCCGCGCCTATACCGTATCGATATAGCGTTGTACATGCTCGGCCATCTCCTCGGTCACCTGCGGGCCGATAGGCTTTCCCCCTTTTGCCAGCGGGTAGGTGCCAATGTAGGCGGCGTCTTGACCGCCGCTGAGCGGTTTACCTGCTAGTGTTGGGTTGAGCCGGTTGTTCAGGACATTTTCCGCGACCCGGCGCGTGGCGCTGCCCTCCTCAGCGTACGATGAGGTGCTTTCGGGAAGGCCCGCTTCCATCGCCAGACTGCCGCGACAGTTGAGCCATTTCTCCACGCTGGAGGGGGCTAATTGCGCATGCTCTGCCATGAGCTAACACCCCCCCAGCTCGTCGGCCAGCTGTTGGAGCGCAGCGACCACCGCCGGAACTTTTTCGTCCGGGCTTTTGCTGATACTTTCCACGCCACACCGGGCGAGTGCCTGGGCTATCGCCTCTCTCTCAACCTTTTCGAGGCGATGAACCAGGATCAACCGGCCTTTCTCTCGTAGTGCTGCGATATCAGCGGTACCGCCTTTATCAGGGGTATCGGGTGGACCGGACGCGGGGATGTCGTCAGGACTTCGGTTGCCGTGTGGCGCGCCGTCCTGGCCTTCTGCGGTAAGTTCACAGGCATCGGAGGCTTTCACTTTGCCTTTTACTGATGTCTTCGATTTGGTTACAGGGGCTTGGCGCTGTGGCGATTATCGGGATGCGAGCCTAGAAGCTGATAGCCGTATTCGCGACGGTCTTCGATGCCCGGCAGGATGTCCCAGTATTTCAGTATTTGCTGTGCGATCTCGAGAAGCTTGCTTCGAGGGATGTTGATTGCCGGTCTGACGCCCGCCAGCGCCACCACGGTATGCTTATCCAGCGTTTCGATATCGCGCAGGGGTGTGTTATCGACCGGAGTCGGCTCGGGTTGTGCGGCTGCCGGTTCGGGCGTCGCTATTACCACTACTGATGTTTCTGGCTCTGCAGCCGCTTCGGGTTGTTCAGGCTCAGTGATTGACGATATTGGCTTGCGCGCGAGCGGGCGGTTCATGCTGACAAACCACTCGGTTATCCGTGCATTGTGTTGCAATGAGCTTGTTCCGCTCAGCCAGCAGCGTATTGCGCTCCTCGTCGAGCTGGTTACTCCGCTCCAGATGGGCTTCCAGTGACATTACAGGGTCCTCGCTATCGAGAGAAAAAGTGTTCCGGCGCACAGCAGCGCTAGCAGGTACAACGCACCGGTCACGATGGTGCCGGTATGGTGGCGCAAGTCTGCGCCCGTCAGCCGGTAGCGGTGCTGCATACGTTTAAGGTGGTTCATGGTGGATTTCCGTTTTTAATCAGTTAGATAAGGTGAATGAACTTAATAAAGCGCCCGCGAACAGCGCCAACGCTTGATAAATTCACGTTTGCTTCGGGTACGTGCAGCAAAACGCAGGTACCTCATCACGTTCCAGTCTCGCATTCCGGTTTCAACGGGTTAGCCAAGACATTCAGCGTGTCACTGAATTGCGGGGTGTGACTGCCCTGTCCAAGTTGTTAAAGAGCGGGTGGAGCTGTGTTGGGAGTGACAATCACAAAAAGATATTTTTTTAATCTTTTTTTTGTGATTATTGGGTGCGACGGAAACTGCCCTGTTCCTGGCGCAGCTTTAGAGGTTCAAAGAGGTAGGAGTGAAAAGTGCGTTAATCTAAGCAGTGCCACCGGGCGTCAATAACTTTACCGACGCATCTGCACTCGTTTTTGCCTAAATTTATAAGTGGATACTGTGGGTTTAACGGTTTTAGAAAGCGCATCCCTGCATCTTCTAAGTATTTTTTAAAGGTGGCGAAACCACTTTCTTCAAAATACATCACGCATAGTTCACTTGAACTTACGGTTTTATCGGGGTCAACCAGAATCAGAATTCCTTCCGGGAAGCTAGGGCGCGATCCTATGGGGGATGTCATGGAATCACCGTGGACTTCTAACCAGAATGCCCTCTCGCTGGCGCTCTTTACTGTTGGGACCTAGCGTATAGCGTTTTCCACTGTAAAAGTGCCATCGGTTTCAGTAAAGTCCCCGGCCTGAACCCAACTAAGAAGAGGGTATTCGGGGAGCTGAGCTTCGGTCGTGACGATGGACTTTGCTCCCCAAAAAGTAATTCACCAGGAGATACTTTCAATATCTTAGATAGTATAAGGGCATCATCAGCGCCGATACCTCTGGCTCCTTTTTCGTAGTTTGCTATGCGAGATTGTGAGGCCCATCCGCAAAGTTTTGCTAGCTGAGCTTGACTCAACCCCGCCTGTTCTCTGATACGTTTTAAACGATCACCAATTATTTCAAATTGTGTTTTCATGTGCGCAGCCTTTTTATTGCGTTGTGCAATATCTATAGGGCGAAACGTAATTGCTCTTCAAAATTTTAACTCTTCGTCACTCAGCGGAATTTCAGTGCGGCATAATTTTATCACGCCACGTGATTTTAATAAAATCACCAAACGGAATTGACGGGGCATCACGTTTTGTGAATCATTGCCATGTTTGATGTTGGAAAATACAAGGACATGTTTGATGAACCATATTGCTGTGTACCGAAAAAATTAGGCATTACGCAAGCCTCGCTGGCAGAAAAACTAGGGTGGAACCAATCTCGAATTGCTAACTACGAGAGCGGAAAACGGTTGCCTAACTTGAACGTTTGTCACGAGATTGTTCGCCTTTTTAACGAGGAAGGGCTTTCGTGTAGTGTTGATAGTCTTTTTCCGCCCAAACCAGAGATGGTGTTTCCCCAAACCGATCTGCCTAACAGCGTTGACGAAGAAGAGGATGATGACGACGAAGGGGATATTGATTTAACGAAATACTACAACGTCTGAGGTGGTCCCTGATGGGCAATACACTATGGGGTGCCACCCCCGAAGAGTGGGCGCTGTGGCGCTCACTGTGCCCTGAGCACCTGCTGCCAACGGTGTGCAACTCGGAGGCGGTAGTATCGAAAAAAAGCCAGCTTTACCGCATAGATAAAACGACCGGGCAGTTGCTTCACCCGGCTAAAGTCCCCTCACTTTACAATCGCAAAAAGCAAATCGCGGGCATTCGCCAGTGGGCATCGATGCTTATCACGCCCGCCATGCTGGATAACTGGGAGGAGCCGGACTACGGTATCTGCGTACGCACTGGTCGGGGGCTTATTGCGTTGGACTGCGATAACGAGGACGAGGGGCACCACGCGATTATTGAGCAAGTGCTTCGTGATACGCTCGGCTGCCTGCCGCCATGCCGTTTCCGCAAAAACGCCAACAAGTGCTTGTACCTGCTGAACGCGCCTTTTGAACGTCGGAAAGGCGTATTACGCCTGCCTGATGAGGATGGGCGACCCGCACAAATCGAGTTACTGGCAACCGGGCAGCAGTTTATGGCCGCTGGGATCCACCCCAGCGGGGCCAGAATCGTCTGGCGCTTTGCCCTGTCGAAGTATCCGAAGAGCAACTGGAGGCGATACAGGCGCGTCTGCGGGCCCTCCTGCCCGTAGTTAACGCACAGACTAGCGCGTCGGAAAAATCATCGGATGCTGTGGCAGATCTGGAGCGCGAAGTGATACTGGCTCGGGTGGATGAGTAAACGTTCGACGATCTCCGCTCTGCCCTGTGGTATGCGCCGGTGCTCGAAATGGCAGGCCCTTATAGCTCGTGGGTTGATATGGGAAACCGGCTGGCGTGGTTCAAAGGTACCGAGTACGAAGAGCGGGCGCGCGACCTGTGGCTGGAGTGGTCGGCAACGGCGCCTGATGGTGATATCGAGGCAGCTGCCGCGAAGTGGGATAACGATGCACTGAAAGCCGATCGCACGGGTTATCAGGCCATCTTCAAGCGCACGGGCGATGCTGGCTGGATAAACTCCGGCTCTGAGCGCATGAAGCATCCCGTGGCGGTGGTGGAGGATTTTGAGGACCTGGGCGCGGTTGAGGCGGCGAATAAAACGCCGTGGCCAGCCTTTGTGCGCAAAGACAAGACCGGCGTCATTAAAAACACCATCGATAACGTCAGCAGGGCTGTTGCGCGGCCTGATTTCTGCGGCGTGCAAGTCTGCTTCGACCAGTTCCGCGATGAAATTATGCTGGTCGAGGAGGGCGATAACCAATGGGTGCCCAAATACCGTGAATTCGCTACACAGTTCTCGCGCCGTCTGGTGATGTTCGGCACTACCAATCAGGAAGAGTTTCTGGCCGACGAAACCGGCAATCGGCGTTGGTTACCGCTGCGCGTTGGTAAGATGCGTTTAGACGACATCAAACGCGATGTGATGCAGCTATGGGCCGAGGGTACAGAGCTCTACAGGACATTGGGCGGTGTGCAGTTCCGGGCGGGATGCTGAGCGACTGGCGAGCGGCGTACACGAACAGCACATGATTAAGGATGCCTGGTTTGAAATCGTCGAAAGATGATTGGATGAGCCCGATGCACTAACCGGTGAGCGTCCACGTGCTCGCGAGTTTTTACGGGTAAGTGATGTCTTGCAGGACGCCATCGGATTGTCGCCATGTAACATCGGCAAGCGGGAAGAAATGCGAATTTGTGGTGTGCTAATAAAGTGTGAATACAAAAATATACATCTGCGTATTAATAGCAAAAAAGCCAAGGTATGGGCAAGGGTGGAACCACCTAGTTTTGGGAGGTGGTTCCACTTGAGCCCTTGAGCCACAAGGGACGATGATGGGATTGCCGTCAGTTGCGCGGTAGGTCGTCTGAAACGATATGATGCATACCTTTATCGGCATAATTATTATGCGGTATGTCAATGGTTTTTCGCTGAGGGTCATGTGTGATAAGCTCGGGATTTCTCACAACCTTGTGGCCACATGGTTGCAATCAGCCGAAGGATTTATCGCGGGTTGTCTTGCGATGGCAGATATCAATCTGGAAATGGCCTATTGTGTTGATGGGTGATCAGGATTACAAATATGCTGACTGAAAATATACGGTACAATTTTGAAATGCTTATGGAGAGGGATTACCCGCAGCTATCGCTCACATATAAAACTAGGGGCCACGCCCGCTGCGATTACAATCTGAGGAATGATCTAGATTCTGAGTATGAAAACTCAGGAGTTCAGCTGATGTGGATAATGTTTCGTGCGGGCGCGCTAGCAGGATTGTCACGATTAAAAATTAACTTACCGCCTTTGCGAAACATACCAGATGGTTATTTTGATGCGGGTTTCAATGAAGGCGTTCAGGATCGCCTCGCCAGTGTGTGGGGCAATAGTGTTTCTGCGGTTCGCAACACGCGAACGTACCGAAAACTGTCAAAAAGGCGTCTTTCACCGGTAAAAGGCTGCCAAACGGATTTCGCCATTTTGTTAATAAATCGGTAACATAAAAACCGGCCATTTTCGCCGGGCTAAAGGCCCCCTTTTTGACAGGCTTTATGCGTTTACGCGATGAGTGGTAATGCGTCGGTGCGGGTAATGTTTATTATGTTAAATACGACTCGAAATCTGAAAATTTACTCACTGCGGAAAACCATGCCGCAACGCCCTCTGGTGGTTGGGGCTTTTGTGTTTTAAAAGGTGGTGCATAGTGGAAAACCTACCGAAGGATTATTTCCTCGATATCGATGATGAGTTTCTTAACTTTTTAGAAAAGCAGGGAGAAGACTGCATTAGGGAGCTTCATCAGTCGAATACTGTAAACAAAGAAAATAGCTATAAACTATTAAGTATTCTCATTGTAGGTGTTGGGTCATCTTTTCTGCTTCTGGCCCAAAAGCAGCCACCCATTTTCTTGAGTGCGGGGATGGCTACGTTTACCCTGTGCTGGGCATTGTGTGCGATATATCTTGTTTTCTGTGGATTGTCGATACAGATACGGAGGTTAGTATCGTCTTCACCGCATCTTTTGTATACTGAAGCCTATAAGACTATCAGTCAGGAAGATTTTGATTATCTCAAGGCTAAGGGATTTTCTGGAGGCTGTAACCGTACATCGGTAATGCGGCGATACAGGCTGAATAATTTGTGTAAGACCTCGGCTGAATTGCGGGTTGTAAATGCAACAATCAGCTCTCATCAAAAAGAGCAAGAATAGCCACTGTCCTTGTTCCTGTTTTTTCCATGCTGGTGTCAGCTGTTACTTATCATCTTTTTTGACAGGTGCTGGATCTTCAGCAAGCATGCGTTCCGTGGAAAAATCTTTAGGCACATAGGGTTGAGAGGGTTTAGATTGCGACGCTGGCTGAGGCTTAATTCTCATTCGTCGTTTGTTTAGAATTACTCATGAATTTCTCCATATCTGAATAGTAAATTTTGGCGAATTAACGATATCAGATGTAGAAATGCGCCGCCAGACGCTATCTGGCACTTAATCCCAAGGCTACGCTCCGGCGTGGCCTTTTTGCCGTTATGAGGAGATACTATGCTATCCGCTATCCGCTATCCGCTATCCGCTATCCGCTATCCGCTATTCGCCCTTTGCCCGGTCATTCGGTGCTTAATCCACTGGCAGGGAGCATCTCCAGTGCCCGTAACCGGTCATAGGCTTTGACATCAAGCCCTCGTGCTGGTCGTTTGTTAAGCGCGCGGTGCTCTTGGTTTTTCGGCACATAGCCAGTGTGTTTCAGTTTATCCCTCGTGGGCTGGCTTCGCTGGTCAGATGTCGAAACGCTCCCCGTCCGTTGGATATCAGCACTACCGGCCTGATGACGAAGACGCCCCAAACAGCGGGTATACTTCGCTATCTCGACCATCTGGTCAAAGCGACGGATATCGGTTGGGCTGAAGTGAATCACGATAACCCGGAACGACTATGTGACCAGGTAGCCCGACGCAGTTTTAACCGCACAGTGTTGACGGCAGAGCTTTAAGGTCAGTCGTTTAACGCCTGTACCCGGATGCTGGCGCATCTGGAAGGGGAATACGGCCAGCAACTCCGGGGTGTACTGGACTTCGCCGCCGAGCGGGTGGGGCAGACGGAGGAAGACCCGGTGAAAGTCTCCACCGTCTAAAAGTACCCTACCTTCGTCGAGGACATCATCATCGCCTTGCACGAGCGTCTGGGTCGTTACGACGTGCTGGTTGAGCCCGGTGCTGATATCCGGCAGTACGGTGACCTGACGTCGAGAGATATCAAGGCGTTATCCTGTGTTGGCATTGGTGCTGACACCTTAATCGTTACATAGCGTCATTTCGATGCTGTAACCTTCCTTTTGATAAAAAATAATGAAAATGCCTGAGAAAGAGCCGGGATTCTGGGTCGCGCTGCTGGCCTGGATACGCTGCAACCAAACCGATTTTGGCTACGCCACTGTCGCCGCCCTGTTTTCGTTTCTGCGCAATGCGTGGGTCAGAAATCCGTGGAGTCGGCGACTGCTAGACACGCTGTCCTGTAGCACACTGGCATTCTTCGCCAAGCCTCTATTGACCCTTATTGAAGTTATGCTTGGCTTGACACTGCCCGAGTCAGCACCACAGGCCCTGGCGATTTATATCGGCTACGTCGGGACTGACTACATCCGCGAGCGCATAAAGGCGTTTACCCGGCGCAAGAATCAGGAGTCATGATGAATATCAGTCAGAATGGATTAGAACGGATAAAGGCGTTTGAGGGGCTTCAGCTCACCGCATATCAATGCAGCGCAGACAGATGGACTATCGGCTACGGGCATACGAACGGCGTCAAGGCAGAGGATGTTATCCCCCTCGAACAGGCAGACGCTTTTCTGCGTGACGATATCGACGCCGTGGTTGAACGACTGAATGCCTTGATAACCGTGCCGGTGGCACAGAATCAGTTCGACGCATTGTGTTCACTGGTTTTCAATATCGGCATCGGGGCATTTGCTAAATCGACGTTGCTTAAAAAGCTGAATGAAAGTGATTACCCCGGGGCAGCGGTAGAGTTCTCCAAATGGTGCCATGCGACCGTTGACGGTAAAAAAGTGTCGTTGCCAGGCTTGATTAAGCGCAGGCAGGAAGAGAAAGCTTTATTTGAACCATGAAAATGATGTCTTAATTAATAATGTCATTAGGAGTATCTGTATGAAAAACGCATTTATCGTGTTTTGTATGAAAGTTTCAGGCAAGACGAAAAACAAATTGGCTAAAGACTTTGGATTTCACTATTTCCTGATGCGTTCAAAGTTTAAGGCTTATTTGGCGTGCGGTGTTTTCGTAATACGTTAATCGAAGAGCAACACAGGTTGGTAGCATGATGCGCTGGAGGCTCCTTACCCTCGCCGCGATGCTCGCGACGATTACCGCTCTCGCCATCGTGGTGAGACTCCAGTATGTCGAAATCACTCGCCTGAAGCAGGCTAACCAATCGATGGTCGCCGAGCGTGACGCCGCCCGCGCACAGTTTACCCACTATGAACAGGCGGTAGCGCTGTTCAACCAGATAGCCGGAGCAACACAGGATGCACATCAGCACGCGGTGCAAGACTTCCAGCCGCGTATCATCCAGATACGTGAGGCCCTTACGCCTGAGCGCTGTGCTCGTCTGCCTGTGCCTGCTGCCGCTGTTAACCGGCTGCGGGCGCACGCAGACCAGATACCTGCCCATCCCGCCCGCGCCGATACCGGCCACGCTGCTCGATGATTGCCCGCCGCCGGTTATCCCAGAGCACATGACGTGGGGCGATAGCGTGATACTCAATGAGAAGCTGCTGCTGGCGCTGGAGATGTGCAATCAGGATAAAGCTGCGCTGAGGCAGATTGAGGCGCTAAGAAAATAATAGAAGGAGGCTAAGGTATAATCGCTTTGCGATTACCTTCAAGCATCCTACAGTCCGCAAGGGCTGGCACTTAAAACAGCAGGAAATTCTTTATGGGACGACAAACAAAAAATAAAATGGGTCGCCCCTCTGATTATTTACCGGAGGTAGCGGCAGATATTTGCGCGCTTTTGATGACTGGCGAAAGTTTAAGGTCAATCTGCCAGCGGCCTGGAATGCCAGTTTTTAGCACAGTCGCATTATGGTTATGCAGGCATGAAGAGTTTTCGGAGCAGTACGCGCGTGCCAGAGAAATTCAAGCGGAAGTGTTAGCCAAAGATTGTATCAATTTGGCAGATGCTGCGATTGAAGGAGTTATTATCAAATCTGGTGTATGGCAATCAGGCTACGTTCTGCTCTGATGCTTCGTGAATCTGTTCTCCATCCTGAAATTGGACGTTGTTTACCACCAGGGTCAGCAGGTCAAATCCTCTTAGCCGGTTCCAGCTTTTCTGAGCAGACTGGAGCAGCTTAAATACCATTGACAGGGTGGTTTCTCTCGAACCACACTTTTTTACGCGTCTGCTTCGTAGCCTCACAGTCGCAAAAGCCGATTCAATCGGCTTTGTCGTTCTTATTGATGCCCAGTGCTCTGACGGGAAGTCGTAGAATGCCAGCAGTTCTTCTCGATCTTTCTCCAGCTTCTTCATCGCTGCAGGATACTTCGCTGAAAACCTTGCCAACAAAACATCAAAAGCGTCATTAGCGGCATCGCGGCTTTCTGCTAGCCAGATCTCCCGAAGCTCAGCCTTAACTTTCGGTTGCACATTAGCCGTTTTGTGCACCCAACAGCGTTGGTGCTGCGTGTCCGGGAATATCTTTGCCATTGCATTCCAAAAACCAAGGGCACCGTCTCCCGTAGCTAGCTTGGGAGATACGGTTAGGCCACCTGCTTGCAGGCCATTGAGAAGTTCGGCCCAGTTTGCTTCTGATTCTTGATAACCCTCTTCGACCGCAACCAGCTCCTGACGTCCATGCTCAGTGACGCCGATACTGACCAGTAGGCAAAGGCGATCATCTTGCCTGACATGGCTGTATATGCCATCAGCCCAGAAATAAACGTAGCGCGTATCGCTTAAATCACGCAGGCACCATTGCCTGTGCACTTCAAGCCATTGCTGTTTCAGTCTGCTGATGGTACTCGCGGAGAGGCCATGGGCTTTTTCACCGAGTAGCGCCCCCAGGGCTTCATGAAAATCACCGGTGGATATGCCTCGCAGGTACAGCCATGGCAGCAACGCGCTGTTGAACGCTGTGGCAAATAACCGTTACGGACGACGGCATGACGCCCATCGTCAAGACGGCGTTCAGCATGGCTTCGAGCTCAGCCTCAACGACGGCGGCCATCAGTTGTCTGGCACCATGACGGATGAGTTCATGTAAGGGCTCACCGGTAATATCTGGTTCTGCGGAGACCTGTAGGGTAGACTTTTTCATGGCGTATCATCTCTCTGTCGTTGAAATCATCCACGAAATCAATCAGCAGCATACGCCACCCTCTCCGAAACCTCATACACCAGAAATGAGCATAACTCGCGAGATTTTGCACTCGCCGATTTTGGTGAGATCAAATTATCGACAATCACGTAGTCGACGTTTTCAACAAATCCGTACTGCTTGATGCGTTCTTTAATCCAGTTGGTGAAATCCTTGCCGATCTTCAGGAACGCGTGAAGGTCACGGGCGTTCGCCGTCTGGACGGCTTCTCCATTGATGCTATTTGTTTCGATTGCAATCAGTTGATTTTCTTTAGACATAGTAAGCTCCTCACAAGTCAATGTGATTAATGAAGTCCCGGGGCGATCCCAGGGCAGAATTACTGGGTTAGTGGCGTGTCAGGAAGTGTTTAACTTCGTCTTCGTGCCAGTGGTCAAGGCGATTTTCCACGCCCCGTTGCTGCTGGCGGTGGCAGCTCTCGAAAAGCCGCTGTATATCAGCTAGCACGGTATGGACGTCTTCACGCAGGGTTTCGGTGACTTAGTAAATGCGGCGGCACTCTTCGGCCAGCAGGGGGATATGCTGCGCTTCAAAAGGCATCGGCGATGGGGTGCCAGTGACATCGCGCAGGGAATAGTAAACGGCATTGGTCCATGCCTGTTCAAAACGGAAGCCGCGGGTAATGCACCAGACTAAACGCGCAAGGTTACGGGTATCGTTGCGCGTAAAACGCTCAGGGGCTTCGGGTTGGTAGACCGGGTGACTGACTTCGCGGTCGAGAGTGTCCAGCACCCATTTGCGGAACTCTTTGGCAATCGGCGTGTTGGCGAACATTGCAATCAGGTGAGGTGAGCGCCGCGTAGGGAGAAAACGCGAACTGCTTTTTCACGTAAGCTATTGTTTATCCGATTGACGGTCAAATTGACCGCCGTTGTCATGCATGAAGTAAATTCGTCTTTGTTCCAATTGTAAATATTTTTGATAGAATCAAGTTGACGATAGTCCAATGCCTTGGCAAGCACAACAGATGTGAACCAGATTTGCCCGTCGTGGGCGACAGTTTCAAGAATAGTATTACGGAAAGTTAAGGTAGTGGTCATAATGACCTCCTGCGGTTACTTTGTGTAATCACCACCTAGAGGTCTGAAACTCATATTGGTGGTGAACTGAACAGGTTTCAGACTACCGAGTAACCAACTAGCCAGCCTTTCGGCTGCCCCATTCAGTCCACCATTATTAGGACGTACGGATGTTTTTGGACAATAAAAAAACACGCTCGCGGCGTGTCACATTGTCGCGGTCACTTCGGCGGGGTCTGAAACCTGACACCTGAATTTGCAGGTGCAGATTGACTATAGCGCATGGATTATCTCGTCGTTAATAGTCAAAGCGAAATGTCAAGAAGAAAGTTCAAAGAATATAGCTTTCCCTGGCCAGTCAGCCTTGTGCATAAATCACTTCACCAAACAGCTCATGCAGGTTCACGGTATGAACGGCCATCTACGCTTCGGCAGGCTAGGAGCGTACTGCGCCGTAGCGGGCATTAGGGACGGTGATAGCCTCTACCTCGTGCTCGACGCACCATTGGCGCAGTGGACGCCACGGATATTCGATGCCAGTCCGGTTCTTGACGGCAAGCACGGTGGAGTGTTCAAAGCATTCACCCAGACGTGCCGCTAACTTATTGCGCTCACGCACCGCTACCGAAGCCGTTGCCATCGCGGTTGCTTCACGGCGACTGCCGATCTCTGCTTTGGTGCAGATCGCTTCATCGCGCTCGAACGTCACCAGTTGTGCGGCCTTGCGCTCTTGCCCCATGTGATCGCGGCTTCTGCCGAGTAAAGGAAGTTCGTCAGGCCAAATTCGACGGGGGATTTTGTTCGCGTAAGCTGAAGTAGTTATCTTCCAGCGCCTCATACCACTCCCACGTCTGGTCGGTCTCCAACATCTTGGCGTGACGTGAGGTCCCGCGCTCAGTCCGGAAGGTGAGGCTGGTTGAGTGTTTATTAACCAACTGACAATAAGACGGTTGGTTATTTTTTTGAGCGAAACTCTTTTAGCTCCTCCCCGTCAATCTTAAAGAGGTGTTTTCCTTCGATGAAACGCTCTTGGTTGCGTTTGTAATTTTGCTGAATATTATTGATGTCCGTCCCATACCCCTGAGCCAACAGTTCGGTCGTAATCATACGCTGGCCCTGATATTCGATAACGGGCAGTTGGGTATTCTGAATAGTGATGACTTTGGTTATAACGATTTCTCCATAGTTAAACGGATGTAGTTAAGAGGTATTAGGGGGCTAGCTTGCAAAATTTTGCAGGTTGGTGTTCAGATCGCTTACACTTGGCGTAACACAGGAGGATTACCTATGGGCCAAGTTGCATTTGATACTCAAGAGTTTGTCGAAACACTGGAAAAGTCTGGCTTGAATAAAGAGCAAGCTAAGGCGATTTCTATTGCTGTGCGTAAATCTCATGAGGTTGCTGATGTTGCAACCAAGCGCGATCTTGATGATGTCCGTAAAGACCTATCCGCAGAGATCGCTGATGTCCGTAAGGATATGGCTGTGGGATTTGATAAAATTAACGATAAATTTGAAAAGCTTAGTATGCAGATGATGATTCGCCTTGGGCTAATGGTCGCAGCTGCAGTCAGTATTATCGCCGCCATCCTCAAGATATGACGCTTCCTTAGTACACTATTGCGTATGGTCATCATCCCGAGATTAATGAAAAATCTATCGGAATAAGCTTGACGTACATTAAGGTAATGAGTACCTTAGTCCATCGTTGTGATTTTTAGGGTCGGTAGCTCAGATTGGAAGAGCGTACGTGTTATTAAACCGTAAGGACGCGGGTTCGATGCCTGCTCGACCCTCCACTTTCAGCAACACCCCTCCTGCGTCAGGCGCCTAACCTGTTTGCGTAGTCGCTTGTTGTCTTTGGCCATATACTCAATCACTGCCCTGAGCGTCTGGGCTTCCCCCAGTCTTCGTTAGGCTGCCTGCCCAGACTGACCGCGGACATCGTCGATACTCTCGCCGCCGTTGGTGATGGCGACGACCTCTCCCTATATCTCGATCATTGTACTCAGGGTATTATGATCCCCGACTGATTAGCACGTGCAAATTCTCACCCCTGTCGGCATTGATGTTGCTTCCCAGAAATTTGACGTTGCAGTCTGGAAAGGTAAAGCAGCCTACAAATTCAAAGCCTTTTCTAACACGCCTAAGGGTTTCGATGCGCTGAAAAAATGGCTTGAGCCGTTCGGTGACTGCCATATATGTATGGAAGCAACAGGTGCTTACAGTGAGCCATTGTCTACTTTCCTGGCTGATGCAGGTTACGCTGTGAGCGTGGAAAATCCAGCACGCATAAAATCATTCTGCTGCAGTGAACTGAGTCGTAACAAGACAGATAAAGGCGATGCACGCATGATCGCGCGTTATTGTAAGCTGCATGCTCCCGTGTTGTGGCAACCGTTGCCGCTGAATGAAAGAAAGCTGAAAGCGTTGGTCAACCGGCTAATAAATCTGCAGGAAATGAAGCAGATGGAAGAAAATCGCCTGGAAACAGCCTCCCGTTAGTACAGGTTTCCATCTGCACGGTCATCGCTGCGCTGGATACCCAAATAGCAGAGATAAAACAGGCGATGGACAATCATATAGGCAACTATCCAAGTCTTAAGCAAAACAGGGAACTGTTGGAATCGATCCCTGGGATAGCTGGCGTGTTGAGTAGCATGATATTGGGCTATTTTGGTGATATGTCACGATTCGATAGCAGCAAAGCTGTCGAGGCTTGGGCTGGTCTGAATCCGATGTTGCAGGAGTCTGGGCTGTGGAAAGGTAAAAGTCGGATATCAAAGGTGGGCAGCGCCATGATACGTAAAGCCCTGTATATGCCGGCCCTGACGGTAATGTGCTATAACCCAGCAATAATAGCGCTGAAAGAGCGTATGAATGCACGTAATAAATCAGGGAAAGTTGTCGTATGTGCGGCAATGAAGAAACTATTGCAACAAGCTTACGGAGTGCTGAAATCAGGGCAGGTGTTCGATGCTGGAATATGTCTTGCAAGATAACTGGCAAGACGGTATCTATTGGGGTGCCTGAAGGTCAGCACCCATGCGTTAGCCAGTTTCATGATTCAATTCTCCGTAGACTGCTTGTGGTGCCTGATTTGATAACCCTCTCAGGCGGCGAAGGTTCCTGCATTCCCCAATGCAAAGGAATCGGTTAAAATATGCTTACCCCAATGCAATATAAGGATAAGCCAATGTCTAAAAAGCAAACGGTCACTACCTGCGAAAGGCTGGCCTATGACTATTTACCCGAAAAGAATGTAAGGCCCGAGCCACAACCTAAGGCTCCGCCACCGACACCGAAGAAAACCGGAGGCTGATAACCATAAGGAATCGCTATGAGCCGAGATGAAATTAAAGACCGTATCCTGTACGGGTATTATCTAGAACAGTTGTACGCCACCGCGACGGGGCGGATTGACCGACTCTTTTCGGTGTTAACGTTGATTTTCGGCTCAGCGATAGTGCTAAAAGCGAACCCATTTTTCTTTGGGGTGATGATCGTGATTATTTCAGTGGTGCAATCGACTTACCAATTTGGCAAGCAGTCCGCCGGAGCCGCGAAACAATCCTTTGAGTATCTCAGATTATTCACAAATGAAGCCCAGTTCAATGATGCTGATCTGAAAGCCAGACTCATCGAGCTGGAAAGCACTGATAACAACATCTGGTCTTGTCTGAAGCCTATAGCATTGCGGAAAACGCAAATAAAAATTGGTCTTCCTGTTGAAAATCAAGAAGAGCTATCCATGCTATCAACGTTGTTGCGGTTGCTCTGTGGTTAAACCCACGACCGTTCTATCATCCAGCACGATGACTTCGCCCCCCAGCGCTCTGAGCCGGTCGTGTTCGCGCCTCTGGGAGGGGCGTGCTTTCTGCCCCGGCGCTTTGCATTCCACAAACAGCACCCGGCCACCAGGTAAGACGACCAGACGGTCAGGTACGCCCGCCTGCTCGGCGATACAAACTTGTAGGCGATGCCGCCGGTGGCTTTTACCGCGCGGATAAGCTGTTGCTCGATGGCTTTTTCTCTTAGGTAGTACATGCTTATGCCTTCCCGTCATTAATGGCTCTCGCTAAAGCGCCGGTGCTGGTGTTGGGCGAGGGTTTTGCCATACGGTCAGCGGTCAAAAAGTCATAAACAACGTTGCCGTTGCCGAAGTCCCACGCGTTACAGTTAGCGTTGGCGAACGGTACGATGGTCATGGATGGTTTTTCAATGTTCATCGAGTTATTCCTTCCGGTAATAAAGCGCTTCAAACCCGCCAGCGTTAAGCGGCAGGCCATCGGCCCAATGTGGGGTAGTTGCCAGTAGGGTGCTTAGCGCGTCATGCGTGTAGTCATCGGTATCCGGCGCTTCGCAGACCACCTCATCGTGTACCGTTAAAACAATCTCGTAGCCGTGCTCTTCAATCACGGGCATGGCTGCTGCCAGCACGTCACGCGTGGCTGCTTGGGTGAGATTTTCCGCAATTTTTCCGGAATATGTTTTGAGCCGGTCCCATTTGTGCTTGTACGGGTCCATGCCCATGTAGGTCACTTCCCCTCTCCCGGGTAACAGACGACCCGGCCCGAGGGCAGGGCGATGCGCAGCCACGCACCGTCGCGCCGGATTTTGACGCGCCGACAAGGCAGCGTGCACCCGGGTGTTCAATGGTGTGCCGTACCCCGTCCTCCAGTGTCCGCCAGAACGAGATGGTCTTTGGATGCGCGTCCCGCCACAGGCGTTTTATCGAATTACAGGCAACAAACACGCGCTCTGTCAGCCCGTAGGTTTTCTTCCGCTTTACGGACTCGGCGTACCAGTTTCCGGCCTCGCGGATAATTGTCGCCGGTATGGAGGGCAGGGCCACATCGGCCAGCGCATCGAGGTCAAGGCCGTAGGCGAGGGCAAAGGTCACGAAGGCTGCCACGCCGCCGCCATACCCCAATCCGAGCTCCATCACCTTACCGACTTGCCTTTGCGCTTTGGTCATTTCGCTTGGGTCGATGTGGAACGCCTTGGCGTAGGCCAGCTTGTACAGGTCATCGCCGATACCAGCGTCATAATCGCGGAATGCCTGCAGCTTCCATTCCTCGCCCGCCAGCCACGCCAGCATCCGGCCTTCGATATTGCTCAGGTCGGATACTACTAGCTTCTTACCTTCGGGCGTGCGGATGCAGGCGCGTAGTGCAGAACTGGTGAGCGGCATAACGTCGAACGCCAAATCTGCCACGCCCTTTTTCAGCGCCTTTATCCCCAGGTCAATCTCTGCCTGTGACATGGATGGCCGAGGGAGGTTGTCGGGCTGAAAAAGCCGCCCCGCCCAGCTCCCGGTACGTGAGGCACCACAAAACTGCTTGGTGCCGCGTAAACGGCCATCGCGGCTGACGGATTCGACCAATTTCTCGTACTTACTGGTGCTGGTTGTACAGGATTGGAGACGGACGATCAGCCGTTCGCGCAACGCTATCGGCAGATCGGGGTCGTTGATACGCCGCTTAAGTGTACTTTTCTGCATATCCGGCAGGGTAATGCCGAAGGCGTTAACGATATGGTTGATGATTATCCTTGAGAGTTAAATCCTTATATAACAAATCATTAGCCTCTACATTGAAAAATTTTGCAATGTTTTGGACCACTGCCAACCGAGGACTTTTGACTTCACCATTCAGCATCCGATGCAATGTAGGCTGAGGCATCCCTATTCGCCGTGATAATTCAGCAACACTTTTTACTTGCTTATTAGACATTAAGCTATTGATATTTCTTTTTAATTTTTCTGTCCCTAAGTTCATCTGTATGTCTCCAAATATAAATATATTCTTTTACGCATATTATAATCGGCTAAAAATAAAATTTTCGCATTTTTATTTCATATACGAATTGTTATTTTTTATGCGTTTTATAAATATTTTGAGAGTTGACATGATGGATAAAAAAACACTACAAGAAGTAGTTAGGTCTCTACTGGAGCTTGGATTCACCCAAAAAGACCTAGAAAAAGACACGGGGTAAAACAACCTTCAATAAGTCGGATACTGACGGGCAAGAATGCTGACCCTAGAATATCGACAGTGCGTGCTTTGGAGCAGTTTTACCTAACACAAATAGCAACCTCTACCATCACCAAGGCCAAATGACCCATGGCGATTCGCTACACACAGGGGCGAAACGCTAAGGATAATCAGCCACGCGACAGGAGCGCCACGGACTTCACTGCGTTTGAGAAGTCCGTGCGCAAAAGCTGCGTGCGTATCGGCGTTAAATCCATTGACACCAAAGGCATTAGAGAATAAAAAGCGGAACTTGCCCTACCTTTGGTGCACGTTCAAGCCGGGGATGCCGCGACGGCGCTGTGATACCAGTGCGGGTGACCTGTATGTGCTGCCGCTAGACCTTGACGGCATCAGCGAAGAGGGCTGGCAGAGCGTCAAGTCGGCGATATCGGACTATCGGGGCTTTTCCTACACCACTGCCAGCCACAAGCACCCGGCGGTGAATGGCGAAAGCCGTATCCGCATTGTGCTCGAACCGAGCCGCCCGATTACGGCGGCGGAAAAGCCTAGAGTGTTGCAGCAGCTGCAGGCGCACATCATGCACGTTGTCATGCTGAACTACGATGGTCCGGTTCGCTGGGATGACAGCGTTTACGGTTCGGCGCAAATCATCTATCTGCCTGATGAGAACGCCGAATTTGAGAGCTTCAACGGGCGACCGGTTGATGTTGACACGTTGCTGGCTGAGGCAGCGAAAGGGGAAGAGTGCGATCGCCTGCCGGCATCCGATACCAATTCCGTTGACGATTTAGAGCGCCTTGTGCAGCTGGACAATGTTAACGATGAGACGTTCGACGATATCCGCTCCGCCCTGTGGCACCTCGATGTTATCGCGGACGCTGAGGGTAGTTGCGGGCGCTATTTGGCATGGATTGCGATGGGGAACCGGCTGGCGTGGTTCAAAGGTACCGAGTACGAAGAGCGGGTGCGCGAACTGTGGATCGAATGGTCCGCCGCCGCCAAGTGGGATAACGACGCACTAAAAGCCGATCGTACTGGTTATCAGGCCATCTTTAAGCGCACGGGCGATGCTGGCTGGATAAACCCCGGCTCTGAGCGCATGAAGCATCCCGTGGCGGTGGTGGAGGATTTTGAGGACCTGGGCGCGGTTGAGGCGGCGAATAAAACGCCGTGGCCAGCCTTTGTGCGCAAAGACAAGACCGGCGTCATTAAAAACACCATCGATAACGTCAGCAAGGCTGTTGCGCGGCCTGATTTCTGCGGCGTGCAAGTCTGCTTCGACCAGTTCCGCGATGAAATTATGCTGGCCGAGGAGGGCGATAACCAATGGGTGCCCATTACCGGCCCCGATTTTAGCAGACTGCGTATCACTCTGGAACGGCGGCAGTTTGACCCGGTGAGTAAAGAGCTCAGCGGGATGCAGTGTTGCTGGTTGCCGATGAGAACCCGTTCGATAGCGCCATCGAGTGGTTGAACGGAGTGGATTGGGACGGTGTGCCACGCGTGAAAACTTTCTTCGAGACGTATTTTGACGTCGAGCCGTCGGAATATACCTCTGCGGTATCGCTTTACGCCTGGACAGCCTTGGCGGGCAGGGTATGGCAGGGAGATAACCTGCTGATCGACGACACGCTTTATGGCAGAAGTACAGCGGCGTACCGCCACGGCTACGATGTTGACTGTTCAGACGAGTCGCTCCGGGTTGAGTACAATCGCCCTGATTTGAAGGGGCTGAGCGTAACGGCTTGCATCGCGTAATGTCGTCTGGAGAGAGGATAAATAAATGAGTGATAGTTCAATTATTGAGGCGCTGCTTGCAGCGGTAGAGCAAAAACTGAGCGAAGTTAAGGCCAGGCTGCAAAAGACCGAATCCACGCAGCCCTTCAAGATTGAAGCAGGCAAGGTTTTCATCGAAGAAGCACCGATAAAGAATGCTGTGATTAGAGCTGCGTCAGATGGATGCATCACGGCTAATCGCGAGGCGATTGTCGAGAATGCGGTGCGCATAGCGAATATGCTTGGCATGAATGCAGTCAACGCTCACGCGGGAAAATACGATGAAATGCAGTTGCGGAAAATGGCACTGCGCAGAAATGAGATACTCGATAGCATAGCCGACGCGTTAACGCCACGTGAGGGTTACCGGTGCCGCGATTTCGATATGCGTAAACTGGGGCGTGTTCTTGGACAGATGCAAGCCCTGGCAGAGCTTCAGGCATTGATCGAAGTTAACGATCGCGGACTGGAAGCTAAAGAAAAAATCTTCGAAGAGCTAACCATCCACCGTTTAAAAAATTCCCCATTCCAGAAAGTTGGGGAGCGCCATGCGTAGACTATGTCCGTTAATGCCGGGGCTTGTTGTTCCTGATCGTCTCAGAGGTTATTATGTTTCTTCAGAGTTATAACTTTTTTGAGACTGGAATGAGTATAACCTACGCAGATATCAGGGAGTATAAAGTAAAGATAGACCGGCAATATGATGTTCGACGGTCTAAGTTACAAAAACTCGGGTATAAACTTGTCAAAGAGTATAAAAAATCGCTTTGTCTACCTGCCGAGAGATGGCGGGATAGTAAAGGTGTTGACAGACCCTATGTATCGGTAGGACATTTAAATGAAGACGGAGCATTCCAGAAAACTACGCTGGCTGCTATAAACCTTACCGACGACTATACGCTCACCTTTAAAGTTTCAACTGTTATTGATGACCAGCCATTAACCGGTGGAAAGCAATTTTTGTCCACTATATCAATGCTATATAGGGATGGAATGCTAAATGTTGATGTCGGTCATTGTCAGAGGTCGATAATTGTTGCCGTCCAGGAAGAGGAAGATGCTTTCATAGAGGTTTGTTTAACAATGAAACAAATCATCATATCTGCACTCAGTGATACACGTTTAGAGTGATTTTTCACCCCGCCAGACGCTAATCTGGCACTTATTTTGAAGGCTACGCCCCGGCGTGGCCTTTTTGCTGTCTGGTGAATGAAAATATTCAGTGAAGCAACTGTCTTGAACGATAAAATTATAGAGAAACGTGATGGTACGATTCATCCCACTCTTCGTTCTTTCTGAGCATCGCGTTCAGGATAGTCAGAAGTTTACGCATACAGGCAACCAGCACGACTTTTTTGGCTTTTCCCGCTGCAAGCAGCCGCGTATAAAATGCTTTTATCACCGGATTAAAGCGGGTTGCGACAAGTGTGGCGATATAAAGCGCTGTTCGGACTCCGCCCCTTCCGCCAAAGATGGTTCGCTGGCCCCGCATGGTACCCGAGTCCCGGTTTATGGGAGCAACGCCTACAAGCGCGCTGATGGCTCGTCTCGAGAGGCTACCCAGGTCGGAAACCTCCGCCAGCAACGCTGCAACCGTCATCATACCAACCCCTTTAATACTGCTCAGTCTGGCAGCCAGCTCTTTGAAGTGGTTCCTGATGTGGTTGTTCATGTCTTCATCGATTCTGGCAAGCTCATCTTCCAGCGCTTTGATGATGATATTGATACTTTTCCTGCTCTGCGGATGAACGGGATAAAAACGGTTACGCTCGGCTTCGTTGACGCCATTTTTAAACTGATGGTGCTGCCGCTAAGATGCCCAGACTACTCGCTGATCAGCAAGCGAGCAAAGACAGTTAAGATCAGCATAAAAACGCCTACCCGTGGTGAAATCTCACCTCTAGTCATTGATGGAACCGGCCTGAAGGTCTTTGGCGAAGGCGAATGGAAAGTCCGACAGCATGGTGCCGACAGACGGAGGGTGTGGCGTAAGCTGGATATGGCCGCAGACAGTGTAACGCATGAGATTATCTGTGCTGACTTATCGCTCAGCGGTACGACGGATACTCAGGCCCTACCAGCTCTGATAAACCAGACCCAGCGGAAAATCAGGGAAGCGTCGGCTGATGGCGCTTATGATACCCGCTACTGTCATGATGCTCTGCTGAGGAAGAAAATAAGGCCTCTTATTCCTCCACGAGGTGGAGCGCAATATTGGCCAGACCGATACCATGAGCGTAACTACGCCGTTGCGAATCAGCGTCTAAGCGGCAGTAACGATGTATGGAAAAAGCAAGTGGGCGATCATCTAAGTCTGCGTGACTATGATGCGCAGGTAGGTGAGGCAATGGCGATGGTCAAAGCGCTTAACAAAATGACGCTGTTAGGAATGCCGAACAGCATCCGGATCGCATAACAATCGATCTGCTAGGGGGGCGTAGTCACACAAGTTCTGATTTATTCAACAAAGCCGCAACCGACATGAAGTATTTGACGCTGGCGCCCATTAAGAGAATAATCTTCGGCGTTGGGTCGTTAGCTCAGTTGGCAGAGCAGTTGACTCTTAATCAATTGGTCGTAGGTTCAAGCCCTACACGACCCACCAATATTTCAATAAGTTAGATTCCCTCTCGTCCGGTTGTAAAATCACCCTGTGTCGTATTTGTGTCGCACTACGCGAAAATGCTGTCGATGTGTCGTGCGTGATTAGTAAAATGATTAGGAGAAAAGTGAGTATATCTCCTCACCATTACTGTCGATTCGCCGCATTTGATTTCTGGTAATGCAGATAATGGAACTGCCGAACGTATCAACCCGTACGCCCAGGTATGCCGTAGGTCGTAAAAACGAGAATCCATAATTCCGGCGTGCTGAAGGCACAAGGCTAAGCCTTATTACTATCGACACGCATTTTCTTAGTTGTGGAGCTAGAGTTCCATCTGGTAATGCATGGCGTCTGATAAATAAACACTCTGCGGTTATGCTTCGCCATTTTACTGCGCAAGGTACACCAAGCCGTGTCAATGAGTGCCACCCTTAAGGGGCGGCTGCCTTTAGTGTTCTCTGGATGTATTCAGGTCATCCTCCTCTGCATGTTGCGCTGTGACCATTCGAGATGGAGGATTTTGACCTCCGTAAGCCGGTAGCGAGGGCAAACACGACAACGGCCTTAAAGTAATTTGACAACTCGTCAATCAAGCACTTTGCTTCTGCTGTGATGAGCGATGATATCCTTTCCTCGCGTGACGCCTGGGTTTTTCACATTGGCACAGAGTCCAGTTAACTCCATTCCGTCGCTGCCATCCTAAGCTATGTTCGCATAACTGCTTTACGCGAATACCATTATCATTGGGTATTTGGTCGTTCCATGAACTCAAGCCCTGGCTTACCTTCTCTTGCTAATCTAGCTCTTAGTTTTACTCACCGCCCACGATGTGCCCTTTTTGACCTCTGGGAAAATGCATTTCAAATCCGATCATCGTTTATCTCAGAAAGCGGAGCGCCGCATAAGTGTGGCGGAGAAATCCAATCTGCAAGCGGGATTTCCAAGACGAAATACCACTCATATCTGCCCGGTGATCCTAATATTGAAAACGAGGTGGGAATCAGCACAGGGTTACTACAGGCTTCCCCCATACTAAATAATTGTCATTGCTAGGGGATTCTCATAAAGACTTACCATTGAATATATGCTGGACCAGACACTGTTTTCAAACGTTAAGACAACCTCAAATTTATAAAATTGATAACAAATTTGCTTTAGGGTTTAAAGGAACATTTTCCTTTAAATACCCTATCATTTCAGAGTGGGGAAAGGTATGTGCAGCTTTATTTTCATAAATCCTTTGCAATCTATTTTCAACAGTACGATGTGATATGCTAAGTTTTGTCGCTATTTCCTTATTGCCGCCGGTGTTAGTGACGTTCCGCCAGAGGAATGCCAGAAGTCATTCGCTTTAGTTAAAGTTGTTTATGACGTTTGCTTATTGGCGTTGAACCGTCACCAGAAAAAATTTACGCCAGACTGTAACAATTTTTTGGGTATATAGCGATTATGGCCGAATTGACGACCATACTCTATTAATGCGCTAAGGCTATTTATGCCCAATTTATTATAAAGAGTTTTCAATCGCTTCTCTACCGTCCGTAATGAAAGGTGCAAATTTTGTGCTATCCCCTTTTTATCCATGCGCTGCATAGCATAAAATAGGATATCCAATTCTTTTTCATTAAAGGTACTGTCAGGCTGATTAAGGGTAATCACTGACGGTGAAAGCTCGCGGAAAAAATCACACAGGTGAATAAGTTCAAATTTTTTCTGGTAGAGCATTGTTCCTATAACATTCCCTTCGTGATCATAAAGAGGGAATTTTGGCGTATAAAAGGGTGCCAACAGACCCTGACGACCAAAATAGGAGGTAATAATGGTTTCCGTGCCTTCTTTGCTGGCTTCTGCTTTTCTGTCTTGGGCTCGAATCTCCTCGGCGAATTCAGAGCAGGGATGAGGTAATTCTTCATCTGTTCGACCTTCAAAATCGAAACCTACCGGCAGATTGAGAAAGTCTACAGCTGCGTTATTCATATATACAATTCTTGATTCCGAATCCTTGATCGCCCAGGGAATAGAGGCGTGCTCCATTATGGCAATGATGGGGATTTTGCCGAGGGATTCGGTATTTAGCACGACGTCCGCTGATGCGTTGCTACACTCCATGATTATCTCTCTTTGAAAGGTAATGTCTTTTGTATCCTCTTCACCTTGCGAGAATAAAAATTACATAGGTTTCAGTAGGGGTAAAGAGTATTCCACCCTCGATAAGACATCTGGCCAAAGAAAACTAACGCGTATCCTTTGCCCTGAAGAGATATCCGGCAGGGGGAGCATAATCTGTCAATTTCTCTCGCAGCAAGGCAGACGAGCGTGACAATCATGAAATTGCCGTTGCTCGACGGCCTGTTTTTTGCGATATGGGGTTTAGCCTATGCCAGGCGCGTGTAAAATAAAGCGTGGCAAGCAACGGCCAAAAACACTTTGATAATGCATTTAGATTGGAAATAGGACGCGGCGCCGGGATGAGGCATAACTACCGTGCCTGACGTTAGAATAACGTTTATTAGTTAAGTCCCCAGGGGAACCAGGAGGGCGTGAGTAGGTACATCACCAACTCGAGCGCCAGCACCACGATTAGCAATACACCTAATTTATGTCGGCAAATCTATTTTTGCATAATGTACCCGGATTCTTTTTTCTAAACGAGGAGATTTATAAGGCTTAATGCCAGCCTGCTAACGAGAAGTTGCGCGTCACTAGTCAGGGAGCTCGCTCGCTTGTCAGCAGGCGCTGAGGGTCCAGCAGGCTCTGGCCAGGCCAAACTGCTTTTGCACCATCCGTGGCCGTTATTGACAGTGTAAGACATTTAACGCTGTGGGTGTGCCTTCTTTGATGTGCTGTCATACACGATTAAGCTTCCTTACCCCCCAGGGTAGGTGGTTGCAGGGCGTAAAGAGGCGTTAGCAACAGATGAGCATAAGAAAAATCGACCGTAATAAGGAAATAAAAAAGGGGTATATAGGGAACTCGCGTCCTTACCATTAGGATGAATTCGTTGACTTGTTAGTTCAATGAGACCAGACGGGACGCGCTTTGCTCGGTAAAATCACGCTATATGCAAATACATGTGATTTTCATTCTCATTTGGTATTGAATCGGAATCCTCTTAAATGATATAACTAGCTATCCCCATTGCAGAGCTAAAACCGCCGTCGGGTGAGTTCCGGAGATAAGCGCCGGGTGGGGACAACTTCTTTAAGGCCGCACAGGTGCGGCCCTTTTCTTATTGAGGGTTATAAAGGGCGATGTTGGCACCTGGACGAAGTTTTGCCTTTTCCAACTGCCATGTGTTTTCAGGTTTACAGCATAATAAAAATGAGCACGAGTGGAAAGCTTAGTGGCCAGGTTAAACCGATAAGCGCGGTGCACAGTAGACGTATGCCGAAAGGACGGGTCGCGGCTGATAAAAAATTTCAAAAGCGCTGTGACGACAGTGCCGGTGAGGTAGCTTGCAACAAGAAGCTGCCATGTCGTCAGGGTGTGCGTGTCCATATTCGCCGTTCCTTTCTGATTAAATCCTTTACATGCTCGAAATATCCCCCCGCTTGCACAGGCCCTAGCCAGCGGTGGCACAGGACTTATATACCGCCTTGTGTTAGTTCAGCTTGTAAGTAAGGGCCGCCCGGCACAAGCGTGTACACCCTGTTCGCCCAAGATACGCTAAAAATAATCGGCCTCGCCATGAAAAAGGGGGGTAAAACCATTACCCCATCGCGAGTTCCGGTGAAAATCATGGTCAGGGCTCGCCTTGCCAACGGTATTTATTACGCTAAATGAGTACTCTTTTCCATGTCTTCGCCTCTGCGCTCAAACATGCGCTGAGCAGTACGCATGTCGCGTCCCGTGCAAATAACATTGAGGGCACTTGATGTGATACCGTGCTGCAGTCCTGGTCAATGAAACAGATTGCTTTGATAGCAAATTTATCGCTTTCATGTCGGTCAACTGCGGCGTTGATCAAACTTCAGAATAAACCCGATGTTTTCTTTGAGGAGAGAAGTGAGTAATAAAATTGCTAATTTGTTATGTATTATAAGCCAATGTTATTTTGCATAACGAAAATTCTGGCATAGTGGCTTCAGCGAATTCTAATCTCGCTCTGTTTCAATCCGGTACAACATCCTGCCACCAGTTACCGCGACTACGTAAGAGCACAAATGGTTAATGCTATCGGTATGCTCGCGAGACCGGCGACATGAAGCACCGGGTTTTCTTATTCATGGAAAGTAGGTAATTAATTCAATCTATTTTTTTAGAGTGATTATTTATTTTTTGTGTAAGACTAACGACGTAGATAAAAATTTGTTCTATGATTTATTAAATCTATGCCATCCTTTTAAAATTTATTGATATCATCACACTGCCTCTCTGCAGGTCGGTGATAAATAAAAAAACACTGAACGCGTTTAAAAGAGAAACCTGTCCAATATCATTTTTTTTGGGGAGTGATTGCGTGCGCGGGTACGCCTGTCCCCTTTAAGGCAGCATCATGAAAGATGAAAACGCTCGGATTATTTATGACAACATCTTTGAGGGGGAAATACCGTCCTCTAAGATTGAACGCTGGCGTTTCGGTGTCAATGCTTCTTTGTTGCAAGCACATTTCACCCGGTCTCAGGTTGATATCCTCGATTGGCGTGTTGAAGCCCATCATTTTGATATTTTTATCTGTGGACATATCCGGGCGATGGGGCAGACGTTTGTTAATTTCCCATCACACGGGGTGATTTAAATGATCATTTTTTGTTGGTCATTATGCTTGAAGGCAGTATTAGAAGATAGTCTGGGTCGACAGACTTTATCACTTGAACCTGAAGATGTCCTGTTGATAGACGTATTACAGCCTCTGAATGGCTTTGTTGAATAAATATAACTTTTAGGTGATCGTCTGCTCAGATCACTACCGTCATTTCAACATCTGCACTCCATGGCAAAGCAAAAGTTTAAAATAACCAACTGGTCCACTTACAACAAAGCTCTCAAGCAGCGCGGGGCTCTGACGATATGGCTGGATGAGTCGGCAATTGTTGCATGGACGGAAAAAACAACGCCTGAACAGCGTGGCCAGCCGCTTCACTACGCAGATATGGCTATCACCACTGTTCTGATGATGAAACGCGTGTTTGGCCTTTCGTTAAGGGCTTTACAGGGCTTCGTTGACGCCATTTTTAAACTGATGGTGCTGCCGCTAAGATACCCAGACTACTCGCTGATCAGCAAGCGAGCAAAGACAGTTAAGATCAGCATAAAAACGCCGACCCGTGGTGAAATCTCACCTCTAGTCATTGACGGAACCGGCCTGAAGGTCTTTGGCGAAGGCGAATGGAAAGTCCGACAGCATGGTGCCGACAGACGGAGGGTGTGGCGTAAGCTGCATATGGCCGCAGACAGTGTAATGCATGAGATTATCTGTGCTGACTTATCGCTCAGCGGTACGACGGATGCTCAGGCCCTACCCGCTCTGATAAACCAGACCCAGCGGAAAATCAGGGAAGCGTCGGCTGATGGCGCTTACGATACCCGCTACTGTCATGATGCTCTGCTGAGGAAGAAAATAAGGCCTCTTATTTCTCCACGAGGTGGGGCACAATATTGGCCAGACCGATACCATGAGCGTAACTACGCCGTTGCGAATCAGCGTCTAAGCGGCAGTAACGATGTATGGAAAAAGCAAGTGGGCTATCATCGACGCTCAGTGGCTGAAACAGCGATATTCCGGTTCAAAACGCTTATGGGCGATCATCTAAGTCTGCGTGACTATGATGCGCAGGTAGGTGAGGCAATGGAGATGGTCAAAGCGCTTAACAAAATGACGCTGTTAGGAATGCCGAACAGCATCCGGATCGCATAACAATCGATCTGCTAGGGGGGCGTAGTCACAAGTTCTGATTTATTCAACAAAGCCAAAAACAGCTTGCTGTTCGGGGTCATCAAGCTGACTAATGTATTTCTCCATTTTGATGATGACCTTACCGGCATCGGCTTGTCCAATTGCTTTCAACAGCAGCGACATCATCGCTTTCATGCAGTTGACTTCCTGCGCGAGAACTGCGGTTTCGCTATCGGTAGTAAATTCAACGTTGCCCATTATTTTCCCCGTTATCAGTGGTCATTACGACTGACATCGCGTCAGCCGGATCGTTATGAGTCGACGTTGGACGCCATGTACGGCGATTTAACAGGTTTTGTTTTATAAATTTAATTGACGTATATCATTTATCCCGACGAAATGCGTCAGGTTAAAAAACAGCACCTTTTCCGCGCGCTGCCCCCCAACCGTCAAAGGTGACGGATTAAGCGGAGCGGCAATATATTATAATAAATTTTAAAGTTTTGTACGCTAAAAGTAATATGAAATAAATAATTATTCTTTAAAATATGTATATTAAATGATTTATGATAATATTGCCTGAAAGAGTATCAAAAATTAACAGCATGATTTTAAAGTAGATTGAATGGTGATCTGTTCATTTTATAAACAATTTCGGCGCTGTATTGGCGGCGTTGATGGGGTGAGTTTACAGGGTAAATCGGCAATTACCGACCGCTACGCGAATTTTGGTGAAATTTCCTTGCGGTGCAATAACCTATCTGTCTAAAATGAGCCTGCGCAGCAGGCGACACTGCTGAATTTGCTGAATTTTTCCAGTATAAGCGAGTAATCATTTTTCTTTATTTACTTAAAAGCTGTAATATTAAGTCTTAAATATTTGATTCGCTTTACATTACTCCCTCTTTTTGGAGAATTTTTCTTTGATAAGCGTTTTTCTTGTTGATGACCACGAATTGGTGCGCGCAGGGATACGACGCATTCTTGAAGATATCAAAGGCTTCAAAGTCGTTGGCGAGGCACACTGTGGCGAGGATGCGGTGAAGTGGTGCCGCAACAATTGCGTCAACGTCGTGTTAATGGATATGAATATGCCGGGTATTGGCGGTTTGGAAGCTACGCGCAAAATCGTGCGCTTCTCGCCTGATATCAAAGTTATCATGCTGACCATTTACACAGAAAACCCATTACCTGCTAAAGTGATGCAGGCCGGGGCCGCTGGCTACCTCAGTAAAGCCGCCGCGCCGCGCGAGGTGATCTGCGCCATTCGCGCGGTCAATGCCGGTAAACGCTACATCGCGTCGGATATCGCCCAGCAGATGGCCCTTAGCCAGCTGGAGCCGCAGGCGGAAACCCCCTTTGAATGTTTGTCTGAACGGGAATTACAAATTATGCTGATGATTACCCGCGGGCAGAAGGTCACCGATATATCAGAGCAGCTCAATTTGAGCCCCAAAACCGTCAATAGCTATCGCTATCGGATATTTAGTAAACTAAACATCAGCGGTGATGTAGAATTAACCCATCTGGCCATCCGTCACGGGTTGTTCAACACGGAGATTTTATTAAGTAGTGACTGACAGTTTCAACGCCAAACAATTCCTGAGCACCGTAACCAGCCAGCCTGGCGTCTATAGCATGTATGATTTGTCCGGTACGGTGATTTATGTCGGCAAGGCTAAAGATCTGAAAAAACGCCTGGCAAGCTACTTTCGCGCCCAGGTTGCCAGCCGCAAGACTGAAGCGCTGGTGAAAAGCATTCATCATATTGATGTCACCATCACCCATACGGAAACCGAGGCGCTGCTGCTTGAACACAACTATATCAAGCTGTATCAGCCGCGCTATAACGTATTACTGCGTGACGACAAATCCTATCCCTTCATTTTTCTCAGCGGTGACGCACATCCGCGTATCACATCCCATCGCGGTGCCAAGCATGCGAAAGGGGATTATTTTGGTCCGTTTCCCAACGGTTATGCGGTGAAGGAAACGTTGGCCCTGCTGCAAAAGCTGTTTCCGATTCGCCAATGTGAGGACAGCGTGTATCGCAACCGTTCACGACCGTGCCTGCAGTATCAGATTGGCCGCTGTCTGGGGCCTTGCGTAGCAGGACTGGTCAGCGATGAGGAATACCAGCAGCAGGTGGAATATGTGCGCTTGTTTTTGTCGGGCAAAGATCAGCAGGTGCTTAATCAGCTCGTGGAGCGGATGGAGCTTGCCAGCCGTGCGCTGAATTTTGAGGACGCTGCGCACGCACGTGATCAGATACAGGCGGTGCGCCGAGTGACGGAAAAACAGTTCGTTTCCGGTGACCGGGAAGATCTGGACGTCATTGGCGTCTCTTTTGACGCCGGGATGGCCTGCGTGCATGTGCTGTTTATTCGCCAGGGTAAAGTGTTAGGCAGCCGCAGTTATTTCCCGAAAGTGCCGGTCGGTACCGAACTGGCGGAAGTGGTACAGACGTTTGTGGGTCAATTTTATCTCCAGGGCAGTCAGATGCGGTCGCTGCCGGGGGAGATTCTGCTGGATTTCACACTGCCGGAAAAAACGTTGCTGGCGGCGTCGCTAAGTGAGCAAGCGGGCAGGAAAATTCAGATCCAAACGCAGCCGCGCGGCGATCGTGCCCGTTACTTAAAACTGGCCCGCACGAATGCCGCGACGGCGCTGGTGACTAAACTGTCGCAGCAGTCGACGGTACATCAGCGTTTAGCCGCCCTGGCGGAACTTTTGGGCATTCAGGCAATCAACCGGATGGAATGCTTTGACATCAGCCATACGATGGGGGAGCATACTATCGCTTCCTGCGTGATTTTTGACGGCAATGGGTCGGTACGCGCCGAATATCGCCGCTATAACATTGAAGGCATTACACCCGGCGATGATTATGCCGCCATGGATCAGGTTCTGCGCCGTCGCTACGGTAAAGCGTTGGAAGAAAAGAAAATCCCCGACGTGGTGATTATTGATGGCGGTAAAGGGCAATTGGGAATGGCAAAAGCGGTGTTCGAGCAGTTGGAGGTCCCCTGGGACAAATCGCGCGTGGTGTTGCTCGGCGTGGCAAAAGGAGTGGATCGCAAGGCCGGCCTCGAAACGCTGTTTTTGCAGCCTCATGGCGAGGGGATGGCGCTGCCGCCGGATTCACCTGCATTGCATGTAATACAACATATCCGCGATGATTCACACAACCATGCGATTACCGGCCATCGCAATAAACGTGCTAAGGTAAAAAATACCAGCGCGCTGGAATTGATTGAGGGTGTGGGACCAAGACGCAGACAGTCTCTGTTGAAGTATATGGGCGGCCTGCAGCCGCTACGCAATGCCAGCGTTGAAGAAATTGCCCAAGTGCCGGGCATTTCGGGCGCTCTTGCAGAAAAAATATTTAATGCGTTGAAACACTAGCGGCAATGTAGCAACATACTTAATAATTTCCACTCCGGCCAGAGCCAGATAGTTACCAAAGTACTATGCAACTGAATATACCGACTTGGCTTACCCTGTTCCGTGTCGTCATGATACCGTTCTTTGTTCTGGCTTTCTATCTACCTTTCAAGTGGGCGCCGCTGTGCTGCGCGTTAATTTTTGTCCTGGCCGCGGTAACGGATTGGTTCGATGGCTTTCTAGCCCGTCGCTGGAAACAGACCACCCGCTTCGGTGCGTTTCTCGATCCTGTCGCGGATAAAGTGATGGTCGCCATGGCGCTGGTGCTGGTGGCGGAACATTTTCATTCATGGTGGATTACGCTACCAGCGGCGACGATGATCGCTCGCGAAATCATTATCTCCGCCTTGCGCGAGTGGATGGCGGAGATAGGTAAGCGCAGCAGCGTAGCGGTTTCCTGGATTGGCAAGGTCAAAACCACTGCGCAAATGCTCGCATTGGTGACGCTATTGTGGCGGCCGGACGACATCGTGTCGGGGATAGGCATTGCCGCGCTGTATGTCGCGGCGGTGCTGACGTTCTGGTCCATGTTCCAATATTTGTATGCCGCCCGGCACGATTTGTTTGAACATTGAGAGAAGCGATTTAAAAACCAGCAAACGCATCGACGATAGTTATTTTTGTATCGACTCATACTACGAGGTCAGTAGAATGCATCGCATCGAAAGCAACCACGGTTTTGCTAGCGTTATTAAATCAGGTGTTGTAAGTAATGCGGGAATAGCTCAGTGGTAGAGTACAACCTTGCCAAGGTTGGGGTCGCGAGTTCGAGCCTCGCTTCCCGCTCCAAATTTCGGTCGGCAGCGGAGATTTTCGCTCGCGGTAGGCCTCTGAAAGGACCCTTACGGGTCCTTTTTTCGCTGTTGCCGGCTAACATCTTACACCGCATCCTTTCGTCCTAGCTTACCCGGGTACCAATGGCACGGGACTCGAGCAGCGGTTGGTGTGGCCTCTGCGACCGCTCTTTGCGCGTATCTGACCGGCGATAGATCGCCCGTCAAGCGTCGATTCCATGGTCGGATGCGTGGGGGCGATGATGAGTAGTGCAAGGTTTGCCGGCGCAGGCAAATGACGGTTTTTTTTAGCGCGGGCCTGTGTTGGCTGTGATGTAACCATCTAAACGTCTCGCGCCAAAAAAGGCTTGCCATCGTTGCTCAGGCAAGCCATAATTGCGTCCATTCTGAAACATGGAATAAACGAATTGTATTTATGATCAGTTAGTTGCAAGGTAGTGATTCGGCAATTTGTCGATAAAACGGCTGTAGTGCGAAGACAAGCGATGAAATAAGGCGCGTTGGCAGAGTGGCCATGCAGCGGATTGCAAATCCGTCTACCTCGGTTCGACTCCGGGACGCGCCTCCAGTTTTGATTTCCCGACGCCCGGGTGGTGGAATCGGTAGACACAAGGGATTTAAAATCCCTCGGCCTTTGGCTGTACGAGTTCAAGTCTCGTCCCGGGTACCACACAGAAAAAATCATAATAATCAGTAAGATGTCCTGTATTAGTCACCGTCGTCAAGGCGGTTTTTTTGTGCCCAAATCAGCTATTCCTAACATCATTCCTAACATCATTTTTTTGGCTTGAATAAAAATTCATTTTTTCTGACCACCGACGACGGGGACTATCTCTGTTTTTCTGTTGTACCGTGCCGTCTGTCCGATGCTTTTATGCCCGGAGATCGCTTGCTTCTCTGACAGTGAACCTTCTAAATCAGAGATTCCCTTCGCTTTCAAATCGTGAAAAGTGAAATCAAATGTTAGCTCAGGATGTAACACCGAAGCTTTTGCTCGAGCTTTTGCCCAACTTGAATTAAAACCATCACGTGTGTAACGATTGCCGTTGGGTTGATGTAATACATAAATGCTGTTAACGCCTTGTGATGCTGGTAAGCTATCGGCTAAGTCAATTACTTTTTTTAAGCGTTCAGTCCATGCTTTTATCTGTTTCTTGCCCGTTTTCCCTTGGCAAATGAAAATCCCATCATCAAGCAACTGTGATTTAGTCAATGACAAAACATCGCTCTGCCGAGCGCAACATAAATAAGCGATCTCCATTGCTATACGAACAGTAGCGGGAGCAACGGAATACAACGCTTCATATTCTGCATCTGTAATGTAGCGATCTCTAGCCTCTTCTTTAAATTGTCTTACACCTGAGCATGGATTCCCCTTGGTAATTCCTCTCTCATAACCCCAGCGATAAACACGTGATAGAAACCGTTTTTCATGGTTTGCCTGTGTTTTGCTTTTTGTTCCCCGTTTATCCATATATTTTCTTATATGCTGAGGCTTAACATTATCAGGATGCATTTTCCCAAAAACGGGAAGTAGTCTAGTTGAATTTCTTTTATAGTCTTTTTGTGTTTCCGCTGCAAGAGCCATAAAATCAGCAGAAAGAAAAAACTGATTTATCAAATGCTCTAGGTTTTTTCTTTCATTGCGATAATTGTTGGCTTGTTCATATTTCGCCCATACAACAGGTATTAATGAATCCAGAGGGCATAATGATATTGACCCACCGCTAGCCGGATGAAATTCATATTGTGTTTTCCCTCGATAAACACGAGGTGGCAGAGCGTTATCTGCTGGATTCTTGCGTTTGCCAACCATTATTATAACTCACATAGCACTGAAGTTAGGTTCATCCAGCTTTTGTTCCGTTGAAAATTGCCTATATGCCAACGGATGAGCAATGTGATACCACGTTGTACTTGGTGAACCATCCCGTCGTTTCTTGTACCAGATCCCCGCCTCATTCAGCCATTGGCACTGCCTTGATTTATATTGATGTCCGGTTAACTGGACTAATTCGTCTGGTGATAAAATATCATGTTCATTCTTCATTGGTCATACCTCAATACGACCGTTCAACATACTAATATGCTGCCCGGATTGATTTTGATTTTTGAAAATCAGTTTTAAAAATGGCTAGTGTATTATGCTACATTACTATCAGTTCAGTGAGACGTTACTGCGCTCCGTAGTTATTCAGAACGTGGCTCGATGGCGACAGCAAAGACGGTGGGATATAGCGGTCCGTCCCGTTTTCGCGGCAGTACATCGCCAGCCCCCTGTTACAATGCGTTCCGGTCTTCTGATAAATATCCTGAAGCTTGTTCTCGACCGTGCGATGAGAGATACCCAGCCGCCGTCCTGTCTCCTTGCTGCTCAGGTTATGCAAGGCAAAGAACACGATTTCCCACTCTCTCGGCGTAAACCGCTCACCCGGCTCAAACGTCGCCGGGCGCGGCGCTTCCCCGTCCACGCATTCCAGCGTCGAGCCGAAAGCAAACGGGCGCGCATGGCAGATGGTGCCGATGCACTCGAATTCCTCATCCTCCGACTGGTCATCAACGCACTCGAATTGCGGATAGAAATCGAAAAGATAGAGCTGCAGCGTCTGCTCTGGGCTGTAGGGAAACTGATTCTGCACTGAGAAAAGCTGGCGACTTTCGCGGGCTTTTTCTTCCTGCACCAGAAACAACTCAAGCGACATAGGCATTTCGATAATGTCGATACTTTCCGGTAAATTCAGTAATTCCTTCATTGCCCGATTGAAGAACGGCATGCCCTTTAAGCCAGTTACGGCGCAGGGTGTAGTCAGATGCAAGCAAGTGTACGTCAGGATGTCGTTCATGCCGCACCTCCTACCAATTCAGGCTTACCCGGAGAAACAATGTCCACGGAGAATCGTAGAATTCGCCCGTCGCCAAAATCCACCTCGATACTCTCTTCGCGATGAAGCATCTTTCGAGCAACCGCCGTAACCGCCTCATCCGTGACATCGTATTTCTTACCCGTAAAGCGCGTAGTGCCCGCCTCCTGTGTGGAATATCCGGCCAGAATACGCCCAGACAATGTTGAATAACCTACGGAAATTTTATTTTTCATCCCGCACCTCTGGTTTTCACTGAATTCGGAGGTAACTCATCTACATCGGGTAAATCTGAAAGGTGCATCCAGTGAGTCACGTACCCATTTAAAAATCCCTCACAATCTCCGTCATCAAAATATGCAATATCAATATGCCCATTGCCGGTTACAAGAAGCATTCGCCCATCTTTTGGCATTTGCTCGCTGCAAGCAATCCACCCATTTTTTTCTGCATCGCATTTTTCGTTCAGCCCATCAAGAGAGGCTAGCGCAAATCGGGCAAGTAATACCGCATCCTCCCGGGGAATGGGGTCTTCCTGACAGGCGTAATCCGCTAATACGCCAGCCTCATGCATTACTCTAACTTCTTCAAATACTTTTTCATTATCAATCATTGAGCCTGTGCCTCTTCATTCTGAATTTCATGAATGTAATATGATGGCATCATGCTGCCGTATATTTTGAAATGATGGATAGTGCCATCTTGTTCAGCAACGCATAGTTCAGGTGACCAACTACCACTTATAATTTTATATTCCTCGTCTAGCTCGGCCCATATCTCAGCGGCTTCATCTGGACTATCTGCTTCTATCTCATGCCCATCGTCGAAATCTTCTCCGTTCTCAGGACACCATGCATAAAAGACATTCATTCGGGATTCCTTTTATTAATGGTTAGTGTGATAAGGTGTGTTAATTAATTTCATTCTATGCAGTGCATTATTTACCAGGGACGCCAATATTTCTTCTTTCGACAATCTATTTCGGATTCCTTTTTCATATTCTTCTATTATCTTTCTGTCAGAATCATATTGAGCGAATTGGTTGTCATCCATCATGTTCCATCGCTCAGCCTCTGCGATGTTTTCCATCTGGATAATGCGTCTTTCTAGTTTTTCGATTTCTTCGATAAGACCGGTTTCCCGGCGTGCAAGTAACCCGGTGAGTAAACCATTCATGTTTCACCTCATTAGATTAAATATTTAATAGTTAATATTTGTCTTTTCCACTGCTTACTGAATATAATTTTACACTAATGTTCTCTCGGTAACTATTGGTACTCAACACGCATATCATCGAGCGTTCTTATAAATCCCGTATAGAGGTCATTACCTAATTTTTTTTCCAATCCTGCTATCTCTGCTTCAGCCTTAGCAAAATTTTCTTTAGCATTTTGTGTACGAGGGTCAAGATTATTTAAAATATCTTCTACCTGTTGGCGAGCCTCTTCCTGTTCCAACATAAGGTGATCTTTTTTATCGTCTTCAATAACGGAGTATTCACCAGTAATTATCGCTGCATTATCCTGACTAATTCCGGCCTCTGCTTTTTCATCTAAGATGACGGCTTTCTGTAGCTCAGTAGAAACAGGAAGATATTTAAATAATCGGCGAATAACCGTCTTCTTTGCCATCTCGTCAAAGTAATCGACCCACGGGCCTTTATCCCCTGCTTTACTTATTGCTCGCACTTTCTCAATATCATTTCGACTCATTACCTCGAACTGAACACCTCCATCTTTAAGGCGGGCAATCGCATAGACGTGTGTCATTGCTCCACGGTCACCATTTTCACATGGTATGTGTTCAAGTTTTTCTTCTAAGCCATAAGCGTAGATGAATTTATCATTTTCATGTACGGTACGAGCCGATATGCTAAGTATCTGGCCGGAGCGGCGGGAAAGGTCTATCATGCCGCGATAGCCTATAATCAATTGTGTTTCAGTTGATACAGTCGTCCATCTGCCATTAACTTTCTCGCGTTTGTCAAAGGGTATTAAGTATGCATGGCCGATTGCACTTCCTGGCTCTAACCCTAATTGAGCGCATTGCATGATTGCGCCAAGAAAACTTCTCTGATCGCTAGAAGCCAACTTGGGAATTTTGCGTATTTCTGTCGTTGCAATACGGGCTAATCGATCTGCCGTCATATGCTTTGGCAACGCCAATGCCATCTGTGCTTTTGTTTTTTTATCTGCCAGTAAAGCTGCGAGTGTTACAGGTTTTTCATTGTTAGTTTCTGACGGCTTACCAGTAGCCACCATTTTGAGTGTATTGTTTGACATTATTTTTCCTTATTTCAAGCGAAATACACGGGATTGAGTTGTTTTCTTAAATTTATCAAATATTCCCGGATGAGTATTTTTAAAGGCTGAAATGTCGAACCGGGTAGATGATTGTGTTTTCCATGTAATTATCGGTCTCTGATCAATGGTTACAATTGAATGCTGTTGCATTATTAGTTTTATCTGTTCTTCTATCATTTGAATGTCTTTGTCAGCTTCATCCTTACGCACTTTCAGCATTCTTAGCTCATTTATAAGCGATATCATCTTACCGTTCGCTTCAATCGATGAGCCTGCATCACGGTCAAAATAGCGCTTCACATCATGTTCGTTGATTATTGGTGGCGGAGTAAGATTAACGACGCGCTCCCAAAATTCCATCTCTTTAGCACGAATAGCAGCTATTGTTTCATCATCTCTTTCAACACGATAGACCCGAAAATCATCGCCGCCAATCAGAACACCAAACACGCACACTTTTTTACCCGTTACCATAAGCCCATGCATGGCTTGAGCCGTGTAATAAACGGGTATGGAATCAGTTTGTTGCTCTCCCCAATCTCTTGCCTTAAATGGACTCACCGTCTTGATCTCGATGTTTTCCCCACTCTCTGCCTCAGCGTCGATTTCAGCGGCTATATAGGGTAACTCAGGGTCAAGATATCGATGGCCTCTCTTGGCTATTTTAAGTCCCGTCTCTTCAGATAACAGGTCTATAATATATGGTTCCATGCGTTGGCCGCGTGTGAATATTTTTTGTTTTTGTAGGCTAATCTCCTCTTTTCTTGGTTGTACCTTATCAAGATAAACATCAAGTGCAGTACGCCATGGACTAATACCTAGTATTCCTGCTACGTCACTACCACCTAAATACTTCTGTCTGTCAAGTAGGCCAACATTTTCCATTACGCCACCTCGTCAAAAGTTTCATGATAATAGAGCATATCAATAGCTCGCTGGTTTTTTACCGCCTGAGCCACCATGTTGTAGACTGCAATCATAAATTCATCATTGTTTTGCATTGCTAATAACAGTGCCTTTTCCCCGCATCCTGAAATAACCTTTGCTAATTTCTGGGCCAGATATTCATAACTCCATTCGTTGTTAGACCATTCAACCTCTTTTGCAAGGCTTTCCTCTTGCTCCGGTGTGAATCTTTCAACCGTGCGGCGAATTTCGTTTTCGGTTTCAATATTCATTTCATCTCCTTTTATAGCCAGACTCATATCTAACCGTTGCCGGATGACGTAAAGCGGTCTATAATCCCTGCGTCCAATGATGGAAGTCATTGGTCATGCCTCGCAGAAGTTGGTTTGGTCGCCAACTCCGCCGTCACCGGGACGTAAAGCCGGTAGAAACGCCCGCCCTGACGCGGGTTTTTTTACGTGTTGCGTACCCCGTAACGTGAGGCCAACGGGTCGTTTCATGCCTCGCCGGGCTTCTGCCCGCCGTCACTACAAAAGTCACAGAAATTCGGTGTAATGCGTTCCGGCTGGCTCAAACTCTGCTGGTACCTTCAAGCTCTCAAATTCTCGCCTGATTGCCCGTACATTACCCACTGGCTGAAACGAATAGTGCTGATTGATGTAGTTGAAGGATGCCAGCCAAGGTGCGCCTGTGCGCTTATCCCTGAGCATTACCTGCTTGCCGCTGTTTGGAATAATATTTTTCATTGGTCATGCCTCTCATCTGCTTTCAGATTGTCAGAACGCTTACCTAACCCTTACTGCTGTGCCTTTCTTACTACTGCTATCGGTAATTCATTTACGCGGCTGGGGGCCGGACTCTAACGTTATATCGAAGTAGTATCCGATTGGGCGCGATTTAATTATTTCTCGCGCCTTATTCAGAACCTCGAGCGGATAAACCTGTCCGGCTGGGCAAAGCGCTTCAGCAGCCTTTGCTAAAGCTTCTGCCACTGCATCGGCCCGACCGTCCTCTAAAAAATCAGGATCAGCATCTTTCATTGCTACTCCTTGCCCTTCTCGCCGGGCTGACGGCCCGCAGTTGTTATCCAGTAGCGCCAGATATGCGTCACGAACGCTGGTAGCGATCTGTTTGGCGCGATTTGCGAAATCCTGTTCGATGCTTTTGTCTTCCCGCGACCGCTTGTAAGCTTCTTCTTGATAGATATGGATCAATAACGCTTTCAGCGTGTCACCCGCACCTGAGTAGTAAAGTCGCTCGTCGGTGTTAAGCATTGGTGCCCCCACATGTCGTTAAAATTCATGGCGTTAATGGTGCCTGCTTGATTCCCCTGTCAGGCGGCCAGGTCCCCGCTGTACCCCTACCGCGAATTCTTTGCTAACACCACGTTCATATACTGACTCTCCCAACCGCCGTCATGTTCCTACGCCTCGGGCTGGCTACTTAAGCTCTGGCAATCGGCGGGTAACTCGTGGTATTGCCTGCCGGGGTTTTGCCGTCGCTGGTTGCTGTTGATGGGGTAACTCTACAAATAAAAACATAAGCAGTCAAGATTATTTAAATTTAAAATTGCAGATAAGGCGAGTCTGAAGATGTCCTTTGTGTACCAAGGAATCAGCAAATGCATTGCTTACAATGGGGAATTTAAGAAATAAACATCATTATTATTAATGAGTTGCGTACATTCGAGAAGGGCGGTTTTACAAGAGGATTAATCGTTGGTTGGGAAGTCGTTCCAAGATAAGAACGACTCATGCAGGTTTGTTTCGTTCCCGTAGTAATTCTTCAAGTTTGCGGCGATAGAAATCTCTTTTTTGCTCCATGTCTCTGATGATTTGCTCTGTATCACTTGTCGGAAGATCATCTAGCAGTTCTAAAATTTTCTGTTTATTACCTGTTAACTTAGGTTGATTGATTACATTGATAACTTGCTTATGATTATCTTCTTCTCCATATGGCATAAAGAACCAATATACAGGGCGATCGGCTAATTTTGCTAGCTTCTCGAGCTTGTCCATACGAGGGATAACCCCCTTTAACCAACCCTGAACTGACTGCGGTTTTACATTAAGCCTGCGACCAAGCTCGGATTGGTTGATATTCAGTTCATCCAGCAACTGCTGGAGACGTTTGGCAAAAATCATATCTACCTCAAATATACCCATTCTGATTCTACAGAATATTTTTGTAACCAGCATTGCAATTAATATTTGCAATTTAAATTTATATCTGTAATCATCTCACCGTAGGTTCACAAAGGAACGGAAAATGAATAAGCAACTACAAATTAAGATACTAGCAATAATGTCTCAGTCTGAGCTGGGACGACGGCTGGGAAAGAGGCCTCAAACTATTAGCGGATGGTTTAAAAAGCGTGTGCCTGCGGAAGAGGTTTTGCCCGCATGTAACGCATTGAACTGGAAAATTACACCTCATGAATTAAGGCCAGACAAATATCCCAATCCCACTGATGGCTTACCACCTAAACATAAAAATACCCAACACGGAGGCGAAAATCTGACTTATGCAGTTCAACCATGAAGCACTTTGCATTGAGCTACGCCGCTGGGCCATTGCCACTAAACGCGAAACTGTCGCAGCGGAGATCAGCCGATTCTACTTTGAGTTAGGTGGGGGAGATTTGCCTTTGTACCCACTGGAGGCCCCCGGCGCGACGCACAACAACATGCAGAACATCTTTCGCTGGCTGGACAGCGATAGCCGCAAGGCGAGGGAGAAGATTGAAGCACTCAAGCCCGCGATCCTGAAGGCATTAGAGTATCGGCGCTCGGGTTCAGTGTCCTATCGCGTTGCGCGGGCGAATAAAGAGTTTGCCAAGGCCGTCAGCGCCGCATTGCTCGATTCTCCGTCTATTGAAAAGGAAATAAGTGAAGCTATAAGTGCACTGCATGCGCTCCAAAAAAGGCCGGTTTACGGCAATTACTGCCGGGCGTAGCGAGGTATGACCAATGATTTTATTAAGTACCAGCCTGTTTCAAGGACTTAAGGTGTTCTGATGCGCGATTTCGGCAAGGTTTCCCCACAGTTTTGGATAGGTAAGACCGGCCGTGATTTAAAAAAAATGGGGCCGGAAGCACTCATCGTCGCGATGTACCTGCTTACCAGCCCTCACTCAAACATGCTTGGTCTGTACTACATCCCTGTGCAGCACATTGCGTATGAAACTGGCCTAGGGATGGAAGGGGCTTCCAAGGGGCTTCAAGGGGGTGTAGAGACCGGTTTTTGTCACTACGATTTTGAGTCAGAAATGGTTTGGGTCATTGAGATGGCTAAATACCAAATCGGAGCCTATCTAAAACCCAAAGATAACCAGTGTCTCGGCATTCAAAGATTATACGATTCTCTACCAGAAAACTATTTACTTTCAATGTTTTTCGACAAGTACCACCAGAGTTTTCACTTAACAAATTGCCGTGAAAATTGCCGTGGATTTGGGCGAAAAAAAGCAAGGGCCTCCGAAGGGGCTTACAAGGCCCTCCGAAGCCAGGAGAAGGAGATAGAGAAGGAGAAAGAGAAGGATAAACACCTTCTGCCCGGAGCTGAAAAAACTCAGCTCCAGGCCGGCGAAAAATCATGCGGCGAGTTACCCGATGGTTTTTCAGGGTCAGAACCCGACGCCGAACCATCCCATGCCCAACCGGAGACCGGAGTGCGGCCACTGAGCGATGGTGCGTCGAAGCCCGATGCCGAACCACCCCATGCCGAACCGGACACCGGAATGCGGCCTCTGAGCGGTGGTGCGTCGAAGCGAGGGGAAGCCACGCAGCGCAACGGCGCTGGTCTGCATGCCCCGTCTGAACCCGTGTTTATCTCGCTGCCGCTGAACGACGGGAGTGAATTTTCCGTCACCGAGGCGCTTGTGACCGAATTCGAGTCGCTCTACCCGGCGGTGGACGTCAGGCAGGAGCTTCGCAACCAGCGGGGATGGCTGCTTGCACAGCCCCGACGGCGGAAGACCCGCAGGGGTATCCGGCGGTTCGTGAGTGGCTGGATGTGCCGTGAGCAGGACAGGGCGGGACGGACGCGTTCCCCCACGGCTCAGGCAGCCACAGGACTTGACTGGGACGGCACGGAGTGGGCTAACGAGCTGATTGACAAGGGGATTTTGTGATGGGCAAGGCAAAAACATTCGGTGTGGCAATCCCCCAAGCGTTTTGCTCAGAGACGAATTTCGGTCTCCGCCGCAGTTCAGGAATCGATTTTAAGGTGCCTAGGAAGCTCTTGGCGGCGTTTTCTCCGTTAAAACGTAACATCGTGCCACTCAGATCAAAAAAACGCGTAGCGAGGCTTACGGGAGGTTTTTTGGTGTGTGCCGCTGAAACCCACTTTTCTGGTCGTTTTTTGAGCAAAAGCCTTTGAGCTCTTCGACGCAAACACTCAAGGTTACCAACGGGCTAACAGGGAGATTCCGTGATGGCTGATGTAAAAACATTCGTGCCGCCGTCGTTGAACGACCGGCAGTTGCTGGCGGTACGCCTGTTCAACGAGGTTTTTAAAGCGCTGCGCCAGATTTTCCCAGCGCCAATGGCAAACATCAAGACCGCCGACGATTTGGACATGCTGCGCCGACAGTGGGTTATGGCCTTTGCCGAGAACGGGATAAACCACATGGGGCAGATTGAGGCCGGGCTTGCGATGGCACGAAAAACGGCCTCGCCGTTCCTGCCGTCGCCGGGCCAGTTCATCGAGTGGTGCCAGCAGGGTAACTCACAACACGCCGGGCTACCCACGGCAGAGCAGCTCTACAGCGAGTTTCTGACCTACTGCAAGCGCCGTGGTGACTACGAGTGTGCTGAGGATTATCCCTGGAAGTCCGCCGCTCTGTACTGGCTGGTAACGGACCTTTTCGACGCCATGCGGCGATACCGCCTGACGGACGAAGAAGTTAGGAAAAAATCGGAACCATTGTTGTCAAAAATGGAAAATCGGTTAGGCCGTGGTGATGTCATTCCGGCACCTGTTAAACGCATTGCGCCGCCGAGGCATCCATCAGGCCCCACGCCAGCCGAATTGCTGTATGCCAAATGCCAGCAGCGCAAGGAGGCTGGGCTGATATGAAAGCAGTCGCTAACCATATCGTCAATACCCGACAGGTATTGGGTGCTCCGGTATTGTCGCTGATGGCATGGGTTCATCAAGTGCGCCGGTGGTGCGTATTACGCCATCTCAGGCGGCTTTGGGAAGATAATCAACACCTGCGCCAGATTGCCCGCGAACGTCACTGGGATTTGGTCCTGAGCGCATTCAATACTGAATACAACTATCGTTTTATCAAGGCGGAGGCCCGTGCCCGCCAGCAGAAGGGAATTTTATAAACATGACCCAGTGCCGAACCAGAGAAAAACTCAAGCGGCAGGTTCTCGATTATATCAAAGCGAATGACGGAACGAATCGCCTTGATCTGGCTGCCGCGTTGCATACCGATGGCTCCAATATCAGCAAGGTTATTCGCGAGCTGCTCGCTGAGAAAAAGGTGTTTCGTTCCCGTGGGTTGAAGGGCTTTGTTTGCTTCCACAGTAGCGCGGAACGATGTGAAATTTTCAATACGCTCAATGAAGAAAATCGTCCGGGGATCGTCGAGGAATATTGCCGAAACAGCCTTGTTTACCGGTTCGATAAATTACTACTGGCGGTGAGAAAAAATGATAGTCAGCCAAACGCCAAAAGCGTGTAAGGACAGATGGCAAACGCCGGTCGAGATATTCCGTGCGCTGGATGCAGAGTTCAGGTTCTGCCTTGATGCTGCCGCCAACCACGACAACACCCTGTGTCGCTGCTATCTGACCGAAGAGGATGATGCCCTGAGTTGCGACTGGTACACCCGGGGGGCGATTTTCTGCAACCCGCCCTACAGCAACATCACGCCGTGGGTCAGGAAGGCCGCCGAGCAGTGCGTGGTACAGCAGCAGACGATTGTGATGCTGCTTCCCTCCGATACCTCAACGGGGTGGTTCAGGCTGGGGTTGGAAAGTGTGGACGAGGTACGCGTTATCACTGGGGGCAGGTTGTCGTTCATCAGCGCTGCAACCGGGGTGTGCGGCAAGAACGGCAATAGCAAGGGGAGCCTGTTGTTTATCTGGAGGCCGTTCTTCAAAAATCGTTGTCAGTTCACCACGGTAGACAAAAGCGATCTTATTCGCATCGGGACTGAAGTGGTACGCAAAGTTGCAGCGTGAAAAAAGCCGTACGGCGCGTTTTGCGGAAAGGAGTACCGTCAACAATTTGCTAACGGCCAAGTCAATTTTAACTTAAATATTCATGCGAGGTATCAACGTGATTCATAATAATTTATCAGTTAATCATAGCATTGTCACTGATAGAAGCATCGATAGCCAATCATTGCTTGAGATGGTCAATTCGGCGCGCAAGGAGTATGGCGAGAAGCCTATTCGTAACAACGACTTTATCAGTCGCGTCAAAGATGAACTTGAGGGCGAGACCTACGAAATTTTCGTAGGTCAAAAAAACGGCGCTGATATTGAAATTATCCATATGACCCTCAAGCAAGCTCTACGCGTTGCAGCGCGTGAATCCAAAGCGGTTCGCCGCTCGCTGATTGATAAGCTGGAGCAACAGAGTTCGTCGCAAAGCCCCAATGAAATCATTGCGGCTATGGCACTGGCTAACGTCGTCCAGGAGCGCCGCCTGAAATCGGTGGAAACGCAAGTCGAGCAGGTTGCCGAGGAAATCGACCATATCAAGCAAGGCACTATCCCCGCCGGTTATCAGGGCTACAGCTATCTACAAGCCACTTACGGCCTCAGCAACGCCAAAAGCAAGCAGCTGGTCATGGCGTGGGGTGTCCCGCATAAAAAGGTTCCCCATGTTGCGCCGGGCGGTCAGGTTACACAAATGTCCGTTGTTCAGGAAGCTGTTTTCGTTTCCGCATTGAACCGTATGATGTACGAGGCGGAGCAGCGTGGCACACAGCGGTATCACCCGAAAATGGGCCGCTTTTCTATTGCCGGATGGGACATCCCAAAAGGCGATAGTAAGTGAATTTGACCCTTCCGTTTCCACCGAGCGTTAATGGCTACTGGCGAGCACCGAACCGGGGAAAACTTGCAGGTCGGCATCTTGTCAGTGAGCGGGGCAGAAAGTATCGGGCTGAGGCGGTTGCGGAAATTCTTGAGCAGCTTCGCGGTATGCCTCAGCCTGTAACGGGAGATTTAGCCGTATCGGTAACACTCTGCCCACCGAGCAGAGCAAAGCGGGATCTTGATAATTATTTTAAGGCATTGTTTGATTCAGTGACCAATGCAGGGATCTGGATTGACGACAGTCAGATCAAAAAGCTTGAAGCCGAGTGGGGGCCAGTGACGAAGGGTGGTAGAGTGTACCTTTCTATTGTTGAAACGCCATGAAATTTAACAAATGTATGAGTAAGGTAATGATTTATGGCCGATAGTATCGATATAGCCAGCCAGAACGAAGAAGCATTTCGTCAGCATGTGATAGCGAATCATCGTGGTGAGCCTTTGCCGCTTACCGGGCGGTGCTACAACTGCGGAGATCCGACAGAGGGTAATTTCTGCTGCAAAGAATGCGGGGAAGATTGGGAAAAGCGAAAATATTTTGAAAACCAGAAAATTAAAGAGTAAATGTAAACTATTATCTCTGACGCTCAATCGCGGCACCGCAACTTGCAGCAACTATAAATTTACCAGCATTCGAAATCTCAAGGAAACTGTATCATGAGCAAAACCTTGTTCACTTATGACGAATCAGCAGCCGTATCAGCCGGGCAGAGCAACTTTATCAAGGAGTCCGGCGCTTACGTTATCACCATCGAGGAAGCCAAAGTAGTGAAAAGTCAAAATGGTGCAACGTTCATTGAATTTTCAGGCGAATCAGCAGACGGCCACCTCATCCAATACCTTTCCGTTTGTATCAACAAGAAAGATGGCTCCGCCAATGCCTACGGCGTTAACATGATTCAAGCCATCATGGGCTGTACCGAAGTCAAAAGCATTAGCGAAAAGATGCTCAGTACCAGCCAAACTATCGTTCCTGAGTTCGCTGGAAAGCGTGTAGGGCTACTGTTGCAGAAGATTTTACGCACCAAGCAGGACGGCGGAGACACCTACAACTTTGAAATTCGTATCCCGTTCTATCCTGATACGAAGCAGACTATCAAGGAACGTCTCGAAAGCCAGGATGCAAAGACTATCGATATGATGCTTTCCACGCTTAAGGACAAGGATGAGCGCCGTCATAACCCGCAATACAGCGGTTATCCATCTCAAGGCATACCGCCCGTCGATGCGTACGAGGATTCAATCCCGTTCTGAAGATAATTTGGGGTTGGGCGTGGGTTGTTGAGAAGGTTAAATGAGAATTTTGACGAGTGTGACCGCAATTCCAAGAAGTGCCGTCATCATGGCAGCCATCTTAATGAGCAACCACGTTGATATGCTTTCAACGTCCTTACGCAAAAGGGCTATCTGTGTCGCCGTTTCTTTTCTGGCATCGGCGATTTGGGTGTCGGTCTTTTCAAAGCGAAACTCAATCTCTTTACGTACATCTTCAAGATCGCGCTTGACGGCTGTAACTTCGGATAAAACGTCTTTTTTAGCATCTTCAAGATCGCGCTTTGTAGCAACGTCGGCCGCTTCATGCGATTCGCGTACCGCAAGCGAAATTGCCTTAGCCTGATCTTTCGGTAAACCGGCTGTCTCAAGCGTTTCGACGAATTTCAATGTATCAAATGCGACTTGGCCCATGTGCGTATCCTCTTGGTGATGCAGGCAGTATAGCTGTCAGGGGCGTGGCAAGGCAACTTTGCGCCAACGATGCCACAGAGAATTTGCTATAATCACCACGCCAGCCTGAACAACTGGCCTCCCTAATCCAACTGCTGTGCCGTCCAACCCAGGGGTTAAGATGGCGCAGACGGCATATCAAAAAACGAGACCTACCACACTGACCACGGCGACAGCCGAGGCCGGCGGCTTGTTGCAATCGATAAAAACACGCTCTCAGGGTCGCGCGCACGCGCGTTTTGGGGGGACACCGTGCCGGTAGTTGCAACGGTCAAAACCGACTGGTTTCGGGTGATAAACGACATTACCCGCGCCGGCATTCCGTTACAGGAAATCGCCAGAGAGCTGGACGTGTCCAAGTCTGCGATTATTGGCTGGAAGCAGGGCGCGGCACCTAATCATCACACCGGCGAGGCACTGATTGATTTCTGGTGTTATGTCACGCATCGCCAGCGCACAGAGCTGCCCGTGCAGGTATCATCGCGGCGCTTTGTGTACGCCTGGCGCAACAAACGCTAGCCCCCCTCTTCCGCAACAGCGCATTTGGTCGGGATCCTGACCGGGTATCCCTTTCACACTGGTGGCTCTATTATCGACAGGAGCCACGACAATGGCACGAAAAAGAAAAGCCGTCGAAATCCCGGGGCAGGAGTCCACAACCGCCGCAGAGGTTGCTACAGACGAACAGGCGGGCAATGAAGCATTGCCTGAGGGTGTCGGCACTGCCGATGAGCAGACCGTGCAGCAGAGGGGTTCTGCACTGCCAGACAGCACCGCACAGGCTGAGCGTAACGCTATCCTGTCCACGCTTGACGAGCCGGCCGCAGCCATCATCACCCGCTTTGAAGCCCTGGGCTTTACCGATATGGTCGAGCAGAAGCTAACCGATAATCTCTCTTTCCTCGAACTCGTTAAAAAGGCCACCACGGCAGCCGCCGCCGCGCCGCTTGGGGTTGTGACGAATGAAGAGGGTAAACGTCAGCCCGTACTGGGTAAGCCGATTTTAACGGAACACGGCTGGCACGTGCCGGGCTAAGGAGAGCGTGATGTGTGGAGGGAGTGCACCCCAGGTCGTACGAACGGATCCGCAGGCTGAAGCCAATGCGGCGGCAGACGCAGCGGCAAAGGCGGCGAACGCAGCGGCAAAGGCGGCGAACGCAGATACCGCCGCGCGCAAGAAACGCAAGAAAAGCTCGTCTTTGCTGGCCAGTGGTGCAGAAGGGGCCGCGGACTCAGGCAGCTCTTTGTTGTCTTCGGGCGCGCAGCCTGCGCAGAAAAAGGCATTAGGGGCGTAACGAATGGATGAACTTGCCGTCAAGCTGATTACGCGTGCTGATACGCTAAAATCCCACCGCCAGCGGCATGAAAGCGTCTGGCGCGAGTGCTACGACTACACCTATCCGTTGCGTGGCGCCGGCTTTTCGGCTGACGTGCTGGACGCACAGAGCGCCAAGTCGAAGGTGGCGAAGCTGCTGGACGGCACCGCCACCGACAGCGCCCGCATGCTGGCCTCGGCGCTTATGTCTGGCATGACGCCGGCGAATGCGCAATGGCTAAACCTTGATAGCGAATCGTTGCCGGATGACGCTAAAGCGTGGCTATCAGGCTGCGCGACTCTGGTTTGGGAAAATATTCACGCAGCCAATTTTGACGCGGAAGGCTATGAGGCGAATCTTGACGTCGTGTGCGCGGGCTGGTTCGTGCTGTACATCGACGAGAACCGGGAGGAGGGCGGCTATATGTTCCAGCAGTGGCCGCTATCGCAATGCTACGTTGCGTCAACCCGCAAAGACGGCATTGTCGATACGATTTATCGCTGCTATCAGATGACCGCCGAGCAGGCCATCGCTGAGTTCGGAGAGGCGGGCGTCAGCGAGAAAATACGCCGTGCTGCCAAGGATAAGCCGGATGACAAGTTTGATTTCCTGCACGCCATTTTCCCGCGTAAGAATTATGTAGTAAACGCCCGTTTGGCTAAGCATTTGCGCTTTGCCTCTTTTCACGTGGAGAGGCAAGGAAAGCGCATAGTGCGAGAATCGGGTTACCACGAATTCCCCGTTTGCGTACCGCGCTGGATGAAAATCTCTGGCGGCGCGTACGGCATTGGCCCGGTATATGACGCGTTGCCAGACTGCAAGGAGCTGAACGAAACCAAACGCATGGAGAAGGCCGCGCAGGATTTGGCCATTTCGGGCATGTGGATTGCCGAGGATGACGGTGTCATCAATCCGTACTCCGTCAAGGTCGGCCCGCGCCGCATCATTGTGGCGAGCAGCGTGAACAGTATGAAGCCCTTGCTCACGGGGGCTGATTTTCATGTCGCGTTTACCGCAGAAGACCGCCTGCAGGCCAGCATTCGCAAAATCATGATGGCCGACCAGTTGCAGCCACAGGATGGCCCGGCGATGACCGCGACCGAAGTCCATGTCCGCGTGGCCCTGATCCGCCAACTGCTGGGGCCGGTCTACGGACGGTTTCAGGCTGAATACCTGCAACCGCTGGTTGAGCGCTGTTTCGGTATTGCCTTCCGCGCTGGCGTCTTCCCTGCTCCCCCGGACAGCATGCAAACCGCGCATTTTAATGTGCGCTATATCTCGCCGCTGGCCCGCGCACAGAAGCTGGAGGACGTGACTGCGATTGAGCGTCTTGGCGCGAACGTGGCGCAGCTCTCCCAGGTTAGCCCGGAGGTCGTAGACTTGGTGGACACCGATGAGGCCATGCGCGTGGTGGCCGATGCGCTGGGTGTACCGGCTAAGGTGATCCGCTCGGCGGCGGATGTCACCAGCCTACGCGACCAGCGCGCCAAGGCTCAGCAGCAGCAAGCGCAACAGCAGCTGATGATGCAGGCCGGGCAGGAGGCAGCCAGCGCCGCCGGTCAGGCCGCGGGGAGCGCAATGGGCCAAAGATTGGCGGGGGGACAATGAGAAAACCCGTGCTACCGGGCGATTACAAACGCCTGTTTGAAGAGACGGCGGGCGGTCCTGAAGTGCTGGCGGAATTAGCCCGGCGATTCGGGCGCGCCGTCTACGTGGAGGGTGGCCCTGAGGGCGACCGCGCAACGTGCTACAGAGCCGGGCAGCGTGCCGTGCTCGATTTCATTCTCATGAGAATTAACCAGGCTGACGGAGTCTACGACGATGGCGATTGACATTGAACATACCGACAAGGGCGATAAGGTTATCGAAAAACCTGTCACAGTAAAAACCAGCACAGACCAGATAACGGATGCGTCCACGACAGGGAAAGCACTGCTGACCGCGGGCAGCGCTGCGAATGCCCGCACCACGCTGGAAATAGTCACCGGTGCAGCGATTGCTGATCTTGCTGCGGGTGCTGACGTTGCAAAAATCGTCACCACGGTTAACGCCATTCTGGCCAGTTTACGTACCGCAAAAATTATCGCTTCAAGCTGAGGGTTTTAAACCATGTGGAAATCTAAACACTTATTCCTGCACGCCGATGCTGGCGAGGACGCGGGGGGCAACGGTGGCGACGGATCTGTTAATCCTGATGCGGGTCATTCTTTGCTTGGCACCGGCGCACAGGCGCCAGCGGACGAGGTGGATTGGGTACCGGAAAAATTCCGCGTTATGGACGATGACGGCAAGCTTAACGTGGAAAGCTCTGCGCGCAAACTGGCGGAGTCTTATACGCATCTTGAGAAGCGTTTAGGTCACGGTGATGCCCCGCCGAAGTCCGTTGATGACTACGCGCCGAAGGTAGACGCCGAGGGGTTTCAATGGGATGAATTCAAAGCCGATCCTGAAATGCAGGGCTTTCTCAAAGCCGCTCACGCCAGGGGCATCACGAATGACCAAATGGGCTTTATTCTAGGCGAGTACCTGCAACGTGCCCCGGCGTTAGTGAACGGTGCGGCCGAGCTGGATGCGGACGCCGCGGGGACACAGTTACGCGCGGTGTGGCAATCTGACGCTGAATTTAACAAAAACATCGGGCTGGCCTACCGTGCGTTTCATGCGCTGGCCGATGAAGGCGACAAAGATCGCCTGGATGATATCGGCAATAATCCGCTGGTTATCCGCCTGCTGGCGAAAGTGGGGGCGGAGATGCAGGAGGATACGCCGGCGGGGGCGGACGCTAACCCGACGGCGCAGCAAGTCATCCGTGACCTGATGAAGTCGGAAGCCTATGCCGACCCGAAACATGCTGATCATGATCGTGTCGCCGCCCAGATACGAGCATTCTACCAGAAGACGTACGGCACACATTCTGTCGCCTGACCGTCAACAGGCCGGCCGCGTGGCTGGCCTCGTTTCATTTGGTCGGGATCCTGACCGCACATCACACTCACAATCCTCACAAAGCAGCCCGGCTGGGTAGCCGGATACCTGATCCCCTCTGTCCGTCAGCGCCAACCGGGCAGCGTTGAAACGAGCCGGGAGACCGACACCTCGCAGGCGATTAATCACTATTCGGAGTGTGCATTATGGCTTTTGATGCCAACAAGAACATGATCACCGCTGCGTTTGTGCAGCAGTTCCATGATTCGTTTGAAATTGCCTCGCAGCAAAAAGACTCTCGCCTGCAGGCCGCCGTCACCGACCGAGGCCATATTACCGGGGCATCGTTCACCATCAACGATATGGGGACTATCGAGATGACCCAAATCACCACGCGGTTCGGTGATACGGTCTGGGATGTCCCTGAAGCGGGAACGCGTAACGCCTTGATGGCGGACTACGGGGTCTTCGTGCCGGTGGAGAAGCGTGACCTGCGCAAACTGATTGCTGATCCGCAGGGGCCCTATTTACAGCTGACCCTGGCTGCCGCTAACCGCAAAAAGGACGACATTATTTATCGGGCGTTGCTCGATACCGTTTTGCGCAAAACATCGGATACCGGTGCTTATGCGCCCGTCGCCCTGCCGACAACGCAAAAGATTGTCGCAGGCAAAACCGGCATGACCAAGGCCAAGCTGATTGCCGCCAAGGCGATGTTTCGCCGTAACGAGTGCGATGAACAGAACGGTGAGGAGTTGTATATCACTTACAACGCCGACATGTTGACGCAGATCCTCAGCGATACCACGTTGACCAGCGCCGACTTTATGGCGGTGAAGATGCTCCAGGAGGGCGCGGTGTCCGGTAACTGGCTGGGCTTTAAGTGGCTGGCGTACGAAAAGTTGGATGAAGCGAAAGCAGGCGAGCCTACCGTCACCACCAAAACCGCCGCCGCCTGGTGTAAATCCGCGGTGCATTTGGGGACGGGCGCACAGTACAACGTTGATATCGGCCCGCGTCGCGATAAAAATAATACCATTCAGATTTCTGTCGATGCGTCTTATGGTGCCGGTCGGGCGAACGAAAAAAAAGTCGTCGCCATCGAGTTTGTCGCGTAAGCCGCCGGGATCTTTGCCGGGGGCTCCCCGGCCTTTCTCATTTGAGGTGTCGCCATGAGTTCGAGTGTATCTATCTGCTCTAACGCGTTGCTGGCGCTGGGGGCGCATCCGATCAACAGTTTCGATGAGGCGACCCCGCACGCCAGACTCTGCGCCAATATTTACCCTTCTGTACGCAATAACCTGCTGCGCGCCCATCCGTGGCACTGCGCCATTAAACGCGTCGTGCTCTCTCCCGTCAGTACCGCCCCCGCTTTCGGTTTTGGCTACCAGTTTCCCCTTCCGGCGGATCTTATCCGGGTGTTGTCGGTGGGTGAACGGTATGACGATATCCCGTATCGCATTGAGGGAAAACGCCTGTTGGCGAACGTACAGGAGGCCCGTCTGCGCTATATCTTTCGCAGTGAGGATGAATCAACCTGGGACGTGGCATTGGTCAACGTCGCCGAAGTGACGATGCAGGCAAAACTGGCCTATGCCGTCACGGGATCTGCCAGCTTGCGCGACAGTCTGACACAGGAAGCCGCTTTTCTGCTCCAGCAGGCGAAATCCATCAATGGACAGGAAGATCCGCCGGAGAGGCTGGACGGTTTCCCCACCTTGGCGTCGAGGTTTTAAGATGCGCGCCAATCTAATTAAAACCAATTTCACCGCCGGGGAAGTCTCTCCGCGCCTGATGGGGCGCGTTGATATTATGCGTTATGCCAATGGCGCGAAAGCTATCCAAAATGGCGTTGTGGTGGTGCAGGGCGGCGTCATGCGCCGTCCAGGTACCCGCTTTGCGGCCGCCGCCAAATACAGCGATCGCCCGGCACGGCTTATCCCGTATGTTTTTAACCGTTCACAGGCGTATGTGTTGGAGTTTGGCGACGGTTACCTGCGCGTTTACCAAAAAGGTAAACCGGTGGTGAACGCCAACAACACACCGTATGAAATTGCCAGCCCCTACAGCGCTGACCGGTTGCCCTCGGTGAATTACGTTCAGGGCGCGGATACCATGTTCCTGGTGCATCCGGCGGTGAAGCCTTATCGGCTCCAGCGTCGTGGGCAAACGGACTGGGTGCTGGAGCCCGCACCGTTTATCGTCGAGCCCTTTGATGAAATCCGCGAGACACCGAAAAAATGGTGTAGGCCCTCGGCAAAAGAATTCGTTGGCTCCGAGGTGACACTGACGCTCAGTGATGCGGACCCGGGTGAGAATAGAAATCCACCATTCACTGGTGCGGGATGGGTTGCCCAGGATGTGGGGGCCTATGTGCGCATCAATGGCGGCCTTGTCCTGATACAGCGCATCGACAGTGCGCAGGTGGCTGTGGGGACGCTTCGCTCGGATTTAAACGCCAAGCAGGCCGCGTCACCCGGCTCATGGACGCGAGAGGAGTCGGTCTGGACGGATAATTTGGGTTATCCGGGGGCGGTGACGTTATACCAGCAGCGTCTGGTGTTGGCCGGATCGCCCAAATATCCACAAACCATCTGGTGGAGTGAAACCGGAGCCTATCTGTCGTTCGAGCTGGGGACCAAAGACGATGCGGCCATCAGCTTTACACTGTCTTCTGATCAGCTTAACCCGATCGTCCACCTGGCACAGATGAACACGCTGATTGCGCTGACCTACGGCGGTGAATTTACCATTACGTCGGGAAACGACGCGGCTATCACGCCGACCAATATTTCGGTCAAGAATCCCAGCCCGTATGGCTGTAACCGTATTCGTCCGCTGCGCGTCGGTACCGAAATTCTGTTTATCCAGCGGGCCGGGCGCAAGCTCTATGCCGTGGCGTACGATCCCGACAGCTTCGTGTCCTATGCTGCTAACGATTTGACGGTACTGGCGGAGCACATCACGGCGGGCGGCGTGCGCGATATGGCGTACCAGCAGCAGCCGGACGGGCTTATCTGGCTGGTGCGTGAAGATGGTGTCGCCGTCACGGTGACGATGGATCGCGCTCAGGATGTGGTTGCCTGGTCACGCCAGATGACTGAGGGTGCTTTTGAGTCCGTGACGTCCATCCCCTCCGAGCGGGATGACGTGCTGTATGCACTGGTTCGCCGTCACATTAACGGGCACACCGTACGCTACGTCGAAGTGTTCGATAACGTGCTGAATACCGATGCGGCCATCACCGGGCGTAGCGAGGCCGGTGCTACGACCTGGGCGGGGCTTCGGCACCTGGAGGGCAAAACGGTGGATGTGGTTGCCGATGGGTCGGTCATGCCGCGTGCCGTTGTCTCTGGCGGGCAGGTCACGCTGGCGCGTAAAGCGAAGACCGTAGAGATAGGTCTCCACTACGACACCACGATAGAGACATTAACGCCTGAAGTTGCCACGACGGAGGGGACAACGCAGAACGCGCGTAAGCGGACCAGCGAAGTCACGATGCGTTTTCTTGACACCATCGGCGCAGAATGCAACGGCCAGATCATCCCTTTTCGCACATTCGGCCCGAAGATTTTGGATAAACCGGCACCGCTGTTCACGGGGGATCACTATATGGGCAAACTGGGCTGGGAGCGTGGCGAGGATACCTTGATTGTGCAGCAGCGCCAGCCGTTGCCGTTTCACCTTCTGGCCATTATCACCACGTTTACCAGCAACGGGGGCTAACCATGATCCGAACGGCAACACGAAACGATATCCCGGCGTTAATTGCGCTGGGGGCCAGCATGTACCAGGAATCACGCTACGCGGAAAACTCGCCGTTTGACGCGCTAAAATGCGCTGATTTGGCCGATCACCTTATCAGCGCCGATGCCGGTTGCGTTCTGGTGGCAGAGCACAACGGGCAGATCATCGGCTGGCTGGCCGGTGGCATTGGGGAGCAATGGTTTTCGCGCCAGTTGATGGCGTTTGAGTACGGCGTCTTCATTTCCCCTCACCATCGTGGCGGGTCGGCCGGTGCACGGTTGGTCAAATCCTTTATGGCCTGGGCGAAAGAGCACGGCGCCGCGGTGATCAATATGGGCATTACCACGGGGGTGCACGAGGAACGCACCGGCGAATTATATTCACGGCTTGGCTTGTCACGCACCGGGCTGCTTTATTCGATGGAGGTGTGAGATGTGTACAGGCGTCGAGATTGCGCTGGTTGCATCGTCGGTATTGGCGGCAGGCGGTGCCGTCGTGCAGGGGCAGCAACAGCAGAAGATGGCGAATTATCAGGCCGCGCAGGCTGAGGCAGACGCTGATGCGGCTAAAGCGGCGGCAAAGGTGCAGGCGGAAAAAATCCGTAAGGCGGGTCAGCATCAGGCGGCGCAGGCGAATGCTGCACTGGCTGCCTCCGGGGTAGAAACCGGGGAGGGTACTGCTCTACGCATCACCTCGGGCATTACCGGCGATGCGGAAGAGGATGCCTACACCACGATAGTAAACGGCATGAACACCAGCGCACGCTACAGGGCGCAGGCGCAAGCTGACCGCATTAGCGGCAGCAATGCGGCATCAGCGGGATATATCAATGCCGGCAGCGCGTTATTACAGGGAGGGGCAAAGGCTTACTCAGGCTGGAAGAAAGCTAACCCGACGACAGACGCCGCTTCAAGTAACCTTTTCGCGAATATGGGGATCCGCTGATGCGTATTCCAGTGGGGAATTTTGGCAATGCGACGCCTGCTGCGCAACCGACCCGCGTTGACGTGGGCAACACCGGCGCCGTCGCGAATGCGCTGCAGCATTTGGCGTCGGTAGGCATCGGGGGCGCGGAGCAGCAACAGCGGCGCATCGAGCAGGAAAGACAGGGTCATTTACAGGCACTGACGCTGCAGCTTGATGATTTCACCAATGGCTTGGTCAATGACCCCGAACACGGGCTGCTTGCGTTGCAGGGGACAAACGCAGAAGGGGCTACGGGTCATTACACGCGGCAATACGAGGATTTCGCCAATAAATTGGCGGCGGAGTTGCCCTCAGATATGCGCGAGCCGTTCCAGCAGCAGGCTATCGCGCGGCGTATTCAACTCGAGCGAACCGGCTTAAGCCATGAGTTGGGGCAGCGTCGGCGAGTTGAGCAGGGGAATTTTGAATCAACGATAGCCAACAGCCAGACGCGCGCCGCCGGATTTTGGCATGACAACGTCAGTTATCAACTGGAAGTCGGGAGCGCGCAACAGCAGATCGCCGAGTACGGCAAGGTGCACGGTTGGACCCCGGAACAGATAAGCGAGCAGCAGAACAAGTATGTGAAAACAACCGCGTTTACTACCGCGCAGAATATCGCGGTATCGAATCCCGCTGATTTTGTCCGGCTGGCGGGAGAGCCCTCAGACGCCGGAGGCGCGGTGCGCTATAGCGGCGGCAGCGCAACCGCGCCGGTCGGCGTGCGCAGTAACAATCCGGGGAATCTGGTACGCACGGAAAACACCTGGGAGGGGGAGACCAAGGGCGACGGACGATTTGCGTCATTCGCGACGCCTGAGCACGGCCTTCGCGCGTTGTGCAAAAACCTGCTGGCCTACAATAAACGCGGTTACAACACGGTCGAACAAATCATCGGACGCTGGGCCCCCCCGAATGAAAACGACACGGCATCGTATATTGCCGCTGTCTCTAAGGCATTGAAAGTTCCCGCCGACAAGCGACTCGACCTGACGGACATCAATACGCTAACCGCGCTGTGTGCGGGAATAACCGAGCATGAGAATGGCGGTAACCCCTATTCCAAAGAACAAATCTCAACGGGCGCAATGTCCGCGCTGGGTCTGGTGACGCTACCCGCGCCGGACGGTAACCACTTGCGCGCGGCAGGCGCCACAACCGCCGTGACCCAGTTAGATCCGGTACAGCTTGCGCGGCTGCGCAGCGTGGCGCAGGGGCAGCTCAACCAGCAGCAGCGGGAATATCGTGTTGAGTTAGAGGGTGAGCTGAAAGATTTCACTGCGGCGGCGTTACGTGGGAAGAATTACCCCCGTGAATTCACAGCGGACGAATTTACCCGTGCCTACGGCTACGATGCGGGACAAAAAGCGTACGCAAATTATCTCGATACCCAACAGCTGGGTAGCGATATCTCAACGGTCCAGCAGTTATCACCGGTGGGCCAGCAGGCGTTACTGAATGCACGTGAACCCGTGCCAGGAGAAGGTTACGCTGAGGCGGCTAAACGCCATGAGACATTGCAAAAAGCCGTTGAATACGTCAACAGGGCGCGAATGCAAGATCCTGTTCAATACGCGGCGGAACAAAAACAGATTGCCCCTCTCGATATGCAAACGCCAGAGGCCTTCCGCGCCGGGCTATCGTCACGGGGAAGTTTAGCGCCTGAGCTTGCCCGGCATTACGGCACCCCGTTAGCCATTTTTTCCCAGTCGGAAGCGTCTCAGATAGGCGAAATGCTGCGTTCTGCGCCGGCATCGCAGTCCATTGCTTATCTGGATGCACTGCGACAGGGGCTGGGAGCGGGGGTGCAGTACTCAGCCGCGTTACAGCAGGTGAGCCGCTACGCGCCGTCGGCGGCGGTTGCCGGTGCCATCATGGGAAAGAGGGGTAACGTAATAGGGAATGAGGGAGGTTGGTTGAGCGCTGATTTAATGGTTACCCCGGATGATGCAGCGAAAACGATTATCGAGGGGGCCAATGCCCGCGCCGGCGTGACGACCAACGTCAATGGGGTCGAGAATAAAACCCGCGGGATTGAAATGCCTAAAGATACTGATTTACGTCCTGAATTTGTCGACAAGGTCGGCAAGGCTTTTGCGGGTGATGCCGAAGGTGCTGCGCAGGCGTACGACGTCGCGAAGGATTATTACGCTGGCGTCATGGCCCGCAAGGGGAACGTCTCAGGGGAATACGACAAAGACACTTGGACTCAGGCTATCAACGTGGCGACCGGGGGCGTATACGACTACGGAGGACAGGGGGACGTGCTGTTACCCTGGGGGATGTCAGAAAGCCAGTTCAATAAAGCGGTGGGCGTAGCCTGGAAGAAACAAGTGTTGGACGACGGAATCAAGCCGCCGCCCGGGCGATACGGCTTACAGAGCCACGGCGACAGTCAGTATCTGGTGAAGCTCGGTGGCGGTTATCTGTTAGGAAAAGACGGCAGACCGGTGGTGTTGCACATTGACGCAGAAAAGCTCCGCTTTGGCGAGGAGGGCATTCCTCAATGAGCTATTTCGGTTTTAGCCCAACACAACAAAATAAAGCGCTGGCCTACGCCTCGGAACATCCCATTGGTACAGGTACGCTGCAAGATGCAGCTTTCTTTGATGGTGCGGGGACTGCCCTTTTTGAAGGACTGTGGTCTGGCGTAAGACAGGCGGATCAAGTGGGATGGGCGGCGCTGGATACCGTGATGTCGCCCGTTGCCGAAGCGGTGAGCGAAACCTTTGGCGTGCGTGACTCCTCAGCCGATTTTTTCAAGGAACAGCGAAAACTGGCGGAAAAAAGCGTCCGCGAACTCACACCCGATCCGGGCACGACCGGAACGGCGGGGCAAGTCCTGTACTCTCTGGGGCAACTAGGCGGACAGGCGATCGCAGGATCCCTCATGGGTGGTCCTTGGGGCGCTGCTGCAACCGTGGGTACACTGCAAGGGTTCTCCGATTACGAGAAATCTCGAGCCGACGGCGTTGATTACGGGACCGCCGTTGATAAGGCGCTGGTCACCGGCGGCACGGCGGCATTAGGTGTGGTTCTCCCTATGTCGCTGGGGTTGCGAGCAGGGGGCGCGGTGGCCGAGGGGGTAAGTGCCGCGCTGTCTGTTGGCAGAGGCGCCTCGGGGGCATTAGCCGGTGCCGTGGCCCGCGCTGCACCTGACCTGTTTTATTCGGCAGGTACTAATATCGCTATGGGTATGGCCCAGCGTGGGTTATCCGCCGAGACTTTACGACGCGGCGGTTACGAGGACATGGCGCGCCAGTATGACGTTATGGATGCTCAGGCATTGGCAACCGATGCCGTTTTAGGCGTGGCGTTCGGTGGGCTGGGGCGCTTTATCAATAGCCGAGGTGAGGATGTACCGGTAAGGCGCGTCTCTCCGGAAGAGATTGACGCCGCGCTAACGAGCAGCAGCCACGTTAATTTTGAGGTGACCGTGGCGCCGGGGGTGCCTGTCAGCGTACTTTCCCGCAATGCCCATGCCCAGGCGATGAATAAGGCGATGACGGACGTACTGGCAGGTGAACCCGTCGATGTCGGCGCGCTGCTTGAGGGGGCGGAATTTCTGCAAAAGATGCCAAGAGTCAATCTGGCTTCACAGTCGGTGCGTGAGGCATTAGGGCTTAGGGGTGGCGCCACCACGGCAGCGGAGCAGTATCACGCGGATGTCGCGGGGATGAGGGGGTTATCCACGCCTAAACCCCGTACAGTGGCGCAGGTGAGACAGGACCCGTTAGCCGCGGGGGAACATCAGGCCCGTGGTAATGACACTGCGGGTGATGAGTATGATTTCCGGCATGCAGAACGCGCCGTGATGGAAAATCCCGATCTTGAGGTGCATGTCGTGAGTCATGATGACAGTGTTACAGCGGTCAGGGCGGCGGACTTGTTGGCACAAGCCAATAAGGATGTCGAAAACGCGAAGCACGACGCCGGTTTATTTGATGTGGCGGTAAGCTGCTTCCTTGGGAGAGCGTAAAATGCGACAGGAATGTATACAGGCGATCACCGCGGCGTCGAAACGCACGTTGACCTCAGCAGAGATCCAGGGGATTGAAGATCGCATCGTGAAAAATATGCGCCATTTGGCGCGTAACGACCCGACATCATGGCGAAGTTTAAGCGAGTCAGAGCGGATGCAGCGCGCGGGACACATGGCGGCGGAAGCGTTAGAGCGCGAGGCCACGCTGAAAAAGCGGCGGGTGGCGCTGACGATAGCGGCGCGCCAGCGGTTGGATAACTTTATCGCGGGCTATAAGGGAAAAGGCGGCAAGCTGGAAGCCCTGAACCGAACGATTGCATTTCACGCTGACGGCAAAGCCCCTTTTTTATCGGTGGAATCTCGCACCAAGGCGACGCGGGATTATGCCCTAAGCCAACTGGACGAATTATTCAGCGCCATTGACCCGCGTTTCTTTCAGCTTTTTGAGGATAAGCAGGGGATCAGCGATCTGGTCTACGAAATGCGCGGGCAGGATACCGGTAACGTGAGGGCAAAAAAGGGGGCTGAAGCGTGGAAAAACGTCTCCGAGCTGTTGCGCCGCCGCTTTAACGATGCCGGAGGCGATATCGGTCACCTGGAAGACTGGGGCATGCCGCAACACCATTCAATGGAAAAGGTAGGCAAAGCCACGCAATCCGACTGGGTCGGGTTTGTGATGGGGAAGCTTGATCGCAATAAGTACGTCAAAGAGAACGGCGAGCTGATGAGCGATAAGGACGTCGCCGATTTTCTTGGTCATGCTTACAAGACCATTGCCACTGGCGGCATGAACAAACTGGGTGATTCGGGGCGACGTCTGTCTGGCGCACGCGCGAATCGTGGTAACGCGGAAAGGCAAATTCATTTTAAAGACGCGGAAGGGTATTTAGCCTATCAGCAACGCTTCGGTGAAAAGTCGATGTGGGATATTCTGGTCAACCACCTGGACGGTATGAGTAAAGATATCGCGTTGGTGGAAACCTACGGCCCTAACCCCGATCAGGTGTTCCGCTCCCTGCTTGACGAGCTGGCGGCTAAAACCGCTGACGAAACGCCATCACGAACTGGCAAGATAAAAAAACTGAAGAACAAAACAGAAGACCTTTACAACTTTATCGCCGGGAAAACGCAGCCGATCGCCAATCCTCATATTGCCCGCTGGGCGGATCACGTGCGCAACTGGCTCGTGGCGTCGCGGTTAGGCTCGGCACTGATTTCCTCGCTGTCTGATAACGGCACGATGTACCTGACGGCCAAGGTCAATAACTTGCCGATGGCACAGCTATTGCGCAATCAGCTTGCCGCGATGAACCCGGCGAATAAGGACGAGATCCGGCTTGCCCGTGGCGCGGGTCTGGCGATGGAAACCTTGTTGGGAAGCGTCAACCGCTGGGCGACCGATAATATGGGCCCTTCGCCCTCTCGCTGGGTTGCTAACGCGGTAATGCGGGCCAGTGGGCTATCCGCGTGGTCGGATGCGCATAAGCGGGCCTACGGCGTTACCATGATGGGCGGAATCGGTAACCTGGTACGTAAGCACGCCGACATTGCAAAAATTGCCGATGAGGACGCGCGCATACTCAAAAGCAAAGGTATCAGCTCGCAAGATTGGAAGATATGGAAGCTGGCCGAGCAAGAGGACTGGGGAAATGGCAACACAACGATGTTAACCCCGGAAAGTATTATGCGCATCCCGAATGAGAAACTTGCAGCGTTGGGTAATGCCGAGCGGGTGAAATTTGAGGCGATGCGTAAATTGCTGGGTGCCGTCAGCGAGGAAGTGGATATGGCGGTGGTTACGCCCGGTGCGCGCGAGCGCATGGTGACCGGCGCGGCGATGCAGCGCGGGGACTGGCGTGGCGAGCTTGTGCGTAGTGTTTTTCTCTTCAAATCTTTCCCCATCGCGGTCATGATGCGTCATTGGTCCCGTGCGTTGAATATGCCCTCTGCAGGCGGTCGTGCAGCGTATCTGGCGGCCTTTTTGGCGAGTACGACCGTATTGGGCGCGATGTCCCAACAAATCAGCGAAGTTATTGCGGGACGAAATCCACGGGATATAACGGGCGATAAAGCCCTGCAATTTTGGGTCAATGCCTTTTTAAAGGGCGGCGGTGCGGGCTTGTATGGTGATTTTCTGCTTTCCGACCACACCCGGTATGGCTCTGGCGCATTGGCCTCCATGCTCGGGCCGGTGGCGGGGGTTGTTGATGACGCCATTAAACTGTTGCAGGGTATCCCGCTCAACGCGGTCGAGGGTAAGCCGGAACAAACCGGGGGCGATCTCGTCAAGTTTGCCAAAGGCATGATCCCAGGTCAAAACTTATGGTATACCAAGGCGGTGTTTGACCATATGGTCTTTAACCAGCTACAGGAAATCTTTTCACCGGGGTATTTACGCCGAATGGAAAAGCGTTCCCGGAAAGAGTTTAATCAAACCTACTGGTGGCGTCCGCAGGACAGGCTGCCGCAATAAACCCGCTCGCGCCAATCGGTCGGGATCCTGACCTTTCAGCAAGTCCATGATAGCCCTGTGATAATCACGGGGCTTTTTATGCATAACGATGAAAAAACACGCCTCAGCACGCTGAGTGATAAATTAACGGATGTGGTGCTGGAAGAAGCCGATCCGGATAACTGGCCTGGTGCAGGAAAGGCCATTGACGCGCACACGCAACAGGAGCGCGGCGATCGCTACTGGTTCAAGAAGAACGCGGCGGCCACGCTGACGCTGTTAACCAAGGTGCAGACGCTTATAGGCCTGCAAATGCGTGGAGGAACGCCGGGAGGCCGCCCTGGCGATGATGATGAGGCGTTTGAGCTGGATCAACAGGTTGCCAGTGCCGAGCGGGAAGCAGAGAAAATCATTGCGCGCATACAGAAAGGGAAGGCATGACGTCTTTCCTCGCTTTCTTCCTGATATGGGCGGAGCGCATGGGATGGGATGTGCCCGACTGTCATTATCGCGCGTGCTACTGGCTTGAGCATCGCGGCAATCTGGCGGTGCTCCGTTGCTTTCGTGGCTTCGGTAAATCGACGATTCTGGCTGTTTATAATGCCTGGCGGTATTACCGCGATCGGCAGTACCGTATTCTTCACCAGTCCGAATCGGATTCCACCGCCCGTAAAACCAGTCGCGACACGCAGAATGTGCTGCGTAACCATCCGCTGACGAAAGGTATGTTGGCTAAAAGCATCGGTGCCGTTGAGCAATGGTCGGTTGAGGGGGCGCATGATAAGCGCAATGCCAGCATGTTCGCAAAGGGGATCCTTTCAAACGTCACCGGCGCGCGGGCGAACGAATGCCAAAACGATGACGTGGAAGTCCCCGGCAATATTCAGACGCCAGAAGCCCGTGAAAAGCTGCGTTACCGTCTGAGTGAGCAGACGCATATTCTTATTCCCGGAGGCCGAAAATTGTTTATCGGTACACCCCATACCCACGACAGCCTGTACGACGAGATGGAAGCTGCTGGCGCGGATTGTCTGACGATTAAACTTTTTTCCCATGAGTATCGTATCGAGGCGAATGAGGCGGTCAGTCTGCGCTATACGCTGCCGTTTCGACCTGACTATGTCTTTATGGGGATCCACAATGGGGCGCGACTGCTGGCCGAGCACGTGGATTATCGGCTGACAGAAGACGGTATCGCGTTTGCGGCGCCACCCGAGACGATGATTGATTGTTACGCGGGCTGCCAATGGCCCGAACGTTTCAACGCGGAGGAGCTTGAAACCCGGCGTAAGGATTGTCGCACGGTTAACGAATGGGACAGTCAATATCAGCTGCACAGTAAGCCCATCGGGGAGGTACGTCTCGATCCTGACCGCATCCGTGAGTACAACGTGCAGCCGGAGATACGCTACGCAAACCGGGCGTGCTCGTTGTGGCTGGGGGCGACGCAGATTGTGGGTGCCGTCGCCTGGTGGGACGTGGCAACCGGGAAAGTAAAAGCAGATGCCAGCGCCTTTTCCTTGATGCTGACCGATGCGCGCGGGCATCTGTATTGGCAGGTGTGCCAGGCGCTAACCGGAGAATTGGCCGAATTCAATGATAACGACAAAATCACTGGCGGTCAGGTGGTGCAGATACGCGATATGGTGATCAAATACCAGATCCCCCGCGTGGTAGTGGAAGTCAACGGCCCCGGTAGCTTTGCCGGAAAACTGCTGCGCCAGGCATTAAAAGGTACCGGGTGCGGCGTCCAGGAAGAATTTACCGTTACCAACAAACAAAAGCGCATTCTTGATGCGTTTGAAGCGCCACTATCATCGCGTTTCCTGTGGGCGCACAGCGATGTGCTTGACGGTCCGATGTACGACCAGATGCGGGAGTTTAACCCTGCGCTTACCGATCAACCGGATGACTATATTGATTCCGGCGCCGGTGCCATCAGTCAAACGCCGGTACGCATCGGTAAAGTAGTCGGGATCCCGACCACTCGGGTGCGCGAAAATTGGCAGTTAAGTGACGGCGAGCACAGCGTCGACGTCGATTACTAGCCAGGAGAGTGCGCCATGTCGGTACCCAATCAGACGCCCTACGTTATTTACACTGCGAACGGGCTGACAACGGTTTTTCCGTTTGAATTTTATATTATCAGTGCCGCAGATCTTCAGGTCACGGTTAACGGCGTCGAAGTGAATACGGGGTATACCGTAACAGGCACGGGTAATCTGGGCGGTGGCAATGTGACATTCCTTACTCCACCCGCAACTGGCGCGACAGTGATGCTGGAGCGAGTGGTGCCAACGACCCGGTTGACGGATTATCAGGATAACGGCGACATGTTGGCTGATACGGTTAACAAGGATTTTGACCGCCTCTGGATGGCGATCCAGCGTTCTTTTGTGCAGCTTGGTTTGGCGCTATGTCGTCCTCTAACAGGTTTACCCTTTAACGCTGAAGGTTATCGCATCTCTCGGCTGGGCTCCCCCCTGGATAGGCACGATGCGGCCACGAAAAGCTATAGCGATACGCTTCACGAAAAGGGCAACCGATATGCTGATGAGTTGAATAGCAAAACCAATCAGCATGTTGAAGCGCTAAACCGTGCTACCAATGAACGAGTCGGCCAGCTTCACGCCGATATTTCAAATCGCGCCTTGCGTGCGCCTGAATCTACGATTTCCCCGATACCGGACGCAGCAACGCGGGCCGGGAAAATACTCTCCTTTGATGAAGATGGTGCGCCGATTGCGGCGTTGCCGCCCACAGGCACTGCCGCCGATGTGTTAACCGAGCTGGCGAAATCCGATGGCGCGACCCGAATTGGTAGTCAACAGCCGGGTGGTAAAAGAGAAACTGTGCAGCAGGCGTTGATAAGTAAAGCTGCCCGTGGTGTAAACAGCGATATTACTCATCTCAAAGGTATTGCGGCAGGGTTATCCATAGAAAAGACCACCGCAACTAACGGTGTTGCAATTAATATTACTGGTAACGATGAAACTGAAGTCAGTTTTGGTGTGGAAAATGTCAATGGTGGTAGCGCCGTCTTTCACAATTATGTCAAAGCGAGGAATGGTGTAGCAGCCGGGGACGGCCAACTGATAGGTGGATATGGCTCTCGTCCGTGGACAGGGAACAACTATACCGAGCATTCAAATGTCGCACTGCATTTTATACAGTCAGGCTCATGTAGCAACAGCAATCACGGCGGATATTTAAGGATTGTTGCGACCCCTCAAGACAGCACCATCGATAAACGTGTTGATGTGGCCTCTTTTAACGGCTTTGGTGACGTGTGGATTGCACCATCGGGTCGTTATCAGTTTACTTACGGTAACGCTAACTGGAGAGACCAAGAAGGTCGAGGGCTGTTTATCGCCAGAGAAGGTAATGTCGCAGAAGTTCAGTTAATCAGCGCAAAGAAAAATAATGAAGTATCTCAAGGAATTTTTCGTGGAATATGCCACGGCGGTACAATGTCGGATCCGATGGCTACGCCTGATGGAGTAAGTACATTTCTTGTTCTTGCTGGGCATAATGGAGAAGGGTTTGAAATAGCAAAAGCCGGCATTGAATTAAGATCTATGGGAGAATGGAGTACTTCATCTACCCCAGCCTGCATTTATTTTAGCACCTGTAATACTACGGAGAGGATTCGTAATAACCGCTGGTGTATAACTGGGCGAGGGGATTTTGTTCCGATTGGTGACAATGCTTACACCGTAGGTAATCAGAATAATCGTATCTCTGCAATTTACGCGGCTAACGGTACCATTCAAACCTCTGATGAACGTGAGAAAACAAAGGTGCGCGGTTTTAATAAAAATGAACTTGCCGCTGCAAAATCCTTAGCTGAAGAAATCGGTTTTTACCGCTGGATAGGAAAATATAAAGAGGAGGGAGAGTCTGCCAGAGAACATTGCGGTATGACAGTACAGAGAGCTATTGAAATCATGGTTCAGCATCAACTTAATCCGTTTCACTATGGTTTTATCTGCTATGATTGTTGGGATGAAAAAGAAGTTATCACGCATTATGATGAGTTTGATAAGCCAGTCAGTGAGAAGAGAGCATCGGGAGATCGCTATAGCTTTCGGCATGACCAGCTTGCACTATTCATTGTTCGTGGACTAGAGGCTCGTATCGATGCTCTGGAATCACAAATTAAAGTTTAGCAAAACATCACAAATTGGCTCGTGCTCTTATTAAATCTCTAATTTTAGATATTGGTCTATCTATAAGTAATATTGAGAGTAGTCCCCAAATTACAGATAGACCATATCCAATAAAAAATATTATCCATCCGCGATTTTCCGTTGGTTGTCCACTTATTTGCCATACTACAAGACCTATAAAAAAATGACAAAGAAATATAGGGTATGAAAGATCTCCCAAGAACTTAGCTAGTTTTGAAATTTTGCCTGATAACTTTGTTCCATGCAATGCTACAACTGCTCCAAAAGCAATGATGTTGTTGAAATAGTAGTGAAATGATGCGAATGCCTCGTTACGCTGCCATCCAATATACCAATTGGTAATAAACAAAAATGAGAAAAGGAAAAGAGAAAATATTTGATATCGCGTAGGTTTGATTAAATCTTTATTTTTCTTTTCTATTGAATGGGATAAAAAGTAACCTAGAGCACCTATGCTAAAGGGAAGCATTGCGGCTAAAAAGGGAGAATAGGTTGTTATGATGTTGTCGCTAACACTTATTGCATACCAATGATAAATGCTGCTAGCAAGTATTGCTAATAATGTCCTTTTATATCCTCTAGCCACAAAGCACCAAAGTAAAAAATAGCATGTAATTTCGACAGCAACGGACCATGATGATGTTACTGCCCTGAACATGTATCCTTTAAAATCTAAAAATTCAGGAGTTGCAAAAGCATAAAAAGGTGAAATAATAATTTTATCAGATAAAAAAGCCCAAGGTATTAACAATAAGTTAGCAAGGAACTCTTTAACTGATATATGAAGGCCATAGGACAGATGAAAATCTTTAGGATTATCAATAAAATAAATACATATAATGCCTGTGATGCAGGCAAGCCAGTAGGAAGGGAAAAGGCGTAAGAATCTATTTGTTGTAAATGGTATCAACTTGAAATTGTAAGTTGTATTAAGAATCATGGTAATCAGATAACCGCTTATGACATAAAAACAATTTACGGCATACAGTCCAAAATTAGGGAATTTTCCTGATAAATGAAATAAAATTACACACGTCGCAAGAAAAAATCTAATAATACCTAGCATATTTTTTACCGTATAGAAATACTCTTACTTTACATTATGGCACGAATTAACACACAGCAGCAATACCACCACGCCACCATAGTTGATACTTTTCCTTTTTATGTTTATATAAAAATATGTTAGTAAACCTAGTCCCTAAAAATACCATCGAGTTTTATAGTCAGGATCCCGACCGCTCGCACACCTTACTCTCCGTGGCATAACACAGTGTGATTCCCTGCAGGGGTAAGGCATGAGAATGAATAACATCTCGGACGTTGCGGCGGGGCTATCCTACGGCACGTCATTAGGAAGCGGCGGCTATTGGCTGCTGCAGCTTATGGATACCGTCAGTCCGGGTCAATGGTCAGCTATTGGCGTGCTGGCATCGGTATTTTTTGGTCTTTTGACCTATCTCACCAATTTGTATTTCAAAATCAAAGATTACCGGCGAAAAAGGCACTAAGAGATGGCGAGCAAAAGTAAACTCAGTGCGGCCATGTTGGCGTTAATCGCTGCCGGAGCGACGAGTACCGCCATTATGTCGCAGTTTCAGGATGAAAAAGAAGGGCTACGGACTGTGGCGTATCAGGACGGGGGCGGTATCTGGACTATCTGCGGCGGCACCACGTTCGTTAACGCCAAGCCTGTAGTCAAAGGGATGCGGTTATCTCTGGAACAATGCGAGAAAATTGATAAGGCCGAGCAGGCTAAAGCATTGGCTTGGGTTGAGCGGAATGTACGTGTGCCACTGACCGAGACGCAAAAAGTGGGTATAGCGTCATTCTGTCCGTGGAGCATAGGGCCGGCCAGGTGTTTTTCGTCCACGTTCTGGAAAAAGCTCAACGCCGGGGATCGCCGCGGTGCCTGTGCTGAAATCAGGCGCTGGATTTGGGATGGTGGCCGAGATTGCCGTATCCGTTCAAATGACTGCTACGGTCAGGTGCTGCGGCGTGAACAAGAAGCAGAGCTGACATGCTGGGGACTTGACGAATGAACGCAAAACTTATCGCGCTGATTGCTGTTCTCGCTGTGGTCTCCGGGGCATTCTGGGCCGGTTATCTGAAAGGCTGGTACGCCCACAGCGAGCATGTAAACAGACAGGCCAGGGCAAAGCGCCTGGAAGCAGAAAAAGCAGTGAATACCGGTGAGAAGAAAGCCGTTGATGCCAACGTAGCGGCCAAAGTGATTTACCGAACCGTTTATCGGAATGTGGTGAAGTATGTTGACAGTCCGAATCGTAGTGTATGCCAGTTTGATGATGACGCTGTGCAGTTGCGGCAGCGTTCAATCGACGCGGCCAACCATATCCCCGGATTTGATGATGCCGCCGTGCAAGATAAGTGACGCCGGGAAGAACAGCGACGAAGATCTGTTGGCGGACATTCAGACCGATGAATGTGCACGTGAACTGCGGACCACAATCTACCGCTGGCAGTCGTGGTATGAAGCGACGAAGTGACTGTCTGTAGTTACGTTATGCAGATAGCAACAGAATTATTATGCAGAAGAGGGGAGAAATTCTTTCCTAACATGGCGTTTGATGTTAGCCGCAAACCCTGCTATATTGGCGCCCTAGTTAGCAATGTTGTTAGGAAGGATTAACATAAGTTATTGATTAATATCGATAACACGCTCAATTTAAAATCCCTCGGCCTTTGGCTGTACGAGTTCAAGTCTCGTCCCGGGTACCACACAGAAAAAACCATAATAATCAACAAGATGCCTTATATTACTCACCGCTGTCAAGGCGGTTTTTTTTCGCCTTGAAGTCGATAAGTGGCGATATAATGGCGATGAAGTGGCGACGGCCCTCTAGAGTACGCTTTATCTATCTATCCCAGCTTTATCACATACGGCACTATGCCAGTAGATAGAATGCATAACCTAGTAAGTGCGCTTGGATAGACGAAAACCGTTCTATCTGCTGTGTTACAGCATTATTGAATCGACAGCCGCTGTATTTTACTTCAAATGAATACCGAATGTTGAGGATTTTGAAGCTTTTTGTGGATCGTTTTTCTTGCTACTATAAATAATGAGTTTTACTCGGATCCTTAAAGTAAACACAGTGAAAAAAATTAAAACGAGAAATTATAAGCTTATTAAGCCAAGGAGGAGGAGACGATATGTCTGGCATTGAAGCTCGAGTAATAACACTTGAAGATAGTGTGAAAGAGGTGCAAAAAGAGTTAACGATTCTGAACACTAAGGCCGATAACTTTGCAACAAAAGTTGGTCTTGAAAAAGTGCGCGTGGAAATTGAAAAAATGCATGTTGGTATATTGCATCAAATGAAAAACCACACGCTCTGGCTTATCGGTGTCCTAATCAGCATCGCAAGTGTAACCGTTGCTAAACTCATCTTCTAATGAATTAAATAAAAAATAATACGCAAAATTATCTATGTGTAGGATGTTTATGATCGTAGAAATGCGATAAGCGCCCTGCATCATCATCGTGACTCAGGGCAAACGGCAAGCACCTCCCGCTCTTCGCCTGATGCTAAGCCAGACATGAAGCGTCAGTGATTAACGTGACCTGATCGGCAGCGGGCGCCAGCTCAAAAAGCCTCCGCCCTTGATTTTCCCTATCCAAACTGTAGCATTCCCTGGCCGCTCTGGCTTGGGTGTGGTGGGGCGGGTTCTATCTGCCGGGGAACACAGATAGAACGGGTAAAGGTTTCATGCGTGATGAAGGTGTGACCACAATTAATGTTAGTGCATTGATTGTAGCGCTCTCTGGTGGTGGTAATGTAATGGCGGGTACGGGTATGGGCGGCCTGGCCGCAAAGGGGGCAATGCATCATGGCGTGAGTGCTCTCCATACGCGCCCGACTAAGGTCGGTCGTAGCGCCAGTATAGCATTCTGGCTTTTCTCATTCCATTTCAAGCGCATCGATTTTCACCTCCAACTCCAGGGCGGTGGTAAATCCACTGCTATTCAGCGTGTGGGTCACGGTAACCAGCGTCCAGGCGGCCTGGTCGATTTCACGTTTAAAGCCGCTGACCTTGACCGGCATTTCAGGAGAGAGTTCCGCGCGGCCACGTGACAACGTGATGGAGAAGGTGGCGACGCCGCGTTGCAGCCGTTCCCAGTTCGCTCTGGCCGCCCGTTCGGCATTGTGCTTTGAGACGTAGGTGTGGCACAGAACCAGCACGTTTTCCTCACTGCCTATCAGATAGTCGCCCTGTTTTTCTGTGTTGGTGGACCGCTTTTTCCGCTTGCGTTTGACGCGGACCGCCTCGGATTTGACCTTACGGGTATTAAGCCAGTGCGCCACCACGCCGGTATAGGCGTCGCGGTCGGCGAGTGTAAACTGATGACTGTCGCCCTGCTGGCGGGTGAGGGTCAGCGCCGGAAGCGGTTTACCGCTCAGGGTCTGGTTCTGCCCCTGTTTAAAAAACAGCATTTTCCCTTGTTTAACCGCCATCACTGCGCCATGTTCCCTTGCCAGTCTCGTTAAGAAGCTACCGTCTGATTCCTGGCTCTGGTCGCTGTGGGCCAGTTTGGTGCGGGCCATCGCCTGACTCATCACCGGCGTCAGCTTATGCCGGGCGGCGAGCGTTTTCACCACATCGCCGAGGGTGGTGTTATGGTAGGACGCTTCGCGCTGGACGTTGAGCGAGGCGCGAAAATCAGCGCTGCGGGCGTGTATCGTCAGCCGGTCTGGGGCGCCGCTGTGCTCGATTTCATCGACGGAAGGTGCCTTTATTTATCAGCCCGGTTTCCTTCCAGCCGAGAGACAGGGCAACGTTAGCCTCCAGGCGGGGCAAGAGCAGACTACGGTCGCTGTCATCCAGTTCAATATCCAGCTGGTCCGCCTCAAAGCCCCGGTTATCCGTCAGGGTTAATGACATCAGGCGGTGTGCTATGTTGCCGGTAATATCGACGCTGTCGACGCTCAGCCGCCAGTCCGGGGTATGGCCGCCGGTGGCGCTATCAAGCAAGGCCGACAGGCTCATGATAGCAGCCCGCCCAGGGTGTCGGAGAGTGCGCCACTCAGGTCGTTCAGCTGCTGCGACAGGTCACCGAACATCTCTTTGAGGTTTTCATCGGTGCGTTTAAGCGTCAGGGTAAATTCTATGCGCCGCGCGGTGCCGTCGGAAAAAAACACGCTTTTGATGCGGCTCAGGTTTTCAATCACAAACATCCCATGGATAGCCCCGTTACCTTCAATCAGCGACCAGGCTTTACCGGTTTCCGCCATCTTTTGCAGCGCCATTAACGAGACGCGGCCGCCGGTGATTTCCGGCAACAGGACGCCGCTCAGGGTGACGGTTTCTTCATCCGGGCCGGGGAACTGGCTTTGCGGGCGGCGGCCTATCCGGCTGTTGGACGGGTGACGCCAGGCCATCTGGTGTTGAAATTCCTGATAGGGCACGGTGTGCGGCATAAAAACGAACATGCCTAATGCCATCATCATCGTTGTTTACTCGCTGTCTTCAAAACGGCTGTGAGCGCGGGTCTGGCGTTCACGGGCGTCAAGCTGGCGGGCCACCTCCCGCGCGATATCCTGCGGGCTATGGTGCGGCTGCGCCACAATCTGAATGGGCGCCTCAATACTGATATGGGTCACGCCGCCGGCGGGAGCCTGGTTGCCCTGCTGGGTGCGATAATGGCTGGCCGGCAGGCTGTAAGGATGCAGCGGTGCCTGGGCAAGGGCGGACGACATACCGCCCATCATCAGGGCGGCAGCGGCCAGGCTGGCGGTGGCGCGGCGGCTGGTGACATTGACCGGCCCGCTGATGATTTCCGGTTCGGCTTCGCCCACCAGACCAAAGCGCCCGGCCGGGATACGCCCGCCCCTGTCGTGCTCGCCGGCGTAGTTTGCCAGCGGATGCAGCGCGGCAGTCGCCTGCACGGTGGTATTGCCCTTCATCCAGTCCGGCAGGTAGTCGGTCAGCGAGGTCAGTTTATTTTTCAGCGCCTGCCATTTTTCATTGATGCCGTCCATCAGGCTATCGATGATACGGGTACCAAAATCCTTAAATCGGCCAGGCAGCGCCTGTAAATAATCCTGGATAGCCTGCCATTTTTCCCGCGTCGTCTGGCTGACGGACTCCCATAGCGCGGTGAATTTGGGTCCCAGCGTATCCCAGTTTTGCCATATCAGCACCGCCGTACCGGCGATGACGCCAATTATCGCCAGGATCGGGTTGGCGAACATCAGGCGCCCCAGCCAGACAATGGCAGTACCAATATGCCGAAGGGTACCCACCAGAAGCAAACGTCCCGCCGTGGCAGTACGCCGTATCGCCTTGGACAGCAGAGAAAAGGCACCACCTCTTCCATTAAATATTTAAACGGCGTTTTGATGAATTTTTCCTGGTTAACCAGGTTAAAATCCTTGACATGGCCGGTTTTGGAGTAGATGGTATTTTTAATCAGCCCGATGCGATCCATCTCAATCCTTGCTGCGCTCGGTAATGCTCTTGCCAATCCAGTTACGCCGGGCAGAGTTCAGGGTGTTCCCGGTGTACTCGCCGCCCATTTCCTGGATTAAGTGCCCGAAGGCATAAAAATATTCGCTTCTGTCGATATCCTTGGTTGCTGAGCCGCCGCGCTTCATAAAATCATTGGTATCCTTCGGCGTCACCATGGTTTGTGTGACAGCAAACGCCTTCACCGATTCATTGATAAAGCTGGCGAGCCGTTTCGGATCTCGTTGCGCAGCTCGGCGTTCTTCAGCATGGCGTAAGACAGCTGATTGAAACTTTCGGTCTGCTCAGGGGTAAGCAAACCTTGATTGCCCAGCATCTTGATAGCGGTTTCTGCGCGGGCAAGCTGCACGGTGGCATCCTGAGTGTGGTGCGGGTCGCGGGTGATGGCCCATGATTCCGTGTATAACTTCATTAATTCCGTTTGACTGTTGCCCAGCACAGGATGGCTGGCGACAAAGTCCTTTGCATTTCGTACTTGCAGCTCACTGACTCCCTGCGCCCTGAAACACTGCACATGCTGGCTATAGGCCGCCGCTTCGCTTAACGCCGGTTTCATGCCCAGCAGTGTGGCGCCGCCGGTGACCGCCATGGCCGCGCCGGTGCTGGCGAGCTGGTTGCATACCCCCAGTGCCTGATGGTAACGGCTGCGGGTATCGGTTAACCCACTTTTATTGGGCGGCCTGCTGTTCAAGGCGTTGCTGCTGGGTAGCCAGATGGATATTGGCCTCGGCGGTGCGGAATTTTAAGGCACGCTGGGCGTCAGCTGTTGACGGGTGGCGATGCCGCTTTGTTGCAGGGCGGTGCACTGACTGTCTGCAACGTGCTGTACCTGGCCTGCAGTTGCGCGACGGCCGCGCGGGCCTGTTGAAATTGCCTGACCTGGCGAGTGGCGTGGGCGTCGGTGCTTTTCATGGCGAGCGCCAGACGGCTGGCCTGGTCGCGGGCGGCGCGTAACGCGCTAGCGGCCTGGGCGGCCTGCTGTTTGGTTTTGACGAACCCTTGCAGCTGGCCTGACTGCTTCTCCAGCTGTTTCAGTTAGTCCTTGGCGGATTTTACCGCTGACGCCAGCGTCCTGTTGCTGGCCTGCATGGCCTTAAACGGGCGTGTAAGCTTGTCTACCGCGCTTAATATTACCTGGAGGTGAAGGTCTTTATCACTCATCAACCGCTCCACTGCGGATCAGGGCCTGATGCCGCCATTAAATCGTCGACCGTCAGTCTGTCGGGGAAGCGGACAGGGCCGAGTTCGGCACAAAAAAAGCTTCAGGATAGCCGCCAGCTGATACAGGTTTTGCCGCGCGTGATAGGCACTTCAAGGGTGACGGGCTTCTGTTTTAGTGCCTGGATCTCCGCTGTTTCCGGGACGGTGATGTCTTTCATGGTACGGTCTCCTCTGTATTACAGGCCAATGGCGCGACGGTGTTCGGCCTGGCGATCGTCACCGCCGGCCACTTCCACCATATTGAGGGTGTCGATTTCAATCAACACCTCGCCGCCTAGGTTCAGTTTGTAATAAACGTTTTTGACGCTGAGCTTGGTCTGGGTGTTGTCGCCGTATTTATGGTTGCCAAAATCAAATTCAGCGAAACAGCCGCGCATCACCACCTCAGCGGCGATGATTTCGCCGGTGTCGTCACGCTGGTAGCTGCCCATAAAGCGCAGCGGGATACCGTCGGCCTTCGTAATAGCCCACTGGCGGAAAATCTGCGGATCGATACCACCCAGGGTGATTTCTGCATCTAGCTCGCCGTCTTCGAGCCCCATATCAACATTCACCGCGCCGCCCATGCCGGCACCGCGATACGCTTCAAACTTGCGTGGTAAGGCCATGGCCTCCTCCATTTAACCTTTGACACCCTGGGGTGAGGTTCATCAGATGACGATCGGTAATACGCTGGCGTAACGCCAGGTTTTCCAGCGGCGGTACCGGCGTATAGTCGTAATCAATCGTCAGCTTGCCCGCCCTGAGCGTTTCCTTGTCGTTGGCGGACGCATCCCGCCATAGCGAGGGATGTTGCGGTTGGTCAACGGCCCACATCTTGCGCCTCGGCCAGGATATCGGCCAGCACCTGGGCGGTACGGGTGGCACTTTCAAACTGGAACAGTAGATCATCCTAGCAGGTGCGCGAGCCCCAAAAACGGTAGCCGTCCTTGCGGATGAGCGTGGTGACGGCGTTCTGGTTCAGCAGGTCAGTGCCTGTGTCCTGCAGATCCCAGAACACATCCGCGCTGATGCCGGTGACGCCATTAACGCCGACATTGGACAGGGTTTTATGCCAGCGCCGGTCTGCTCATCGATTTTGGCGCGCAGGCGCTGTGCGGCGGCCAGCAACTCGGCAGCGACCGCCTGGGTATCATGCCCCAGCACACCGAGAATACGCGGCTTGACGCCGAGCTGGCCCTGTGCGGCCAAGAGCGCCTTGATACCGGTTTTTTTGCCCTCGGCGGTGACGCCGCCGATGATATGGGTGGTGGTTTCCGCTTCGGTCTTGCCCTGGGGAACACACACTACCACAGTGACCGGTTTAGCCTGGGCGGCGATAGCATCCAGCGCGCGGGCCAGTGTCCCTTTATTGCCAGCCTTGCCGCTGGCGTCCAGCACGTCGGTCAGCAATACCGGCGTATTGAGCGGAAAGGTTTTGGCCGTCGGTGCAATCGGTGTGCCGGTGAAAACCGGGCTGGCCTTGGGCGCATACTGTGGATGCGGATCGGCATGATTGAGATGGGCTTTCATCAGCGTATCGGCATAGGCTTTCACCTCGATAACGCCATCATCCACATAGTGCCACGTCGCCAGCACGATGGACGGGTCAATCTTCAGCGCCAGTTCCTCGGTGCTGTTGACGATCAGGATCATGCGAATGGTCTGGGTGCGCCCGCTGCCTTCCTGCATCTGGGGTTTGTAGCTTTCCGGGCAGTTGGCTACCGCTATCAGGGTGCCGTCTTTGTCAAACAGGCCCATTTCCCTTATCCACCATCCGCCCTCATTTTCCGGGATAACCTGCTCGGTAATGATCTGGTTGCCGTTAAGCGGGTCAACGCTCAGTTGATTGAGGGCCGCGCGGCGGCGTTCGCCAGCCGCGCCGCACCCTAGTGGGTCAGGATGCCAAAAAATTTGATGCTCATGATGTGATGCTCACGGTCAGGATATCGCCATCATAGCTGCCGACGGCGACCGGAAGTTGGCCGTTAACGTCGAGATTGACCGACAGCCCGGTCATGTGGCGGCTGACGGGTTTTGCGTCCGCAATCAGGCGAAACGTGCCGGGCGTTTCGTTCAGCTGCCACCATTCGCGCACCTCTATCAGGTAGCCCAGCGGCTCTACCACGCTTCACAAGGCGCTGATAGTGCCCTTGTGGCGATGAATGAAATGGCTGCTGGCAATCACCTGACTCTTGGCCGCCTCCGGCCAGCTTTCATCCCAACGGTCAACGGAAAAGGCCCACACCAGATACGGCAGCAAATTCACCGGGTAGGTCTGTGGGTTGAGCAACTGACGCAGCGGGACAGGTAGTTGTGCCAGCTGGGCGCACGCCGCAGCAGCCGCCACTTCGAGCGGCGTCGAGCCTGACGGCAGTAAACGACCGTTATGCATCGCTGCCTCCCAGGGTCAGTGTATGGCGTTGGCAGTATGACGCCTGGGTGGCATCCAGCACGATATCCGCCTCGGGGCGTGTTAATACCACGCGCTGCACGCCCTCCACATGCAGGGCGGCATAGAGTGCGGACAACCGGATATCCCGCCCCAACCGATGCTGGTCGCGGGCGTAGGCGTCAAGCCGTTGCTCTGCCACCTGGCGGATGGGGCCAGCTTCCGGTCCCGGTAACAGATGGAGGCCTCCTCCACCTCATAGGGTACGATGCGCGCGGATTGCACGGTCACCCTGTCGGCAACCGGGCGCACGGTGTCGGCATTCAGGGCGGCGGCAACTTTCGCTATCAACTCGGCGCTGGCGGTGCCGTCGCCCTCGCGGGAAAGTACCGAAACGGTCACGCAGGCGGGCTGCGGACTGATAACAGAGATATCCGCGACGCGGCCATCGGCACTGCGACCGTGGAACTGGTAAGCGACGCTCAGTCCCTCAAACGCCTGCTGGATACGCAGGCGAAAATCCCGATCGCTTTCTTTCACCGCCGGCGTTGGCGGAAGTTGGGTGTCATCCGCCGGTGTGATGACCAGGCGTTGGACGTTATAGTTGGCGCCCAACTGATCGAGGTCGGTGCCGGTGGCGTAGCCCAGCATGTTCGCCTGTGCAGCCTCATTGATGCGTTGACGCAGCAACAGCTCGTGGTAGGTGTTTTCCTGCAACAGCTTAACCAGCTGCTCGGATTCATAGCGCAGCGTACGCTGCAGCGTCTCGCGCTGCTCTGGTGGATAAAGGGCTATCAGGCTGTCCTTGCGTTGGGCAAACAGCGTCTCAAAGTCGAGGGACTCAATGACGTTGGGCGCGGGAAGCTGGCTTAAATCGATGGTCGCCACGGTTATCCTCCTAAGGGCAGCGTCAGGGTGAGCGGTGCGGCAGTATCGGTACGCTGTCCCACCAGGTCAACCGTCATTTTTCCGCTGGCCGCGCTGGATAGCCGGAGCTGGGTGAGCGTCAGGCGATCTTCCCAGCGCAGCAGCGCGCCGTAGAGAGCGGCCATGATTTGCAGCCTTAATGCCGGCGTCTGCGGCTGGTCAATCAGCGCAAAGAGTGTCGAGCCGTAGTCCCGGTGCATAACGCGGCTACCGGTGGGCGTTTGCAGGATATCAGCCACTGACTGGCGCAGATGGGCCATATCGGACAGCCCCTCGCCGCTTTGCCGGTGGCTGTCCAGCGTCACGCCGTTGGAGGTCAGGCTACCGCCGCTGTGGGTGAGGGTGCCCTGCATCGTGCCGCCCTCGGTGATACTGAGAGTGCGGGCGCGCAGATGCTGGGTGCAAACGACCTCCGGCGTATCGAGCGTGATACGCTCACTGGCGGTCACCAGGACTATGGGGGTCGTCACCGCGGCCGATTCGCTGGCTTGAATCTGGGCGGTTTTGATGCCGCGCGCCGTCAGTGCGCCGGTGTCCGGATCGTATTCCATCACCGCGCCATCCGGGAACGTCAGGTGTACCACATCCGGCGCGGCGGAGGGCGCCGAGTGGATGTCGGAAAAGACGGCCGGCAGCGGCCGGTGGTGGTGTCCACGCGGGAGACGACACCTAAGCGGATCAGGTTGGCCAGCAGGCGTTTAATGTCAGCGAGTGCAGTTTTCATCTGTCAGTGTGCCGCGTCGGGGGGGGGGGGGCGCGGCACGAGGTAGGGCTTGTGTCAGGGGCGTTACAAGGCGGCTATCGGGCGAGGTGGGCCAGCGCCAGATCGGCTATCCAGTCACGGTCGGCGTCGGTAAAGCCCAGCAGCTGACGACGGGCATAGCGTACCGTCGGGCCGTGTCGGCTGATGCGATCGCGCAAGCCATAATGATGCACCCTCGTCAGGTGCTCAACGGCAGGCGTAAAGCTGACCGACGCGCTATCCGGGGTCGATGCGGTTTTCATAAAACGAGCGGTATGCAGCCGGGTAAACATCGTGCGCCGCAGTCGGCCGTGCTTGTCGCGTACCCGGCGTTTACGGGGAATATAAGGCGAGCCATAAGGGTTTTTCTGTGCCTGGATGTGTTTTTTCTGCCGCTGGCGTAGGGTTTTCGCCACTTCCCGCATCAGCGTACGACGCGGCGGGGGTTCATCCAGGCGGCTAACGGTTAATGTAGCGCCGTCTTCGCGCACAATCACCCTTTCGGTCAGCCGCAGATTGAGACTGGATATCCCGCATCGGGTTATCGAGAAAATCCGCTTCAAAGGTGAAGCCTTTATCGCGTTTATCGGGGTTGGCCATAATATCGGGCTGATGGGTGCGCAGCCAGTGCAGGATAGCTACAACCAGCGGGTCGGCGCTGTCGGCATAATCGGTGATGACTAGGTTCAGGGTGTACTGGTATTCAAACAAGAGGGACGATGCCAGCGTGCTGACAATCGCTCCTTCGTCAATAAAAATATGCAGGCAGTCGGGGTTTTGCGCCACATAGGGTACGGCGGCGGTTAATGCCGCACGGAGCGAATCAGGTTTTAGCATGGGTTTTTTTCGTTAAAAAGCGCGGCTTTTGCGGCTGCCACCACGCCGCGCCAGACCGTGGCGTCATTCAGATAACGGCAGAGGGTGTTGAGTGGCTGTTTTTCGTGCTTCGTCATGGTTTTGGGCCTCAATTTGTCTCAGTGCGGTTTTGTCCTGATTACACATCTCCAGCGCCAGCAGCAGTTGCTCGTTGAGTATCACACTGTCGCCCCAGGTCATGTGCTCTGGGATAACCGGTGGTGGACAGTCATCGAGCAGCTCGGCCGGTATCGGCGTGGGAGGGATGAACAGGTATCTTGTCTGCGTGTGCCCGCAGCCCGTTAACAGCACAGGCAGACAAGCACCGCGAGCCGACGTAATGGCTTCGCGTATCGGGATGATACGGGACTGAAAGTCCTGCACGGCTTGCTGATGTGCATCCTGTGTCGCGCTCCGGCTATCTGGTTGAACAGCGCTACCGCCTGTTCATAGTGGGTAAACTGTGCGCGGGCGGCGTCACGCTCGGCAACCATCGACTGGTTAGCCTGCTTTAAACGGGTGATTTCGACGAACTGGAGTCTAACCACGATAGCGAGAACAACTATTGTGGCGAATATTGAGGTAGCAAAAAGCCTTTTCACAAACATAAAGCCTCTTGCTCCCTTGGTGGTAAATAATTAATACTTAAATAATTTCAATTAACCTTTACAGCTTTAACCATGTGGAATCTGATGAAGGAGTGGTAACTTGAGGCTCCTGTCCAACATTCCACCATCTTGCTTCCCAGTCGGAATTATCGAAGGTTACCCTATCGCCATGTTGATATATAGTGCTCTTATCCCATACCGGATAGATTGAATTATTGACTTCAAAGGAGGTACATTTTACATCCGAATCATCATTAAAGATGCTTGTAATCTTCAATGTCACAAAGTATTTTCCAGGCATCAAATTTTGTGGGAGTTTAATATATGCCAATCTTTGATGTGGCATAAGTTTTGATTCTTGTGCCACAAGAGTGCCGTTAATTTCTTTCTCTCTCACTTCAATAGCGTAAGACAATTGTGGCGATAAACCATCATCAACAGTCCAACTAACTTTCAATGTATCAGATAAAAGTTCCGTAGAAATTGCATCTATTCTAGGTGCTTTTGTCGGCTTCGGCCGTTTATCGAATTGATTGACTTTAAATTCTTTTTCTTTTTTGTCATTTTCAAAATCACCGCCGGCGATAAGCTTAATATTGGTGTTGCTGTTTACAGACTCAGCATTCCACGTTCTCGGCGAACCACCGGCTGATGCTTTATAATACAAAGGTTTTTCCCAGGAACCATCTGAATGCATTTTAAAATGTTGTCCATAAATACCGTGATATCCAAGAGCATTACCCGCAAAACGCTCAAGAAAACCACTTACAGTTTTATTCTTTATAAGAACATCTTTTTTTGGAATCATCACGGATGCAAAATGTACCCATTTTTTAGTTTCATAAGAATACATAAACATCCCTGCATGAGTAACATCTTCCTCTTGTATATACCAACGTCTGATTGCAGTTGCATACCATTGATTGGTTTTCCAGGGCATGGGATGTGACGTATGTAAGCCTGTACCTTCTCCACCAAAGCGATTTGAATATAATCCAGGGCATCCGTATTCTAGTTTTACTTCTGTAGGCTCATCAGGTGTGGTTTCTTTCATATCCCAAACAGAGAATATGTTATTATAAACAAACGGTACACCCTCTAGTATTTTATCTTTTTGATGCTGAATACCTGCATAACTACCTCTTTCTCCAAAGTAAGGATTACATGTAGACCAGTATACATGTTCAGCATCACCTTCAGAAGGGACATATTGTTCCGTGTAAATTAGTTCTGCATATGTTGAGTTAAATACGGAATTAATATAAGGCCCCGAAGTAGGTACTGAATTATAAGAAAACTCTGACATAAAGTTTGTGCTTTTTTTCATTTTTATCACCTTTAGTAATATTATAGACTATTTTTGCAAAGCTCTCGCTCCACAACCCACTGACTGATCCGCTCTTTAGAGACGTTGGCACTAACAGATTTCCTGGGCCGTATCTCGTCACAGGTACGGGTCAATTCATTTACTCTCTTGACTCAAACAACGCTTTCTCTTTCTGTCGGCGCTTAATCAGGCCCGGTTCAGCGGGTACCGCGTCCAGCGCCAGAGTGCCGGCGCGCTCCTGCGCCCGATGCCAGACGGCCAGCCGGGTATTCACCTCATGCATGGCGTTCAGCGCCGCCTCACGCACACGGACCGGGGTCAGGGTACCGTCCTGGCGTAGCGCGTGGCCCACTACTTTTAGCAAACAGGCCTTCACCTTGTCCGGCATATCCTGCCCAGCCAGCAATGAGCGGGCGCGCAAGAGCTGCTCAGTATCGAGCGGCTGGCCGTCATTCAGGTTGCGCTGGGCGCTGGCGGTGACCTTTTCTGCAATAAGACAGGGCGTGGCGCGCTCGAATCCGTCCGGGGCCAGCAGGGCGTGGCGCAGGGCATAGTCGCCGATATCCAGCGCCGCGGTGATGTCACCCACATCCAGCAGCCAGACCAGCATCCGCATCAGCACCGCGTCCTGCGCCCCGGTGCCGCTTGCCAGCACGCCGGCGACCCAGGGCTGATAGGTGGGCAACATCTCGCGCTTGAGCTGCGCCTTGCGGCGGCGGGATTCGACGTGATGCAGCCGGTCCAAATCCTGCTTCAGCTTGAACAGCAGCAGCTCGTAATGGCCCAGATGGCTCATTTGCGCGCTTTCATCCTGTGAGGCCGCCAACTCGGCGGCTACAAAGGCGCGGTGATAACGGGCAGGATTACTCATCAGCCCTTATTCCCCTGGCTTTTTGGAGGCGTGACTTCCGGCTCGAGGATCTGGATATTTTCAATCAGCGCCGTGCACTGATAATCCTCGACCACATACTCCTCGTTGACGGATTCAAAGTTTTCAATGCGATCCCGCTTCGGGTTATCTATCAGGTGCCGTCCTGCCAGTAGATGGACAGGTTATCCAGGCGGGTGATCAAAATGGTGTTATCAGGGAAGAACGGTACCCGTATTGCCTGCAGGCCGCCGAGGCGTTTCTGGCTGATTAACCAACGGGAAATATTTATCCGCCAACAGTGAACGCCCACAGAGGGCGACCAGTTCGGTATCATCCTGGAACCAGGGGGGCGATATGCTCGTCCGTGGCGTTCATCACCAGCGCATCCAGGTTTTTATAATCCCCTTTGACACCGACGCGGATTTTCTCGGACACCATGCTACCAGTGGAGGAGACCATTTTATTCATCACCTGTGTCGCGGCCGCCTTGCGGATTTTTGCCAGGAAGCCAATATTCACGTCCTGCAACAGCTTGTTGACTTTGAAATCGGAGGTTTTGGCGCGCGAAGTGCCGTTACAGCCGATCATAATGCGATCCAGCGCCTGGCGTTTCACAATCTGGTTGCGGATACGGGTCTGGAAATCCGGGAACTTGGCCCATGCATCCAGCTTGGCGTATTTCAGTGCGGTATCAAAGTTGGTCTGAGTGCAGACATAGCCCACCTCATCCAGGCTGCTGGGGTCGAGGGGTTCACGCTCTTTGGTATCGATGTCGGTGGTGCTGGCAATCGGGCGATCAACACCCAGACCCATCTTCTGGCCGCTCTGCTCATCGACCGGCACGATATTAATTTTTTTCAGAAAATCACTGCTGTCCTGGATTTTTGACTCCAGCGTCTGACTGACGGGTCAACGGTAAAACGGGTGACCACATCCTCGGCATCAAGATGATTCAGGTGCGCGACCTGCTGTAAAAACGCCTTGTATTGGCTGCGTGTCTTCGGATTCATTCGAGTTTTCCTATCATCTGCCGTTGCGTCTGTCAGCAGTCGGTTAAAGTCACGCCGTTGCCGCCGGTGGCCGGTTCGCGCCGTGCTGGGGAACGGTCAGTGTTGCCAAGACGGGCGGTTAAGGCGTCCAGTGCGGTTTCTGTTGCCCCCTGACGGGCTTGCAGTGCCGCAATGGCCTCCGGCAGCGCCGAGAATTCGCCCAGCCGGGCGTCCAGTCCCTGCTGATGCTCCGCCACCAATGTCACGGCCTGATGCACATCGTCGAAACGCGGGTCATCGGTGGAGGGCTTTTTGCCAAACAGGGCGGCGATGTGTCTAAACAGGCCCGGCTTGTCGACCGCCGGCGCCTCAAAGGCCAGGCAGGTTTCTTCGCAGGCGCCGAAGAAGAGGCCTCTGTCCGCTAGGTGTTGCGCACTGAACATCATCATTTCACTGCCGAGCGAAGCCGGATTATCGGTAAAGGCGATGCCGGTCAGGTAAGCCTTGCCGGTGTCAGCAAACTTTTTGTAGTACTCAATACTGGTGTAAATCTTCTGCCGGCGCTGGTTCAGCGCCACCAGGTCGTCGGTGGCGTCAATCTGGGCCAGCAGCGCCAGCTTGCCCTTGAGCGGACCGTCGGCAATGTCCTCGTCTTTCAGGGCCAGCATATCCCCTTGTGATTTGAATATGCTGTCGGGGAACAGGCTGTTGACATGCTACAGATTGGCGCGGGCCGGTCGGAAAGCCGGATCGAACGCGTCCGCCATTTTAAGGAAATCGACCTGCTGGCCCGTCAGGCCGAGCATCATGCGCGGATTGGTAAATATAACGCCGGCGGCAACGAAGCCGATCTGAACCCCAATGTAGAAAACCGTAACCGTGGCCCGCGCAAAAAACCACTGCGCAATGCGTTTACGCCGGAGCAACAGACGCAGCTTAAGGCGCTTTTTCTGGACTCACTCTACGATTACCAGCGCATCTGGTATCAGGCGGGCCTCTCCAATGAATTTCGCATTCGCAATTTACTCAAATCGCACCAGATGGGGGCGACGTTCTATTTTGCCCGCGAAGCGCTGATTGACGCACTGGATACCAGGCGTAACCAGATGTTTGTCTCGGCGTCCAAAGCGCAGGCGCATCAGTTTAAGAATTATATTGTGGATTTTGCCCAGGAAGTGGATGTCGTGCTGAAAGGCGAGGTGATTATCCTGCCCAACGGTGCCGAGCTACACTTTTTTAGCACCAATGCCAATACCGCCCAGGGGCGTTCCGGTAACCTCTATCTGGACGAATATTTCTGGATCCGCGGCTTTCGCAAGCTGCGTAAGGTAGCGTCGGGCATGGCCTCGCAAAATCGCTACCGGTTAACCTATTTTTTCTACCCCGTCGAGTGTGACCCATGAGGCGTATGCCTTCTGGAACGGCACGCTGTTTAACAAGGGGAAAGCGACCGCCCGACAGAAAGACATCGATGTCAGCCATCAACGGCTGGCCGGTGGCGTGCTGTGTGAGGATAAACAGTTCCGGCAAATTGTCACCGTAGAGGACGCGGTACGCGGGGGCTGCAACCTGCTGACTATCGACGATCTGCGTGCCGAAAACAGCGATGAGGATTTTGCCAACCTCTATCTGTGCCACTTTATTGATGATGCCACCGCCACCTTCTCCCTGGCGGAAATGGAGCGCTGCATGGTGGACAGCTGGGTACGCTGGACGATGTGAAACCCTTTGCCCGGCGGCCAGCCGCCGATCGCGAAGTCTGGATAGGCTACGATCCGGCCAGCTCCGAGCACAGCGACAGCGCCGGCTGTGCGGTGGTGATGCCCCCGCGCGTGCCAGGCGGCCCGTTTCGGGTACTGGAGCGCCACCAGTGGAAAGGCATGGATTTTACCGCCCAGGCCGCCAACATCAAGGGGCTGACCGAGCGCTACAACGTGACCTATATCGGCATTGACAATACCGGCCTGGGGCGCTCGGTATCGCAGCTGGTTCGGCAGTTTTTTCCCGCCGTCAACACCATCAACTACATCCTGGAAATGAAAACCGATCTGGTGCTGAAAGCCAAGGATGTCATCCGCGCCGGCCGTCTGAAGTTTGATGCAGGCTGCCTGGATATCGCCAAGGCGTTTATGGCTATCCGTCGGCAGTTGACCGCCTCCGGGCGGCGGGCCACCTATGTCACCAGCCGCGCCGAAGGCGTCAACCACAGTGACGTCGCTTGGGCGGTGATGCATGCCTTGTTAAATGAACACCTCGAAGGGACAACCGGCACCAACGCCGGCTTTATGGAGATATTTTAAGATGCGTCAATCCCGCAAGGGGCCAAAAACAGGCCCGCAACCGCGCACGGGCGCGCCACGTGCCGAGGTGTTTACCTTTGATGATCCGCTCCCCATGATAGATCGGCGTGAAATGCTCGATTATCTGGAGTGTGCCATCGTCGATCGCTGGTATGCGCCGCCGGTGTCCTTTAACGCGCTGGCAAAGACCTTCCGCGCAGCGGTGCATCATAGCTCCCCAATTTACATGAAACGTAATGTGTTGGTGAGCCTGTTTCAGCCCCACCGTCTGCTGTCCAAGCAGAATTTTAGCCGCTTTGCACTCGATTTTATGGTGTTTGGCAACGCCTTTCTTGAAAGCCGGGTGAACCGGCTGGGTGAGGTGATGACACTCACCCCCAGCCCGGCCAAGTATACCCGCGTGGGGGTTGAGCCAGGCACCTATTGGTATGTCGCCTAGCCTCAGACACCCCACCCGTTTGCGTCAGGCGCGATATTTCATCTGCTGGATCCGGATATCAACCAGGAGATTTACGGTGTACCGGAGTACCTGTCCGCCCTGAACTCGGTGTGGCTGAATGAAGCGGCGACGCTGTTTCGCCGCAAGTACTACCTCAATGGCAGCCATGCCGGCTTTATCCTGTACATGAACGATGCGGCACAGAGTCAGGACGATATTGACGCCCTGCGCAAGGCAATGAAAGCATCGAAAGGCCCAGGCAACTTCCGCAACCTGTTTATGTATGCGCCGAACGGCAAAAAAGACGGGTTGCAGCTTATCCCGCTGGCCGAGGTGGCGGCAAAGGATGAGTTTATGCACATCAAAAACACCAGCCGGGATGATCAGCTGGCCGCGCAGCGCATCCCGCCGCAGTTGATGGGGATTTTACCCAACAATACCGGCGGCTTTGGTGATGTGGAAAAAGCGGCGCGGGTGTTTGCCATCAATGAGCTTGCCCCTCTTCAGCAACGTCTGAGCGAAATTAACGATTGGGTGGGCGAAGAGGTGGTGCGATTTAAGCCCTATAAGCTGCTGGATAATGAGGCCGGATAAGCGCTCGGGGAAGGCATCATGCCGGAATTGAGCCTGCACAACCAGGGTGCACAAATTTGCACAATTTTGTGCAGAAGAAACTGCCCTGAAAACCCCGCCGGATAAGGGTTGAAGGTGATTTTTCGGTGCATAAAAAGTGAATAATCAAGTGAACAGCGCGCAGGCGTGGGGGGACTGCGCGCAGAGGGGCTTGGAAGGCAAAATAAACCCTGCGCTCTGAGAGGATCCTGGGCGTGTTGATATGACAGTGAATAGCAGGTATATTATTCATTTTTATGAATAAAAAATCATTTTATTTACGCTGTCGGCGGTCAGGGCAGAATGCACGGGCTTTAGGAGAATCAGTATATGGGATGGATAGGCGTCGACTTGGACGGCACGCTGGCCGAGTCACGCACAGGCCAGGGCGCGCGCATCGGTAAACCGGTGGGGCCGATGATGCAACGCATCAGGCGCTGGCTGAGTGAAGGGCGCGAAGTCAGGATTTTTACCGCACGGGCGTCGACAACGGGCGGCGTCCGCGCGGTGCAAAGCTGCCTGCGTTAGCCGTGACGAATATGAAAAACAGCGAGATGTTACAGCTATGGAATGATCGGGCGATCCGGGTGGTGAAAAATACCGGCAAGATCTGCGCGGGATGCGAAAAATGCCACGCCCTGACCGCTGAAGATTAGGGGACGTTAACGGATTGTTAAATCATTGCGGCGCGGGCAGGTTGTCCAGCTCGTTGTCGGTCAGTCCGGTGGACAGTCTGACAACGGCGCGATCGACACCATTAGCAAGAAGCTGACAGGCGATCTGGATACGGCCTTCCTGCCGTCCTTCCTTATTACCAGAATCGTTAAGTCTACTCGTTTGCATGGTTTTGCGACAGAGAAATGTTGAATGAAGTTGCCGTCACGGTGAAAGCATCCTTGTATCTTGAAATTTAGTTAGCATAGTGACGAATAGATTTGGCAAGGTGTATGTAGTCTGATTCATCCCAGGGTTTATAGCCCGTAGAGAAGCTAATGACGCCTATACTGAGCCACTCATCTGAAACCTGAACAGTTGTCCGTACTCCATAACGTATTTGCAAGGATGGGTAATAATGAGTCTGCCAAATCCACTTTTTGTGGGAATTGATGTTTTTAAAGCGACACTGGACATTGCTGCCAGCAGTGATATTGCTCAGTTTACGGTCAGTAATGACTCTGACGGACGGTTTTGATGCTATTACTGATGAACTGAGAAAGTATCCGGTGGTGTTGGTTCTGATAGAGGCCACTGGTGGACTTGAAGCTGCCGTGGCCTGCTTGTTTCAGGCTGAAGGCTTTGACGTCGCGGTGGTCAATCCCAGACAGGCTCGTGACTTTGCCCGCACTATGGGCTATCTGGCAAAAACGGACCGTATTGATGCACGGGTGCTTGCACAAATGGCGGAGGTCACTAATCGACATCCAGGGCGGGAACGCTTTATCCGTGCCATGCTGGATGCGGAGCTTCAGGTTCTTGCTGCGATGGTAGTGCGCCGACGCCAGCTGACAGCGATGTTGATTGCTGAGCGTAACCGTCTTTATCCCGTTCATCCACAGAGCGGGAAAAGTATCAATATCATCATCAAAGCGCTGGAAGATGAGCTTGCCAGAATCGATGAAGACATGAACAACCACATCAGGAACCACTTCAAAGAGCTGGCTGCCAGACTGAGCAGTATTAAAGGGGTTGGTATGATGGCGGGTATTTATGGCCGCCTCGGGGGGCGGTAAGGGGGGCGTTGTGCGCCAATCTGAGGTTGGCGGCCCTGGATCCCCCGTGCAGTTAGTGACAGAACTCGAACAGGCCGCGGATACTGAGCCTTTCCTCGCCGTACTGATTGAGTACCTCGGCGGGCTGGTACCAGGTGCGCACCGCCAGATCATAACGCTTGACCAGTGGCCCACCCTGTGCATTGACATACCCGGCCCAGTCGGGGCGTTGGCCGCATCGTGGCAGGCGGCAAATTCCACGCTCAGGCCGTGCGCGGTTTCGCTGTCATTCAGGCAGCGCAGCTCCCGCCAGACGGTGACGGGAATGCACCCGATAAACTGAAACTGACGAATGCCCCAGCGTGAAACCCAGGCGGTGGCGCTGCCTTTTTCCGGGTCAATGGCTTTGGCATCAAATCGGGCGTTTGCCGCGACGGCGCTGCGTAATTCTTCGCAGTCTGCCGCCGTGGCATAGTCGCGCAGGATTTCCAGGATGCGGGGCATGTCTTCCAGGCGGGCAAATATCAGTAAATAACCCCTTATACGCACCATCAGTTCAGTCCGTCGGATGGCGGGATTGGCCTGGCTGGCGGCATAGCCATCCATCAGGCTGATACGGTTACCCTCTCCATCTTCCAGCGCCATGCATTTGCGCCACTCGTTGGCGGTACGGCGCAGGCTGTTCAGCCACCACCGCGCATCACACATTCGTCTGATGGCCGGTTGGGCATCAAAGGGAACAAAACATTTTTCTAGCTTGCGCCAGAGCGGCGGCTGTAGGCCCAGCAGATGAACAATGTGGGCCAGGTGGTCATAGACGATGCGCCATTCGCTTTTATCGCACTGCGCGTGGGTCAGGCGGGCCACTTCCGTGGCGGCAACATGGGCGGCGTCGTTCGCCAGGGACTTGAGTGCATGACTGTCCAGGTCGGGCAGACGCTGACGCTGGGTGCGCAGGCGTAAAAAGGCCACCACGCCATTATGCTGGGGGGATTGGGTTGCGCGGTCGCCAAACAGCGCCCGGAAATCGTCGTCTGCTATTTCATTCAGGCGGTAGCCGGCGTTTACACGCGCAATGCGCGGCAACATCACCTTAACCACGGACTCGGTTAGCCAGCGGCGGGCGCTGTCAAAGCCCTTTTGCTTTTCGCGCTGGTCAAAGCGCCAGTAAATACTGGAACTCACCGTTTCCAGCTGGTCGTCAACCTGCTTTTTCGCCAGGAGAGTGTCCTCGCGGCGAAGCTCGGTAAGGCGCATTTCCTCAACGGCGTGATGTAATAACCGGTGAAGCCGTCCCTGTCTTCAGGCGGGAAATAAGACGGGTCGGTATACACTGCGTAGTGCTCATCTACATGGAGCGCCAGTGTTTCCTCAAAGGGCAGGCAGACAAACCGGATATGGGTATCGCGCGCCTTTTCGGCGAACAGGCGGATTTCTGCGGCGGGGAAATAGGGCTTTTTGTAATGTTCATACGGGATGTTAAATTCGCCACGCAGGTTGTAGCGGCACAGGCCGTTGTAGCCATGGCGATTGAGGTAAAGGAACACGGCGGCACGTTTAATGCCCCTGGTCGCTCGCCATTGGGCAAAATTGGTGCGGTAACGAAAATAGTCAACAGAAGTGTTAGCGTGCCTGAACAGCGGCAGCGCTGCCTGTATGACGCTTTCCGGGCTATCAACAACCGCCTGGTAGAAATTGATAAGGTCCGGGTTAATGTCTGCCAGCACATAGCGAGGGTAGTCAGTAGCGAGGAAAACCGAGGCACCGCCGACAAAAGGTTCGACCAGACAGTCAGCCGCCGGCAGGAAGGGGCGCAAGCGGGGCATCAGGCGAGACTTGCCGCCCGCCCATTTCAGGATAGGTTTCATCTGCATGTCCTCAGCAATGTTCGATAAAAGCGTCGGAATGACGCTGCCAGATTTCTGCCACCACCTGCGCCTGATAGCAGGCATCCTCAAGGGAGTGGTGCTTCAGGGTCTGGCGCGCGGGCGAGCAGCCGGTTGCCTGTGCCAGACATTGCAGAGTGCGCATATCCCGCACCCGCCAGTAATGCCAGGGGATGGGCAGGCCATGGCGCTCAAAGGCGGCGCTTATAATCACCACGTCAAAGTTGCCTCCCTTGCACCAGATATTCAGGTGCTTGCGGCCAGCGGGTATCTGGCTGGCACGTCGCCGGGCGCGGCGCTTCCCCATTCACGCATTCCAGCGTTGAGCCGAACGCAAACGGGCGCGTATGGCAGATGGTGCCGATGCACTCGAATTGCGGGTAGAAATCGAACAGGTAAGGTTGCAGCTTCTCCTCAGGGCCGAAGGGCCACTTATTCTGCACTGAGAAAAGCTGGCAACTCTCGCGGGCTTTCTCTTCCTGAGAGTGGAAAAGCTCAAGGGATAAAGGCGAAATCAGCAATTTCCGCATCGCGCGATTGAAATATGACAAGCCGTTATTGTCAGTCACCGCGCAGGGCATAGCCGAACTATGGCAGGTGTAGGTCATGAGCTGGTTCATACCGCCCCCCCGTTTTTCACTGAATTTGGCAATAATGTATCTATAGTGGGTAAATCTGTCAGGTGCATCCAGTGAGTCACGTACCCATTTAAAAATCCCTGACAATCTCCGTCATCAAAATATGCAATATCAATATGCCCATTGCCGATTACAAGAAGCATCAGCCCATCTTTTGGCATTTGCTCGCTGCAAGCAATCCACTTATTGTTTTCTGCATCGCAGTTTTCGTTCTGCCCATCAAGCGAGGTCAGCGCAAACCGGGAAAGTAATATCGCATCCTCCTGGGGAATGGAGTCTTCCTGGCAGGCGTAGTCGGCCAACACGCCAGCCTCATGCATTACTCTAACTTCTTCAAATGCTTTTTCATTATCAATCATTGAGCCTGTACCTCTTCATTCTGAATTTTATGGATGTAATATAATGGCATCATGCCGCCGTATATTTTGAAATGATGGGTAGTGTCATCTTGTTCAGCAACGCATAGTTCAGGTGACCAGCTACCACTTATAATTTTATACTTTTCGTTCAGCTCGGACCATATCTCTACGGCTTCATCTGGACTATCCGCTTCTATCTCATGTCCATAGTCGAAATCTTCTCCGTTCTCAGGATACCATGCGTAAAAGACATTCATTCGGGATTTCTTTTATTAATGATTGGTGTGATAAAAGGTGTTGATTAATTTCATTCTATGCAGTGCATTATTCATCAGGGACGCCAATATTTCTTCTTTCGACAATCTATTTCGGATTCCTTTTTCATATTCTTCTATTATCTTCCTGTCAGCTTCGTATTGAGCGAATTGATTGTCATCCATCATATTCCATCGCTCGGCCTCTGCGATGTTTTCTATCTGGATAATACGTCTTTCCAGTTTTTCGATTTCTTCGATAAGTCCGGTTTCCCGACGTGCAAGTAACCCGGTGAGTAAATCATTCATATTTCACCTCATAAAATTAAATGTTTAGTCATTAAGGAATGTTAATTCCACTGCTCGCCAAAGGTAAATCCAAGTTCAGCTAATGCCATATCCATTCTTTCTGTAAACTCTGGTACGGATTCTTCAAATTTTGAAATGTATTTATCGTTTTATTCAACAATGACGTTGTGAAGTTCTTCACGCTTCATTCGAGGTCATAGTTAGCAAAATGCCATGCTTCTTTACCCGTAACACACATGCTAAACTGAACCTGAGCCATATATTCCGATTTGATGCCGTCAAAGCCATTCAGTCTAAAATTAATAAAGTCGCGTGATGTAAATGGACACTTTAATTCAAGTCCCAGCCCATCACTACAGTCGCCATCGGGGGAGCACGCTACACGCATATCTTCCTCCTTGAATATGATGGGGACGTCGATAACGGTTAACCCTGTAGTGAACTCAAACAGTCGTCTTGCTACCTCTTCGTTTTCTTTTCCCCATTCTAGCGGCCTTGCCTTCACTTCGGGAGATTGCCCGGTACAAATCTCGGCAATCAGCTTATTGAAGTAAGACCGCTTCGTATCCGTCCATTTGTTGCCTGAACGTGGGCTGGAAATCACGCAGGAAGCCTCTGAGGCGGTTATGGCGCCAAGGCGCAAACGCAACCCTGTTGCACCTGCGTGACGTCTATGCCCGTTTTAGACAGAATAACGTCGGCGTCTATCATGCTGCATTCTTGGCGGCTCTTTTCCGCAAGAAGTCGAGCGCCTTTAATGCCTCCTGGTCGGTCAGCTCTGCCGCTTCGCTGACCTGCCGTTTGAATACTGTTGAGCAAAGGGGAAGAAAATCTTCATCCCAGGTTTTGTCTAGAGACAAAAGCAGGTCATTGATAGCTTGCAACGTTTCAGTTGTTGCTCCCTCATGACTCGTTGAGTGGCCTGCGGATGGCGTGACATCGCGCGCGTCGATAACATCCAGCGTCTTGCCTTCCATTTTCTCGGCTGTGGGCTGCTCGATTTCCTGCCATGCCTTGCGAAGTGCCTGAGCTTCTGCGCACTTTGCTATCTGGCCGTAAGGGCACTTTTTCCACATTGCATTAGGTGCGTTAGAATCCCTGCCTGCGGTCGCATAGTTTTCCAGCCAATATTCTTTCGCGCTGTACTCAACAATCTGGCCGCCAGGCATCATCTTGCATACCGTATATTTACACCACTGCGAAAAAGTGACTTCTATGCCATTAAAGGTTTTGGTTTCATCCGGGCCAAATTCTGGCTCCTTGGCACCTGCGTAATTTCCTGACCGGTCTGCCTGTATTCGATACAGTTCGACACCCGGCATAACGACATCTCTTTGCTCTCCCTTGCCGATTTTGGCGTCTTTAATATACATTGTCACCAGATGTACCGGCTTCATTAATGGGTCAAGCTGACGCGCTCGGCAATAGTCCAATGCCATCATGACCGATTCATCTTTAGCGCCGGGATAAATACTATTTTTAAGTGCGCTCCATGTGGAAAAATCAACGCCTTTTTCGGCTAGAATCGCTGAGGTTGTATTTAATTTATTTGCTATTACGCCACCTCGTCAAAACTTTCATGATAATAGAGCAATTAATAGCTTGCTGGTTTCTTACAGCCTGTGCCACTATTTTGTAGGCTGCAATCATAAATTCGTCATTATTTTGCATCGCTAATAGCAGTGCCTTTTCTCCGCATACTGAAATAACCTTTGCCAATTTCTGGGCCAGATATTCATAACTCCATTCGTTGTTGGCCCATTCAACCTCTTTTCCAAGACTTTCCTCTTGCTCCGGTGTGAATCTTTCAACCGTGCAGCGGATTTCGTTTTCGGTTTCAATATTCATTTCATCTCCTTTTATAGCCAAGCTCATATCTAACTGTTGCCGGATGACGTGAAGCGGTCTATAATCCCTGCGTCCAATGATGGAAGTCATTGATCATGCCTCGCAGGAGTTGGTTTGGTCGCCAACTCCGCCGTCACCGGGACGTAAAGCCGGTAGAGACGCCCGCCCTGAAGCGGGCCTTTTTAGTTTAGTGCGCCCAGCATGAGCGCACTCTTGTGGGTGCAAGTCCCGCCGCAAGCTGGCCACAGTGAGCGAAGCACAACTGCGCAAGGGTGACTGAGCGTGGGGAGGAAGTGTGGAGCGAAATGCGAGCCGATGAACAAGAATCGGATAGAAGGCGCTGGCGAGCAGGGTGAGCGGGCGAGAAACCGTGAAACTCTTGTGGTCAAGGCGAGGTGGCGTAGTTCCGGCGGTTGTGCAGTGAAGGAGTGCGTTCTTACCTGGGGGGAGATCTCGCCTGAAAGGGCGACGGTGCAAGCCGGAGCGGGAAGTCAGCAGAGGTCGTAGTAGCCGCTCTGGGTGAAGGGCCGAACGAGAAAGGAGCGCGTCAAACGCCTTGCCGATGAATCGTGTATTGCATCAGATGTCCGCGCTAGCGGAGCGGATCGTTTCAGGGCGAGGTGAAACCTCGTCCAAAGCGCTCAGCGATGAAACTCGACGACTCCCGCGGCAAGAACCGGAAGACGCAGGGCGAGACTTGCTCATGCAAGCACTCGCGAGGGAAAATATGCAACGCGCGTGGAAACGCCTGAAGGCAAACAAAGGAGCTGCGGCGGGGGTCGATGGTCTGAGTATTGCGCAGACCGGACAACACCTGAAGTACGCGTGGCCGACCATCCGGCAACAAGTGATGATCGGCACGTACCGGCCACAACCGGTACGACGCGTAGGCATCCCAAAACCGGATGGAAGCGAACGTGAACTGGGGATACCCACCGTCATCGATCGTCTGATTCAGCAGGCACTGCTCCAGGTGCTGCAACCGCTGATCGATCCCACTTTTAGTGAATATAGATACGGGTTTCGCCCCGGTCGTCGTGGGCATGACGCTGTTCTTGCATCACATCAGTACGTACAAGATGGCTACCGCGTGGTGGTTGATGTTGATCTATCGAAGTTCTTTGATCGGATTAACCACGACATTCTGATTGATCGTTTAAGGAAGCACGTTAACGATGCTGGAGTGATCCGGCTGGTGCGTGCTTACCTGAACGCAGGAATCATGAAGGGCGGTGTGGTTGTCGAGCATGCGGAAGGGACGCCGCAAGGCTGCCCCCTCTCGCTTCTGCTGACCAACGTGCTTCTCGACGAAGTGGATCGGGAGCTTGAACTGCGGGGACACCGCTTTGCCCGCTATGCCGATGACTGCAATGTCTATGTGCGCAGTGAGAAGACTGGCGAGTGATGAAACTGCTCAAGCGCTGCTACGACAAGCTGTACCTGAGGATCAATACATCGAAAAGTGCGGTTGCAAGCGGCTTTGGCCGCAAGTTTCGGGGTTATACCCTCTGGGAAGCCCCGAACGGCGAGATTAGACGCTTGGTGTCGAGAAAGGCGCTGGAGACGTTCAAGCAAAGGATCAGGCAATTGACTGGTCGATCGGGTGGACGCAGCATAAGCCAGGTAATCAAAGCACTACGCCGCTATGTACTGGGCTGAAAAGCGTATTTCCAACTAGCACAACACCTGTCGGCGGTACATAACGTGTTGACGATTGCTTACTTGGATTCCCTTGGCATGCCTAGCCTCACGTAACCTCAACTGCTCGAACCGCACGGTGCGGACCCGTATGCCGGGTGGTGTGGGAGGGGACCGGCCAGTTACTGACCGCCCCTATCCCGATCGTGTTGCGCGCCCCGTAACGTGGGGCTAACGGGTCGTTTCATGCCTCGCAGGGCTTCTGCCCGCCGTCACTACAAAAGTCACAGAAATTCGGAGTAACGCGTTCCGGCTGGCTCAAACTCTGCCGGTACTTCTAAGCTCTCAAATTCTTGCCTTATTGCCCGCAAATTACCCACTGGTTGAAACGAATAGTGCTGATTGACGTAGTTGAAGGATGCCAGCCAGGGCGCGCCTGTGCGCTTGTCCCTGAGCATTACCTGTTTGCCGCTGTTCGGAATAATATTTTTCATTGGTCATGCCTCTCATCTGCTTTCAGATTGTCAGAACGCTTACCTAACCCTTACTGCTGTGCCTCTACGACCTAAGCCGCCAAACTTCTCGCAACCTCCGTCATGATCATCACGCCTCGGGCTGGCTACATTGAGCTAAAGCAATCGGCGGGTGACTCGTAGTATTATTATCTGCCGGGGTTTTGCCGTCGCTGGTTGCTGTTGATGGATTCATGGTAATATAAGTTACTTTCGAGGTGCTAAAAAACCCGATAATGTCTTGAAATGGTTGGTTTTTGTGATATTCTGCCGCTATTTGAGGTTTCCACGTGGTTACAGTTTCTGTTCATTGTCCTCGCTGCCATTCAGATGAAATTTATCGACATGGCCTTAGTCCAACTAAGCGCGAACGCTTCTGGTGTTAGTGCTGTCGCCGTGTATTTCAGCTTACCTACCGCTATGAAGCGCGAAAGCCGGGAGTTAAAGAGCAGATCGTTGATATGGCCTTCAACGGTGCCGGTGTTCGCGATACCGCCAGAGCGTTGAAAATCGGCATCAATACGGTCATCCGGGCTTTAAAAAGCTCTCGCCCCGCCGGATAACGTCTTCTCCCGTTGCTCACGCCGATATTGCCCTTATCTGTGAACTTGATGAGCAATGGAGCTTCGTTGGCAGTAAGGCGCTACAGCACTGGCTCTGGTATGCTTACAATACCAAAACGGGGCGGCGTTCTGGCCTACACTTTTGGCCTCCGAACCGATGAGACCTACCGTGAATTGCTGGCTCTGTTGACGCCATTCAACATCGGCATGATTACCAGTGACAACTGGGGCAGCTATGCAAGAGAGGTGCCGAAGCAGAAACATCTGACTGGCAAGATCTTCACGCAACGCATAGAGCGCAATAACCTGACGCTCCGACCCGCATTAAACGACAGGCGCGTAAAACGATTTGCTTCTCGCGCTCCGTCGAGATTCACGAACAAAGTCATCGGAACCTTCATCGAAAAACACATGTTCTATTAATTGGAGTCATTACCAAATACCTCTCTATAGTTGAGGGGTTGACAAGTTATACTTCTTGTATTACTTGAATAACTAATCCTTTTACAATCAAGTCTTTTATATCCATATCTATTAATTTAAAGTTAGGATTCAAAGATCTGAGATACACATTGGGGCCATCAAGCGATAGTTTTTTGATACTAGGTATACGCTGTTGAGCTAGTTGAACAATAATTATCTTTTCATTCAAGTCCTCAGTCAACATCGATCTTGGTTCAATCAACGCGAAAGAACCTTCTGGTAATGTAGGCATACCATGAGGATTAACCATAGAATCCCCTTTTACTTCAACGATAAATGCGCCTTTTGGAATGTTTCCCATTACATCAATCCACTTTATAGCTTCTGATTCAGTAGCAAATGGAGACCTTCCGTCCCATTCACCAATCTGCGCCCAAGAAACAACAGACACAGATTGATAATTACTGTTGCTAAGTGAATTTTGCGTGGTACTGTCAGCTTTATCTAATCCATACAATAGCCAGTCAGGATTACATTTCAGCGCCTGACAGAGTTTGATAAGATTTTTACCATCAGGTTCACTTTGGCCGTTTTCCCATTTTGTAACTGCTATACGAGAAACTCCAACCATCTTTGAAAGCGTCATTTGAATTATTTTTTGCGCGTTTCTCAGATCTTTTATGCGCCTCGGCATATCCATCTCAGCGGGCCCTATGATTGATAGAGTAACTTATGTTACACCAGAAGGGTTTAATTTTGATTTATATTTAAGGTAACTATAATTACATTCATCGCGTCTTAATGTTAAAATGGTGTCCCCGATGAAAAAGATTGATGTACTTAAATTTTTTGATGGAAGTTTTACTAAAACTGCTCAAGCTCTGGGTATATCGCATGCAGCTGTTTCACGCTGGCGTGATGTTATTCCAGAAAAAAGAGCTTTTCAGCTTGAATTGATCACTCAAGGTAGGTTTAAGCGTAATGCTGATTTGTATGGCTCAAAGAATTCCAAAAATGACTTATCACCTAAACATAACGGAGGCGAAAATCTGACTTATGCAGTTCAACCATGAAGCACTTTGCATTGAACTACGCCGCTGGGCCATTGCTACTAAATTGAGTTAGGTGGGGGAGACTTGCCTCTGTACTCACTGAAGGCATTGGAGTATCGGCGCTCGGGTTCAGTGTCCTATCGCGTTGCGCAGGCGAATAAAGAGTTTGCCAAGGCCGTCAGCGCCGCATTGCTCGATTCTCCGTCTATCCGAAAAGGAAATAAGTGAGGCTATCAGCGCACTGCATGCGCTCCCAAAAAGGCCGGTTTACGGCAACTACTGCCGGGTGTAGCGAGGTATGACCAATGAGAATTTTTGTTGCAATAAAAACATCAGTGCAAATACGGGACCGTCTCCACAGAGCCAGACTGTAACGTATTTGTACTTATTAAGTAACGCTCAGAGCGTTACTGGCTAAACGAGGCATCTTATGTCGTCTAATTGGATAAAAGTCGAGGTCATTACTCCTGATAAGCCGGAGGTATGCCAGTTTGCAGAGTTGCTGGATATTGATCCTGATGCTGCGCTGGGAAAATTAATCCGCTTATGGGCCTGGGCTGACCAGCAAACCGTCGATGGAAAGACAAAGTGTAACGCTGTGAGCGTTACAAAAAATGCAGTTGACCGAATTACGTTTGTAAAAGGCTTTGCAGATGCTCTTATTTCGATTGGTTTGCTGATTGTTGATGATAGCACTCTGAAGTTTCCGAACTTTGAACGTCATAACGGGAATTCTTCTAAAAAACGGGTATTTACAAACCAGCGTGTTACAAAATCACGCAAAATGAAACTCACTACGCCGGAAGAATGTAACGCCGAGAGCGTTACACCAGCGTTTCAAAAAGCGTTACCAGAGATAGAGAGAGAGGAAGATATAAAAGATAACCCCCTCTCTAGCGCGCGTGTGCGAAGTTTGGCGTCTGGACATGATCCATCAGCCAACAACGCGGTGCTCGATAATCGGCCTCCGTCGCCTGGATGGTTTGGGCCGATTGATAAATTCACGATGCACGACGACTGGCTACTGGACGAGGAATTCAGCCGGAAGGCTGCGACGTGGGGGATTGTTCTCGACGAGCCTCCAACCGCCACAGAACTGGCGGAGTTCATCACGTTCTGGAAGGCCGAGGGAAAGGCAAAACATCACGCTCAGTGGGAACAGGCTTTAACGAAGAGCATCCGCCGGAGCAGGGAATTTACTGGCAAGCGAGGCAAAGATGGTAAAAAAGTTAAACAATATCAACCAACTAGGGGGCATGCAGTCGAAAAAATACGGGCCGCAATCGCTGAGGAACGAGAGCGAGAAGGCTTACCGCCTCTGGAATATTATGGGGATGATATACTTGGATCGGTGGATGGCAAAGAACGGCACGACCCCATTATTGACCTGGAAAGCGGCGATTGGCAGGTTGAATGATAAGCAAATGTCAGGCGTGATGGATACTTGTATTGCTCGTTGTTCTTCCGGGAATTCATGGCCTCCCGATCTGGCGGAGTTTATTTCCATCGTATCAGCCGATATGTCCGAAACAAATCCGTTTGGCATTTCGTTAATTAATTTGTCTGAAGAGTTTCGCTGCTATTGCCGAGATCGCGGACTTTATGAAAGTGTAGAGCAATTTCCCTGGAGTCATCCAGTGATGTATTGGATTTGTACGGAAGTACGTCAGTGCATGATTCAGAACCGTTTGACAGAGGCGGAAGTCGAAAAAGCGCTATCCAGGGAGCTTGATAAATGGTCGAAGGCGGTTGCCGAGGGGAAAGATATACCCAAGCCTGTTTTACGGTTGCAGGATCGCAGTAGGCCGAGACCAGCGTGGATAGATTTATTAAAAATCCGTCCTGATGTGAATTATCGATAGTAAAAATTTGAAATATACGGGCAGTGGCAAGCTGATATCACGCCTGTGAGGAGGGAGATCTAAAAAAGGATATGACGACATGAGAGACATTAAGTATGTACTAGAAAGCTGGGGAGCACGGGTCGTCAACTCGAACGATAGTCCCATAGCCAAGTCTTTGTCAGGACTGATCCCGCACAAAATTAAGTCCAGAAAACGGTGTTCAGATGATGACGGTATATGTATTTCTAATTGCATAGTGTCACTTTATGAAAAAAAACTAAAGCATATAATTTGTTATTTTATTATTACGTTCTAGGCAAAACGTTTATGATTTTAGCATTTGAGCGTCAATGTTAAGATACTCATATTGGCAAGAGGCATATAAAATGCTGAAGGTATCTTTGAAGGTTATCTCATGGTATTGGATGTTAGTTTGTCATCGTTACCTATTTGAAATGAAATTGGACGTGAAAAACACTTTACGATCGTAAAATTATGGGTAATCTTACTTTTATAGCGCTTCGATGTCCGAATGAAAATTCGCATGGTCATCGAATTTAGAGGTGCGGGCTAAAGATTGTCATATCATGAGTTGGTATCTTTTAAGATTTAAAGCAACGTTGTTTAATATGGTTTTCAACCATCTAGCTGCATCTGGTGTTTATTATTTTTGTCCAATGATTGAAACCCAATATCGGCGACCAGATAGTGTAGCGTCCTTTCGGAAAAGACTCTCACCTGTTTTTCCCGGGTATCTGTTTGTGAATCTTGACTTCGATCATTGCCATCCGCAAAAACTCTCAGCACACAGACATATTTACGGACTCATCAATTTTGGTCAAGGACCATCGCCCATTGACGATGCGGTGATTGATCTCTTAATGGCAAAACCACACATTGTGCGCAAAATCATCGATGCCCCAAGAGCCTGGAAAGAAATGTCGGAGCTGGAAAAAATCATGTATATCTGCGATGACGAACAGCGGATTGCGGCTTTTCTGAATTAAATGCAATCACGGCATTCTTCCGTCGCTGCCTAAACTCATCACTTAACATCTATGGCTTCGTTCCGGTAAAGCCTTTTTGCCGTTATGAGGAGATACTATGCTATCCGCTATCCGCTATCCGCTATCCGCTATCCGCTATCCGCTATCCGCTATTCGCCCTTTGCCCGGTCATTCGGTGCTTAATCCACTGGCAGGGAGCATCTCCAGTGCCCGTAACCGGTCATAGGCTTTGACATCAAGCCCTCGTGCTGGTCGTTTGTTAAGCGCGCGGTGCTCTTGGTTTTTCGGCACATAGCCAGTGTGTTTCAGTTTATCCCTCGTGGGCTGGCTTCGCTGGTCAGATGTCGAAACGCTCCCCGTCCGTTGGATATCAGCACTACCGGCCTGATGACGAAGACGCCCCAAACAGCGGGTATACTTCGCTATCTCGACCATCTGGTCAAAGCGACGGATATCGGTTGGGCTGAAGTGAATCACGATAACCCGGAACGACTATGTGACCAGGTAGCCCGACGCAGTTTTAACCGCACAGTGTTGACGGCAGAGCTTTAAGGTCAGTCGTTTAACGCCTGTACCCGGATGCTGGCGCATCTGGAAGGGGAATACGGCCAGCAACTCCGGGGTGTACTGGACTTCGCCGCCGAGCGGGTGGGGCAGACGGAGGAAGACCCGGTGAAAGTCTCCACCGTCTAAAAGTACCCTACCTTCGTCGAGGACATCATCATCGCCTTGCACGAGCGTCTGGGTCGTTACGACGTGCTGGTTGAGCCCGGTGCTGATATCCGGCAGTACGGTGACCTGACGTCGAGAGATATCAAGGCGTTATCCTGTGTTGGCATTGGTGCTGACACCTTAATCGTTACATAGCGTCATTTCGATGCTGTAACCTTCCTTTTGATAAAAAATAATGAAAATGCCTGAGAAAGAGCCGGGATTCTGGGTCGCGCTGCTGGCCTGGATACGCTGCAACCAAACCGATTTTGGCTACGCCACTGTCGCCGCCCTGTTTTCGTTTCTGCGCAATGCGTGGGTCAGAAATCCGTGGAGTCGGCGACTGCTAGACACGCTGTCCTGTAGCACACTGGCATTCTTCGCCAAGCCTCTATTGACCCTTATTGAAGTTATGCTTGGCTTGACACTGCCCGAGTCAGCACCACAGGCCCTGGCGATTTATATCGGCTACGTCGGGACTGACTACATCCGCGAGCGCATAAAGGCGTTTACCCGGCGCAAGAATCAGGAGTCATGATGAATATCAGTCAGAATGGATTAGAACGGATAAAGGCGTTTGAGGGGCTTCAGCTCACCGCATATCAATGCAGCGCAGACAGATGGACTATCGGCTACGGGCATACGAACGGCGTCAAGGCAGAGGATGTTATCCCCCTCGAACAGGCAGACGCTTTTCTGCGTGACGATATCGACGCCGTGGTTGAACGACTGAATGCCTTGATAACCGTGCCGGTGGCACAGAATCAGTTCGACGCATTGTGTTCACTGGTTTTCAATATCGGCATCGGGGCATTTGCTAAATCGACGTTGCTTAAAAAGCTGAATGAAAGTGATTACCCCGGGGCAGCGGTAGAGTTCTCCAAATGGTGCCATGCGACCGTTGACGGTAAAAAAGTGTCGTTGCCAGGCTTGATTAAGCGCAGGCAGGAAGAGAAAGCTTTATTTGAACCATGAAAATGATGTCTTAATTAATAATGTCATTAGGAGTATCTGTATGAAAAACGCATTTATCGTGTTTTGTATGAAAGTTTCAGGCAAGACGAAAAACAAATTGGCTAAAGACTTTGGATTTCACTATTTCCTGATGCGTTCAAAGTTTAAGGCTTATTTGGCGTGCGGTGTTTTCGTAATACGTTAATCGAAGAGCAACACAGGTTGGTAGCATGATGCGCTGGAGGCTCCTTACCCTCGCCGCGATGCTCGCGACGATTACCGCTCTCGCCATCGTGGTGAGACTCCAGTATGTCGAAATCACTCGCCTGAAGCAGGCTAACCAATCGATGGTCGCCGAGCGTGACGCCGCCCGCGCACAGTTTACCCACTATGAACAGGCGGTAGCGCTGTTCAACCAGATAGCCGGAGCAACACAGGATGCACATCAGCACGCGGTGCAAGACTTCCAGCCGCGTATCATCCAGATACGTGAGGCCCTTACGCCTGAGCGCTGTGCTCGTCTGCCTGTGCCTGCTGCCGCTGTTAACCGGCTGCGGGCGCACGCAGACCAGATACCTGCCCATCCCGCCCGCGCCGATACCGGCCACGCTGCTCGATGATTGCCCGCCGCCGGTTATCCCAGAGCACATGACGTGGGGCGATAGCGTGATACTCAATGAGAAGCTGCTGCTGGCGCTGGAGATGTGCAATCAGGATAAAGCTGCGCTGAGGCAGATTGAGGAAATGCGAAAATGACTAGAAAAGCGGGATAAACCCGATGCCAAAAAACTGGCCCCCCGAAAAGAGATGTTCTGCCATGAATACCTTATCGACCTCAAAGCGGGGCCGGCCGCCGTACGCGCGGGATACAGCAAGAACGGCGCTGACCAGAATGGCTATAACCTGCTGCAGGAAGAAGCGGTCCGGCAGCGTATTGATGAACTGAAGCAGGCGCGCAATGAGCAGATAAATATCGATGCCTGTTATGTTCTCCAGCGTCTGCTGGAAATCGACAACATGGATGTGGCGGATATTCTCGATGAAGACCTCCGCGTCAGGCTCTTGGCTGAATGGCCGGCCGCCTGGCGCCGCTATCTGAGCGGCGTTGATTTGGCCGAGATGTTTGAGGGCAGAGGAGAGGCACGTGATGCCATTGGTATGTTGAAAAAAATCAAATGGCCGGACAAGGTGAAGAACCTGGAGCTGCTAGGGAAACACGTCAGTGTCCAGGCGTTCAAAGACAACGTTAAAAACGAACTGACAGGCGTGGACGGGCAGGCTCCGACGTTTGTGGTGCAGTTTAGTAAAAGGGGTGAAGAGGGTGAAGGTTAATCTGGACTTTTCTCCCAAGTTCAAGGTGCTGTTCCAGCCGGCGCGTTACAAGGTTTTTCATGGCGGGCGCGGGTGCGGTAAGTCGTGGGAAATCGCTCGCGCCCTGGTGGTGTTGACAGCGTCGAAGACGCTAAGGGTGTTGTGAACGCGTGAAGTGCAGAACACCATCAAGGACTCGGTGCACCGGTTGTTGACCGACCAGATCGCCGCCCTCGGGTTATCCGCCTGGTTTAACATCACAGAGAAAAGCATTCGTAGCCGTTGCGGCGCCGAGTTTATTTTCAAAGGCCTGCGCTACGACATCCAGGGGATCAAATCGACCGAAGGTGTTGATATCTGTTGGGTGGAGGAAGCGCAGACGGTCAGCGTCGCCTCATGGGACGTGCTCATTCCTACCATCCGTAAGGAAAATGAAACGGGCCAGTCTGAGATTTGGGTCAGCTTTAACCCCCGCGAAGAATCCGCCCCGACGTACCAGCGGTTTGTTGTCAACCCTCCAGAGAGCGCCGTGGTGGTGCAGGTCAATTACACGGATAACCCCTGGTTCCCCAAGGTACTTCGGCAGGAAATGGAGTACCTGAAACGGGTTGACTACGACGCCTATGAGCATATCTGGCTGGGCAAACCGCGCACGATAAGCGACGCGGTGGTGTTTTCCGGCAAGTACAGAGTGGAGTCCTTCGCTGACGACCTGTGGCAGCAGGCTGACCGGTTATTTTTCGGTGCGGACTTTGGCTTCGCCAACGATCCCAGCACGCTGATACGCAGTTTTATCCTTGGACGAACCCTTTACATTGAGCATGAACAATATGGCATGGGCGTTGAACTCGACCACCTGCCGGCGTTTTACGACAAGGTACCCGGTGCCCGTGACTGGCCGATTAAAGGTGACAACAGCCGACCGGAGACCATCAGCTACCTTGAGCGACAGGGATTTCGTATCAGCGCGGCCGCCAAATGGCCGGGCAGCGTCGAGGACGGGATTGCCTACCTGCGGGGGTTCGAGCATATTGTTATTCATAGTCGTTGTGCGCATACCGTACAGGAAGCACGGCTGTATTCGTACAAGGTCGACCGGCAAACCCATGAGGTGTTGCCGGTGTTTGTGGATAAACACAACCATTGCTGGGACTCCATCCGCTACTCACTGGATGGATACATTACCGGCCGGCACCACCCGATAAGCGTGTCCCCCGAACTGATCAGGAGCGTTTCATGTGGCCCTTCAAGGCAAAAAAACCGCCAATGGACACCGCGGCACCCCCGGCGGTGCCGGTAATGCCGTCATCCATGTGCGTACATGCGCAGATGCTGGAAGAGAATCAACGACGTCAACGGAGGCGCTTTGAGCAGTACGATCCGCCGAAAGGGGTGATCCCAGAGGCTATTCGCCCTGCCGTACTGGCCATGGACACCACCCCCTACGATATGCTCAACGGCAGCTACCCCGATGCGGTGATCGGCGGTTTTCCGGGCTATCCCTACCTTTCCCAGATGGCACAGCTACCTGAGTACCGCCGTATGGTCAGCGTGATGGCCGAAGAGATGACGCGCAAGTGGATAAAAATCACTGTCGCCGGTGACGGCGATGAGAGTAAGGCGGCGCGCGTGACGCAGCTTGCCGCCGCCCTGGCCCGCTACCGGGTACAGGAGGCGTTTCGGCTGGCGGCGGAGCATGATGGTTTTTTTGGCCGTGGGCAGCTTTATATCAACATGCGCTCGCCCACCGGGCAGTCGGCCTGGCCCGACGCGGAAGAGTTGCGATCGCCGCTGTTTATTTCGGCTAAAAAAATCGCTCGCGGTGCCCTGCATGCCCTACGGGTAGTGGAGCCAGTGTGGACCTACCCGGGGATGTACAACGCCGATAATCCGTTGAGTGATAGTTTTTACCAGCCGACGGAATGGTATGAACGGTTCATGCCAGTCGCCTGCTGAATTTTGTCTCACGCCCGGTTCCCGATATGTTGAAGGCCGCCTATAACTTTGGCGGGTTATCACTGACGCAAATGGCGGAGCCGTATGTGAATAACTGGTTGCGCACCCGCGACAGCGTGGGCGATACCCTGCATACGTTTTCATTAAGCGGCATCAAAACCAAACTGGGGACTGCCCTGCAGGGGAAATGCGATCCGGGGTACGTGCTGCGGGCCGAGCTGTTTAACCAGACGCGGGATAACCGCGGCCTGCTGATACTTGACAAGCAAGAAGAGGATTTCTTCCAGGGTCGTTAACGGTGTGGCGACCAACCAGGGCACGGGCGCGCCGGCGGGATTTGTATCGCGGGACGGGCAGGCCGCCATTGTTGGGTGGCTGGCTGCCACCGCCATGCTGATCCCGTCAGGCCGTGAATGCACGCTGATAACCGCCGGCGATGTCTGGGCGCGGGCCACCACGGCGGCCACGCGCGGGCAGAAGGTGTTCGCCTCGCTGACGACCGGTGAGATCGCCACCGGTGTCAGCCTGGACGGCTTTGCCGAAACCGCTTTTTATGACGCCAGTGAGGCGGCCGCGGAAGACCTGATCATGATCAGCACCTGGAGCAAATAATGAATAAATTCAAGCAACACTACGCCACCGCCCGTCGCGATTACGGCATTATCCTGCCGGGTGCGCAGGCGTACCTGACGGCTGACTATACGGGTAACTATGCGTTGGCCATGGATGCACAACCGCAGATGGTGACGCAGACCAACGGCGGTATTCCGGCGTACTTCACTAACTATGTCGACCCTGAGCTGATCCGCGTGATGGTAACGCCAATGAAGGCGTCGCAAATCATGGGCGAAACCAAAAAAGGCGACTGGACTACGCTGACCGCGCAATTCCCCATTGTGGAATCGACCGGGCAGGTCAGCAGTTACGGTGACTACAGCCATAACGGTACGGTAAGCGCCAATGTGAACTGGGAGCCGCGGCAAAGCTACCATTACCAGACCTTTACCCTGTGGGGTGATCGCGAACTGGATATGTATGGTGAGGGGCGCATAGGCTGGGCGGCTGAACTTAATGTGGCGTCAGCGTTGGTGCTCAACAAGTTTCAGAATAAGTCGTATTTCTACGGCATTGACGGTTTGAAGAACTACGGTTTGCTGAACGACCCGAGCCTGTCCGCGCCCATTACGCCGGCGCTGGTGAATGGCAAGGTCAGTTGGGATGACAAGGACGGTCAGGCGGTCTATGACGACATCGTGCGTCTTTATAAGCAATTGGTGACGCAGACCAAAGGCCTGATTGAGCGCACTGACAGCATGAAGCTGTGCCTGTCGCCGTCCGCTGAGGTGCACCTGACCAAGACGAACGCCTATAAGGTGAATGTCTCCGATCTGCTGGCAAAAAACTTCCCCGGCCTGACGACCGTCAGCGCTGTGGAGTACACCACCGCTGCCGGTGAGCTTCTCCAGCTTATTGCCGAAAAGCTCGACGGTCAGGATGTGGGGTATTGTGCCTTTACGGAAAAACTGCGGGCGCACAGCGTGGTGGTCAAACCCTCGGCCTGGGAGCAGAAAAAATCCGCCGGCACCTGGGGGGCGATCATCCGCCAGCCGCTGGCCATTGCACAAATGGTGGGAGTGTAAATGATGGCTAAACATGTCACTGTGGGCTGCAAACTGCCCAATGGCCTGGTCTTTGAGGTAGAAGGGCTGACCGTTACCCTCAACGGTAATCGTCAGGAAGCGGGGCACGTTACCGGCGGGTATGGCTTGACCCAGGTTGACAAGGTCTTTTTCGATGCCTGGTTGGCGATACACGCCCAACAACCCTATATCAAAAACGGGGTGGTATTCGCCCAAAGTATCCAAAACAGTGCCCGCTCGCAGGCGAGGGAGCAGGCCGGGACAGTCTCCGAATTGGAGCCGCTGTCGCAGGAAAATCCGCTACCGGGCATCGCCCGGGATGATGAGGCGATGCGCCAGAAGGGGTAACCCATGGGGGTTGTGACGTTTGATAGTAAAGCGTTTCGGGCACTGTGTCCGATGTTTGCATCGGTCAGTGAAGACCTGCTGCAGGCACGGTTTAATCAGGCGGCGACGCTTTATCTCGACAATACCGACGCGAGTCTTATCGCCGATCTGAAAGAGCGTGAGCAGTTACTGTTTCTGCTGGTCGCGCATCTTTGCGCGCTGCGTGGCGAGGATAGCGGGCTGGTTGGGCGTATCACCAGTGCGTCAGAAGGCTCGGTGTCGGTGGACAGCAGCGGCAGTAACGACGCGTCCTGGTGGTACTTGCAGACCCCGTACGGGGCGGATTACTGGCAGGCTACCGCGCCGTACCGGACATGGCGTTATCACGCAGGCGGCTCACCCTCACGTTACCCCACCCACTACTATTCGCGCCCTACGCCGCTGGCGCTAACTATTTTTGAGGAGAACAGAGATGACGCAACGTGCCATGTCGATGGGGGGCTACCCGATAGAGGTTCTGACCCCTCAGGATGGCAGCGGTACTGCCATCACCACTGCGCAGATCACCGATGCTACGACGACCGGTAAACAGCTACTTGACCGCGAAAGAGGCGGCGGCCGCGCGATAGGCCATCGGTGCCAAGGCGGACAACTACCGGCCAAAAGTGGCGGAGATCAGCGACGCCAGCGCTATCGGTCGGCAGATCCTGGCCGCCAAAGACGCCGACGCCATCAAAGCGCTACTGGGGTTGTAATATGGCCGGCAAGATCAGGGGAGGCGATGCTTTTCGGCAACGGCTGGCGCAGCGGGCGAAAAACATGGCAACCGGGAAAACGCTTAAGGTGGGCTTTCTGGCAGGGGCGACCTATCCGGAGGGAATGCCGGTGGCAATGAGTTTGGCGGCAGTATCACGGTACCTGCCCGCGAACAGACCCTGCATTTTCGTGCTAACCCGCGCACGGGTTCGGTGGGTACACGTTTCGTGAAAGCGTCAAAAGCAAACTTTGCGCAGAGCGTCATGATCCCCGCGCACACCATTACCGTGCCGCACCGTCCGTATTTCCGTACCATAATTGCCAGTAAAAGCCCGGCGTGGAGCGGTACTATCGCGTCCTTGATGCAACAAAACAAATCGTGCGCTATGGCTATCTCCCGTTCGCGGGTGAGCTGTTTTTCGCTGATCTTGAGGGAGAGGACGATCCGGAATGGTCCGGCCTCGGGGAGCGTTTCAAATCTTTACTACCTGGCGCCGGAGGAAATGCCGTGAGCTATCAACAGCGGAGTATCAGGGTGGAATTTACCCTGGCAGAGGGGCGAACGTTTGACGATCAGGACAACGTGCTCACCATCAAAAATGCGCGCTGTTATGTAAGCCTGACGGCGTATGGCGGGATTGCCGGCACTCAAATCACGCTTTACCTTGGACTGACGCCACAGCACATGGTGGTGCTGAGCTATAAGGGCGTCTGGATCGACGGGGCGGCGCCTAACCGGATCCGCCTCTGGGCCGCTGACTGGCAAATCTTCGAGGGATTCATCAGCGACGCCTACGCCGATTACAATCAGGCCCCGGGCGTGTCGCTGATGATCACCGCTAACATGATGTTTTATTTGCGGGCGAAAGCCGCGCCGCCCTTCAGCGCCGAATGTACCGTTGGTATTGACACTATCTTTACGTCGCTGGCATCAGTGGCTGGGCTAAAATACAAAAACGAGGGCGTAAAACGGGCCTTGCCAAACCCCTATTTTCAGGGGGATATCACCCGGCAGATGCTGGAGGCGGCCCAGGTCGTTGAAGCAGACATCGACATCAACGTCGAGCAGGTGACGATCTGGCCGAAGGGCACGCCGCGAAAAGCGCCGGCATTACGGATTTCGCCACCACAGGGGCTGATTGGCTATCCCATTTTTACCAGCGTGGGGCTCAGTATTACCACGCTGTTCTGCGCCGATATCTTCATCGGGCGCAAGCTGTTGCTGGAGACGGTGCTTCCCAATGCCAGCGGGCAATACAGCGTTATTGGCGCCGTGCATACGCTGACATCATGGGTGGAGGGCGGCCAGTGGAGTACCGCCTGCGATCTGCTACGACTCCGGGAGAATGAGATGCATCCATTACACGTGAGTGTACCGATCTAAATGGAGATAGCAATGCGCAGGAGTTTATCCTGAGCCAGTTTTTGGGCCGCCATGTGTTTATCACGCTGGGGCAGGTGGTGAACGTGAAAGAGGGTGCCATTGATATTCGCCCGATGGTGATGGCGGTCGCCGGCGATGGTGCACCCATCGCGCATGGGGTGGTCTACAACGTCCCGGTCTGGCGTCTGCAAGGGGGCGACAGCGCGGTGATCATGCCGCCCAGAGTCGGTGATATCGGTTTTCTGGCTATCTGCGACCGGGATATCAGTGGCGTCAAGGCGACACGCCAGCCGTCAATGCCCGGCGCACGCACAATCTGTCGGATGCTCTCTATCTGGGGGGCGTACTCAACGGCCCGCCGGTGCAGTTTATCCAGTTTGCCGATCAGCAAATCAGTGTCACCTCACCTTGGAAAATTTCACTGAACGCGCCAGATATTGAGGCCAATGCCTCACGCTTTGCGGTGAATGCAGACAGCATCCTGCTGAACGGTAAGGTGCAAAGCTTGAATACCTTGAAGGTGACCGGGCAGGCATCCCTCGCCGGCGGTGCGACCATCGGCGGCATTGCCTTTGGTGACCACGTACACGGTGGTGTTCAGTCGGGCGGGGCGCAGACGGGAAAACCCCAATAGGAAAGGGCCATGCAAACACGTTCATTGCGACTCGACACACAGACCTGGGATCTGATGCTGGACGGGCCGGCAATCTGGCAGTAACCGATAACCCTTACGCGGTGGCCCAGGATGTTGCCTGTGCCTGCAGCACCTTTTTGGGGAATGCTGGTACGACACCACACTGGGCATCCCCTCTATCCACGCATCCTGGGCCAGTGGCCGGGGACGCAGTTTATTAACACCAAAATGCAGCAGGAAGCGATGAAGCTGCCCTATGTGTCGTCCGCGAGCTGCACGGCCGTTTCCTGGTGGCGAGCGCCGTATGGGCGGCGTCATGACGATAACCGATACCAACTTTGACCAAACCACGGTGCTATTATGACAAAGAAATCCTCGGCGCATACCACCGCAGTGCCGGCGGTTACTTTTTCCAAGACAGGCCTGTTGGTACCGGATGAGGTCGATATTCTGAACGGCCGGCTAAGCGATTTCTCCACGGCGCTTGGTGGTGCGATGAGCACCAGCCTGACGACCCCGCAGGGCCAGCTGGCCAGCTGGCCAGCAGTGAGGCAGCGATTATCGCCGCCAGAAACGACCAGCTGCTGGCGTTGGTTAACCATTAACCCGGATTTTGCCAGTGGCCGGTTTCAGGACGCAATTGGGCGACTGTATTTTATTGACCGCCTTGGCGCGACCGGTACCACGGTGACGGCTATCTGCACGGGGCTGGCCGGTACGCAGCTGCCGGTGGGCAGTGTGGCGCAAGATACGCGCGGCTATCAGTATGTTGCGGTCAATGCTGCCACCCTGCCCGCGAGCGGCAGCGCTGGTTCCAGAATACGACCCAGGGGCCTATTCCCTTCGGTGCCGGGGAGTTAATCCAGATTTACCGGGCTGGTCGGCCATCACGAATCACGTCGCCGGCGTGTTGGGCAATGAGGTAGAAGGCCGTACGGCGTTTGAAGCGCGCCGGCGTCGTTCTGTCGCCGCGAATGCGCGCAATCTGGATGTGTCTCTTCAGGAGGCGCTGCTGGCGGTGCACAGGCCGATATTGCCCAGGCTATTTTCAACAACAAGGCCCTCGGTTGCGAGATGAACAGCGATACGCATTACACCGTTCAACATACCGAGGGCTACAGCCCACTGTATCCCGAGTATGCCTTGCAGTGGCAGACGGCAAAGCCCACCACGGTGTCTTTTCGGGTGACGCTGCAAAATCAGCGCACTGAGCTGCCCGCCGATACCGATAGTCGTATCCAGCAGGCGATTATCAAGACGTTTACCGGGCAGGACGATATCAACGCCGCGGCGACCATCGGGGCACTTATCCCTGCCGGGCGGTTTTATGCCGGTGTGCCGCCGCTGACCCGGTCAGGCTGAATATCGCGGTGATAGAGCTATCACTGGACGCTCAGCACTGGTCGTCGGGGGTGACGCTGGGTATTGACCAGGTGCCGGTGACGTCAGAGACGGCTATTCAGGTGGTGACGGCTGAACTACCTGAAGACGATACAGGCGTAGTATGCAGCATCACTGGCGTTAAACGCTGTGATAGCCACCTTTGAGCAGGCCGTCAGTCTCGAGCGCTTTACCGACACCTTTTTAACGGCGTTATGGGATATCGAGACGGCACAAACCTATGGTCTGGATATCTGGGGAAAAATTGTCGGCGTGTCGCGTTATCTGACGGTGGAAGATACCCCGGATTATCTGGGCTTTGACGAAGTTGAAATCACCGCCATTGACGGCTACCCGCAGCCGTTCGATGTGTCACCGTTTTATGCCGGGCTGCAACCCTCATCGGTGGTCAGATTAACCGATGATGCCTACCGCAAGCTGATACGGGCAAAAGCCTTTAGCAATATTACCGATGCCACTATCCCGTCGGTTAACCGCTTTTTGCGCATTCTGTTTACTGACCGGGGCAAGGTGTACTGCACTGACGGGTGGGATATGGCCATGAACATTGTGTTCGAGTTTCCGCCGACGCCGTCTGACCTGGCGATACTGAAAACGCTGGCATTGTGCCGGTACCGAGCGGGGTAGAGGTGCGATTTATCATTGCGCCGACGCTCAATCTGGGCTTTGCGGCAGACACCTATACGATGGATGAGGGCACCTTTTACTGAATGACCTGCGACATACAGGTTTTTTATGGGAGTTTACATGAAATCCAGCCATACCCCCACCAAACACGCGATACCGTTCGGGCAGAACGGCAACAAGCGTGATATCCCGCTGGAAAGCAAAACCGGCAGCGGCGAGGCCTCGCTGAGTCTGGGCTTTCCGCCGGAAACGATGGTGCCCAAAGTCTCGGGCGGCATTCCGCCCAGCGGCAAGGACTTTAACGGTATCCTCAATGAACTCTCGGCGATGGGTCGCTGGGCCAATGCCGGGGCGGGTTACCCGTTTGATGCGGCGTTTGCCAACGCCGTCGGCGGTTATCCTGCCGGTGCGAAAATCCCGAACGTGGAGAACAGCGGTTTCTGGCTGAACACCGTCGATAACAATAACAATCTGGATAATCCCGAGGTGGCAGACGACCGGCTGACGGGCAGGGTACCGGCAGAAAACTACGGTATTGCCACGCTATCCGGGCTGGTAAAGGCGGATGTGACGCTGACCACGTTACAGTCGGCCAAGGTGCGTATCGTGCTTACAGGTGAGCTGAAGGCCAATATGGCGGTCATTTTCCCCGCGTGGCAGACGAGCTGGACGGTGGTGAATCAATGCACGGGCAGTGGCTCGCTGATTTGTCGCACGAAAGCGGGAGCGGGTGTTGTGGTGCCCAAGGGTGAGTCGAGGGAGATTATTGGCGACGGCAGTGGCCTTGTGCCGCGTATCGTGAATGCCAGCACAACAGTTGCGGGCATCACCCAGCTTAGCAGCGCCATAGACAGCGACAGCGAGACGCTGGCTGCGACGCCAAAGGCGGTGAAGGCGCTCGCTGATACTCTCAGTAGTGGCCGCCTGCTGAATATCCAGTCCTTCACCAAAAGCGGCATCTATACGCCGACGCTGGGGACACGGAAAATCCGCGTGAAATGCTGGGGCGCGGGCGGAGGCGGTGCTGGGACTTCAACAAACGGTGGTGCAACTTCGGGCGCAGGGGGGGATGTCGAAGGGTTATATGTACTCCCTAATATAGCAACAATTGAAGTAGTAGTTGGCAGTGGTGGTGCTAGTGTTGATGGAGATGTGGCTGCTAATGGTGGAGATGGAGGTGCATCATCTATTATGGCATTATCAATTACTGCTGATGGTGGTGGCGGAGGTCAATCGACAGGCAACCTAAAAGGAGGAAAAACATCTGGTCCAAGCGGTTCAATAATCCTTATTCAAGGACAAGGTGGTATGGGATCACTCGCTTCTTTTTCTGACGGAATTGGTGGTGCCTTTTTTTCATCTTCGGGCGGTGTACCTCATGTAGGTGGTCCAGGTGAGTGCGGAGGGTATCCTGGTGGCGGTGGAGCAGGGGCATTTAAATCATATGAAAACTCTGCACATGCGTCGGGAAGAGGTGCAGACGGACTGGTCATTGTAGAGGAATATTCATGATGAAAAAGAGTGGGGCATATGCTTTGATTCCTGAAGGAAACAATATTTTTGAAAACATTATTGTAGAAAATAATAGCTTTAAGAAAAAAGGTTACTACACTATTAAGTATTACGACTCTGTGTTTTGTCAGCCTAGAATGTATTACAACAAGAATGACAGTTTGTTTTATGACAGCCCTGATTTCAAAGAAATTAATGGCATTAGAGTATAATTAATTAAACCCGTTTCTAATAAAGTCACGTATTTTAGAAAACTTCTTATCTATCAAATTTACACATAAAATTGATAATAATATTGAAATTGGATAGGCTAACAAAAACACTCTCCATCCTCTTGTGGGGTGTGTTGTACCGATTATTAGCCAAGAAAAATACCCACAAAAATAATGACAGAGAAAAACGGGATAAGCCATGTCACCGATTTATTTAGCTATCTCTCTAAATTTACCATGGTATTCACAGCGAATTAAAATCATAACAATAATAGAGTAGATTACATTGTTAATGTAGTAACCAAGCTGTATCCATCCAGTAGGATTAATACATTCTGATAGGTACCAGTTGGTACAGAAAATGATTATACATAAAAATAATAGTGTTGTTTTTGTTGAAAAGTTAAGTGATAGCTCACTTTTTTTATCTTTTCAGATAAGAAAAAACTTACGGAGCCAATACTAAATGGCAACAATGCAGCTACAAAAGAGAAATATGCTATTTGAAAAGATTGAATCTGGTAATATACATAAACATGATAAATAATCGATAAGACAAGTGCTACAAACGAAAAATACCATTTCCTAGCTATTATGAACCATAGGAGGAAATAACATACTAATTCAACAGCAACAGACCAGCTAGATGTAACAATGCGGAATCTGTTTCCATCCACATGAAATGGATATTCTTTGATAAAGGCTGCAAAAGGATTAGCCACAGCGTTATCTGATAAGAACGCCCAGGGAAAAATCAGTAAATTTCCCAGGTAATCACCAGGAAGAAAATTACCACTCCAAGAAGTATGAAATAACCGCGCTGATGGGAACAGATAAATTATGATAAATCCCACCAAGAGGAATATAAAATATGAAGGGTATAATCTCAAAAATCTATTTATTAAAAACTTGAAAAAATTAAAGTGATATGTTTTATTTAAGATTAATGTTATAAGAAAACCACTGATAACATAAAAGCTATTTACAGCATAAACTCCAAGCATTGGCATAATAGCTGTAAGGTGAAAAGCCATTACACAGCTAGCTAAGAAAAATCGAAAAATGCCTAGCATATTCATTTCTCATATTGAGGTAAGATTTATTTCAAACTCTGCAAGCAAGCCAATTACAATAATTTCATCAATTCGTGATCTAAATCTGCCTCCACCCTTTTCAATGGAAGATGGTGTGAAATTGTATAACTCAGCATTTTTTTATCTAAAATTTTTTCAATCGATAGCGAGTTATGTTTATACGTTGGATCTTGCAATTGAATTGCTATAAAATGAAAATTATTTGTTAACTCATTTAATCTATTTCGTAATTTATCAAAAGAGTTAGAAAGATCATACTTCGGAAGTGCAATCATCATGAATATTTTTCCATCATCTGAAGTCAATAGCTTTCTGAACCTTTCAACAGTTCGTACTATATAATTATAATTTTCAGATTGAGTTACATCACGATGATTAAATGTATTTATTGTACTGTGCTTGTTTTCAAAATATACGTGTGAAGCACCTGGTTCATAATCTCTGTCATGCCTTTCATTTGTTAATGAGAGATAGTGCTTTTTATCAAGAAATAAAGAGAAATCATCATTTAGACAATTTAAAATAATTTCTGAATGAGTAAAAATACAATCAAAAGGTAAAGAATATTTTTTAAGTCCATGATCTTTCAGAGTGGCAGAATATAAGCAATGGTTGCCTAGCGAAGCTATGTGCTTAACTTTTCTTCCATTTATTAATCTTTCTCCTCTTACTAGAGAAATTAGGGGGTTTACAATTTTCTGCTCTTCTTTAATATTTACGGAATCACATGTAGGACTATTGCAAATCTTAGGCAATTGTTCAGAACTGCGTGATAGGCTTTCTGAGTCATTGTTATCAGCATTGAATTTCAAAATTTTTTTACGTAGCCTATGACTCGGTGTTTGTTAAGTATATTCATATTTTGTAAAAGTGTAGTTGGCTGATGGGATACCATATATATTAAGTTAAAAAACAACCCAGCTTTAAACCTAGCTATGTCGCTGAGGGAAATCAAGAAGAGTAGAAAAAATTAGCGAGTCAAATCATCCAGGTCATGACCGGATAGGCCGGTAAACTGTTTCACTGCAGTCCGAGTTAAGCCGCTGTCGAGCATATGTCGGGCAATCTTGAGCGAGGCCAGCTTTTCACCTTCTTGCAACCCTTCCTGACGACCTTTCTGCTCGCCAAGCTGGATGCCTTTAGCTTCAAGCTGCTCTGCAATGGTCATGATATCCTCCCGGTAGTCAGTGGCTTTTGTGGCGATATGCTGTAGGAATTGCGATTCATCCGAAGTATTTCCCCGCTCTGCAATATAATACATCAGGCTACGGAACTGCTCTTTCGGTATTGCCCATAGGATTGAGCAGACGGGCGATATCAGTAGCCAACTCCAGCATATCTCGCGTTCGGATGTGCTTCTGTACTAACTCTAGCAGCGCTACCCGCCGATGAGACAGTATTTCATCATCCGGCATAGCCGTGATATCAACCAGCGGAAATGCTCGTATATAGAATGATTCTGCCAGTTCAGGGTCAGCAAAGCAATCGAACCATTGGGTCAGCGTATCGGTAAGCAATCCTTATTGTAGGTGGGATCTGTCCTACAATAAGGATTCCGTAATCAGCTGTCGGATGTTTTGGAGACTACGATAGCGGATTTTGAGGCCGAAAATCATTAGAATATTTCCGCTAGATTGAACGTAAATGATTGATATTCCGTGTATGAAATGTATCCGTTTATTCCTGTGTAATCAGTTAAATTACTGAAAATAAAAGATTTTACTTCGGTCTGTGCGACCGGCGAAGGGCAACCTTCCGTGGGTTCAAATCCCACCTCCTCCGCCATAGTTATCAATAGGTTAGAGTTAATTTAGATATACCTCAAAATACCACTTAGCGTTGAGTTAGCGTATTTTCACTTTTTAGACCTCATTGTAGGTACATCCAAAGATGGTGTAACTCTCACTTTTCTATCATACACTAGCACCTGACTCTCTGATTTATGCCCGCTGAATAATTGCTTATCTTTTGTACTTCCCTTGTAATCCGAAATACCCTTAGCTTTCAAATCATGAAATGTACAGTCAAGCTCGTAGCCAAGTTGGGCAGATGCTTTTGAACGAGCTTCCGTCCATCGGTTACTGAAGCCTCGTTTAGTATAATGCCCTTTATGTTGCCCCATGATGACCGGGGTATCGGCTTGTGCAGGCGCTGAAGAGGATTTGGCTATTTCTATGGCTTCCCGTAATCTTGGCGTCCAGGCTTTAATTTGCTTGATTCCTGTCTTCACTTGCTGAATGAATATTCCTTGTTCTGTAATTTGCTGCCACTTCATTCCAAGTACATCAGATAGCCTAGCGGCACACAGATAAGCTATCTCCATTGCAGCTTTAACTACATCATCGGCCGCATTGTAAATTGCTGTATATTCTTCATCTGTAATATATCTGTCACGTTTGACCGCCTTGAATTTCATCACACCTGCGCAAGGATTTCCCTTCACATAGCCTCGCTCATACCCCCATTTGTACACGTGAGACATGCTTGCCATCTCATGATTGGCCTGTGTTTTGCTTTGTAGGCCGCGCTTATCCATGAACGTTCTTACGTGCTCAGGTTTGATGTTATCAGCCTTCACCTCACCGAATACGGCGATAAGCTTTTTCTGATGCTGCAAATAATCCTTCTGAGTCCTTGGTTTCAGTTCAGAGAAGTAGGCACTCCCAAGGAAGGAGTGCCACAATCGGGAAAAGGTTATGACCTTAGTCAGTTCGGACAGCTCTACTTCATATTGTCGCCATGTTTCAGATATGGACATATCCTTGGGGCCTAGCGCTATCGTTTGATTTTGGCTAGGCTTGAAGTACGTTTTATATTTCCCCCTATATACATTTTTGGATAATTTATTATCTTCAGGGTTCTTTCTTCTCTGGCCCATTTAAATTACTCCAAAATTAGGCTCTTCCTCTTCTGGCTGATGATTGCTAGTGCTTGGTACTACCTGAAAATGTGAACGGTAGACCGCTGGCTTTCCCCTAGCGTTTTCTTCAAACCGAATATTCAGCTTTGCCAGCCATGATTTTTGTAATTTCGGTTTTTTGTATCTAGTAAGAATGTACACTTCGTCATCATCAAGAAATGCTGTAGCCATAATGACCTCTGCTTAAATCAAGCCGCTGCGCCGTTCGTCATGACGGCGAGCAGGCGGGGGAATGGCGAATCGTAGAAATAGAGTTGCACACCTGGTGTGCAGTGGTGAGGTGATTTCAGGCTGCCATGCGACAGCCGGGATTATTTATTGCATGGTCGCTTGAATCCGATGCAGCGCACCATTTACCAGAGAGGACAGTATTTCCTCTTTTGGCAGTCCAGAACGAATGCCTTCCTCATATTCCTCAATAAGCTTGCAGTCCGCTTCAAATCGCGTTTGCCGGATATCATCTTTAAGAAGCCAGCATTCTGCATCGGCCTGATTTTCCATGCGGATAATGCGGTTTTCCAGTTTTTCAATTTCTTTGATAAGCCCCGTTTCCCGGCGAGCGAGTAATTCGGTGAGTAAACTATTCATATTTCACCTCAATAGCGTTAATGTGAGTTTGAAAAGCGGCGTAGATTAGGCATCTGTAAGTTCATTCCTAGTTTATCGGCTTTTTGTTGTGCCTCGTAATAGCTAGTAATTACCTTACCATCAGGGAATAACCAGATGCCGGGGGTTGAATTATAAAACATCACCTTATCTTTCATAAGATTAGCATTCTTGTCCATGCTGAACTCCTGTATTGCAGATAGCCGACTCCCTGACCGGGGGTCAGCCATGAATTGCGTTAATGAATAGATTTAGAAGGGGATGTCTGAATCCGGGGCGGATGTTTCCTGTTGCTCATAGCCACGCGGTGATTGTTTGCGCTCGTCCTTATCTTGTAGCGTTGCAACTTGCTTATCGATAGCCTGTGCGGGAAGATTCTTTATTTTCTTCTCCAGTGTTTGACGCGTCTGAGCCGCAAAAGGAAGCATAATATCAAGGCTGTGCGTTTCCTTGCCGTCTGACTTGGTTTTCAACATCTTTTGCAGTACTAGTCCAATACGTTGACCGGTAAGCTCTGGTGCCAGATGCGTATGGGCATCAATCATTTTGGTAGTGAGCTGCTGAACACCAATACAACCCATAATGGCATTAATCATATTGATACCATATTTATTCGGTGTTTTGTCTTTTTTCTGGCAATAGATATTAATGTAATTTGCTTTCTTTCCGTCTTCGTTTTCAACTGAAAACTCAATGGATTCTGCGCCGCTCTGGCTGGTCATATACTTTGCTTCCAGAATGGTGACGACATAAGCGCCAGATTCAGTGATAAATCCGCTTTGACCGGCGGCCAGTGCTGCTTCCTGATTGTAAATGAATGTCACGTTATTCATGCTGTTTTTTCCTTAATCATTTGGATGTTGTTGATGCCGTAGTAAGAGCAGATAGCGTCATCAATGGCTTTAAGGTCATTGTCTACCAGGGTTTCGCTAAATATGCCCATAGAACTCTTGCAGCAGTCCTGCCCGTTGGTTTGCGTCGAGAAGCGGTAATTACCGTTATTGACAACGGCCCGCAATACAATGGTGAAATAACCCTCTGGGACAATTGTCTGGTCAACCATTTTTCCCACTGTTTTCATTCTAATGTTACCGAAGTCGTCCGTTTGAGTATGAGCTAGGATATAAACTCTGCGATGTTCATCCAGCGCTCCGGCAGTATTGAATATCGACCAAGCGTTTTTCCCGATATCAGTAAATTTATCGTAACCCCGTTCACTGGAGCGATTCATTAGCTCATTGACCAATACTGATTGATAGTCGTCAATAACAACGATTTCATGTGGTGATTTTTTCAGTATTTGCTCTATCTTTGTTGAGTTGTCAGTTCTGATTCGATTCCCTCCATCCTGGGCGTTAGTGCATAATTTCCAATCGGAAGACCTGAAAGGTAAAGGTTTACTTATGCATTGGATAAGGAGTAATTTTTCCGGGTCAAGATTTCTCAGGCTGGTAGATTTACTGCTACCTGATTTTCCCAACACTAATGTTTCTATACTCATTGTTCACCTTAAAAAGGTTAGTTAGTTACCGTTTGGCATTAAGTATTTGATGTTTAGCTTTTTTGTGTGTGCATAATGCAGCGATTCTTTCTTCGCTTCACGCATGCCTAAGCGCCGATATTCAAGCGCCTGAACCAAGTAGAAACGCCGACATTCCTTACTCATACGCAGTGTTTGCACTTGTGGCGGTATGTTATCTAATAAGTTCATCCTTTATCCCTACCTCATATATTTTGATAGTAATATCCCATAGCAACGCGTCGTGTAATCGCAGAGATTCAGCGATTAGCGCCTGAATTAACTTATTGGCATAGCACATTGCCTTCTTGCCGGAGAATATCGATAAGCTTTCTGTATCCACACTTCTCAGCCATTTTACGATTTTATTCAATTGCGTTTCTTCCGGGTGATAGCTCACCATGAGGGCAGCATTACCCGCGAATGCGTAATTCATGGGGTGCTCCTGTTATTATTGTGTTATTTTTGTATTGTATGTTGCGTGACTCATGGTTTTCCAACTCTGACCGTTATCTTTAGATAACATGCGCCAGCAGAGACAGAGCCGCATTGATAAATAACCCGTTCGTTGAATACGTATTGCATAAGCAAGTCCTTCACGGTACAGATATTCAAGTTGAGTTGCCTTCTTTTTTATTCGTTCAGGAATTTTAGGTTTCATGCTCCTTCTCCAGTTTACTGAGAATTTTCTTCAAAGTTTCAGCCTGTACAAATTGTACAGCGATGCATTCCAAAAATAACCGACTAAAAACTAATACTATTGCTGAAAAGATAACTATCTTTGGTTCTGCATCCATAATGCCAATGACAGTGGTTATACCTGCTGCTATCCATGTCATAATTGAAATAGCGTTGATAATCTTCAGTGTCCAGAACGTTTTAAACATGGTTAAATTCCTTTTATATTTCACATTTTGGTGTGATCAACCATCGGCTTCTTCAAATTCGCCGTTTGCATTAAGCACATACCAGGTATCCGGTTTCACGCCGTTGTCGCCAATCTTGCTTGCAGAACTGTGATGGAGTCTTCCTACCTGGAATAAATTTTGTAAATAATGAATCTCCTCTTCTTGTTTCTTATTGACCAATGCCAGCTTGGCTTCACTCTTTTTCGATTCCAGCAGAGTTTCCAGCGCAGAAATGTAATTTTCCGGCAATGCAGGGGCTGCGGTGATTGCCTGCGCTTTACCAGACTCAAGAGTGAACCAGCGTCAATGACGGCAGCACGGCGTTTTACGTCGTAGCCTGTGATGAGGATTTCTGTATGACGGCGGTCGAGAAGAAACTAGGCGACATAGCCGCGCCCATCAATAGCAACGATTACACCTTCAATTATCGTAACTTTCTGATTTTTATGATTATCCAAATTTGGGGCATCTTTTTCTATCTGATAAAGCTGCTCAAGCATCTCTCATACGTCACGGATAACATGGTCGTGTCGTTTACCGACAAGCTCCTCAATCTCGTGGCTGGACATGGTTAATGTTTGTGCAATGGTTAAATTTTGCATACAGATATATCTCGTTGGTTAAAACGATAATGGAACCCCAGCACGATACCGGGGCGGGATTATGTGATTAGCTACCGAGTTTTTTTAATTAGATCGTCTTTGTGTATGACGAGATAGTCAGCTCGACGCGCGATCTCGAACAATGTATCGAGACTGGCAACGTATTCGTCATTAACGATTGGCCGAGAGCTGATGACTTTATTATCTTGGAGGGTGAGTAAGATTTCGCTGGTTACGCCACTGACGGCAACTGCGCCATGAAGCCGTTCTTCCATGCGGTTAAACTCCGCTATGTAAGCTTCCTTGAACGCTGCTGCTTTCTTGCCCGTAAAGCCCATGACGAGGAAGACGAAGCCGTCTTTGGTCATCTTGAACATCGGGTGTTTTTCGCCTTTTGCATCGATGTAATCAACGGGCTGAAAATTCAGCCGGTTAAATTTTTCAGAACAATCAATGGATTCTATCTTCTGGATGGCGTTTTTATGTAGCTTGCCGAAGTAATCAGCAACGTCTACTGATGTAGTTACGGCTCTGCCGTTGTGAACGCTAACTTTAGGTGCAGTAAGAGATCGTTGAAGGGCCATAATAGCCTCCGATAGTGATCTTGATGTAATCACCACCATGAGGTTCCTAATCTCATTGGTGGCGAGCTGAACAGGGTTAGGAACTACCGGGATCACCATCCGGCCAGCCTTGCGGCTGCCCTATCCAGCCCACCATTGAGATGAGGCTAGATTGCGACATAAAAAACACGCTCGCGGCGTGTTACTCTGTCGCGGTGATTCCTTCGAGGCTCCTAATCCCGGCACCTGAATTTGCAGATGCAGATTGACTATAGCGCATGGGTTATCCTTGCGTCAATGGGGTGGTGGATGTCGATTGTTACCTTGCACAAAATCTCTGTAGTCCTTGTGGAATGTAGGTTCTTCTGCACACAACCCTTAGCCCAGCATTTCTACGCTAATACCTTTGGCCGTATAGCCGGTTACTTGTCGTCCATCGATGCGGATGCGTTTCTTCGCTAGGAAGCGGATATGGTCGGCGTAGACATGAAGCCATTTACCATCGACGGGGATGCGTTTGAAGCCGAAGCGCTCACGTTCTGACGCTTGCACAAATGGAATAAAAGCCTTTTTAGACAATTGGTTATCTGTGCGCAAGCCCTTGTGATATTCATGCGACATCTTATCGCTACCCGCCAACCCAGTATCGCTATCGGCCTCATGTACGGAGACGCCGGAATGCAGCCAAACAAGGCCGTTACCGTTATGCCGCAAGCCAAGGTCGGTTAGCGTGCATGTGCCGTTATTGGTGGGCGTCCAGTCGCCGGAGATGACGTGTCGGCGTAGGGTGGCTATATCGCTCTCTGCTGGCCGGATTTCGGGCGCAGAAGAAGCAGGGAGCGTTAACTCCCGATTTTGCAATTGCATGATTGAGCCTCGATAGGGGGATGGTAGGATTACGCCTGCTTCAAAAGCTTTATGAATGCTTCACGCATTTTTGCAGTGGGCGACCAGCGGGTAGTGGCAACGCCCATTTCCGCGGGTTTCAGGATGATTCCGCCTCTCTCGCCAGAGTAGACTTCAAGGCTAGTGATGCGCGGCTCCCAGTGTTCAATACCCCTACCCTAGGCACGATAAGCGTTTGGTTGTAGTTCATGGAGGTAACTCCTTCCGTTGATGTAGTTAATTACTTTGCAAACTTCATAGGTAAATTATTTTTGAGGCCACCTTCGGTTAGCTTGTATACAGCGGTCTTAGTGGCTCCCGTACTCCCAATGGCTCGCTTGGTCTTGAGTGTTCCGTTCTCAAGTTCGTTTAGCCAACGCTGTGCCGTGGCCTCAAGTGGTTCATTTAGGGTTCCTGTGGCGCATGGCAGATATCGTTCAATCTGTATCCAGATATCGCCTCGTCTTTGAAAGAACTTTCCTTTTTGTGTCGAATAGTTAGCACCGTAAATGCTCGGAAATACCGGAGCCATTGGTGTTACTCCTTCCGTTGATGTGGTGGATACGCTACACTTGGCTTAACACAGGAGGACCCCATGGGACAAATTGCATTTGATACATTGCAGGCGTCAGAAGAGCTTCAGACAGCCGGGCTTACCAGTGAGCAAGCCAAGGCGATTTCGCTCGTCGTGCGCAAGTCTCATGAAGTGGCGGATGTGGCCACCAAGCGTGACCTTGAGGATGTGCGCAAGGACTTGACGGCGCAGATAGCCGATGTCCGTAAGGACCTGTCCGCAGAGATACAGATACGCTTTGATAAATCCGACGCACAAATCAACTTGCTTCGTAAAGACACCATTGCTCTCTTTGAAAAAGTTGATGCGAAGAGCGATGCTCAGATATCGTTGCTTCGTAAGGATGTTGAAAATATCGCTACTGGATTGCTGCTAAAACTCGGCGGGGTCATTGTGGTGACTATCAGCGCTGCAACAGCGGTGATGAAATTTCTTTAACAATATATCCTCGTTAGCCTACGTACCTTTTGCCGGAGGTCATCGTTCTCCTTCAGTAACGTGCTAATTATCCCCCGGCATACTCTGGTGTTGTTGTCATCGCAACTATGAGGTTCCATGCTTAATAGATATTTCGAGCAGTCAATGTTGAAGGCGGTGACCATATTATTTTTGAATTCTATATGGGACTTAGTGAGTTGCATCATTTAATCCTCCGTTGACTATCAAAATATTTTCGCTTCTCCCAATATTTCCCGCATTCTTTGCAGCAGAAATTATCCTCGGCTGGTCTTCACAATTATAGCAACGACCGGTTAGGGATAATTCCTCTTCTCGATAATGGGCAATCTGGTGTTGGCGGAAAGCTTCTTCGTGTTGGCTGGCTAAATCGACATCATCTGCCATAAATCTATTTGATGCTCCTAATCGTTTAATAACTTCCGGGTATTGTCCGTAAGTGGTACCTGATATTTCTCAACCATTCTCGCGGCATAAGCGAGTGCGTCCTCACGGTTGGAGAAGTCCCCGATGGCCTGTAGCAAGCCGTCGCCGCCCCGGATATAAATTCTGAAAAAGTCAGAATTATCATTCTCTTGTAAGAAATGTCCTCAATCGTCTACAACGCCAGACAGGATGATTTCACTAACAATCGACCCCGGCGCTATCAGGTGGTCGAATTCGTCAATGAGCTTTTGCATGGTGGTCTCCGTGGTAATGTTGACGACGCTATGAACTTACAGACTGAGTCTATTGATTTCGTCAAGCTTATTTTCTATCTCATCGGATACACGCATAATTTTACGCGCAAATTCTCTAGCAATTCTTGGACTAACTTCACCTATCTAAGGCAAACTTACTGTTGAACGATTTTCGTATTTTAATTCAGCAATATCGAACTTTATGTTGGCGGTAATGTTTGTTAAACACATGCTGTCACCGCCAAGGATAGAAATTATGGACATCGACTATTCTCCGGTTATTAAATGATTACCTCGCTGAAAATGTCCCCGCCTATCTTGTTAAGTGCCTGCTTTGTTGACCCTCTCAGGCGGCGAGGGTTGCTGCTATTCCCCAACAGTAAGGTGGATGTGTAGATAACTGTTTCCAGGTTGACATCCTCCATTTGTCGGAATGATATGTCACTAGGACAGGGAGGGATGTATATGAAGCTTACTCAGTGCGCCGTAAAGCCCCGTCTTTCAGAGCGGGGAGGATGTCAAAACTAGACCGACTTAAGAATTGCTAGAGTAAGCGAAGGGCCTTTGGCTGTTTTATCATCACTTCCTAAAAGATTAAACTCTTCTAAAACAATGTCTAAACTTTCGAGTAAAATATCATCTTTTATGTTTATACGAGAAATAGATGATAAATTATCAATTATTTTTTCCTTTGTACCAAGGAGCTTGATTGCCGTAACCATCGCAACGTAAAACTTAATATTTGTTATTGTTTTAGTATCGAGAGTGAACTTTTCTGAATTACTCTTTAAAACGGTATATTTCATGAGATGTTTGGAGTCCGTTAACTATTTGGGGATCCTTAATGGTTAATTTTTTTCCCGCGCTAATCGCTTTTGGTGTGATAATCGTCACGCCATTATTTAAATACCAGAAATCATCTGAATTTTCATTTTGAAGCGTCATGCGAATTACTGTGTTTACTGTAACACTCCCTTGATAATCTCTGACGTTAGATTCAAAAATGCTTTTGATTAATGCCCCATTGTCGCAGATGAAATCATAGTACTTTGTTAAAGAGGCTAAACAAATATAACTTCCTGCCGAGATGCTTATGGGCTGTTCTGACACCTCTAATGTGCGTGAAGTAGATTGTATATTGCGACTCATTTCCAGTAATGTGCTAGAGTCAATGAACTCAAACTCGAATGATGCATTGCTAAATAGTCTTTTTATATCTTCTTGGAGCTTATGAACTTTGCTTTTTACATTCTCATGTATTTCAGACCTTAATCCTTGTGTGGCATAAAAAATATTATTACAAGTGTTGGAAAGGTTGTTGCTAATTTAGAATAAGCATATTTTGAATATAGATGCTTTTTCTAACAAAAGCGGATTATATCTTTGCTTGAATTCAGCAATATCATTAGATAAATCGAAGAGATCTTTTGCTGTTTCACGAAATTTATTGATTGCGTCTTCTTTAAATGTAGGTGATGTCTTCGATTGAATTATAACTAATTCAATATGATTTTTCCGTATCTGTGTATTAATTTTAGTATCTTCTTTTTGTAGTTCTTCATTTATGAATGTGAATATTAAATTAAATCCACTGTCGTCAATCCCTCCAACTATACTATATGTAATGTCATCATATGTGACATCGTGGTTTTTAGTAATTTCTGATAACGAATAAATTTCAAAAAATCAGAGTCTGTTATTTCTTCATTAAGTTCGTTTTTTATCTTTTAATATTTTTTCAAGAATAATCTGATTATTTGTTTTTTTAACACGTTAAACTCCTGGCTCTTATTTTATGTATTTAAAATACTGCAAAATGCATTATCTCATCCAGCAGAAGGCTTAGTTAGTAAGTCCATCGCGCTTCTTTCTCATGCATCTTGAAGTATACATGTACTTTTTGATGAAGGCTTCTATGAATTTTTTGCTGTTCTTCATTGAAGGGTTAAGAATCCATCACCGCATTGATTGAAAAATATACATCCAGTAATTGGGTTTAGCATCATCTTGTAAAAATATCACTTCGCCGATATTGCTTTTGATGCTCTAAACCCCGCCTGAAATAACGCCACATTCTCCAAGCAGCACGAACCCTCTTCAAATTCCACGACCGCCCCGCGATGTGGATATCTGGCTTTCATGTGCTTCTGGGCGGAAAGGGTGATTTGCTCTTGGTACTGGGTCAGTGTACTTAAATCAAGCGGTGGTGCGGGTTTGCGTTTGCTGAGTTTTTCCCATCGGGATGGATATTGCTGTTTCTCTGGCTTCAGCCCCAGCACCTTATCGATACGTGATACCACAAGTTCGCGCTGGACTGCTTCTGCCTTGCGTCTCGCGTGACGGCGAGTCGCTGCGTTTATTTTCTTAACCGGATTAACGGATTTACCATAAACGATAGTTTTCATGACCCCTCCAACAGATGGTTTTGGTGGTGTGTGGTGGCCGGTGCTGATCTTTGGCTTGGTTACGATGACCCGCGGGACGCCTTCCCACTATCGCGAGTAGTGTGCATCAGCCTGCACATTCACCACACCCTAAAAACATCTGGGCAAAGGTTCGGCACGTTGTCGGTGCTTTCCGTAGAGCATGAAGCTCGTTGTAAAGATCATGAGACCGTGTGTCTCGATGGTTAAAGAATACTCAAAATACTCTAAAAGTAAATACCTAAAGTATTTAATTAATAATAAAAGGCGTATATTATTGATTTTGTTGTATTTAAATATTTTATTGCATTACCGCTACTTAGGGTTGTCGCTTTGCAAGCCTAACGATACAAAGTGCGAATGCTAAACGAAATGAGGGGGAGAGGGGGCTGGGTTTAGGAGTAAAAGGGTGAGAGAAAGCGTTAGCCGATGCCCTTTGCTGTGGCTAACATGCTTATGTTATGGGATTTAATCGAATGTTTTTTCAGGCCATTGCGCATGTATCACTTTTCCAACCAATTGACAGCTTTCATTACATGTGAGTAACGGGAAATGCGGATTTAACGGCTCTAAATAAAGAATCCCTCCATCTTTGATGTAACGTTTGAAGGTGAAATCACAACCATCCATGCTTGCTATACAAAAATCACCAGGCTCTACCAATTCTTTAGGATCTACGAGTATTAGCATTCCTTCTGGAAAACTTGGTCGTGAACCTGCTGGTGAGGTCATAGAGTGGCCTTCAACTTCCAACCAAAAAGCATTATCGCTTGCTTTTCGAGTAGTTGATACCCAGTCTCTAGCATCTGATAAAGAGAATGCTTTTGCTTCATTTGTAAAGAAGCCTGCTTGAATTGTGCTGAACAATGGATAATCGTACGCTTTTTTGAATGCAGACATATTGCATGCATTGCTCGCATTATTAATTAAGTATTGTGAAATGGTTTGCGCAAGAGAAGGGCTAAAATCCCCGATTGACACTTTTAGTAACGACGCGAACTCAGAGGCTATCGGTACGTTTAACGGATTTCTACCATTAAGGTAATGACCTACGGCACCTTGAGAAATGCCAAGGTGGTCGGCTATTGTGTATTGGGTAAGACCCAATTCCTTCTTTTTTAACTCATACAGGGCTTTCAGGCGTGCTGCGTCAGCTTGTTGCTCTGGAGTTAAAGGTGTCTTCGTTTTCATGACTGCATGATAATACCAATTGTATTGACGGCAAAATATGGGAGGTATTGTAATGAGGGAATACCTGATGTATTCTTTGTGTCGTGTATAAAACGGAGATTAACCATGAGCAAAATGACCCTAGTTGATTACGTTAAAGCTCACGGACAAACGAAAGCTGCATATGACCTTGGCGTCATTCAATGCGCAATTAGTAAAGCGAGCCGGGCGGGGCGTAACATTTTTGTAACCGTTATGCCTGATGGGTCTGTAAAAGGTGAAGAAATAAAACCTTTCCCTAGTATTAAAAAGTAAAGATTTATGTAAGTTACCGAATTTTTCACAACGGACATTCGTCCTACGGAAGCCACTGACAACGTGGCGAACTCAACATCCCACAGTACCCACTCACTGTGACTTGCTCACGGCATTGTCACGTCTATTGATTACCACACAAAGGATTATCACTTATGGATTATGCAAATCCAAGCAAACCTGACACACATGAGATTAACCGCGTCGAAACCGACCTGCTGCTGGCTATGTCTGCACTGACCCAGCGCAGCTTTTCAAAGCTGGCAGGGTGGAACGAATCCAAGGTCAGCCGCTACAACCTGCGCGACATGGCGACTGCAATGGTGATTTTAGGTCAAGCATGGGCAGTAAGTCCAATAGCTCAGCTAGCGAAACAGACGGTAGCTACTGTGTTGGCACCTAAAAAAAACGCCTCCAACACGAGCATGCTGGAGGCGTGAGACATAGCGAAGATATTCGTAAGTAGCGGAGAAATCAGAAAAATGAGTATGTCATTGATGGCTAAGGCTATGAATATCAAAGTCGGTAACCCGATATGTAAACTGGTTCTCCTTAAGCTGGCTGATAATGCGAATGATAAAGGGGAGTGCTGGCCTTCTTACCAGCATATAGCTGACCAATGTGAAATTGGCAGATCAACAGTTAAAAGCCATATCAGGGCACTCGAACAAATGGGAATGCTGCGCAGGGCATTTCGCAAGAGCGGTGAGCTGAATCAATCCAATCTGTTTTATCTCACGCTCGACAATTCAGTTAAGCACCCCCCTGAAAATAGTGTGGTAGGAGATGATCTAGGTCAGGAGCTGCCCCCATAACCAGTCACTCTTTTGAACCAGTTATGGAACCTAAAACCCCTTACCCCCTACCGGGGGCCTCTCCCCGGAACCGGCAGGAAAAAACCAAACCCCCAACCAAAACCTGACCAGCTTTCCACGCAGGACTATCAGGTAGCACTGGCAATCTACAACGACACGGTAGCCGACAGACTCCCCCACGCTGTAGAGCTTAACGACAAGCGGCGCGAGGGTATCAAACGACTCATGGGTCAGCTGGCACGAAAAGACCTTCAGGGGTTCCGGGCCTACGTGGAGGCGTTTGTGACCCACGCGCCGCCGTTTTACTTCGGGGGACAATGACCGGGGCTGGACGGCCAATCTTGACTACCTGCTTCGTGTTGACACCCTGACCAAAGTCCGGGAGGGCACGCTGTGACAGACCAGGAAATCGAAGCCAGTGTCATCGGTGGTCTGCTGCTAGGCGGTTACACGCCTGATGCGGCGGATGTCCTCGCTACGCTGCTGGATGACGACGCTTTCACCGCCAGCCTGTACCGTGAGACGTTCCGCGAAATTCGGCGGCAGGCGAAAACCCGTGGCTTGATTGACGGGCTGATGGTGGGTGAGGCGATGGGGAGCGGCAACTTTGGCGCGGTGATGGAAACGGCGAAGAAGTGTCCCAGCGCAGCGAATCTCAAGGGGTATGCGCGGGTACTGGCAGACTATCAGCGTGTGCGGCGGGCGCTTCACGGCGTTGTTGGGCGATGGACTGGAGCAGATACGCCAATCCTCGAACCATGAACGTGCGTTGGCAGTGATGGGGCAGGTGTTAGCCTCCCTGCGTGATATCGACTGCCCCGCCGACGAAGTCCGCCCAATGCATATCGACGAGCTGATAGCCCCCTACACCGCGCTTTTGGAAAAGTGTCTGAAGAATGGGGAAGCCTCGGACTCATTGAAAACGGGCATTGAGGAATTGGATGACATTCTTGGTGGTATCAATCCGGTGGACTTGGTGATTGTTGCCGCCCGTCCCGGCATGGGAAAGACTGAATTTGCCTTGAAGGTGGCGGAGGGTGTCGCTGCACAGCATACCACACGCCAGATTGACACGGAGAACGGCGCGATAACTGAAATCGAACGCAAGGGTGTTTTGATTTTCTCGATGGAAATGGATGCGATGCAGGTTATCGAGCGCTCATTGGCGGGAGCCAGTCATCTCCCGGTTTCGACGCTACGCAAGCCTTGCCGGATGGATGACGGAGGTTGGGCAAGAGTATCTCAGGGACTTCGCCGCTTACAGGGGCTTGATGTTTGGGTCGTGGATGCATCATCACTGACCATCGAGCAGATACGAGCCATTTCTTACCGGCACAAGCTTGCCCACCCTGCGTTATCGCTGATTATGGTCGATTATCTGGGTCTGATTGAGAAGCCACGAGCAGAGCGTAATGACCTTGCCGTCGCGCATATTTCCGGCAGCCTCAAGCGTATGGCGAAGGAGCTGAAAACGCCGGTGATGTCGCTAAGTCAGTTATCCAGAAACGTAGAGCAGCGCACCAATAAGCGGCCTACCTGTGCTGATTTAAGAGATTCAGGCAGCATTGAGCAGGACGCTCTGATAGCATCATCATGCTCTACCGCGATGCGGTGTACAACGAGAATAGTCCAGCGGCGAAATACGCTGAACTCATTGTCGCCAAAAACCGGTTTGGCACGCAGGGAACCGCTTATCAGGAATTTTCATTGCAGCCCTTTTTGTTTGGGTGGATAAATTCAGAGGTGGTTAATGGACAAAACACGCTTCCTGCTGCGTGATGAACGAATACGAGAAAACCTGAAAGCGTTTATTGATTCACTCCCCACCGACGAACACCGCCCTCTCGAAATTACCATCAACGACAGCACAAGAAATTTGCCGCAGAACAATTTGTTTCATGCGCTATGCACCGATGTCTCTCGGCAAGTGTTGTGGGCAGATAAACCGCGTCCGCTTTTGGACTGGAAAGCGTTGTTCGTCTCAGGCCATGCCATCGCCACAGGCAGGCCGGGAGAAGTCGTTACAGGGCTGGAGGGGGAGTTTTGCAGCATCCGCGAGAGCACGGCTCAGATGGGCGTGAAGCGCATGAACAGTTTGATTGAGTACTCGCAAGTCTGGGCAGTGGGAAACGGCGTCAGGCTGTGGGAGGTGCGTTATTCAGGGGATTATTTTGGGAGAGTCGGATGAAGAAGAGCTGTTTCAGGTATGACGGGTTAACCAGGAAGAGGCTGAACACCTCATCAGGCACTACGAAGGCAAGGATTATTGTGTTGTCAGGTCACTGAGCAGTAACCCGCAGTATTGGGATGTCGTCGTCACCCTTCGCGAACAGAAATACCTCAAACCAACGCCACGCTCAATGGTTAACAAAATGTGGAACTGGATATGGCACTAAAATCAAACACCCGGCCAGAGCACAAAGATACATGGCGAACGCCGCACGAGGTCTTTCAGGCATTGAATGCAGAGTTCGGGTTCTGCCTTGACGCTGCCGCCGACCACGATAATGCCCTGTGTCTCGACTATCTGACAAAAAGAGGATGATGCCCTGAGTTGCGATTGGCAGACTCGGGGTGCCATTTTCTGCAATCCCCCGTACAGCAATATCATGCCGTAGATGAAAAAGGCCGCCGAGCAGTGTGCGGTACAGCAGCAGACTATCGTCATGCTTCTCCCTTCCGACACCTCGACGGCGTGGTTCGCTCAGGCACAGAAAACGGCAGATGAGGTGCGATTGTTGTTTATCAGCGCTGAAACCGGCGAGAAGGGCAAGGCGGGTAACAGCAAGAGCAGCGTGTTGTTCATCTGGCGACCGTGGCGAACCACCTCAAAAGGGATGACTACGGTAAGGAAGCAGGCGCTGATGAGCCGAATATGGGGGTAGGTATGGCACTGAAACGAGATAAGCATGACGCGGTATTTTCTGAACTCGTCCGAGAAAGAACCAACTGGCAGTGCGATTACTGCGGTAACTATTTTCATCACGACCACGGTAATCTCCATTGCTCCCATTTCAAATCCCGCCGACACAAGGCGACCCGCTATCATCCCTTCAACGCCTTTGCTCACTGTGCGGGCTGCCACCGCAAATTAGGAGAAGACCCGTATGAGTTTACGATGCACGCGAACATCACCTACGGAGAGATGACTATTGACCGCGTGGCGCATTTGGCAGCGATGCCAATACGCTTGAAGCCGTTGCAGATGGAGGAGATTTACCAGCACATGAAGGATGAACTCAAGCGCCTTAGGGAATTACTGGCTGGCGGAAATATCTGGCGCATCGAGTTCACGCTACCGGATTGGTATCAGGAGGGCATTACCTATCGCATGGGGGAGGCAGCATGAGACCACGAGGGCGGCTTACCGCGAGCGATATTCCGCTTGTCCGGGCGCTGCTGGCCTCCGGTATGCCGGTGGCGGAGGTGACGAGGAAATTCGAGGTTCGCAAGCAGAACATCTACAGCATCAAAAACGGCAAAAGCTGGGGAGCGGTAAAATGAGAGATATTCAGCAGGTACTGGCGCGGTGGGGAGCATGGGCAGCCAATAATCGCGAAAATGTTTATTGGCGTCCAATTGCTGCCGGCTTCTCTGAACTTGTTCCATCAAAAATTAAGTCCCGAGAGCAGTGCATTGATGATGACGGACTCATCATATCAAGATGTATAGCTTCCCTGAACAAGAAAAACCTAAATGCACATAATTTATTATTTGACTATTACATTTTTGGTAAAAAATTTATGAAACTAGCGTCAGAGCATGGCTGTTCTGATTGTTATATCGGGAGAAAGTTGCAAAATGCTGAAGGGATTTTTGAAGGGTATCCTTATGGCCTTGGACGTCAGCCTGGAAATGGATCCTGATGTAAAAAGGCAGCCAGCCCCAAAATGTGTAGCAGCTTAACATTTGTTAAATAAGGGAAAAAATTTTACAATCGTAGAATCTTTGATATATTAATATAATATTGATGACTACATCAGATGATTTATATTACGTCAAGACCTCAACTCCCTCTGGTGAGTTGGGGCTTTTTGCTATTGACAGCCACTGATTGCTGAATAAAATTATTAGGTCGCACATCTGATTGTTGTCCAGTCCGTATCAGTTTTGCACAGATGTGCGATAAAGCCCCGGCTAATGCCGGGGCTTTTGCTTTCTAAAGGTTTCAGCGCTGACTATCAGCTTTGCATTTTGGACAGAAGCGCGATAGAAACTCGCACAGCCCCGTGGTTTTATCATTGAAACTTGAAGAGTGAAGTAATGCACTGAATTCTGATTCCAGCTGTTCAAACTTTTTCAGGTAATCGGCAGGGCTTAGCTCCTCGGACAGTCTGCGAAGGTATTCAAAAGCAAGTTGATGGGCTGTCGGTTTATTGTTCATGGCGATGTCCTTTTCGTTATGGGTAGGCAGTCTGATAAGTACTGGTAACTCAAGTTAAGCATAATTCGTGTTTGACGCATTTTTCAAGGCTACGCTCCGGCGTGGCCTTTTTTCTGACTGATAGCCACCCCGGACGAGGTAGCGTAATAACTCCAAGAATACCCATGGAAAAACTTACTACCGGCTCTGCCTACAGCTGGGGCTTTGTCACGTGCCTGCTGGGTGCGTTCTCGCTCAGTGAATGGGCATTGATTACCGGTATCGCCTGTACGCTGGCGACCTTTTTGCTGAACTGGATTTACCGGCATAAAGAATACCGTTTTAGGACGAAGCGCGACTAATGAATCCCGAGCTGCGTAACCGAGTGATAAAAGCCACAGTAGGCGGCGCTATCGCATTAGCGACCGTACTCATCCAATGGCACGAAGGCGTGCGCTACACGCCCTATCGGGATTCCGGTGGTGTGTTGTCGGTCTGTTATGGGCATACCATAGCGATATCGTTCCCGGTAAACGCTATAGCGCTGAGGAATGCCAGGCCCTACTGGAGAGTGACCTGAAAGCGGCAATGGCCGTCGTTGACGCCAATGTTACCGTACCACTGACTGAGAGCCAAAAAGCTGCGCTGGCCTCGTTCGTCTACAACGTCGGCAGCGGGGCGTTTGCGCGCTCTACGCTACTGAAGACGCTGAACGCCGGAGACAGAGCCGGTGCATGCGGCGCTGGAAGTATATTGACGGCAAGGTCTCGAAGGGACTGGTCAGTCGGCGGGCAGTAGAGCGCGAGTTTTGTCTGAAGCCTCTGTCATTCTTTAATCCAAATCAATGGGCCTCGCATTCCGCGGGGCTTTTTTTCGCCTGCGCATCCTCGTGCGCATAAAACCAATAGTGATAAAGTATCAGAATATTGTCGTACTGCCAACATCCGAACAGCCGACTATGAGCAGTCTTGAAATGGTCGATTACATTAACGCTGAACGTAAAGCTAAAGCAGAAGTTGAGGGGTTGAAGTTCCCATACAAGAAGTATCGTCGTCTTCAACACAATAATTTCATGGCGAAAACGCCCAAAGTATTGGGTGAAAATCAATCTACTAAATTTTTAGCAGATTACACAGACGAAAAAGGTCGCACATATCCCTGCTACCGCTTCTTTAAGCGTGAAGCCTGTTTGATGGCAATGAGCTACAGCTACGAACTTCAAGCGCAGGTATTCGATCACATGACCGCTCTCGAAGGTGGCAAGGATATTAACCTGCTTGATTTTCTCCGGACTGGCAGAGATGGCAATCAGCGAGATGCAAAATCGTGTTGCAGCCGCTGAAAAGTTTTCCTTTAAGGAGCATGGTCAGGTAGGAAGCGCTTTGTTTACCCTGCGTAAGAAAGAAAAGAAAGCCATCAAGAAAGCTGAGCAACTGGTGAAAGATCTCATCCAATTTAAGTTGTGTGACATGGGTGACTTTCCCGACGCTGACGAGGATCCGGAAGCAGCATAAAGGACTACACGCCATTCATTGAAAAGCATGTGGTCGCTGAACTGGTGAAGCAGGGCTATGAGCAATCGGTCGCCCTGAAGGGTGCAGACAGGGCGGTAGACCATTACCGCCGCAGTGCTTCCGCCAGTGCCAGGGGCAAGATGTTTGATGACTGCCTGCATATTGCCAAGGTGTGGCAAGTCAATATCAGCCGAAACGCAAGGGTGCTGCACGATGAACACTGCTCTCGGTTGGCGGATGACCGCTCTCGCTATAGTGGTTAGAATTCAGAGCCTCGAAATCACCCGTCTGAAGCAGACCAACCAATCGATGGTCGCCGAGCGTGACGCCGCCCGCTCACAGTTTACCCACTATGAACAGGCGGTAGCGCTGTTCAACCAGATAGCCGGAGCAACACAGGATGCACATCAGCACGCGGTGCAGGACTTCCAGCTGCGTATCATCCAGATACGTGAGGCCCTTACGCCTGAGCGCTGTGCTCGTCTGTCTGTGCCTGCCAGTGCTGTTAACGGGCTGCGTACACACACAGACCAGATACCTGCCCATCCCGCCCGCGCCGATACCGGCCACGTTGCTCGATGACTGTCCACCGCCAGTTATCCCGGAGCGCATGACCTGGGGCGACAGCGTGATACTCAATGAGAAGCTGCTGCTGGCATTGGAGATGTGCAATCAGGATAAAGCGGCGCTGAGGCAGATTGATGCAATGAGAGGCTTCAGCGATGCCCCCGAAAAGTAAGGTTCACCACGCTCTGCTGATATATCGATGACGCACAAGGAATGGGTAAAAGGTACTCCTGCGGGGGCCCCCTTGCCACGAGGCGGCGGCGCCCCCGAGGGAAACGGCTCATTTTTGGGTTTTCATGCGCACAGCAGCAGGTCATTTAACCTATTGATAAAAATGATTAAATTAATAATCTACCTGTACATTTTGAAAAAACCATGTACAGGTGGATTGCGTCTAACAAAATGATTTTAAAGGGTATATTTGATTTTGAGCTGTACAGTTGAGCTGTGCATGAGGTGACACATGTCTAACATCAGCAATATTGGCGATGTTTACCAGTGGAGTGTCGCTAAAATTGCTGAGGCATGCCGGCTTGACCGACGGTCTGTAAAAAATCGCCTTCTGGAAGCCAACATCCCTATCGCCGGTACGGTAAAGGGTAATCCGGTCTATGCACTGCATCAGGTGGTACCCGCGCTCTTTGGTCAGCTGAATACCGGGGACACCGCAGCTAATCAGAACTCTGACGACATGACGCCAAAGGAGCGCAAAGATTGGTTTGACTCCGAAAAAGGCCGGATCTGGTTGGAAAAGGAGCAGCGTCAGCTTATTCCGGTGCATGAGGTGACTGCGGTTTATTCCGCCCTAATGAAAGCATTGGTTCAGGTACTTGAAACCCTTCCAGATGTTCTGGAGCGTGATGCGGCGTTAACGCCCTCCGCCGTCGCTGTAGTGCAGGATGCTATCGATAAGGCGCGTGAGGGTTTCGGGGAGAATGCCTACACCATGTGCGCTGCCGTTCATAAACCGCAGGAAGAGCCTGATGAAGAGCAAAATGAGTGAAAAATATGCTTCAGCGGTAGTGCTGGGACAAGACATCTCCAGTCTTAGCTTTCCTCCACGGAGGATGCCGGTAGCGGATGCGGTTCGCCAGTATATGCGGGTGCCAATGGGCGCAGGAAACTCATTACCCTGGGAGCCCAACCTGACGCCCTATATTGTTGAGCCGATGAATTGTCTGGCAAAACGAGAATTCGACGCTGTGGTGTTTGTGGGGCCCGCGCGAACGGGGAAAACGCTCGGCCTGATTGATGGCTGGATAATCTACAGCATCGTGTGCTATCCGGCAGGTTTGCTTGTGGTGCAGATGACGCAGGAAAAAGCCCAGGAGCATTCTAAAAAGCGTCTGGCCCGAACGTTTCGTGCCAGTCCCGAAGCGGCACGCCGTTTGAGTCCTCAACGTAATGATAACAATGTGCATGATAAGATTTTTCGTGATGGTTCGGTACTCAAAATAGGCTGGCCGTCTATCAGTATTTTTTCCTCGTCCGATTATAAACGCGTGGCACTCACCGATTATGACCGCTTCCCCGCCGATATTGATGGCGAAGGGGATGCGTTTTCCTTGGCTTCCAAGCGAACAACCACCTTCATGTCGGCGGGCATGACGCTTGTCGAAAGCTCGCCGGGACGCGAAATCACCGATGTCAAATGGCACCAGGAGTTTCCCCACCAAGCCCCGCCCACGACCGGCATTCTGTCGCTCTACAATCGGGGTGATCGGCGGCGCTGGTATTGGCCCTGTCCGCATTGCGGCGAATATTTCAAGCCCGCCATGGGCACGGTGACCGGCTATCGTGATATCACCGACCCGGTACAGGCGAGCGAGGCGGCACACCTGTGTTGTCCGCATTGCCAGGGACGGATTGATGCGACGCAGAAGCGCGAACTGAACAACCGCGGCGTCTGGCTGATTGAAGGTCAGCAGATTGATCGGCATGGCAACCGCTCGGGCATACCCCGACGTTCCCGCATTGCCTCCTTCTGGATGGAAGGGCCGGCGGCGGCCTATCAGACCTGGGCGCAGCTGGTCTGCAAACTATTGACCGCTGAGCAGGAGTATGCACGGACCGGCAGCGAGGAGACCCTGAAAGCGGTCATCAATACCGACTGGGGACTGCCCTATCTGCCGCGTCGCTCCGAGGTGCAACGGCAAGGCGAGGTACTGATGGCACGTGCCGAGCCGCCTGGGCAAACGCGAGGTGCCGGCGGGAGTACGTTTTCTGGTGGCGACCGTGGATGTGCAGGGTGGCCGTCAGAGCCGCTTTGTGGTGCAGGTCACGGGATACGGTGCGCAGGGGGAACGCTGGGTGATAGACCGCTTCTCGCTCCGTCATGCGCCCCGCGCTGATGAGCAGGGGGAGAGCCTGCCGATTAACCCGGCGGCCTATGTGGAAGATTGGGCGCTATTACGCACCGATGTGCTGGAGAAAACCTACCCGTTGAGCGCCAGGCCACAGACGCGCATGGGCATTCTGGCCCTGGCGGTGGACTCTGGCGGTGAAGACGGGGTCACCGACAATGCTTACCATTTTTGGCGGCAATGCCGGCGTGATGGCCTTGGACGGCGGGTCTACCTGTTTAAGGGCGACAGCCTGACGCGGGGAAAACTGATTTCCCGCAGTTACCCGGATAACACGGAACGCTCAGAGCGCCGGGCACGGGCGCGGGGCGATGTGCCATTGTACCTGTTGCAGACCAATGCGCTGAAGGACCGGGTGGCCGCCGCACTGGAGCGCGACACGCCGGGGCCAAACTATGTGCATTTCCCCGACTGGCTGCCGGCAACGTTTTATGACGAGTTGACCTATGAAGAGCGCGGGCCGGAGGGCAAATGGACTAAACCGGGGCGCGGCAACAATGAAGCCTTTGACCTGTTGGTGTATGCCCAGGCGCTGGTGATATTGCACGGCTATGAAGAGATTGACTGGGCTAAACCGCCCGCCTGGGCGCGTTTACTCGATGAAACGCCGCCGCCCGCGTCGGTCAAGGTCCCTGAAAAAACGGAAGGCGGCGAGCGCCCCTTGAAAACCGAAAAACGGAAAACGCCGTCGGCCTGAAGCGGCGGGGGAGGATGGCTATGACGCAGGCACGTTTAACGCGACTGCTGGAGAAGTATTACGACGCGGAAGAGGCGGTGCTGATGGGCAAATCCGTGATGATGAACGGGCAGTCGATGACCCTGGAAAACCTGAGCGAAATCCGCCGCGGGCGACAGGAAATCGAAAGCCGTCTGGCTCAGCTGGGTGGCAGTGGCACCCGTTCACGTTATTCACTGGCGAGGTTTCGATGAGTGTACTGGATAACCTGATAGGCGCAGTCTGCCGTCTGAAGGGCTCGTCGCCGGCGTGTACGATGATGTGGACGCTGCGTAGATGTTGCACCTGAAATTTACCCGCCGTCTGCATCAGGTACGCGGGGTATCGTTGCTCTCTGGTGCGCTGATACGCATCGCTGATTTGAAAGAGTATGAATAGTCAGAGCGGATAGCGGCACGTATCGCGGCGTCGCTGGGGATGTACGTCGTCAAGGGGGATGCGTTCAACTACGACGATAAGGCGGATGAAGCCCCGCGGGAGCTGGATATCGAGCCCGGTATGCTGTTTGACGGCCTGCACCCCGGTGAGAAGGTTGGCATGGTGAAATCTGACCGGCCCAATAGCAACCTCGAATCGTTTCTTATGGGGCAGTTACGGGCGGTCGCTGCGGGGACGCGGGGCAGTTTTTCCTCGATTGCCCGTAACTATGACGGTACTTACAGCGCCCAGCGCCAGGAGTTGGTGGAAGCGCAGGAAGGGTACGGCATTTTGCAGGATACCTTTATCGCCCAAGTGACCCGCCCGCTCTACCGTCGCTGGCTGGATGTGGCGATATCAACACGCTGGCACCGACGCAGATTGAGATTGAGGCGGGGTATTTTAGCCTGGGGGTGAGACCCATGACCGGTGGAAAGACCGTTCTGCGCCCGCAGTATGAGTTCTGGTTTTCGCAAAAGGCCATCGCCGATATCGACGCGGTGACGCGGCAGGTGCAATATCTGGGTACCGGGCCGCTGTGGGTGGTGCAGGGGCCGCATATCAAGCCCAACCGGACGTTTTATTTTTATGTGCGCAGCGTCAATGTGGTGGGTAAGTCGGCGTTTGTGGAAGCCAGCGGGTTGCCGCAGGATGATGCGGCCGGTATTCTGGAAGTTATTAAAGACGATATCGTCACCAGTGAGGCGTGGGACGCGCTGTCAGGACAGGTGAACAGCAACACCAGCGGCATTATTGAAACGGCCCTGGCGAACAATGCCGATATGCAGCGCTGGCGCAAGGAGAACGGCGAGCGCAAGGCGGAAATCCTCGAGGTGCGCACTACCTTGGTGGATGAGACGCAGGCGTTTGCCGAGAAGCTGGAGCATGTGTCGGTCAAATTGGGCGAGAACGAAGCGGCCATTAAGACCAAGGCGACGACGGTATTTAAACAAAATGGCGATGGTAAGGCTATCCACAGTGTCGAGGCGGGTATTATCCACGATGGACAGTATGATTCGGCGGGCATAGCCATCGGAGCCGAAGTCAAGGACGGCCAGGTCAAGACGCAGGTGCTGTTCGAGGCAGATCGGCTGGCGCTGCTGAACCGGGCCAACGGTCAGGTGACGGTGCCGTTTGTGGTGCAGAATGGCCAAGTCTTTATGAATAAAGCGTTTATCAACTACGCGGGGATGACACTGGCCAAGGTGGGGTCATGGTACTCGGCGAATTATGTGCCGGGGCAGTCGGGGACCATTATGCGCAACGATGGCTCGTTTGAGCTCAATGGCCGACAGCAGGGTGGACGCATGGCCATTAACTCGGATTCGATATCGGTGTATGACGGCGGTGGAAATCTGAAAGTGCGATTGGGGAAATTAAATTAATGTCCGAATATGGCTTAAGTGTTTTTCATGCTGGCAAGCGTTTAAACCTGTCGCATGCCAGTCCGCTGACGTTTATCGATAGGATAGAAATGAAAAAAAAGAACGAAGTTCTGGGCAAGAAGTGGAATTTTCATGTGGCCAGCAGCGCATCAGTCGATTACTCAGACCGTTGTCCGCCCGGTAGCCAGCTGCTTTGCCTGTGTGAAACCGTTTTGGCTGATAGAAACGCCGCTTTCGCCTATACGGTTTTATATCGATATTCAGGACAGGACGGTAAGACTCCGTAATGAGGTCATACGCAAAGGTGATTTACTCCTTGATAAGCCGGGTAATATTTATGTGTTTGCGCTCTACCCCACGGTTTCGGCTTTTGATGGTTATGGGATCGGTATCTACGGTGCAGGTGCCTTTCCTTTGGTGGTCGATCCTAGTAAAGGGATGTTCATGACGTATAAGGCGGACATCACGTTTACCGGAAACATGAAAATCCCTGTGTCGAGGAATTCACTGGTGTTTTGCCACTACGATGCGGTTGGTGTCGGCGTTGAATATCATCCCGATACGCAGCAACTCTCCGGTTATCGATACGATGGTGGTGGCGTATCACAGGCAATAGCGATTAGAATGAAAATAGTGGCTTTTGATATAAAAGTACCGACCATGAGCGATTATGGCATTGCTATTTATGGTCGTGACGGAAAAGTGGCCTTTACGTCGAATGAGGTCCCGATGCTGGTCAGGGGATATGTCAATACGCCACCAGAGCGCAATGCCACTATTCAACTGGCACCAAGGCCCCATGATACCGGCATTCACATGGGGGATATGGCATAAGGAACGGCGGGGGTATAAAGCCAATGCCGGGATGAGCTCGGCAGGTATCAAAGGCATGCCCGGTCCCTTTTTGCACGATGCCAATAAACACAGGGATGATGGCACGACGATTATTTATGCCAATAAACCCTTTCCGGTATTATGGGCATCGGACTATTTTTAGAATTGATAGCCGACACCGAGATTAAAGCCGCTGGATTTCCAGTCGCCGCTACCCGAGCCTGCCCAGGCGGCATCAATAACCAGCCCTTTATAAACATTAAATTGCAAACCCAGCGCGTACGCCAGCGAAGTGTTGCTGGATTTTTCGTTTCGGGAAACCTGCTTTGGCGGAATGCTGGTTTTATCCGTTTCGTATAGGGAATTTTCAACAGAGTGCAGGGCGACGCCGAGCAAACCAAAGGCACTGACCCATTCGTTAGCTCTGAGAGTCGGTCCAGCCAAGAGGGAGACATAATCGGTTTTGACCCTGTTGCTAAATCGCTTTTCTATTTTATTAGCGTCCTTTTTATTTTTGGCTTTTTCGCCGGATAGAAAATGATTGTCCATATCACCGACGGCATAGGTTATCGCCCCCATCACCCCCCAGGTATCGTCAAGCTTGTAGCGATAACGAATAAACATGCCCTGTGGCTGCTTGTCGCTGTCGGCATGTTGGGCGAAGACGTTACCGGTTGTTTTTAAACGCGACTCATATTCGGTCTTATTGGCGGAGTAGGCCGCTTTGCTTGGGTCAGAGTTCATCTGGGCGTAGCCGATGGAAAGGGTCTGGTCACCTTTGGCGGCATGGACAACGGATGAAGAGAGGATTGATGTTGCTGCTACCGGGCACAGGTACGGTGGCATTGTATGAAATTGCCAGTATCGTGAGCGACACGTAGCTGCTTCTGGTGTCCGGGCCACCCAAAGCCGTCAAGGAGGTGTCCTACGCCATCGTGACCTACAACGGTGGCTCGTACGTGGACTTCGGACGTGAGCTGTCCGCCCAGCTTCGCTACTACCAGCGCCAGATGGACGGCTGGCAGCACATCATGACCGGCGAGGGTGAAGTGATGCTGGAAGCGCCGGACGGTATGCAGGTCACATTGAACTCGTTTAAAAAGCTGGCGGCGGATGTTGCGGGCAAGGTGGATAAATCAGAGCTTGACGCTAAGGCTGATAAATCAGCGCTTGATAAAAAAGCTGAACAGACAGCGTTGGAGACTAAAGCGGATAAATCCGCTCTGGGAAATTATATTGCCAAAACGGGAGGGAGTCTCACCGGTACGCTGCATTTTAATGGCAAAGGAAAAAGTGGTGGTGAGCAGCGTTCGGCGAGTTTGCAGTATAATCCCTATGCCGGCGGGAATATGAGAACTGAGTTCTACAGCACCGACATAATAAATGACCATTTTGAGCATCGTCTGATACTGGCTAAAAGCAATGATTTGAAGTGGTTCGTTTTTAAGGATGACGGTAGCGCTTATGCCATGCAGGGTCACTGGCAAAATAACTCGGACCGGCGGATAAAAAGCGATATTGAGAAAATAGAAAATGGCCTTGAAAAGGTCGAAACGCTGACGGGCTATACGTATGTCCTTGCCGAACATCGCCAAGCGGGTGTGATGGCCGATGAGCTGGAAAAGGTCCTGCCAGAGGCGGTAGGTAATTCGGGTGATTACCATGAGAGTGATGGCACCGTTGTTAAGAATGTGAAATCTGTGGCTTACGGCAGTATCACTGCGTTGCTGATTGAAGCAATAAAAGACCTGTCCGCGAAAGTAAAAGCGCAGCAGGCAGAGATAGATGCGCTTAAGGCGTCGATGCCTGTGGCACAGGATGCGACAGAGTAGTACGCGGTAAGCTATTGGCGCGCCAACTCATCCAGCTCTTGGTCGGAGAGACCGATGGATAGCTTAACAACAGAGCGATCGACACCGTTAGCAAGGAACTTTCGTGCAAGTTCTGTGGTCGTTTCTTGGCGACCGAGCAGTATTCCTTTTTCGATGCCCTTGGCTTCAAGCTGTTCAGCGATCGTCATGGCTTCCTCCCGATAGCGCGGCGTTTTTTCTGCCAGTGCGCGAATAAACTTTTCCCCTTCAGCGGTATTTCCCGCCTCGACCAGATAGTATAGCAAGCTGCGAAACTGCTCTTTGGGGTAGGCCCACTGTTCGAGCAATCCGGCCAGTTTGTTAACCAATTCCAGCATATCCCGCGTTCGGATGTGCTTCTGCACCAATTCTAGCAGCGCTACCCGCCGATGGGACAGTATTTCATCATCCGGCATAGCCGAGATATCGACCAGCGGGAATGCTTACCTGTAGACTGATTCTGCCAGTTCAGGGTCAGCAAAGCAATCGAGCCATTGTGTGCTGTACGGATAGGGCGACGTGGTGCCATGGTAGAACAGGAGCGGAATGACGACCGGCAACTGGTCATTGCCCTGCTCAAGATGGCGCTGCATCGCGGCGACCGCATACCGCATCAGGCGAAATGCCATCAGCTTTTCCGGTCGGCTCTGGTGCTCGATTAGGCAGTAGACGTAGCCATCATGGCCCGCCGTGGTCTTCATTGAATACAGCATGTTCGAGCACTGGCCCCTGAGGTCGTCTTCGATAAAGCTGCCGGACTCCATTGCCAGGGTGCTGAAATCGCAGCGCTCACGCAGATGAGGTGGTAGATGCACTTCCAGAAAGTCACGAGCTACAGCATATCCACATTCTCCCGCTTGCGCACCAGTTGCCGAATGGTTCGCCTTTCAGCTTCCACCATAGCAGATTGCAGACGTTCAATCACAGCCCATATACGTTCGCATTCTCTGGTAATATGCGGGATGTGGCGGACTTCCATTGGATGAGGTGAGGGAATGCCTGTGACTTCTCGTAAATTATACCATATGCCATTGCTCCATGCTTGCTTGAAGCGGAAGTTGTGGCTCATGTGCCAAATCAGACGGGCGAGATTGGAGGCATCGTTAGCGGTGAAAAGTTCGTGGGATTCGGGTTTATAAAC